>CALDEM010000001.1 GCA_937942435.1 uncultured Saprospiraceae bacterium
GTTGGTGGTGTCTCTGTTACTACTATACCACTCGCATCTAAGGTGCCTTGATTGTAAACTGTAATTGTAAACGTAACCGTATCACCTGGTGCAAATGGGCCGCTCTCGCCACTCGCTAATTGCTTTTCTAATGCTAAATCAAACGTCTGTTCTATTGTAATCAACTCTGGATCATAATCATCGACGTCATCTCCGTTGTCTGCAATTCCATTGCCGCCTACGCCATCATCATCTACATCATTGTCTGTACCTACCTCACTGTCATCACCAGGCGTACCTCCATCTGTTGTGCTGATCGCCCCGTCTTCATCTTCATAGCCTAAGGCGTTTGTACCTTCTGTGATCTCGGCATTGTTGATCATCACGGTATCTTGGAATGTTGCTCCGATCTCTAAGTCGACATCTACAGTTGTACTTGCCCCTGTTGCAAGACTGCCTACAGTAAAGATATTACCTGTCCAATCTGGATCAACATTGGTCATTCCCGTTGGTGGTGTCTCTGTTACTACTATACCACTCGCATCTAAGGTGCCTTGATTGTATACTGTAATCGTAAACGTAACCGTATCACCTGGGGCAAATGGACCTACCTCACCGCTTGCTAATTGCTTTTCTAATGCTAAGTCAAACGTCTGTTCTATTGTAATCAACTCCGGATCATAATCATCAATGTCATTCCCGTTGTCTGCAATTCCGTTGCCACCTACGCCATCATCATCGATATCATTGTCTGTATCTAACTCACTGTCATCACCAGGCGTACCTCCATCTGTTGTGCTGATCGCGCCGTCTTCATCTTCATAGCCTAAGGCGTTTGTGCCTTCTGTGATCTCAGCATTGTTGATCATCACGGTATCTTGGAATGTTGCTCCTATCTCTAAGTCTACATCTACAGTTGTACTTGCCCCTGTTGCAAGACTGCCTACAGTAAAGGTATTACCTATCCAATCTGGATCAACATTGGTCATTCCTGTTGGTGGTGTCTCTGTTACTACTATACCACTCGCATCCAAGGTGCCTTGATTGTATACTGTAATTGTAAACGTAACCGTATCACCTGGTGCAAATGGGCCGCTCTCGCCACTCGCTAACTGCTTTTCTAATGCTAAATCAAACGTCTGTTCCACATTGATCTGTTCTGGATCATATTCGTCAACGTCTGAGTTATTATCTGCTGTTCCTGGCGTACCGTCTGCCTCATCATTTATATCATTATCTGTATCTAATTCACTATCGTCGCCAGCTACTCCTCCATCGATTGTACCAATCGCGCCATCTTCATCTTCTATTCCTAAAGCATTACTTGCCATGGTAATCTCTGCATTATTAACTAAGCTCGTGTCTTGGAAGGCAGCTGCAATCATCAAGTCTACATCAACAGTAGTACTCGCACCTGCGGCCAAATTGCCCACTGTGAAGGAGTTTGCAGTCCAATCAGGATCTACAATTGTCATACCGTTGGGTGGCGTCTCTGTTACTACTATGCCCGTTGCATCTACATTTCCTTGATTGTAAACTGTGATCGTATAAGTGACTGTATCGTCTGGTGCAAATGGACCGGCTTCAGCTATCACCTTACTCAGGGCAAGGTCAAACTCCTCTTTCACCACGGTAACAGAGCATGTCGCTTGACAACCATTTACGTCAGTGATCATCAACTCTAACGTCGTAGTATCTGTAACACCAAAATCAACAATTACATCCTGCATACTACTGGAGCCATCAATGGTTGCATCACCACGAGTTACACTCCAAGCATAATCAGAAGCCCCTGCAGGTCCACTATACATGACATCAACAGCGTTAGGAAGATAATTGCTTGTAGGGCCGGTGATAGAACAGGCAGGTGGCGGATTGATCATTACACTGACTGTCGTTGTATTAGTACACATGTTAGCGTCTGTATAGCTATACGTCACAGTATGAGTACCGACTCCGGCAGAAGCAGCTGCCAAACTTGCTGTGCCAGCAGTCCCATCAGAAGTCAAGCCACTTGCCGCACTTGTTGTAAATGAACCTCCTGTTGGTGTTGCCGTAAAAGACAAGCTACCACCATCCATACATATGTCTGCGGGATCGGTCAAAGTAACTATAGGAAGTGGATTAACTGTTATGGTCACGCAGTTACTAAACTGATCACATTCTTCGCTACCACATATAAGATTAGTTGTTGATCTTACTCTATAATATGTTGTCACTGTTGGTGCGACGGGTACATATGTCAGCATAGTAGCTCCTGCTATATCAGCGAAGCCATCCTCACATCCAGTAGTGCTCATCTGCCATTGGTATGATGAGTTAGTAGCATCACCTGTCACTGTAGCAGAAAGCTGAGATGCACCATCACCTATGCAGATAGATTGATCTCCAGTTGCATCTATTGCCATGAGACCTCCGATTTTAATATTGACTGTAATCTTAAATGCTCCACATCTATTGTCAGCTCCAAGGCCATCAGATTCAAGAGAAAAGGTACCGCAAGCATTCAAA
Organism: uncultured Saprospiraceae bacterium; assembly: GCA_937942435.1. GTDB lineage: Bacteria > Bacteroidota > Bacteroidia > Chitinophagales > Saprospiraceae > JAJRXG01. The sequence goes on from CALDEM010000001.1 coordinate 2,491, forward strand.
GCGTCAATCGTGATTGAATTATCGCATTGATTATAAGTCATACCCATATTTGATAACCCCTCTTGCCAAACACCTTCACAGATAATACCCTCACAACCAGTAAGCTCTTGCAAGAAGATTTGATTATTTAGTGACGCCATACAAATCACTGTGTCAACTGTCACATTATTGTTCGTAGGACAACACTCTTTGATGATCCCAATTCCTTTTGCTGTTCCCGGGTCATCGTTCGTAAACTCCGTTGCTGCAGGATTACCATCTAAGTCTATGGCATAAATACAATTTTCGAAAGAAGCTAAAAAGAGCAGGTTAGCTTCTTCACTATACGTAATCCCACGCGTGGCAAAAAATCCTATTCCATCATTACTATCATCTCTCGCTATTTCAGTAGCTACTCCAGCAGGGGTGATCCTAAATATTTTGCTTGTTGACAGATTAAGTACATCAGGGTTATTAGTTGCTAATGTATTCTCTGAAACTACCACATAATAATTTCCATCGGCAGCTTCAACCACACCGTATATCTGATTGAAATTACCATTCGCTTCGGTATCAGGAATGAAATCATCAGCTATCACACGTCCCGGCTTTGTGCAAGCACCAATTGCGCCATAACTAGAGATATTAGAGGGTATGATTATCAAGTCATTATTCTCGTTTAACCATCCATCTGTTACTAATAGACTGTCAGACGAACGTGCTTTTGCCATACCCCAACCTGAGCCAAAATAGTTGATATTAACACAACCTAAAATGGCACCATCACAAGTGTTGAGTGCAGATACATTAGCACCGTTATAAACAAATAACATACTGTCTACAGAAGCAAAGTTTAGGCCACCGCCGATAGTTGAAATAAACCAATCACTTGCCTGGCCATTCTGTTCACTATCCACAAATGAACCGTCACAAGTCAGTTTGTTGATGGTATAAGATGAGAATGCATTATTAAACTCGCCGACGAAGGTAAAACCGTTTAAATCAACACCAATACCGTGTGGTTGATTAACACCTCCTACCCAAGGGCTACCAATCTCAGCAATACCATTAGCAGTATCTATTGAGAATTTATGTACTTCGGCAGCTCCTACATCATTAAGATAAATCACTTCTGTACAATCACAACCCACTGCACAATCTTGCTCATGAAGTGTGACAACTATATCTTCAAAACATCTTCCTCCATTACAAGCAAGATTGCTCTTGAATAATCTTATGGTGTAATCCCTTGAACCTATAGGATTACTCAAGGTATCCGTTATGACATATGGGAAAGATAATGAGGTTGCATCGATGGCGTTATTATAATCCGTGTCCCCCGTATAAGTACTGCCAACGGACCAGTTAAATCTGTCTGCATTTGAAATTTCAGAAAGTAACAATTCACCATCATTGGTTCCGACTACTCCCTCTAAACAAGTTGGTTGTATCGCAAAAATCTGAGCTGAAGGTACTTCGTCCACCTCTATATTAACCGTTAAATTAAACGCATCACATTGTTGAGCTCCAGACTTAGCCCCCTTAGATACAGTAAATGATCCACATGCATCTAGGCTCGTTATCGTTATAGAATTATCACAAGAGTTAAAAGAAAGCCCAGTATTAGACATGCCTTCTGACCATAACCCTTCGCAATATGGCCCGTCGCATTGGATCAGATCTTGTAAAAACAATTTTCCTCCGATCGCAGGAACACAAATAATTGTATCTATGACGGCATTAACAAAATCGGGACAACACTCTCGAGTTATACCAATACCTTTAGGAGATCCATCTTGCGGATTAGCGATATTCAAAGCTACTTGCTCAACAAGATTAGTATCTATAACAGTAATACAATTTTCTCTGCCAGAAAGGTAGAGCATTCCACTAATCGAACTATAAACCAAACCTCTCGTCCTAGAAAATCCAGGGAGTCCATCAGTCAAATTTGGATTACCATTAGAGTAAGGAATTGCATCTTCAATACTAGCTATAAAGGAACCGTCGGATCCGTATTTGGATAAGATCACATTATTAGCATTGAGACCTGCATCGGTACCTCCGACATTCTGGTCTTCAATGACATATATATTGCCATTTTCATCGCAAGTTATCCCCATAGGTCTTCCAAACTGGAGGTTAAATTCTAATACACCACTATTAGAGGCCGGAATTGTATACAAGTCTGAATCTAAGCTTCCAGAAAACACTTGGTTACCGGTGATATTTGTTAAAAACCATCTTTCAGATATTGGATCTATATGAAAGCCCCAAGCATTGAGGTTGCCTGTTGGTACTGCCATACGTCCTATAGTATCTATTGTACATGGATCCACAATAACAATATCCGTACCTTGATTTCTTATATTGGCAAAGTAGAGTAGCCCTTTGAAGGATCCGAAATTATTTACCCTAAGCATGAAATCTTCAGCATCAAAAAGGGCTTGACCTCCATTTCGTGGAGTGCCATCACACGTAAAGGAAAAAACTGAATCTTGTTGTCCATTTCTTCCTATGTCTGCGACATATAAATTTCCATTAATATCTGTCGCAGAACCATGAGGATCTGATGGCGCTATACCCGTATCAAGCCATACGGACGTGTCTGTACCGACGATATTAAAAACTTCTTCAACTGAACCATCCGAAAAAACTTCAAATTTATGGATTAGGTCTTGATCTTGATCATTGACATAGATAAAGTCAGAACAATCGCATCCTTGAAGATTATACTTATATCCATTTACCTGAACAGGGTTGATAGGGTTGCCTACTTCTAAATCCCAATCACCATCTACCCCTGTAATATTATCAGAAGCTGCTATAGTCACGCCCAGAATCTTCTCGAGATATCCGACAGCAACAAGTCCTTTTTCTCCTTGGGCAAAATTACATCCATAAATATTTATATGGGTTTTACCTTTGATCAAATCTTTTTGAGACAAGAAAGAAGCTATGTCCGCAGCATCACGCCATAGACCATCAAGTAACAACTCTCCCGATTTGCCATGAGAAATCAAGTGAAAGACTTTCTCGGACGATGACGAAAGTAAGTTCTTGGTAATCTCTTCTTGAGCCCTCAAATCATTGTCTAAATAATATGAGTTGGTCTCCACAAGATCCAAATCCGATACTGATGTGAAACTTGAAATGACAATGAAAATAAAACTACAATAGAAAAATTTAATACTCATTGAAACATGAGGTGGTACTCGCAATGACATAACTACTTTGTTTAAGACGTGTAAACTCTAACTTTTAAAATCGTGTATGATTCTATTCTCTAGGAAGGTGGAGTCGATACGTATCGACTCGGAGTATACTTATGTAGTCACGGGCGCGGGGATTGCGCGTTTGAAATTCAAAGGTAATAAAAAAGATATAACAAACAATAACACATTAGACAATATTAATATTTATATCAACTTATAGATCAATAATTTAGATGATAAAGGCAATAGAATTGACTTCTGCAAAATAACTTTATATCTAATAGTGCAAATCCGTGAGTACGCAGTTATTGGTATACTTTTAAGACTGAATCACATAGAGATGTTTTCTCAAACAGAACTTAAAGGGCAAGTCGTTTCTAAAAGAAAGATAGTGTGGATGTACATGTTTAGGTAGGACATAACAATTGGTTTGGTGATTTTAAAATGTGATTCTGATGATTCTTGAAAGCTATCTCATCTAGGGGTATAGATACTTTGATATGCTTCAATAAAGTGCATCAATCGATACTAAGATATAAGTCTACTATTTAAAAGTCTTTACAAAGTGATGGCTTATGACTAGTACTTGACAATCTTAATGTTGTTATGAAATTATTAAAGAGATCACTAACAAAAGGAGCATTACGTCGAACATACTGTCTATGTAGTCAGGTAGAACTATGAAATGTATACCCTAGTAAGCAAGCTTGACTCTCAGTACTAACACGCAAACTATCGTCATAGACAAAAAGAGAATCATAACCCCCCACTCAGATGTAGTAGGAACTGCATCTGCAACGATGTAGCATGCTGCGCTCGTCGATACCAAGTCTGGATCAGGCACGCTACAGAAAATGACATATTCGCCAGGCGTGTCAAATGTAAAATCGAACCTCCCCAAGGCAAACTCCTCAGGCGTTACTTCATGGATGAAAGTTAGTCCTCTATCAGTTGATATTCTGATGTTAGCACCGCATGATCCACCAATCAAAAAAGATTGAGTAGTTCCCGTTGTGAGGATAGAACAAGTGGTTGGAGAGATCACCAATCTAGAATCAAGCTCTAACGTATCCAGCTGACCTGTTAAGCCGCCAAGAAATAGCCAAAATACAGCAAACGTAAAGGCAACGTTTAGTTTTCTCATTATCATCCTCTTCAAATGTATACTTGAAATCAGACAATAGACAGTTTGGAAAAATTTTTAACATATATGGTATTTATGCCATAAATGTGAATAATTGATAGTTATCACATATATATATTTAGTATACAATAGAATATTCCCATCTTTGGCGGATTTATGACGACAAAATATGAGCAATGTGTTTAAATGCTAATCCACATGCAGTGGATGATGTCATGTGTTTCTAAAAAAACACACTGATATTATGTACTCCTTGAAAATTCTGAACTAAATATCCATTGTATGGCCTGATAAAACAAAAGGTACAACAGCACTCTATTAGAAATAAGTACAAATAACATGTTCCGGGCAACGGCGGATTTGAGTCATAAAGAGCATAAAAAATACCAGACCAATGGTTAAGTCTTCTTAGTATCCCATACCATGAGCTCCTAGTGATTTGAGTAATAAGAACAAAGGTACAAGAGCACCTTTGAAGAATTAACCACAAACAGTAGCTTGCGGTACAGCACAGGCTTGGAAGAACTTAGCCTACAAAAAAAAGACCCGACCAAAGGTCGAGTCTTTTCTAGCAGCCCGTAGGGGATTCGAACCCCTGCTACCAGGATGAAAACCTGGCGTCCTAACCCCTAGACGAACGGGCCATTTAAGGGAGCGCAAATATATGATTCTTTGATTTACATAATCAATAGTTGATAGATTTTTTATCTATAAAGTTCAAAGCGACTACCACAAAACGCTACTTTGATCTTAAGGTAAACTGTTAGCGACTAAATCCGCCATCAATCGGCAGGCAGACACCACTAACAAATCGCGCTTCGTCAGAAGCTAAGAAAAGATAGCCTACAGCCAGATCTTCTGGTTCTGCCAGAAAACCGACAGGGATGGTCATCAATGCCATTTGCTTGATATTGTCGGGTATAGCTTCAGTCATTGGCGTTTTAGTATAGCCTGGAGCGATGGAGTTAGCTGTTATGCCATATCTGCCTAACTCAAGGGCCCAAGTCTTTGTCATACCTATCACACCTGCCTTAGTTGCTGCATAGTTCGTTTGTCCGTAGTTGCCACGTAAGCCTGTCGTTGAAGATGCTGATACGATGCGGCCATACCCTTTCTCCTTCATGATCGGAGCAACTGCTTTGGTACAGTAGTATATCCCTTTAAGGTTGACATCTATCACAGCATCCCATTCTTCATCGCTCATTTTTAAGAGCGTTTTATCTTTTGTGATGCCTGCATTGTTAATTAAGATGTCTACTGTACCATACTTGTCAACTATGCTATCGACAGCTGAGAAGACAGCATCTCTATCAGTTATAGATATTTTCATAAATTCTGCAGACTGTCCTTTGGCAGAAATATCATTAGCTACTTGCTCTCCATCATCCAGCAAATCCCATATGATTACCTTGGCACCTTTCTCAGCAAATAATTCACTCACTGCTTTCCCGATCCCTCTTGCTCCGCCAGAGACGATGGCTACTCTATCTTTAACTGTCATAGTTCTATATTTTTTCTATACTGCGATATTACATAATAATCTAAAATATAAGTATCCCAAGCCAAGTGTCAATATTGGCGACTATGATGTGAGTGATTAGATTATTGCACCTTATCACTTAAAAAAAGATAGAACCAACATGGCTTGTTCAAATGTCTAAAGCATACTTCTAAATAAATCTTAAATCGGGATAATTAAAATAACCAGCCTATGCCAGATTATAAAAAACACTTCTTTAATTGAAATCACCTCTGTACAACCTAGTCAGAATGAAGTATCTACAATTAGAAAAATAACTTACAAATTTTTAAAAGCAGCCCGCAAACAAAGAACTAAGACCGAGGTGTATGAGGACGTTTTGATCGAACGTTATTGATATGTGCTCGATAGTAATAAAAGCAAAATACCTTTTGTTACGTCACAACAATCCTATCTTTGAAGGACAATAGACGCAATGAAACAATTAGACTGGAAAATCGCAAAAGAGTACCAAGACATCACTTACAAAAAACTTAATGGTGTAGCGCGGATCGCTTTTAATAGACCAGAGGTACGCAATGCCTTCAGACCTACAACAGTTGGTGAGCTTTTGGATGCTTTTCATGACGCCCATGAAGATAGAGAGATCGGAGTGATCCTTCTATCTGGGGAGGGGCCTTCTCCCAAAGATGGAGGTTGGGCATTTTGCTCTGGTGGCGATCAACGAGTCAGAGGAAAAAGAGGATATGTCGGAGGTGATGGCATCGGCAGGCTTAACATACTGGAAGTACAACGTCTCATCCGCTTTATGAATAAAGTAGTCATCTGTGTCGTCCCAGGATGGGCTGTAGGAGGTGGGCATAGTCTACACGTCGTCTGCGATATGTCATTGGCCAGCAAGGAGCATGCTATATTCAAACAAACAGATGCTGATGTGGCTAGTTTTGATGCAGGTTATGGATCCGCTTACTTAGCTAAGATGGTAGGCCAAAAGAAAGCAAGAGAGATCTTCTTTTTAGGTCGCAATTATTCTGCCCAAGATGCATATGAGATGGGCATGGTCAATGCCGTCATACCGCATGATGAGTTAGAGACAACCGCCTATGAATGGGCCCAAGAGATCCTCGGCAAAAGTCCGACAGCTATCAAAATGCTCAAGTATGCGATGAATCTCGTCGATGATGGATTAGTAGGGCAACAGATTTTTGCAGGTGAAGCTACACGACTGGGATACATGACAGATGAGGCAGAGGAAGGTCGCAATGCATTTCTTGAAAAAAGAAAGCCTGACTGGGAGAAGTTTCCTAAGTTCCCTTAATTGCTATAATTACAAGAAGACACTGCGCTATATCAGAGAAGATAGAGAATGAGAATGAGCTCTTGAATGAAAAGTTAAACGAATGTTAGAAATTGACCTAAGAGCGCCTTATTGAATAGATGAAGAATTTGACCCTTATTGTCATCAAGGAAGGAAAGTTTCTTGAAGTCTCGTCACATGGTCTTCCATCAACGACAAAATTCATTTAAAATCTCCATTATTTGTTCTGTGTCTCTATCCATCATTTTCCTATTACGCTATAGTTCCCAACCTAATCTTCACTCGCTTGTTCATAGGGTATAAAGTATGAACTGGAGCTCTATAAAGAACAAAAAGTGGTATAAGAAAACCAAAGCTGTCTTCAGTCAAGGCCTTACGCCTAAGGAGATGGCTCTTAGCATCGTTTTGGGTTCATTTTTAGGTGTTATACCATTGATAGGAGTTGCTACACCAGTGGTCACTTTCTTGGCCATCTACTTAAGACTCAATCTACCGTTGGCTCTCTTCATGACATATGCGTTGAGCCCTATGCACCTTCTGCTCTTTTTACCATTTATCTATGGAGGAGAAGCGATAATGGGCATTGAACATATACCGATCACTTTTGAAGGAGTAAAAACGGCCTTTCAGGCCGACATCATGACTGCACTGAGTGACCTGTCTTTACAATTAGGTTATGGATTAATAGGGTGGATCGTAATTGGTATACCAGTGTCGATCGCACTATTTTTTCTAATTTATATCCCTCTGAAGTTTTTTTCAAAAGCAAAACCAGAAGTTACTCATCAACCTTAATTATAGTTCTTACGCTGCGTGCTGACCCACTGCTCATTTTTAAAAAATAGATGCCAGGAGTCAAGTCACTTGTCTCTATATTTATAATTGTTCCTTGCGATGTATTACTTCTTACGTGCACACCCAAACTGTTATATATAGACACACTTAGATCCTCTTCACTCAATCGACCAGTAGTTTCTATGACCAGATGATCTGAAAAGGGATTGGGTCTGTAAGAGACAAGGTCTTCATCCAGCTCAACAACAGAGGTGATCTCATCTTCAAAGTTGAGCCCTGTTATATCTCCTATACTAACGAAGCGATTGAACACCATGATGTCGTCAATCTTTCCTTCGAATGTATTGGATGCTTGGCGGGTTCTGGAACCAATGAGCATAGGTGAAGTATCATATTGAACCATTCCTTCTATCTCTCTTCGATAAAATCGAAATGTGTTTTTGCCATCTATATTGAGCGTTAAGGTGATCGTCTGATTTTCTTTTTGAGCGATCATCCGATACCAATTATTAACTTCATATGGAAAAGTAAGCAAGCCCAGTTGACTTGACAGACCATTAGATTGTAGATCTGTACCGATAGAAAAAGTAAAGTGAGGTGTACTGGAAAGCCCCAACCCATATGCCAATTGAGCAGGGAAGGCATTCTGACTGGAGTTTTTTCTAAAAACTGTGTGATCCTTAATTGTATAAGGCATCACCCAAGCGACCAATGTAAAATCATCTGTCAAACGAAGTGTCGAGTCATCGAGTATCCTGATGATATCATCTACTCCGTTAAACTCATAGGCGGCATCTGCAACTCCAAATCGATCCGTTGTCAACACGGGCCCTTCTACAACACCATGATTTTGATTTCCACTTTCGTCATTTGCATTTCCTGAAAAGGGATAATAGGCAACTAGACCTTCTAATGTATCTGCTTGTGCCAAAAGTGTCGTAGCAGCGAGTAGAAAAAGTAAAATACAACTAATCAGTTTAATCACATATCATAAATAAGAAGTACAATGTCATGATGAATAACACACCGTAGACGTATATAAAGTTAGTTTAATATCTCTAACTCTGTAAATGATGAATAATCGGTACTTGTTAAAACGCCAAATACCGTTCACATCCGCTCCTAAGAAGGATCATTATTGAACTATATTTAGAATCTAAAGAACTTTCAATAATGAGATATAATACGCTGACAATAGATACTCAAGATCACATCATGACACTCACACTTAATAGGCCAGATGCGCTCAATGCATTTACAGTTGAGATGGCTGATGAATTAATAGACGTAATTAACAAGTCGAGTGAAGACGATGATATCAGGGTCATAGTGGTAACAGGTTCTGGACGAGCCTTTTGTGCAGGCATGGATCTATCCGAGGCAGGGAACGTATTTGGCTTGAACGAAGATCTCCAACCCACTCTATCCGATATGGATAATAAACTCGATGATCCAGGCATACGTGATGGCGTCAGAGACACTGGAGGCATGGTAAACCTTGCTATCTACGAATGTAAGAAGCCTATCATCGCAGCGATCAATGGTGCGGCCGTGGGGATCGGAGCAACAATGACCAGTGCGATGGATATAAGGCTGGCCTCAGAATATGCAAGGATAGGATTTGTCTTTAATAAGATCGGTATCACGCCAGAAGCCTGCTCGACATGGTTCCTCCCTCGCATAGTGGGTATCTCAACTGCACTTGAATGGTGTTATACAGGTGAGATATTAAAACCTGAAACTGCTCTTGCCGCTGGCTATGTTAAGGGGGTATACCCCGCAGCAGAGCTGCTGGAAGAAGCTTATAAGATCGCAAGAAAAATAGTCGCACACAGCCCTGTCGCCATAGCCTTGACAAGGCAAATGATGTACCGTAATGCTGCTCAGGACCATCCATTAGCAGCGCATAAGGTTGATTCTTTAGCAATATACTATCAGAGCTTAGAAGATGGAAAAGAGGGAGTAGCCTCATTCTTAGAGAAGAGGAAACCGGACTTCAAGCAAAAAGCGTCTAAGATGCCTGACTTCTATCCTTGGTGGGAGTAAACTCATGGTCTCCTCCCATAATATAGACAAGAATCATAAATAATATAGGTCTCAGTAATTAGTGCCGATCATGGGTCGTATAGTTCTTCTGTCCGCAGGAAAAATGATAACATGAGAGGAAATAATGATAAGTAGAGCTATGTCAATATGAGTGACCTTTGCGCTGTTATTAGCAATAACTGTTAGCATCAGAAGTGATGAGACTCAGAAAAAACAAAGCTGAAACGAGAGCTACAGCAACTAAAAAATGTAGTACTTGTCGGACACGCAACCTTTTCGATCTTATCGCTGTAATAATAATCAGATAGAGTATAAAAGCAGGCACCTCAAATAAAAAGCACTGCTTATATACGGTGTTGAAGAGCATTGGCTAAAACAATTAAGAAAATATTTAACTAAGCTTATAGATTCAATTTTAGATTTTTCGATCACCACTTGAAGTAGTAACTCAACATCCTGAGACCTGCTATCATCCTCTCGAGAGAGACACCAATTAAACACAACATACATACGGAGTATAATTATAGATCAGGACTGACTTGGTACTGTGGTTTATATGACTTGCTCAAAATATTAAGAAATTAAAAAATTGCGTTTTTAAATAATGAAATACCTAAGTCCACATATCTGCACTATTTTGCTTTGCGTCATCCAAGCAGTATCTGCGTATGGAGGAGAGTTGGATACGCTTGCTCCAAGTGACAAGATGCGCGGTGTATGTTGGGTAGGACGTGATTCTGTGGTGACCCAAAACTTTGATGGACTACGTGATCTATCGGCTAATTGGATATCACTAACTGCATACGGATGGATGAACGCATATGATCAACCATCAGTAACCAAAGATAACTCACGGTACTGGTGGGGAGAAAAGGATCAAGGTATATTACATACAGCCAACACTGCTCATGAAAGGGGGATAAAGACATTACTAAAACCACACATCGTACTACCTCGAGCTTCTGGTAAATGGAGAGAAGATATTAAGATGTCTTCAAAATCGGCATGGGCTCAATGGTTTAACAACTATGAAGCATGGATCATGCACTATGCGAGACTTGCAAAAGAAGGCAATATAGATGCCTTGTGCATCGGCACTGAGTTATATAGAGCGACATCGAAATATCCAGATAAGTGGATTGATATAATTAGAAAAATCCGCACGGTCTATCATGGAGAACTAATCTATGCTGCCAACTGGTATAAAGAGTATAGCAAGATTACATTTTGGGATGAGTTAGACTACATCGGTATCCAAGGCTACTTCCCGATTGCAAAAAGCATCTACTCTGATAAAGATGATTTTATAAAATCTTGGAAAAAATACAAAAGGTCAATTTCAAAAATTCACAAGAGGTATGGAAAGCCCGTTGTATTCACAGAGATAGGATATATCAATCATCATCAAGCTGCTAAAAGACCATGGATATGGCCTCAAGATATCAATGAAAAGCAGCCTGTTTCCACAAAAGTCCAAACGTGGGCTTACGAGTCATTTTTTGAATCTCTCTGGCAAGAGGATTGGTTTCATGGAGCCTTCATATGGGAGTGGCATCATCCAACTTACAAAGAGAAAACATTAGAAACTTATAATATAAATAGAGAAAAAAGACTGGCCTTATGGCAGAGTCAATCAGATAACAACTTTAACTCAAAATTCACCTTTTCTCCACAACAGAGCCCTGCGCTTAATGTTATTAAGAAATGGTATCAAAAACAAAATCAAAAAAAATCATGAAACACCTAGTCATTCTAATCTTACTCAGCCTTGCAAATACAATCGCGGCACAAGACATCACAAGCTTCATCGACAAAACAGATCGTATCTTAAAAAGCATTGTTGTTGATAATAATGTTGACTATGCTAAGGCAAAGCAAAATCAAGATCTATTTTCTATAATAAGAGAGATCGAAACATTTAATACTGATGGATTAACTAAAGATGAGAAGCAAGCTTTTTTAATCAATGCATACAACCTAACTGTCATCAATCAAGCTGCTCAAGCATTTCCTATACAATCTGTTCAAGATGTTGGAGGATTTTTTACAAGAACAAAACATCTTATCGCAGGATCAAAAGTGACACTTAATGATCTCGAAAACAAGCAGTTACTTAAAGTTTATAAAGACCCAAGGTTTCACTTTGTATTGGTATGTGGCGCAAAAGGATGCCCAGTGATTACAAATGAAGCATATAGCCCAGAAAAGCTAGAGCTACAGTTAAAAAGACAAACTTTAAAAGCAATCAATGATCCTAACTTTATCTATGAACAAGGTGGATCTGTATATGTATCACAAATATTTAGTTGGTACCCGGGAGACTTTAATGGCAAGAGTAACATCATACCTTTCATCAATAAGTATAGAGATGTAAAGGTAAACACAAATGCTTCTTTAAAGTACTATGACTACGATTGGAGCCTCAACGGTGTATCAGGCAATAACGCTGCTGGTGTAGGATCTACTCAAGGAGCTAACGCTTTCAGATACGTAGTCTCAGCTGCGATACCTAAAGGTGGTATAGAGTTAAAATTATTCAATAATCTATACACGCAGAGGACAGGTGATACTCAACAACTTAATACAAGATCGAACTTCTTCACGAGCTCGCTTAGTGCAATCTACGGGCTGACTAATAGATTTAATGCTGGACTTGAGGTGCGTTATCGTAGAGTATCTAACACTTCATTGCCAAGCACACCACTCGGTGTTTTTGAATCAGGTACAGTTTCTTCACATAGATCTGGCGTCACAGCAATCGGACCAAGAGTTAGATTTGCTCCATTTAAAAAGCTTGAGAACTTCTCTATCCAATCTACTCTTTCTTTTCCTGTAGGTTCAGAATTAGAAGGAGACGGTACACGTCCATATATCGATTGGAATGCTGCAACGTTCAACACGCAGTTCTTCAACGATCTATCCATTGGAACGAACTTCTCATTATTCACAGAAATAGACATATTGATCGAAGACATCGGCGGAAGCAACGGACTCAATAGATTTTCTACACCAGTGACGGGTATCTTTAGTTACTTCCCTAATCCTAAGACAACGTTCTATGTATTAGGAAGTTACTCACCATATTGGCAGAGCAATTTTGATTACTTCACTCAAGCAGGATTAGGTATCAAATACCAATTCTCGCCTTCATTTGAGATTGAGTTATTAGGAACCAAGTTTGCTAATCAGTTCTTAATCCAGAACAATGGAGATGCAGCGACATATAACATAGGCTTCAGATATAACTATTAGTCATTGTCACGTTATATGTGGCAGATTGAGAAGAATATGAAAATATGAGATCAACAGTGGCCATAGTAATTTTTATCTTACTATCGCCCTTCTTCCTACAAAGTCAGACAGTGGTTATCACCGAAATAAACTATATCGGTGCTGACCACCTTGACACCGAATACTTAGAGCAGTACATCTCTTGTACCGTAGGTGACTCATATGATGAAGAAAAATTAGACATAGACGTACAGCGCTTAAGGAGACTCAATGGGGTTAGCAACGCTACTGTGACAGTCGATAGTAGTCAGTCTGAGCGCAACGTAACATTTCATATAGAGAAGCGAGGAGCCATCTTGCCCATACTTGGCTTTGGTGGCATCAAGGATAATCTATGGTTTAGTTTGGGTTTTTCTAATTATAACTTCCAAGGTAAAAATCAAGTACTTGAAGCCTACTATCTCAATAATTCTGGAAGGACTAATGGCAAGATATTTTTTAACAATGAACGAATCAAAGGCAGTGATTGGGGGTTTGGATTTAGTGCCCAAAGGATAGCAACTGAAGAACCTGTATTCTTTACGGAGCGATCTGTCCAATACAACTACACCAATCATGCACTTGGTACCGTTGGACACTATTGGCTCGATGATAACACGACTATACAAGCGGGCATCACATTGTTTCATGAAGCTTACGCCAAATTAGAAAACATCAACATAGAAACCCCAGGACCTCAACAGTTAGCACTCAAGAAAGGGTTACTAAAAGTAGTCTTACGACAGAACAAATTAAAATATGATTACTTCTATCGTGAGGGTACAGATTGGTTTTTAAACCTGCAGAATGTCCAAACCTTCTCAGCTCCGACACCATTCTATAGTGCAACATTTGAAATTCGATCATTCTTTAGGCCCACGAAAAAAGGCAACATTGCTTTTAGACTAAAGACGGCGTTAGCTACTAACAATGACAGTCCCTTTGCTCCGTTTGTCCTTGATAGCAATTTTAACATCAGAGGAGTAGGCAACAGAGTAGACAGAGGAACGGGCCAACTCATAGCCAATATAGAATATCGACATACCATCCGTCATAAGAAGGCATGGGCTTTTCAACTTGTGGGATTTGTAGATGCAGGATCTTGGCGTAATCCAGGAGAGCCCTTGAGCGACTTATTCGAGTTTACTACAGTAAGGCTTTTTTATGGTCTTGGGCTAAGAGGTATATACAATAAGCATCTTGAAACAACGCTGCGCATAGATTATGGTGTTGACGCTTTTGATAGCAATCAGAGAGGTTTTGTGATTGGTATAGGACAATACTTCTAATAGTTATCCTGGACGATCTCCATTCCACTTCCAATCAATCAAGGTGATTGCAGAATTGAAAAGATAGAAAGCATACTTAACTACGTTAGCAATATTGATCTGTAGAACGGCCTTAACGAGTTGTATGATGTTATAAATGGCCCAACTCAACCAAGTCTCTTCATACTTAAAAGCGTTGCTAAAGTTAGCACCTAAAGACAATCCAAAAGTGAGAGCGACTGTAATCAGAAATACTGAATCAGCACGACCACCAAATAGATAGGCACCTATATAAACCAATGCAAATCCTAAAAGCAATCCTATCCCAACAATGAAAAAGTAGAATGTGTCAATCTTACGGATATCAACACCTTTCTTCCATTTGAAAAAAGAAAATGAGTGAAGTATAAAAGAAAGCGGATAGGTGATGATGGCGGATGCGTTGCCAAACATAAAGTCATTAGCACCACTATTGACTGTAGTGATGACACCGAGTACGTTGCCAGAGTTTTTCTGCTTACCCACAAATCGAGTTGCCAACATAGAAAAGATAGCACCAACAGTGGATAGCACACCTAGTGGATATGCCCCTATCTTTATGAAAGACCATAGTTCTGTAAAAGGGATGCCAAACTGTATCTCACCACCATGGTATATGGTTCCATGAAAATTACGAGCATAACACACACCAAAGATCAAGACTGCTCCTAAGAGATCCAAATATGACGAAAGGACCAATGTCCTGATCCATGGAAAGCCCGAATATGTTTTTTTCAAATTACCGTTTTTCTTGTATGACAGCAGTAAAGGTAAACAGGTTTGGATAATTCATATAACGATTTTATTTAATATATCTGTTGGGAGATATATGATGCAGACATATCGGATACTTCAACTATTTAAAAAAATGATTCTTCTTATTGGATTTAGATCATAGTGTATATTAGCAGGATGTCATTTATCAAGCTTTCAATCCTACTCACATTTTGCGCTCTTCTATCTATGGCAAGTTGTCATACAAAGCAGGCACCCGAGCCTACTCCCGATGCTACTGACCCTCACATCTCGATGTGCAGTCAGGTCAATACGCGAGGCTTGGCTTATCTCAACAAAGGATCGATGGCAGATGTGGTAGCTATCAATATCGATCAGAGGCAAAAAGAGAACTTCTCTGGGATGATCAAGATCGAAGGAGGAAGCTATAGCATGGGCGGAAAGCAACGCGGTGATATCAACCCTCAGGCCCAAGGAAGTCAGCCTCGACCGGACGAGTTTCCGATCAATAAAATAAATATCTCTTCATTTTGGATGGATGAGACAGAAGTCACCAATGCAGCGTTTAAAATATTTGCGGAAGCGACAGGATACATAACAACAGCTGAAAGAGAGATCCCGATAGAGGAGATCATGTCGCAGTTACCACCTGGCACCCCTACACCCGATCCATCTCTTTTGCAACCAGCTTCTCTGGTCTTTAATAGCCCCACTCCCAATAGCAATGGAGGATACGGAGTGCAAGACTGGTGGGTAGTAACACCAGGAGCGTCGTGGAAACATCCACAAGGACCAGGCAGTTCCATCAAAGGAAAAGAAGACCTCCCAGTCATACATATCTCTTGGTATGATGCGATGGCATATGCGAGATGGGCAGGCAAGAGACTACCTACAGAAGCAGAATGGGAGTATGCAGCATATGGCGGTAAAATCGGTCAGATATTTCCTTGGGGAGACAAACTTGAAGAAGAAGAAAATCATGCAAACTATTGGCAAGGAAACTTTCCAATTGAAAATACGAACGCCGATGGATTTGAAAAGCTAGCACCTGTTAAGTCATTTGCAGCTAATGGTCATGGTCTCTACGATATGGCTGGCAATGTCTGGGAGTGGTGTAGTGATTGGTATCATGCAAACTACTATCAATGCCTCGCCACTGAAGAGACATCAGACAATCCAAGCGGTCCAGATGTTAGCTATGATCCATATATGCCTAGCGCTTCGCAAAAAGTGATCAGAGGTGGTTCGTTCTTATGTAATGACAGTTACTGTGCTGGTTATCGTATAGCAGCGCGTATGAAGTCAAGTCCAGATACTGGTTTGGAGCATACCGGATTTAGGTGTGTACGCGATGTGATGTAGGCGTATGCGCTTCACTTTTTCTAATTATACAAATTAGAAATTAGTTAATTCCTACGCTCATCCTTAATCCAAAATCCGTCTGCCTTTCATAAATCGAAAATACGGCGTCTAATCGTACCAATCGCAAGATCTTGTATCCCATGTTAGCAAAACCAACATGTAGCTCAGCGTAAGAAGGGTTATCTCCTGCTTTTAAATACTTAGCACCAGCAACCAAACTCCAGCCTAACTTTTGAAATCCTGGAACCTTATCCAAAATCCATCCATCAAAATGATGCTGGACATGTGCTTGAAAATAATGTTGATCCGTACTAAACTGATAATAAGGTAATTGTAAAAACGTAGTACTATAATCCGCACTCTTCATGAGGAAAACTTCTGAGCCCATAAAGTGCCTAAAGTCTCTAAACTGAACATTGTCTTTTGCAAAATAGAATCCACCATTGACATACCAACTCATCCTGCCTCCTACTCCTAAAGACCAAGAGTCATCTAAAGAAGCTGCTATTTTCTGGTAGCTAACATCACCCCCGGCAACCTTAAAAGCCCCTGTATATGAGAGTCTTAGTCGCGGCCCCTTGCCGCCCGCCCCAAACTTTCGATCAGGATATAAAAAGTACTTCTGTTTGAATCGGATGGTAGCGTTGACATCAATTAAAAAGGCCTGATGCTGATCAAAAGTAGTTGTTGTGTTAGGGTTGTCGAGGATCTCATTAGGAGCGTAGGTTCTGCTCTCTCTAAAGAAATAGCTGAATTCTGAATTGTTGACAACTGGTGTTCGTTCTTCCCATCTTGCTGTAGAAGTCACAAAAACACCACTCAGCGGTTCTGACAAATAGGAAATCCTTAGATTCTTAACATCGAGGTACTTCGCAAGATTACGTCTGTGAAATAAAGTATAAAAACTATTGAAAAAAGGACCTATGGGTTCTTGTTGATTGAACTGCTGGATGTTGCTCCCACCGGCTATGGTAAATTCATTAAAGTTTAACCTCGAAGGTCTAAAAGTGAAGTATCCACTAAATCGAGCTTTGTTTTCAGAGATGCCATAGTTAGCATTAAGACCATAGATAACCCTGCGTGTTTCTTTTTCATCAAAGTACTTTACCGCACGAAAGTTCAGATTAGCATTATAGCCTTGTACAGTATTGAAGTGTAGACTATTTAATGGACTCTCTATGGTATAATACAAACGCTTGGATCTACGAGTATAATTGTAACCACCTAAGAGATCACCTATCTCAAATCGATTACTTTTGCGATCTACAGAGTCCATGTAAGCTGGGTCTGTCCTTACTGCCCTTATACTGTCCTTGACATTATAGTCTACTACTTCTTCTATTGTTAGAGGCACAGGTCTTATCTCTTCCCAGTAGGAACTATCCCTTTCGTTAGACAAGGGTTCTACCTCATGTACGTATTGGTTAAAGAAGCCTTCTTCAAATATTGGGTTAAGATTATAATTGCTGTAGACTCCTGTAAAGGTGCCTTTCATCTTAAAGCCCAAGGCTCCTAACTTAAAGGTAACTGTATTAGAAAACAAGGCCCACTTGTCTGGGTCTGCTACAGGTACATATACTTGGTTAAAAGTTAGCGAATCTATAAAGAACACCTGCGTTGCGGTAGCTGTCGCGCCAAGTTCAAGAGAGTGGATATTCCACAATCCATCAACGATATAGATTGTACCATAAAATGAAGGGTCAGAATCACGCTTCGGTATCACTGTAATCTGATTGATCAAACGTCCTTCTTCATCTTGAAATACGCCTTCCAATCGATACTTGTAGTAAGCCAAGGCGTTGTTAGCAATAGGCGATACCATCTGTCGCTGCAACTCAAAAGTGTTCTCATAAAAGCTAAATTCTAATTCTCTAGCACTATTAAAACTATAACCTTGATCATCACCGCTTACCTTAGAAGAAGTAATGATCTCTTTAGAGTCATCTCCATCTATGTATAGTTTGCTGACTGACTCAGACAGATAGACGATACCTTGTCGAGATGAATCAAGCATCCCTTCCATATCACCTACTTTGACACCTAATATCTTCTCTGGCGCATCAAGTATCTTTTGGTTTCCTTTGACGTAGACGTCACATTGGTAAGACTGGATTAAGTCTTTATAGTAAGATCGCTTCTCAATCGCCTTTCTTATGATGGCATAAGCTGGGTCTTCGCGATCTGCTGATATCACTACCTCAGATAGCACGGCTGACTGTGGCGACATCTGTATGTCCAAGGTAGTGCCTTGATTATCGAGCGCTACTGATCTGACTTCAGTCTTGTAACCTATAAACTGAAATACTACGTCATGTGTGCCTGTTGGCAGCTTTAGTTCATACCGACCTTCAGCATTAGAAGCTGTACCTGACGTTGTATTCTTAAGATAGATACTGACATATGGCAGAGGTGTGCCGCTCTCATCCGTGATGACTCCTTTGACGGACTGACCGCTTAGCATGACTGAAAACAATATAGATATCAAAACAAGAAGTGCAGTATACTTCATACAATCAGACTTATTAGATGCGTAATTAGATAGCTTATGTCAGTCTGCGATATTATATAGACCAACTGTTGCTATTCTTAGACGATGTCCATGCCTGAAATGTTATGAATCAGTAGAGATAAATGATTATTTCATCGCATTAGCTCTGCTATATGTCACCTATGTCACTTTCTTTAGCACTATCTTTTCTTTTGTTTTGCTGATGATTCGGTTGTATAGTTCCTTTAAGTTAGGATACTCATCTCCCAAAAATATATCTGTATTGACTTTAAAAGTATAATCTATGACTAACTCTTCTCCCACCAACTTGACCTCATACATAAACTTTGCTTTACCACCTTCTAGAGCCATAGCAGAAGGCTCGGGTGTAGACTCCACTTCATATCCTTCTGGCAATTTTATTTTTATAATCTGTCTTGTATCAGATAAGAAACCATAGAAGACTGGGTAATCTCGATCCTCTTCAAAAAATGGATTATTCATTATGCCAAAGTCGATAGCCGCATCTATAAATATCTGATCACCGATCTTATCAAGTTCGTTGTAGATCACTTCTGTGTAACTCATGGTTATATCTTTATTGATATCATCAAGGTTTTTCACTTCTGTTATTTCGTATTCGTTTTCTACATTGACATCTTCATCCCACTCTTCATCATCTTCATCCTCATCTTCATCTTCTTCTACATCCTCTTCTTCACTTGTTTCATCCTGAGTACGTCTATAGGATGAAGCAGCATAATTTTTCAACATACGCTTTCCTGTACCTATCAGACTCGGTCCATCTATATCGACCTCATAGTTAGCCATTGTTACGGTCTTATAGTTATTTTTATTTTGAATATCCATGATCTGACCTTTACCACCAGATATCAGTAGCCCATTGATATTAGTAGCTCTCAGTGGCAACTGACCTACGGGCGAATACTTACATGTACCATCCAGCAGAACATAGGAATCACCTTGTTGGATATAAACCAACAGATAGTTCATCTCAGACCTGCTTGGATAACTCTGATTGAGCAGTCCACTATTTCTAGTTTTTAACAAAAATGGTTTTGCTTCTATATCAGCTTGCAATAGAAGATTGAGCAATAGTAGATTGATATCTCCAACACTGCCTGATTTATTTTTCAATAAATCTTTTATCCCTTCACTCTTATAATATCCATAATCTCCGTTCCAGCTAAAGTTCTTTTGTACATGAGTATACAACGCAGAGATCTTCTCTCCTTCAGTCTTTCCTTCTAACTGATCTATAATCGGCTCTAAGTCTTTTGTACGCTTTCCAATCTCTTTGCCAAAGTATTTATGCTCCATGAGGTCTTTAGCGATCTCATTCCAATCTTTAACATAAAATTGCTTTATGGTATTAGGAAATTGGGATGAATACAGCTCATACTTCAAGCTCGATCTGTAGTCATCAATATTTAATACATATTCATCAGGAAGCAAGGCAGGTACATCACTTGCCGTAAATGTATGCGCTATATCTTGCTGATAATCGCCATTGACTTCTTTCTTAGTATGATTAAGAGGTATAGCTCCATGCGCAACTGGCGTATAGGTGTAATATGGTGGCATACGCACTTCATATTCTGCCAGATCAACGGGTACATCTGCTTGAAAGTCAAAAGTTGGTATAACAAACTTAAAAGGCGTTCTAATTGTATACTGAACATCTAAAACAGAACCGCCTTTTACATCTGGCAGTGCAAATTTGTAATAACTGTAGTGTTCTGATGACTCTTCATTGTACTGATCTTTCTTACTAAGTTTTGAAGAAGAGACCTTACCTTTTTCAATATTAAAGGTCATAGCCTTTAGCTTAATCACCTTTTCTCTTGTCGATCCATCTCTGTACAAAGGGATTGAGTACTTTGCATACTTCTCGCCTTTTTCATTATACACTTTGATTCTATCATGGTGTTCGATCACCATATAGATATCACTTTGTTGAATTTCAAATCGCACTTTAGCTTTCTTAAATATGTAAGCGGCTTCTGCAGAACTGTCTATAGCATGAGCAGTCTGCTCAACTATATGTTGATCTACTTTTCCAAATTTTTGTGCATGGACAGTATTAGTTAAATAAAAAAATACAAATCCAATAATCAGATATTTAGTTGATGATTTCATACTATTAGTTTGTTATTTATAAAGTTGATTGTCTTATTATGATTTGGCACTAAGAGATAATTTTCCTCTTTCTGCTTTACGTATTTTATCGAAGAAGAACTTAACCTCTTTATATCGATCAGCGTCATACTCTCCTTTGTTGAGAACAAAGGAGCGGTGCACTTTAAATATCCCAGCATCCACTTGCTCGACCTTTTGGACATAACTACCAAACTCTCCATCTATCACAATAGGTTCTGGCAAAGCGCAATGAAATCCAACAGGCACGTTATACACGACATCAGATATAAGCTGTTCTGCACGAGGAAATGATATAAGATTTTCTCGATTGCTATCTTTCTTAAGTCTTGGTATATCAAATGGCATAAATGCGGATTCTAAAATCATATAGTCTCCTGCTCGCTCACCATACTTGGTTGCTGAAAAGCTATATTGCTCGGTTGTCATTACCTCTTCTTCATCTAATGAAAACTCGTGATTGGAAAGTTCAAGGTTATCAAACTTTGCCAACAAGTATTGATTGACATATTCATCAAATTCTTTTGACTTCAACTTTTTAAGATATATGACCTTGTCAATCTTCAACCCGTACGCTTCTATATCAAGATCAGTGGCAATATCACCATCTGCAGTTAAAGTAACATCTGCCTTAATAATAGTTGCATTGGACTCTTTGCCATAAGCTGGCGTTCTGACCAGTGTTCCTCCAGATTCATTTACTTGGAGTGCTAGTCGGTCATCTGTAAAACTTCCAAGAAAATTAAACGGATTATCATGCGAGGTACAGTCCAACCATATCGTATCGTTTTCTAAAGGTGCATTGAGTATCACATGATTGGCAGGCGAAACATGAGGATATTCTTTAAAAATGTCTTCTGGCTTGTCAGA
This sequence comes from uncultured Saprospiraceae bacterium, assembly GCA_937942435.1. Taxonomy (GTDB): domain Bacteria; phylum Bacteroidota; class Bacteroidia; order Chitinophagales; family Saprospiraceae; genus JAJRXG01. The sequence goes on from CALDEM010000001.1 coordinate 24,678, forward strand.
ACCCGCTCTAACAATAACATAGTTAGATTCTATGCCATAGACATCGAGGAGAGACTTCATATAAAATGAGAGCGCTTTGCAATCTCCGTATTTTACTTCATGTACCTTCTGCGCGCTTAGCGGCACCAGTCCTCCTTCATCTAAACCGATCAAAATGTATCGCGTGTTTTCTTGAACGAAGTCGTAGATCTTTTTTATAATTTCTCTTTTGTCAGTTATGCCTTCCAAGATGGGGCCCAATTCTGATTTGGCAGCATGTTTCTTAAGATCGGCTTTATCATCAAGTAGCTCATTATGTATCCAACCTCCAAACTCCTCCCAACTTTGGTATGAGCCTTCATATCCTTCATAATTAAAAGATACTGGTGCTACAAAAACCATAGGAACACGATCATATAAAGATGGTACATATGACTCACCATGTACAACAGGTTGATTCTCTAATTGATAAGAGTAGTCGTTAAGCTTATCTATATTATAATCTTCTAAGTTTCTTTCACCTGCTCTAATCTTTATAGAAGTTTTATTAGTAAAGTGATATGAAGATTTTTCCACTGAGACATTGGCACCTCTTATTGGCCACCAAGTTGGTAGGCTTAGGGTATTAGACGATTCTTCGATCCATGACATTGCAACAGTTACTGGATAAGAAGTTGGTTGATAAGAGAAAACCTTCATACGTCCATCAGATATCAATGACATGCCATCATGCGCTGCAAAATCTTCAACATCCTTTGATTTCACCTTTCTTAAGAGCTTACCATCTTTGTCATATATCTTAATGTATGGGCTCTTAATCTGCGTACTTCCTTCTTTATAAAACTCTGCAAAGTTTGCATATCCATCCCCCTTTTTATTCATGATGGTGATGACTTGTTCATGGGCAGCAGTATACTTTTTATCAGAGTGCAAGACAACAGATGTTACATCTTTTCTAAACACAGCATTTGCTTTAGCTGATAACTCCTTAGATATATTGTCTACAGCATATGAAGCATTATCTTGAGCGTTGATGCTTGATACAATAGCTAAGCATATGAAAATTGAACTAAGTCGGATGAGCATTGATACAGGTTTATATATTACAAGTAATTGAAATATATCAAAAACTAAACCAAATTCAAAATATTCAACAATTGACTACTAAGTTTAAAACTTCTGATACTCTTATATCACTTTGACTTATATGGTATTAAATCCTGTTATATATCAACTAGAAGCCTGCGTCAATAGCTTCGATCAAGCTTTAAAAGCTCAAAAGGCTGGGGCTAATCAAGTAGAACTATGTAGCCGACTAGACTTGGATGGTTTGACACCTTCTATCCAAGATATAACCAGGTGTCTATCAGACCTTAAGATTCTGACCAAGGTGATGATCAGGCCAGTCGCTGGAGACTTTGTGACATCTGATGAAGTGGTTACGAAGATGATAGAAGAGATCATAGTAATGAAGAGTATAGGTGTGCAGCATGTAGTATTTGGTTTGACCGATGTAAAAGCCATGCTGGATATACATACCCTTAGTGAGCTAAGAGATCATGCTCACCCAATGAAGGTAACCATACACAAAGCCATTGATACTTGCTCGGATCCCGTTAATGAGACACGCAAACTTGCAAATGCTGGAGGGTTTGATAGCATCTTAACTTCAGGTGGTGCTCAGACGGCCATGGAGGGCGCTTCAATCATTAAGCAGATGATCACTGCCGCAGATGATCAGCTCAATATAATAGCAGCAGGAAGCATCACTAAAGATAACATAGCAGAGATTGATGCTGCCATCAGTAGCAAGTTTTATCATGGAAGGCGGATCCTTGGAAAGTTATAGCAGACGATACTAACAGAAGTTCTCATGATGATTATGAGCATTATGACATCACAAACTCAAATTAAAAGGACTCGAAGTAGTCGTCATGAGAAATTAATGCAGACATTCGCGGTATGAAGGGAGGCAGATCTGCGATCATATTCATCTTTGTAACTGTCTTAGTTGATGTCATAGGCGTGGGTATCATCATCCCAGTGATCCCGACATTGATCAAAGACTTAACGGGGCTTGGTTTAAGTGAAGCTTCTGCATATGGAGGCGGGCTGCTCATTGCATTTGCGGGCATGCAGTTTTTATTTGCTCCTGTCCTCGGAGAACTCTCCGACAAATATGGCAGACGCCCAGTCCTTCTATTAGCTCTATTGGGTTTGAGCATAGATTATCTGATCCATGCTTTTGCACCTACGATCCTCTGGTTATTTATCGGTAGGATACTAGCGGGGATCTGCGGGGCAAGCTTTACAGTGGCCAATGCCTATATCGCTGATATAAGTACCGCAGAAAACAAAGCGAAGAACTTCGGTTTGCTTGGTGCTGCTTTTGGATTAGGATTTATAATTGGGCCGAGTATCGGAGGCATCTTTGGTGCTATAGATGTGAGACTTCCATTTTTTATAGCTGCGGGGGTTACTTTTATCAACTTTCTATTTGGGTTCTTCTTTGTACCAGAATCGTTAGATATAGAAAACAGAAGAGAGATCAAATTAGAAAAAATGATCCCTGGTGTTTCATTAGCTAAGATTGGTCAGTATGCTGGACTTGCAGCACTCATCTTTGCGCTATTCTTAGCGAATCTCGCAGGTCAAGCGCTACCTGCCACTTGGAGTTTCTTTACCATGGAGATGTATGATTGGGGTGAAGCCGAAGTGGGCTACAGCTTAAGTTTTGTAGGTTTTCTTGTAGCCATTGTACAAGGAGGGTTGATCGGTATAGCTGTCAAGAAGTTTGGACAAAAGAGTGTTGTGATCTTTGGCTTCTTACTTTGGACTATTGGGATGTTTTTATTCTCGATGGCTTACCAGTCGTGGATGTTATATGCATTCTTGATACCCTATGCACTTGGCGGCGTCGCTGGCCCAACATTGCAAGGCATACTTTCTAATCAAGTATCAGACAAAGAACAAGGCAACCTACAGGGCGCTATCACAAGCATGCAGAGTCTAACAACGATCATCGGACCTGCCATAGCAGCCTTTCTATTTTATGCATTCACTGGAGACGATGCTACTACATACTTCCCAGGCGCTCCTTATGTTGCAGGAGCGATATTGCTATTGACTGCGACTATCGTGGTAGCCAGAGGGATGAAAAAAATCAAAGATCCACAACAAATCGAAAATTAGAAAACCCATCTGCTGACTTTATGAAAAACACTACTGCCCATTCTGAATACGGTCAACTCAAAAGTCTTTATCTCAAATCTGTCAGCGAAGGATTTATCAGTCAATCCCAATTGACAGACTTATGGAAAGATCTCAACTATATACATGAGCCTTCATACCAAGAAGCAATCTCAGAGTACGCCACTTTTGTAAATATCTTAAGACAGACGGGCTGCGAAATCATATTCTTAGATGAGCATGATGCAACAGGTCCAGACTCTATATACTGCCGAGATGCAAGCATAGCAACCGATCATGGCATGATCATATGTAACATGGGCAAGTCACAAAGATCAAGAGAACCACATGCTCAAGAAGAACGATTTGAAAAAGAAAAAATAAACATCCTTGGCAGAATAGAAAGTCCCGGAACAGTAGAAGGCGGTGATGTTGCATGGTTGGATGAGCATACACTAGCAGTAGGTCATGGCTACAGAACCAATGAAGAAGGCATCAGACAATTAGAAAATATACTAAAGCCAAAAGGAATCAATATTATAAAAGTAGATCTTCCACATTATAAAGGACCAGAGGATGTCTTTCACTTGATGTCTATATTAAGTCCAGTTGATAAGGACCTTGCGGTTATATATTCTCCATTAATGCCAGTCAGTTTTAGAAACGAACTATTGCGCAGAGATTATAAATTAGTAGAGGTGCCAGATGAAGAGTTTGAATCCATGGGCTGTAACGTCTTGGCCTTATCTCCGCGCAATTGTGTACTTGTTGATGATAATCCTGTTACAAAGTTTCGATTACAAAACGCAGGCTGCACTGTACACGAGTATGCTGGCCTTCATGTTAGCGTCGCTGGTGGAGGTGGTCCTACTTGCTTGACCAGACCGATATCAAGAGGTAAGTCTTAGATTATGACAAAGACATCCCAATCTTTTCTAATAGTGCTTTCGTAGCTTTGATACCTTCCTCTTCAGTTTTATCACTTCCTTCATACTCGATGCCTATGTAGCCATCGAAACCCGCATCTTTAACAATCTTTAACATCTTAGAGTAGTCGATCATTACCTGATCTCCTGACTCATCAAACATATAAGACTTAGCGCTTACGCCTTTAGCAAAAGGCAGCATCTCCCTAACCCCATCATATAAGTCATACGCTTCTTCACAAGAACCATCCTGTGTACTCCCCCACTTTGCTGAGAGACAGAAGTTTCCAAAGTCTGGCAAGGTACCACAATTAGAAAGTCCGATCTCTTTTATAATCTTAGCAACCCAAGATGGATCTGAAGAATACAATCCATGATTTTCAATCAGCACATTGATCGCACTCTCAGACGCATATTCGCATAGTCGTCCCAGACCATCCACCATCGCACTGCCTACATCTTCCTTACTCCCATCACCAAATGCATTGATCCTGATAGAATGACATCCCAGCATCGCAGCAGCATCGACCCATTTGTGATGATTAGTTACTGCAGTAGACCTTTGAGCATCATCGGTATTACCCAGATCACCTTCATCATCTACCATGATCAAAAGACTCTGTACATCTTGATCTTCTGCCTGCTTTCTCAAGCTACGCCAGTAAGCAGCATCTTTGACCTTATCGACATAAAACTGATTAACGTATTCTACAGCTCCTATGCCAAACTTCTGCCTTGCAGTAAGCGGAAATAAAGATGGGTCTTCTTGCTTTGCTTCGATAGAACGGTGCAGGGACCACTGAGCCAAGGAGATATTAAAAAAGAGTTGCTTAGTCATTAATTCATTCTCCATTTTTGGTTTTTCATGCTTACAAGCCGCAGTTGCAAAGGTTGATATTCCTAGAACCCCTATGGAACTATTTTTAATAAACGATCGCCTTTTAGTTTTCATAAAGTGAAAATAGACAATTATAATTCTATGGCTTTCTAAAAGTTAAGAGATAGAATATTCTTTTTTTCACATATTAATTCTTAACTTTCTATTCACCGCATGGTATGTTGCGCAGGACAGCTTTAAAGTCCTGAGGAGGTAGTTAAGAGAAGCGGATCATCTTATTAAAACTACTTGCATGAAGAATTATCAACAAAAGTCAATAACCGAAGAGAAGAAAGACTTAAAGATCAATGCTCCTTTGGTTACAGAATACATGACAAGAGAGCTCATCACGTTTGGACCACAAGAGCCAATTAGCAAAGTTATCCAATCACTACTTACCAATAGAATCAGTGGCGCTCCCGTAATAAACGATGATGGAAAAGTCGTCGGCCTAATCGATGACAAGGATTGTCTCAATGTCTTGATCGGACAGGCCTACTACAACAATCCAGCTAATCAAAGTACAGTTGCCCACTATATGTCCGACGTCATGAAGAGTGTATCAACAGATGATAACATAGTGGATATAGCCAATATTTTCTTGACTTCTAAATACAAGCGTCTTCTCGTGATCAGTCACGATGGTAAGCTAGCAGGACAGATCAGTAGAAGAGATATACTCAGAGCTATAAAAGATATCAATGCGAGCACCTGGTAAGTTTTCTAATTTCATACTACTCACTCTTTGTGTAAGCAGGACCTCTTAATATAACGCCATATCGTTCATTAGATAAAGCATCATCTCTTAAGGCGATCTTACCGTTGAGCATCACTAGCTCTATACCCTCTGGATACTGATGAGGTTTTTCAAAAGTAGCTTTGTCGATGATGCGCTCCTCATCAAAGAGGACAAGATCTGCTTTATAGCCTTCTTTAATCAAACCTCGATCGTCAAGTCCCATCCTTGCTGCTGGTAAAGAAGTCATTTTTCTAATCGCCTCCGCGATGGTGATGACCTTCTCATCACGTGCGAAGTGTCCGATCACTCTTGGAAATGTACCATGTACCCGTGGATGAGGAAATCCCTTTTCAAAAGCAGTGATGCGCCCATCTGATGCGATGATGGTCTGAGGATGTGCCATGATTCGTTTTACATCTTCTTCTGACATTGCATGATAGATGGCACTTGCACCTCTGTGCAATTGCGCTTGGATCACAAGCTCAGCCCCACTCTCTCCTGTCGGTTGCATACCTTCTTGGATAGCCCAATCATACAACGTCTTACCTTCTAGCTCAGGTTTCCAATCAAACTTTGCCAACTGGATGCGCTTTAAGTCTCCTCCACCTCTATCATTCATGATGTTGTAGACGATACCTGCTTTTATACTATCTCTTAGGTCTGGATCAGCACATCGCTTTGCAAACGCCTCGTATCGCCCTCCTTCCAGTGACCAAGGGGGTATGAGAACAGATATGCTTGTATAACTTGCAGTATAGGGGTATTGATCAACCATAACATCTAACCCCAGTGCTCTTGCACTATCAACCATCTTTAAAGTCTCCACACTCTTACCCCACATAGGAAGTCCGATCGCTTTATGATGCGTTAAGACGACTGGTATATCTGCTTCTTCTGCGATAGTGATGGCTTCACTGACGCCTTCGATCAGTCCCAAGCCTTCTTCTCGCAAATGAGAAGTATAGATACCACCGTGGTTGGCTGCTTCTTTTGAAAGAGCTACAACTTCACCGATTTTTGCAAAAGTGCCAGGCAAGTATTTTAAACCTGTTGATATACCAAAAGCACCTTCCTTCATAGCTTGGTTGACCAGAGTCTTCATACTGTCTAACTCAGCTTCACTTGGTGCTCTTCCTTCTAATTGCATGACATTAGATCGGACGCTGTTATGTCCGATTAGATATCCAACGTTGATCCCTATGCCTTCATCAGAGAGAGAAGTAAGGTATTGATCTATCTTGATGGGAGAACTTCCATCTGGTCCACCCAAGGCAGTGGTAACGCCCATATGGAGTGCACTCTCAGCAGAAGGGATTGTTGGTAGCGGCTCAAGGTGAGCATGGAGATCTATAAAACCTGGAGAGAGACTTTTGCCAGCACCATCGATCACTGCACATGACGTACATGAGATATCTTCTCCAATTTTTATAATTTGATCGCGATCTATGATCACATCTCCTCTATATGGAGTCGATCCAGATCCATCATATATCTTGACATTAGAAATTAGAAAGGAGCCATTCTGATCTGCACAAGAGCTCAACCAGAAAAAAGCAAAAAGTACAATTGGAAATCTCATCTCAAGTCTTTTAGCGCTTAAAAGATAGAGAATAAAACCCAAAGCAAACCTATATCTGAATGATTAGAACTTACTCCTCATTTATAACATTTGCCTGGAGCGGTCGATACTCAACGACAGATCAATCCAACAAATCAGGAAACGCAGCAACAATATCCTGCCAGATAGGCTGATAACTAAACCAACCTGCGATTGGAAATCCAACTTCAAAATCTCTAGTCTTAGCTGCTGTCTCATGATCGATCACATGAATCTTGCTTCCTGTTGCTTCAGCTATCATCTGTGCTTGACAGCATCGCTCCATAGATATGAACCACCACGCTACTTCTTCGACAGAACCTCCAGCAGTCAACAAGCCATGATTTTTTAGGATGGCTGCTTTCTTATCTCCCAGTGCTTCTGCTATGCGATCACCTTCTTCAGAATCATTGACAACGCCACCATAATCATCATATAGACCATGATCTTGATAGAATGCACAGGCATCTTGTGTGATTGGGTCAAGCGTTCTGGCCAGACAAGACCATGACTTGCCATAGATAGAGTGCGCATGAGCAGCAGCAACTGCATCAGGGCGAGCGATATGTATACGAGAGTGGATAGCGAACGCTGCCTTGTTGAGCATCTTATGCTTTCCCTCTACAATCTCTCCTTCTTCATTGACAAGGATTAGGTCTGATACCTTGATTTTATTAAAAGAAACGCCAAATGGATTGACCCAAAAGTGATCTGTTTTCTCAGGGTCTCGCGCAGTGATATGACCCGCAACGCCTTCTGAAAATCCGAATTTTCCAAATACTCTAAACGCTCCTGCTAATTGCTGCTTACGATGTAATCTTTCATCTTCTATCGATCTCGGAGCTGGCAACATCGCTTCGAGTCCTGGAGGGTTTGCTACTGCCATACTATCATTAGATCTCGTTAACTTATGTACACAATATAAAAATCATAACGCAACTATCCTTAGATCCACTAGACAGACTCAAGACATAATTAGTTAATTTCATCAGATGAAAAAGAAGATACTCATCACTCATCCACTCAGCCCAAGTCGTATCCAAGCGTTGAGTCAATCACATCAAGTTGACTGCATCAGTCAGGTAGAAACTAAGTATCAAGAGGTTATGGATCGAGTAGATGGATATGACGCCATACTCTGTATAGGCATTCAGGCTGATCAACAGATTATGGACAAGGGCAACCGCCTACAGATCATCTCTAACTATGGTGTTGGATATGATAACATCGATGTCGCTTACGCCAAATCTAAGGACATCGCTGTCGCAAATACACCTATCTCCACCTCAAGAGCGACGGCCGAATATACGGTTGGCCTCATCATAAGTCTACTTAGAAAAATCACAATTAACGACAAAAAATTACGCCAGGGACAACTCGCCAGTTGGTCATCTTCTGTGCAATCTGGCAACTCACTTTATGGGAAGACGCTTGGCATATTTGGCATGGGTCGTATCGGCAAGGAGGTAGCACTCATGGCAAAGGCTTTTGGGATGGAGCTAATCTACTACAGCAGAACGAAGCTTGATACTGCTGAGGAGGAGCTATATGATGTGCGCTATGTTTCATTTGACAACCTCATGTCTACAAGTGATATAGTCAGCATACATGCTCCCTATACCGCAGAAACTCATCACATCATTGATGCGAAGAAACTGGGTCTCATGAAGCAAGACTCATGGATAATCAATACTGCTAGAGGAGGACTCATCGACCATGACGCTTTGGTCAACATATTAGAAAGTAAGAAGATCAAAGGAGCAGCATTGGATGTATTTCCAGAGGAGCCCGTGATCCCTTCCCAATTACTAACGATGGATCATGTTATCCTTAGTCCTCATAATGGCACTGGGACTTACGAAGATAGGGCTGCGATGTTCGCAGAGTCCTTTGACAATATCATAGCCTTTTTTGAAGGGCGTGAGATGAGTGGGAAGGTTTGTTGAGTTCGTTATCTAAAGTAGACTCGAGTTTTGACAATCAAGAACTATTGTTATCATTGATGTCTAACAAGAATATCATATCGTGGACAACTTAGTTAAGCTCTCTATCATATCTCTTTTGATTCTACTGATCAGCTGTACTCCAGATCAACAATTAGAAGTCGTCCCTGGTGTATCGCTCACGCTTGCACAGTATCGAAAAGAACACATCACTGATCTCGACTATCAACTTTCTTTTGATATCCCAGCAAACCAATCTGAGTCAATAGCTGGGATGACTGTCATATCGTTTCAACTGGATGACATAGACCAAGACTTACAGATAGATTTTAAAGAAGACAAAGATCACTTACATAAGATATCAGTTAATCAGCAAGAGATCGAGATAGACTTCCGTGAGGAGCACATCCTGATATCCAAGGACAAATTAGAAATAGGTACTAATGAGATCAGCATAAACTTCACTGCTGGCAATCAAAGTCTTAATCGCAACGATGATTATCTATACACACTTCTTGTACCAGATCGGGCTAGGACAGTCTTTCCCCTTTTTGATCAACCCAATCTCAAAGCCACTTACACCTTAGATCTTACTATCCCTACAGGTTGGAAAGCACAAGCTAATGGACCGTTGATCACCACAAAGGATTTATCCAATGGCAAATCGAAATTAGCATTTGGCAAAACTAAGCCTATAAGTAGTTATCTGTTTGCATTCACGGCAGGCGCATATAAAAGCGCAACATCAGATAATGGGAAGATGACGATGTTATATAGAGAAACTGATGAGGATAAGGTAGAGCGTAACATACCTGAGATATTTGAATTACATCAAGCATCACTCGATTGGCTCGAAGATTATACTCAGATAGACTACCCTTTTCAAAAGTTTGATTTTGCACTCATTCCTTCTTTCCAATATGGTGGTATGGAGCATGTCGGCGCTATCTTTTATAATGAGCGATCACTTATGTTGGATGAAGAAGCAAGCATCAACCAAAAGCTGCGTCGTGGTTCGTTGATCGCTCATGAGACGGCACATATGTGGTTTGGTGATTTGGTTACGATGGATTGGTTTGATGATGTGTGGTTAAAGGAAGTGTTTGCCAACTTTATGGCTGCAAAGATTGTCAACCCTTCATTTCCAGAAGTGGATCATGACTTAAGATTCTTATTAGCACACTACCCTACTGCTTATGGCATAGACCGATCTAGCGGTAGTCATCCTATCCAACAAGAACTTCCTAACCTGAACAATGCTGGGACCTTATATGGAGGCATCATCTATCAAAAAGCACCAATCGTCATGCGCATGCTTGAGCGCTTGATTGGCGCCTCTTCTTTTCAAGAAGGACTCCAAGAATATCTAGCTACTTATAGTTTTAACAATGCGACTTGGGATGACCTGATATCCATCATGCAAAAAAGAACCCAAGTCGACCTTGAACAATGGAATATCGATTGGGTCAAAAGTGCTGGTCGGCCCACCTTAGAGATTGAAAAGAATGAATCTAATATCACTTACAATAACGCAAGTACTACAAAAATATGGCCTCAACAAATAGTTGCCGCGCAAGCAACTGACAACAAAAGAGTCAACACGAGCAGCCTAACCATAGAAGGGCAATCTGCAGAACTACAAATAGAGAAAGGAGCAACTCTTTATAATTACAACTATAAAGGCGAAGCCTACGCCTACATCAAAGCACCACAACAAGAACTGCTGCAGACATTGGAAAAGGTCAATAATATAACTGATGATCAAGAAAGAGCAGGACAATGGATGGCACTTTGGGAAGAGCTGCTTCATGGCAGACTGGAGAAGCAAGCTTATCTCAAACAACTACATGTTGCGATATCAAACGAAAGCAACCCACTTGTACTTAATTATATCGCTTCACATGTCAGAACAGTTTACTGGAACTTAAGCGATCAAAGTGAAAGAGAAACCATCTCATCACAATTAGAAAACAAGCTGTGGGAGCGACTTCAAAACGAAACTAACAACTCCTTGAAGCGAACAATCTACAATACCTACACTTCTATCGCTAATAGTGAAAGTGGAAGAGCCAATCTTGTAAGGCTTTGGAAAGATGATGCTCCAGAGATCGATCTTAGATTATCATCTCGTGATAAGGAATCACTTGTCTACGCCATCGGCGTAAGAGAGATTACTAGCGCCTCAGATATCTATGATCAACAAATAGAAAACTCTAGTAATCCAGATGATGTCAAACGGATGAACTTTGTAAGACCATCACTATCTCCTGACGCTGATATCCGTGATGAGTTCTTTAATTCGCTTAAAGATGAATCAAACAGAAGTCAAGAAAGATGGGTACTTACAGCGCTGAATCAATTACATCACCCATTGCGCCAAGCTACATCTAAGAAGTATGTTCTTCCTTCTTTAGAACTGATAGAAGAGATACAAACCACAGGTGACATCTTTTTTCCTAAGCGGTGGTTGGACAATACATTGGGACCATATAGAGATACAGCTACCAGAACAGTTGTCACAACATTTCTAGACTCGCATCCTGAACTTTCTAAAAACTTAAAAAACAAGATCAACCAAGCGGCTGACATATTGATGAGAACCAAACATGTCATCTAAGGTTTTAAGCCGTTGAGCCTATAATTATCACCACAGAACAGAACGCCTCTATTATAAATGGCTAATTGAGTATATTACGATTGTTAAAACAACAATCACAATGAAGAAACTACTCATCCTATCCCTCATCATATGTGCAACGCTTTCACTAACGGCACAAAGAGGAAAAAAGAAAAACAAAGACAAAAAGACTAACACCGAAGTAGTCAAAGACGAAGGGCTACTCAATTCTAAAAACCTTGCTGCTTTCAAATGGAGAGCTATCGGCCCTGCATTTGCTTCTGGTCGTATCGCTGACATCGCTATACATCCAGATCATGAGCACACATGGTATGTTGCCACTGGCTCAGGTGGTGTTTGGAAAACAAAAAACTCTGGGACTACTTGGGAGTCCATATTTGACGGCCAGTCCACTTATTCTACTGGATGTATCACTATCGATCCACATAACCCACATCGCATCTGGTTAGGCACTGGGGAAAATGTGGGCGGTAGACACGTTGCCTGGGGTGACGGTATTTACCTAAGTGAAGATGATGGCAATACTTGGAAGAACATGGGGCTTACAGGCACCCAACACTTGTCCAAGATCATAGTACACCCAGAAGATCCTCGGACGGTTTGGGTTGCCGCTCAAGGACCACTTTGGAACAGCGGAGGCGAAAGAGGTTTATACATGACTACAGATGGCGGCGAGACATGGACGAGAACACTAGGCGATGACGAATGGACGGGTGTGACAGACATCGCAGTCGATCCACGTGATCCAGATGTGATGTACGCTGCCGCTTGGCAACGTCACAGAACTGTTGCTGCTTATATGGGTGGAGGACCTAAGTCAGGTATCCATAAAAGTACAGATGGTGGTAAGACATGGAGCAAGTTATCTAATGGTCTCCCTTCTGGAAATATGGGTAAAATAGGCATCGCTATCTCACCTCAAAAACCAGATATCGTTTATGCAGCTATAGAGCTCAATAGGACTAAAGGTGGTGTCTACAAGTCAACAGATCGTGGTGCTTCTTGGTCAAAGCAATCCGATGCGGTATCAGGTGCAACAGGTCCACACTACTATCAAGAATTATATGCATCGCCACATCAGTTTGACAAACTCTATCTCATGGATGTGAGAATACAAGTATCAGAGAACGGCGGAAAAAGTTTTAGCAGATTGCAAGAGCGCGATAAGCACTCTGATAATCATGCGATTGTATTTCGTGCAGACGATCCCGACTATCTGATGATCGGCACTGATGCAGGTATCTATGAGACTGTGGATGGTACTGACAATTGGAAATTTATCAACAACCTTCCGCTTACTCAATATTATAAAGTAGCGGTCGATGACCAAGAACCATTCTACTATGTCTATGGAGGGACGCAAGACAATGGTTCTCATTCTGGCCCCAGTAGAACTGTAGAAAGAGAAGGTATCCGCAACGCCCACTGGTATAAGACACTGGGCGCAGATGGACATCAATCTGCAACTGAGCCTGGCAATCCAGATATATTCTATGCTGAGACACAACAAGGTGGTATGCATCGTATAGATCGATTGACAGGTGAGACGATCCTTATACAGCCACAAGCGGGCGAAGGAGAAGACTTTGAGAGGTTTAACTGGGATGCTCCGATAGTAGTCAGTCCTCATAATCCTGCACGATTATATTTTGCATCGCAGCGTGTATGGAGATCGGATGATAGAGGTGATAGCTGGACAGCCATCTCTGGTGACCTGACTAAAGATCAAGAGCGTATCTCACTTCCGATCATGGGAAGAGTACAAAGTTGGGATAGTCCTTGGGATGTCGGAGCCATGTCTAATTATAACACCATCTCGTCATTGTCTGAGTCGCCAGTGCAGTCTGGGTTGATCTATGCAGGTACAGACGACGGTATCGTGCAAGTGACTGAAGATGGTGGTGCTACTTGGAGAAAGATATCCACCAGTGCGATGCCGGGTGTTCCTGACAACGTATTTGTGAATGACATCCGAGCGGATCTACATGATGCCAACACCGTCTATGTAGCTATGGACAATCATAAAAACGGCGACTTCAAGCCATACCTCATGAAGAGTACAGATCGAGGTCTGACTTGGCGCAGTGCATCCGACGGCTTTGAAGAGGGCAACTTGATCTGGCGTACCGTTCAGGATCATGTATCACCTAATCTGATGTTTGCGGCTACAGAGCGCGGTGTATTTGTTTCTATGGATCGAGCTGATTCTTGGATGAAGTTGAGCAGTGGCTTACCTACGATATCACTTAGAGATATCACGATCCAGCGTCGAGAGAATGACCTCGTGGCAGCTTCCTTTGGTAGAGGGTTCTTTATCCTTGATGACTATAGCGCTCTACGGCAAATGTCGGCTGAAAGCATGAAAGAGATAGCGGCTTTGTATCCTGTAAAAGATGCGTTACAATTTAATCAGCGATCGCTAATTGGAAATCAAGGTGCTGCAATCTATCAGGCCAAAAACCCAGCATACGGAGCAGTGTTTACATACCACATCAACGATGAGATCGACAATATGAAAATGAGTCGCAAGAAGAAAGAAAAAGCACTTGCGAAGAATAATGAAGATGTACCATTTCCTGGTTGGGATGCGCTTCTTGCAGAAGGCGAAGAAGAAATGCCCAAGCTATGGTTTACAATTACCGATAGTAATGGCAACATAGTCAATCGTATAAATGGAAAATATAAAAAGGGCGTCCACAGGATCAACTGGGATCTCTCCCAAACGTCTAAAAGAGGCATCAATCTGGGTGGCAGTCGCGGCGGCGGACAAAGAGGTCGATGGAACAGAGGATACGCTGTTGTCCCAGGTACATATACGGTGAGTATGAGCAAAGAGTATAAGGGGGAAGTAACCCAACTTGGTTCGCCACAGACATTTGAAGTGAAGTCGATCATAAAAGGTGCACTCCCAACACAATCTAAAGAAGATATACTTGCATTTAGAGCAGAGCTCGGTGAGATGTCAGGTGCTATGTCTGCGGTTAGTTATAATTTAAATCACGCCGAACAAAAACTTGGCGCCTTAGCTACAGCCCTAACAAGAACATCAGGTGATACAGGTTCTACATTATCTGATATCCGCAAGGCAGAACGAGAGCTCAAACAATTGAAGATAAAACTCAACGGCCATCCTATAAAAGCTGAGATCGGAGAACGATCTAATCCGACGATGAGGTCAAGATTTGGCACTGCTAGTCGCGGAGCTAACTCTTCTTATGGCCCAACCAAGATGCATCGCGAGCAGTTGGCAATCGCAAAGAAAGAGTTCAGTACCATTAAGTCGAAACTAACTACCCTAACGTCAAAAGTCAACAAAATAGAACAAGCACTTATAAAAATGGGTGCACCATATATACAAGGACAAGACATCCCAGAGATATCAGGTAATTAGAACTATTCGATAATTAGAAAATAAGAAGGCCCTCTCGTAGGGCCTTTTTTATGCTTGGTCATCTCGACCTGCCTTAAGTCATGTTGACCGCAGCGCAGAAATCTAAACCATGGCAGTCCATAATTATACTTAGCAATTAATTGCTACTACTCGTGCGAAAGCCTTCTCCGCTTCACTTCGTTTGTGATAGAGGGATCATACCAACTGAATGGATAAAAAAATTGGACAACATTAACACCTACGCACATAAGATTCAATGTACCCCTGCTTCTCTCAATCCCTTACCATCCATCTCCAACAACGCATCTCCTAATTCCAATCTCTTCTCATCTGCGATTGCATTTAGAGTAGCAACGACTTCTGGATGGTCATCATAGACATCAGTCGATTCGCTTCGGTCAGTTGCAAGGTTATAGAGCTCTGGCTTATCTAAAGTCATCCTCTCATAATCCATGGGTAAACCATCTTTGCCGCCTGATCTTCCATTGAGAGAATTATATGAGTGTGGAAAGTACATTTTCCAATCACCTTGCCTGATAGCCCATAGCTCGTTCTTATTATAATAGTAGAAAAAGGCTTCGTGTGGGCTTTCTGTAATGTCTCCAGTCAAGACATCCCATACATCAAGTCCGTCGATAGGCAATGATGGTAACTCAGCTCCTGTGAGACCAGCGATCGTTGGCATGATGTCTATGCTCATGACATGAGTTTCGACAGTGGTTCCTGAAGGCAAAGCCTTAGGATATTTTATAACAAAGGGCTCCTTAACGCCACCTTCCCAGTTAGTTCCTTTGCCTTCCCTTAAGGCTCCTGCTGAACCTCCATGATCCCCATAAGATAACCAAGGCCCATTATCAGATGTAAAGATGACAATGGTGTTGTCTGTAAGCCCATACTCCTCAAGTGCTTTTACAATCTCTCCTACTGACCAGTCTATCTCCATGATTACATCGCCATACAAACCTCTTTCTGATTTGCCTCTAAATTGTTCTGATACAAAAAGAGGGACATGTGGCTGTGGATGTGGTACATACAAAAAGAATGGATTATCCTTATTTCTTTTTATAAAATCTACAGCTTTAAACGTCAAGTCTCTTGTAAGATTAGTTTGATCTTCTAGAGAATCAATCGGAGTATCTCCATTATATAAAGGAAGGGGTGGAAAGTTGAACCACTTTCCTTGACTGGGATGATTAGGCCACATGTCATTAGAATATGGGATACCGTAAAACTCATCAAAGCCATGCTTGAGTGGACTAAACACGCCCATATTACCCAAGTGCCACTTTCCAAAGATACCAGTAGCATATCCGATTGACTTTAGCATCTCTGCCATTGTAGTTTCAGATTGATTAAGGCCTGTTGGCGCCTTAGGCATCAAAGCTTGATGAACGCCTATACGATTGGGATAACAACCTGTGAGTAGAGCAGCTCTATATGCTGAACAAACAGGTTGTGCTACTGAAAAGTCTGTCAGCTTGACACCTTCTTTTGCTAATTGATCTATATGAGGTGTCTTAATATCAGGTGATCCAAAACAGCCAAGATCTTGATAGCCTTGATCATCCGTAAATACGATAACCACATTAGGAGGAGCTTCATCAACGATGGCTTTCGAACAACTACTAACTATTGTCGAAATTAGAAAAGCAGAAAATAGAAAAATAGGGAAGCGTCGATTCATACTAATCTACAGCGAAAGCTTTAGCAGGTAGAGACCATACTTCATAGATTGGTTTTCCTTTGCTACTCTTTCCGCTATGGTGCCAATCGCCATCTTGTAGACTATACTGAAATTCTAACGATGCCCCTACTCTACTACTGTCTCTTGAGAAGAACTCAATATTTTCTGTATACACCCCATCTACAGTGGTATATGTACCACCTCCAGTACCTTTAAACTCTTTTGTCTCGTCATTAAAAGCGATCCATTGAAATCTCGTGCCAGACAAAATCTTCATAGTCCTACGTGCACCAGGCTTTCTATGTGACAGTTCGCCATTGCGCTTACGACCGGTTATGAACCAAGCACCATGTAGATCTCCTGGAGAACCATCATCTATTCTTGACCAAGGAACGGCTGCCCCATCAATAAACATCTGATTGTCCTTAACCACAATTTGCTTTCTATCAGAGGTACCAACCCTTTCCGGGTTCAAACTATTAAACTCAGTTTTTATGGTTACTTCCTTTCCATTTCTTGTCATAGCCCCTCCCCATGTTCCCACAAAAGATTTGCGCTCTGCACTAAACATTGAAGTACTTATAAAACCATTCGCAATAATACTCACCATACTCAATTGATTACCAACCGAATCGTAAGCGATTGAACGCCAAGCTCCATCAATATCTGACTCAACAGATAGAGCGGAATCTTCTAATGATTTATATGTAAAAGAGGCCGTAATTAATAATACGCTGAACAAACCAAATAGAGCTCTCATAATTATTGCTTTTAATCTTAACCAAGATAACAAGTTATAAGGAGATTCAAATCCAACTAATTCAATGACTAAGAATGAACCAATCTAAAGTTCAGTGGTCATTTGCTAATTAGCTAATTCACAAATTAGCCCATTCCCTGATTAGCACATTAACTCATTAGCACATTAACTCATTAGTACATTAATTCCCCCCTGCTGTACCCATAAAGACATTGACGGTAGGATTGATAGGGTTACCAGAAGACCTTCGATAAGAAGTGATCTGTCCTACATGGTATATCGCATCGGTGATTGGACCATTGATCATATGCCAAAAGTCAAATGATGACTTGTTTTCACCTCTTTGGAAAGTAACTTTATATCCTTCAACTTCTTTATCGCTACTTGCTTTAAGCAAGTCACTAGCTTTTTTGAAGTTTAACAAAGTCTGCTTTCTTTTTCCTTCCCATGTTTCAGGTGCGGGATTTCCTGGGCGCATATTGGCTTTACCCATTGGTGCATTGACGATCGTCTCTGATAATCCATAAAGATGTGTTAGCACATCTTGAGTCGATCTATTATCCCCTCCTGGATCATAGGTCATATCTTCTTCTCTTAATCCTTCTGTTGCCCAGTAATATCTAAATCCAAGTGCATCAATGAGACGACCCAAAGCTGTTCCCGTTGTATATGTCTCTGGATATTCTGGTATAGAAGCATAAGGTAGTACTGCTTCTTCCATTTTAGCTTTCATTTCTTTCGCTCCTTCTTCCATATTCTGACTTGTAGCACATGATGCCAACAACAATAAAAAGCCAATAACTCCAATTAATCGATATAACATTATAATCTTTGATTTTATAGAGACGCAAGTTAGCTCAATTTGTAAATACTAACACCTCTAAAAGGCTTAAGCTATTCTTAAAGACATTAGGATTTGATAATCTTCACGATTGGGTTAAATGCCTTAGAAGCCACCATTACCTTATCACCTATCTTCAATGGACCAACCTCATCTCTGGAGCCTATGACCTTAACAAAATCACTACCGATCAAGATAGATATGATTAACAAAAAGTCTTGCTCAACAATAGTAACCACCTCTCCAGTAAATTGAAACTTACCACTCACCTCATGATTAGCAAAGATATCTTGCGGTTTCCCAAGCTTTGTAACCTTACCATCATCTATCACAATAGTCAGATCTGACATCTTGTATATCTCAGCTATATCATGACTCACCATAATCGTGGTCAGGCCAAATAACACATGTGCTTCTAACACATAATCTTGGAGCTTCACTCGCATCCCTCTGTCTAAGGCAGCAAAGGGTTCATCCAAAAGAAGTAGTCTTGGTTTTTGAACTAATGCTCTTGCTAAGGCGACACGTTGTTTTTGGCCTCCTGATAATGTCTTAGGATAAGCATCTTTCAGCTTGACTAGGTCCATAATATCCAGAAGTTTTTGGACCACTGACGAGTCATCACCTTTCCTCAGTGCATACGTCAACTGTTCTTTTACATCCATATTAGGGAACAAGGTATAATCCTGAAATACAAAGCCTACATTTCTCTTTTGAGGAGATACGTTGATAGACTGCGCCATATCAAACCAGATTATATTATTGACTTGGATAGTACCCTTATCCGGTGTCATTAGTCCTGCCAACATTCTAAGAATAGAAGTTTTACCAGCTCCTGAGCGACCATAAATGGATGTAAAAGAGCCGACCTGAACGTCCAACTTGACATCAAGTTGTAGCGGTCCATTAGCTCCGTTGAGTTCTTTCTGTAGATCTATCTGCATCATCCCCAGAATCTTTTTATATAGCCTCCATTAAAGAGATATACTGCCAATAGAATAGAAAATGTAACAACAAATAACACCAACGAATAAGCATTAGCTGCTGCATAATTGAGCGCCTCGACTTCATCGTAGATGGCTATAGAGGCAACTTTAGTCTTTCCAGGGATATTACCTCCGATCATAAGGACAACTCCAAACTCTCCTATCGTATGAGCAAATGCCAAGACGATGCCAGACAATAGAGAAGGCTTGATATTGGGCAACAATACTTTTAACAATGTCTCACTTTTAGACTTACCTAAGACATATGAAGCTTCTTTTAATCCTTCTGACAAATTAGATAACCCTGACTGTATCGGATGCACCATAAATGGCAAACTATAAATCACAGATGCAAATACTAATCCTTCAAATGAAAAAATCAAATTAAGACCAATGGACTCATCCAGCCAATTGCCAAAAGCATTAGATGGACTAAAGGCCACCAAAAGATAAAAGCCCAATACAGTTGGTGGCAACACAAGCGGCATAGACACCAGCGTTTCTATAATCGGCTTTAGTTTAGACTTAGAATATGCCAACCAATTAGCAAGTGGTATCGAGATTATAAAAAGTACAATCGTTGTAACAACTGACAGCTTGAGGGTTAATATGAGCGGCGTCCAGTCCATCAGGGTGCAACTTCAGTTTTATCTTCGGTTATAGGAGAAAGCATCACTTCATTGGTTTTAACCATAGCTTGCACTTCACTACCGACAACGAGGCTCATCGCTTTCACTGCGTTAGTGGTTATGATAGAAGCTACGTCCCCTATGGCACTTTGTATAGTTACTTTAGTTAGCAATGTTCCATTTTCTAATTTGGCAACCTTCCCATTTATCTTGTTTCTCAGACTGATATGTCCTTGTACTTCTTTGCCGAGGACTACTTCTGTTTCTTTGAAGATCACATTAACTGGCGACCTTTCTTTTAAGTAAGGTTTGCTATCAGGTGTATCAATTATAATAGCAGAAAAGTGTTGCCCCTTTACATCAACATGAACGATAGACAAAGCACCGTCAGACTCAACTCGAATGATAGCACCTTGATATTTGTTCATGTTATTATTATAAAAGCTTTATGAAATATCGACCTTACCAAGCGACCATGGCATCTTTAAATAATAGCTCCAAGTCGTCTGCATCTGCAGGTCGTGGAGATAACTTGGTTACCCTATGTTGAGGTAAAGTGCCAGCAACTAATGCTGGTATATCATCATCCGTATAACCTACTGCAGAAAGGCCATTGGGCACATCCAGCTGCTGCATGATCTTGATGATCTGATCTGCTAAGAGGGATCCTGCTTCTGCTTTTATATCATTTACGGAAGTGATATCTGCTCCTAAAACCTCAGCTGCCTTAAGATGTCGCTCAGGACAAGCTACTCCTGTAAATCGAAAAACTGCAGGAGCGTTGAGGATGACTGACATGCCATGCGGTATGATAGGGTGATCGACATTGATATCATCAGGTTGATAACTCTTAACCATCCCTGATACCGGGTAAGACATGCCATGACACAGATGTACACCTGCGTTACCGAAGCCCATACCAGCCATACTCGAAGCAAGGATCATGTTAAATCGTGCTTCATCGTCATCTGGATTTTTGTAAGCTTTGACTATGTTTTGTGCGGTTAACTCTATGGCTTTCAACGACCAGATATCACTGATCGGATTATTGCCCTGATAGGCAGGTCTCATGATCGGCCGCTCCGGTCGTGGTCGATCTGTAAATGGAATCGCAGTATATGATTCGACCGCATGACATAGCACATCGAGTCCTGAAGCAGCAGCAATCACTGGTGGCATAGATCTGGTATTTTCAGGATCAACAAGACCTAATATCGGTTTTAGATATCGATGAGCGATACCAGACTTGGCATGGCGCTCGGTAAGATCCATGATGGCTACACCTGTCGTCTCACTACCTGTACCTGCTGTTGTCGGAATCGCTATAAGCGGCCTTACGGGTCCGGGCACTGGTTTGCCAAGACCTATAGGCGCATTGATATAAGCATAAAAGTCGTCTGGATAAGAAGCATAAAGATTGGCTGCCTTAGTGGTATCTATGACTGAGCCACCACCGACCGCTATATATCCGTCAAAGTTACCCGCTTGTGCAAATGATATGGCCGCTTGTATCGATAGATCTGTTGGTTCAACCCTTACTTCATCATATATCTCAAACTCAACCCCTTCTCGCTTCAAAGCTTCAATCACTAATCGCACAGGCTGGAGAGGGCGAAGGTTCTGATCTGTAAAAACAGCTACCCTTTTGAGGCCCAGATCGACACAATCCATACCGACCTCTTTCGTGACGCCTGCTCCAAATCTTAAATTAGAAGCAGCCATCTGTACTGCATATTCTTTTTGCATAATCATACTGTAGTCGGAGCAAGATAACGAAAGATAGTATAGTCGGTCATGCTTCATCAACAAATAGACTACCCATACTTCTGATCATCTATTCACTTAGTATATTGGCAGTCTGATGATCAAAAAACTTCTGCATTTTCTTAATCAACCATACCCTGACGAGGATGACTTGAGGTCTGTAATCACTGGGGCACTTTCTGGTGGCCTGATTGTCAGTGTGATTTTAGCACTATTTCAACCATTTGGCCTTCATGAAGCTGGTTCAGATGTCTACTACTATTGCATGGTCTTCGGTGTCATCTCTGTTGTTGTGGCTGTCATATTTGACCTACTCTCGGTATATGTACTTGGACTAAGGAGGGACAGTCCTGATTGGACATTGTGGAAGTGGGTTGTCTCCATAACAGTGATGGTACTACTCATAGCAGCTGCCAACTTTACATATATATCATATGCATTTGTAGGTTCTTTTGATCCTTCACGCTTTGGCTTCATACTTTACATTACCGCAGCAGTTGGGATTTTTCCTGTTTTTATATTTGGAACCCTGAGAACAATTAAGAGTCTTAAAGCCAATCAGCAGATCGCGCAGTCCATAAAACCAAAAACATCTGATGTAGTCAACTCCATGGTGGATCTTCCTATCCTTAAATCAAAGGCAACTTTTAAAATTGATACTCAATCGATCCTTTACATTGAAGCGATGCAAAACTATGTCAATGTCTTTTTCTCTGATGGCAATCAAGTCAAAAAGGAGGTGATTAGAAATACCCTAACAGCCATAGAAAAGGCGATCCCAACACCTTCTATCATCAGATGTCATCGTTCATACCTCGTTAATAAAGATAAGATCCGTAAAGTCGAAGGCAATGCCCAAGGGTTGCAGCTCTACCTCACGGGAAATGACGCCAAGCCCGTACCAGTATCACGAAAGTACATCCCTATCTTTAGATAATAAGGGTTGTCATTAGTCAACAATGGTTGTTATCCATCAACTTTTCTTGCCAATCGTCATCAAATCATGATGATGGTCAACTTATCAGATGGCTTACATATTAGGTGGCCTAACTTGAGTCAAAAGCTTAGCGATATGGATATGATTTTCAAGGTTGTACTGTTTTTTCACATAGCAGTAGGAACACTCAGTTTGATCACTTTTTGGATTCCTCTATTCACTAAAAAAGGAGGAAATGCTCACATCAAAGTAGGAAAGATATATATCCTACTCATGTGGATGGTTGTAGTGAGTGCTGCTCTATTATGTGTATTGCGGGCGATCCAAGGATATTACTTAGTTGCTTCATTTTTAGGATTCTTAGCGCTCATCACTGCAGAGCCTTTATGGTACGCCATTGTTATCTTAAAACACAAGAAAGACATACCTGATCAAGTACTTAAAATCAGAAAGATACTCTTGAGTGCGACAGTCATCTTTGGTGCTGCACTTGTTGTCTGGAGTGTGATACTAGAGTTACAAGGTCAAGCGATACTCTTGTTGATCTTTGGATGTCTGGGTCTGACCAACATCCCATTAGCTCTTAAGTCGTTTGAGAAAGCAAAAGAAACTACTAACTGGTTGATGGATCACATAGAAGGTATGATCGCAACTGGCATCGCAGCATATACAGCATTTCTTGCATTTGGCGGGTCACGCTTCTTGAGTCATATCTTTACTGGACCGCTGACGGCTATACCATGGATCATACCTACCATAGTAGGTGTGATTACTATAAAAATCATGAAAAAGAAGTATGCTAAACCAGTGGAAGCTACTAGATAAAAAACGCGCTACAGCTTCTTTACGATCAAGCTACCTATAGAGTAGCCAGCACCAAAAGAACAGATCAAACCAAGGTCTCCTGACTCAAAATCTTTGTGGTACTTGTTAAATGCAATCAATGAACCAGCTGATGCTGTATTGGCAAATTCATCTAATACAATCGGTGCTTCTTCTGCACTTGGTTGTCTATCCAAAAGCAGGCTGCATATTAGTTTGTTCATATTGATATTGGCTTGGTGTAGCCACCATCTTTTGATATCTGCATTCTTTAAGTCATTAGCCGATAGATGGTCTGCTATATGAGCGGCTGCCATCGGACATACTTCTTTATAAACGGTTCGGCCATTCTGAGAGAAGTACTGTTCCTTACCAAGTGGATCGCTGTCATTGGCATTGAGCACATAACCAAAGTTAGATCTGATGTTGTTAGAGTATTTGGTAAAAGCCTTAGTGCTTAATATCTCAAAAGAGCCAGCCTCCTCACATGTCTCTTTGCCTTCAACAATGGTAGCTATTGCAACGTCGCCAAATATGAAGTGACTATCCCGATCCTTATAGTTGACTTGAGGAGACGTTAACTCGGGATTGATCGCCAAGACGCATCTTGCAGTACCTGACTTAACCATCTCATATGCACGCTGTAGCGCAAATGTCGCCGCCGAGCAAGCCACTAACATATCAAATCCAAACCCTTCTATGCCCAGAGCTTCTTGCACCTCGATAGCAATAGCAGGATAAGATCTCTGAGTGTATGCACAAGAGACGATAACCGCATCGATATCTCCAGCCTGTTTGCCAGCATCTGTCATTGCTTTTTTAGCTGCATGGATGGCCATCTCTGCTTGATCTGAAATCTCAGTGTTCTCCCTCACGGGGATATCAGGACGCATGCGCTCAAGATCAAGCACTCCTTTCTTCTGATAGATGTAGCGGCTCTTGATACCAGATGCCTTCTCGATGAATGCTGCTGAGGAATAAGCCTTTGCCTTCTGCTCTTCGTTGGCGATGGCAATTGCATGCTCTGCATTGTATATATCGACGTGCTTGTTATAACAATCTACCAACTCTTCATTGGTCAATTTACTTTCTGGTATCCACAAACCTGTTCCACTGATTACAACTCCCGACATGCTATTATAAGTTTTCTTTACGGGCGTAAGATATCCAATGCTTTCTATACTTAGGGTTTAATCTTTATATACATCCGATGGATCAACAATCGAGCATTAACATTATGTTACCCATTAGTGTGATAGGCAATTCAATATTTTCATTCAATTTTGCTTCATGAGACTTCACTATATCCTAATGCTTGCTATAACTCTTTCAATTATTGGATGTGGTCAAAGTGAAAGTACGGAAGCAGAACAACATGCTGATGCCTTACCTACCCTATCATTTTATATCAACGATAGTGTAACCAACGCTGGAGAAGAAAACGAGAAAGAAGTTATCAATCTGTGGAAGGATTACTTACAATCAAAAATGTTTCAGAGATCAGATGGACCTCATTGGAGTTATGAGGATGCACCAAAACCAGATCAATTTTTATTTAGAATACAAAGATTCCTAAGCCGACCCAGTGATAAAAAACTACAGTGCAATATCATCGGTGTTTATCCAGTCGACCATGATCATTATGCATTGAAGAGCATGTTTTCTATGATCAATGATACAACGCAACAAGTCGAATTAAAAAATATAGTCACAGTCTATGCTAAGAAAGTCGATGGAGCATATAAACTCGTCAATTCGCTGACTTACAACAAGCTGAAATTAGAAAGTCGAGCAATAGGAGATATCATGTATTATATACATCCTAATCACAAATTTGAAAAAGATGATGCGTTGAAGATGGATGCTTACAATAAGAGGATTGCATCAATCTATGATATGGATCCACTCAAGGTAAAATACTTTGTCTGTAACAACACACGTGATCTATCATATCTCATGGGCATGGACTTTACAGAATACACTTTTAAGCCTGTTCCGACAGGTGGCATGGCAGAAACGACCAATAACACTATCCTTGCCGGAAATAACTCATCATATTATCCACACGAACTAGTTCATCTATACACTTATAATCGCTTTGGTTACAAGGCGCATAGTTGGTTTGATGAAGGCATCGCTGCATACTATGGCGGCAGTAGTGGATTCACTTTAGAATGGCATCTTGATAAGTTGAAATCATTTTTAGCTGTAGAACCAGATTATGATTTGAGTGATCTAACCGCACTTCAGATAGACATCCCCAATGGAGAATACATGACTGACTTTAGATATGCCATTGGCGGATTGATCTGTAAACTGATATTGGAAAAGCATAGCCAAGAAGGCATCTGGGACGCATTGCAATCTGGAACTACTGAAGACGACTACTTCGCATTTATAAATACAAAGCTTGGTGTTGAGCGAGAAAACTTTAGTGATTTTATAAAAGCCGAAGTAGCAGCCCTGCCCGATCTTAATCCCGATAATATCTTCGTTCGTTAAATGTCTTGAATTAAGATGACAAGACATTTACGGGCTTCCATATGACACTTCAAGCTGATTGGCATCATTTTTATGCCTCTTTAGGTGCTAGTCACTGCTATAACAACTATGGAAAGAATATGCTTCATAGCTCTGCTCTTTGCTGTCCAGATCCTGACAGCTCAAGAATTAGTTGATGGCTTCGAAAGCAGCGATCTCTCTGACTGGGTGTTAGAAGAAGGAAATGCAAATCTTACCACAAACCCTGTAACAGAAGGTCTACAGTCATGCAGAATGTTTGATTCGATCAATGGATTTTGGGCCTATTTAATTCATGGCTCCTTCAACGATAACTTTGGCACTTATACTTATGATGCAAGAGCAGATGGAGGCAACTCCGATGCTGACTTTATCTTCCAATATCAAGATAGAGAAAACTTCTATCTGCTTTCTCATAAGCCCAGTGGCACAGACAATCCAGAATTACTGTTACACAAGGTAGTCAACGGTTCTTTTGAGGAGCTATTTGTAGGCCCAGCTATAGCCGGAAGAGCAGCATGGATATCTGTAGAAATAGAAAGAACATGCAGTGGAGACATCAACGTAACTATTAATAATCGATTAGTCATATCAGTCAATGATACGAGTCTAATGGAAGAAGGAACGATAGGATTGAGAAGTTGGGGACAGTTCTCTTACTTTGATGATATTAGATTTGAGCCAGACATATTGAGCAGCGCGGGTGTAAGACCTGTCATGGCATGTTCTGGTAGTGGCTTTGCATTTGGTTCTAACGTTTTTACAGAGGATGGCATCTACATGGACACGCTGACTACAGCTTCCGGATGCGACAGCCTTGTGACGATAGACTTAGAGTTCACCTCAACAATTATTATAGATACGAGTGCTGTACTATGTGACAGCAACATGGTCATCATAGGAGAACTTGTATATACAGAGTTGGGCATGTTCTCTGATACGCTTATATCACGTTATGGGTGTGATAGCATCGTTAATGCCAATATATCAATCCCCGATCCGGGGTCTTTAGCGCTCGGCGATGATCGGTCACTTTGTCCAGGAGAATCATTGACACTGACACTTTCTAATTTTGCCAGTTATCTATGGAGTGATGGGACAACGGATCCGTCAGTAGTCATAACCAGACCTGGCACCTATAGCATAGAGGTTATAGATAGAAACAATTGTATACTTACCGACGAGTTAGTTGTCACAGAAGGATGCAATCTTGAAGTAGGAGCTGCCAACATCTTCTCCCCTAACGATGATATGATCAACGACACATGGTCGCCCACATTTAATGAAATGCCTTCTATTTATCAACTTTCGATTTTTGATCGATATGGCAATCAAGTTTTTACAAGCAATGATCTGACTCAAACTTGGGATGGACAATTAGAAAACAATGAGCTTAGTTCAGGTGTCTATATATGGCGAGTAGAGGCAGATGGACAAATGTTTTGGGGAGATGTGACGCTGATTAGATGACTATTGACTATCAATCACTCCTCCAGAAACGATATACTGCATAGCTTCTGCAGGTGACATGTCCAATGGTCTGATCCTACTCGCTGGCACAAAGTAAAGATCTCCAGCGATGCTATAAGATATAGGCAGATAGACTGAGTATAGCACTTCAGAATCATCATTTGCCTTGAGCAATAAGCTTGACGCATCCTTAGAAGTCACAAATCCAATCTTATACACTTGAGCCTCTGACATCTGTATCATGACGGGTTCTGAAAACTTGTTTTCTTTACCTACAAAGGCCTGCGTGAGATCTTTGAAGGCTTTATAAACAAAACCAAGCAGCGGAATTTTTATAAAAACACTTTCTAATTTTGCAAATATGGGTCTACCAACAAATAGAGATGCAAGCAAACCAACAATTGTAAAAATGCTTACTACTACTAAAAGTCCAAAACCAGGAAAACGAAACTCAAACAAGGAATCAACTGCTACGACGACTTCATAAACTACATATGCAGATAATCCTATAGGCAATAAGATGGCCAGTCCAGTTAGAAAATATCCGAGTAACCGCTTAACCATATCAAAAGGTAATCTTATCTAAACATCTTATCATCCATGATACGTGATACCACAACTGCGATGATTGCTATCACCGATAGACCTAATCCATGACCGGCATCAGAATGTGCTGCCGTTGCCAAGACTGCATCAAAGAAGAAGCCAGCATATGCCCATTCCTTCAAAACCTTAGACTGACGTGATAAGATGGCTATTATGCCAAGCACCTTAGCGATGGCAAGTGGATATACGAGATATGTAGGGTAGCCGAGCGATTCAAAAAAACCGGTGACCATATCGTACTGAGTAAAGTACATACCCGCTGAGAAGGCAAATATGGCACACATGATCAATGTCGAAACCCAGTATAAAATCTTAGTAAAATCCATAGTCGATAGTTTTTGCCCAATGTAAGCAGTGTAGCAGACTTTCTTTTGTAAATTTAAGAACTACATGTCAGAACAGACAAATTGATCAAAATATGCAGTAGCATTATGAAACGCTTATGTACTATCACCTTTGGACGGTACTGCCTGCCTTCTTCATCGGAACGGCATTGATCTTTATGACCAAGGGAACAAAGATACATCGTCAAGCTGGCTAGCTATATATGATATTGATGTTTATCACTGGCATCATCACCTTGTTCATGTCAGCGAGAGTGGGTCCGACCTTGTTTGATCATCTAGGTATATCCACTTGTTTAGCTTCCTTACGTTGTATACAGTCCCAGGTGCATATCTCGATATCAAAAAGGGTAACGTCAAGGGCCATCAGCGCAAGATGATGGGATTATATATTGGTGGATTGATAATAGCCGGTGGCTTTACTTTTTTCCCAGGAAGGTATATGTATACTGTTTTCTTCGGTGCTTAAGAGACCAATGGTAGTAGTGGTATTTTAATTGGATTGATTGGATCAAGGTTTATCCATTATGTGGTTAAAACATGCAGTTTACACACATATTGACGTCGATGACCTACCTTCTATAAAGAAAATAGATCCTTATCCTTACATTGAGATACTTATCATATATCCACATCTTGCGTAAAATATTACTATTACTTATTGTCATATTATTGGTCCGCACCGAAGGTGTTTTTGCCCAACAACAAACTAATCTTCAAGAACAGTATCGACTTCATATACAGAAGACCGATGAGTCCATCAACGTCGATGGCATACTAGATGAAGCGGTATGGCAGACAGCTGATAGAGCTACTGACTTCTGGATGTCATTTCCGATAGATGATAGGCGAGCTGCTAAAGAGATGCAGACGGAGGCCATGATAACATATGATGATAAATTTATATATGTATCTGCCATTTGCTATGGTAAGGGGCCATATGTCATGCCATCACTCAAGAGAGATGCAAGGGCCTTCTGGCAGGGTGATGCATTTGGAGTTGTCTTTGATCCCGTTAATGAGAAGACCAACGGGTTTAACTTTAATGCCAACACATCAGGTGTACAGTCAGAATCTCTCATCACTGGTCAGACTGGTACCAGGGGTAGTGGCGGTGGTGGCCAAGGAGTCAATGGAGCTTGGGACAATATCTGGATATCTGAGGTGCAGATATATGCAGATCGATGGACGATTGAGATTGCTATTCCATTTAAGTCATTGAGATTTAACGACAACAAAGTCTGGGGTATCAACTTCTTGAGAGGACATAGTGGCTCTAACTCATATCATATGTGGTCTCCCGTCCCAGTACAGTTTAGAGGTGTAGATCTTGGATATACTGGAGCTCTTGTCTGGGATCAATCTCCTAAGAAATCAAAGAGCAATATTGCAGTCATACCATATGCGCTGACATCAACATTTAACGACATAGAAAATAACGAACCTGTAGACAACAACTTCCAGGTAGGCTTAGATGCAAAAGTAGCAGTGACATCAGGTCTCAATCTTGATCTTACTGTTAACCCAGACTTCTCTCAAGTTGATGTGGATGAGCAAGTGACTAATCTTACAACGGTCAATATCCGATTTCCTGAAAGGAGGCTATTCTTTTTAGAAAATAGTGATCTATATAGTGACTTTGGTATCCCTCCTATGAGACCATTCTTTTCAAGGCGTATCGGTTTAGATGATGGTGGCAAGGCCATCCCTATATCCTATGGAGCAAGGCTCTCAGGTAACATCAACAAGGACTTAAGGATTGGTGTTATGAATCTTCAGACCAAAGCTAAGGACGAGTTTTTGGGCCAAAACTATACATCTGTAACGGCGCATCAACAAGTCTTCGGTAGATCAATTATAAAGGGATACTTTCACAACCGACAAGCCTATAGCAAGGGTGACTTTGTTAGTGACGACTTTAACAGAACTGCCGGATTAGAATATTCTTTTCGATCAGTAGATGGTCGGTGGCAAGCATTTGGAGGGTATGGCAAGTCATGGAGTCATCAGCTCAATGATGACAACTACTTTTATAATGTTGCTGTTGGATTTGATAGTCGGACGGTTGGCTTTTATACTAACCTCGCTGGTATCGGTAACAATTATAGAGCGGACATGGGATTTATCCCAAGAGCACGGCACTTTGATGCAATAGAAGAGACTACGCACATCATCGGGTTTAATCATGGGTTCACTAGAGCGAGTTATAAAATTTTCCCCAATAACGACAAAATAAACTCACACACTTTTGCTGTGCGCAACGTGCTTGACTATACAAAAGATGGTTGGGATCTTATTCAGAATATCACCACCGCCAGTTATAATCTCAGCTTAGCAAACTCCAGCAGATTAGAATTTTCTGCAACACATGAAGAACAAGGGCTCATATTCCCGTTTCGCTTTACTACTGAAAACCCCTTGCCAAGTGGCAAATACACTTTTAATTATGCAGAGATAGAATATCGTTCTGATAGCAGAAAACTCCTCGGTTATAGCTTAGGTGTAAGAAGAGGAGGTTTTTATAATGGTACCCGTGCAGAATATTCTGCAAGTCTAAATTACAGAGCCCAACCTTGGGGTAATTTTAGTATCCGCTTTGTGCAGAATGACTTAATATTTCCAGAGGAGTTTGGTACTGCCAAACTCTTCTTAGTAGGACCAAGAATAGAACTCAATTTTTCTCGTGACTTATTCTGGACTACCTTCTTACAATATAATACTCAAAGCGAGAACTTCAACATCAATAGTCGTATACAGTGGAGGTTCAAACCATTATCTGATCTTTTTATAGTATACACAGATAACTATGCTACAGACATCTGGGGTCCTACAAACAGAGGACTTGTTTTAAAAATGAACTACTGGCTCAACCTGTAAGAATGACCATGCTTGAGAAAAAAGATTTCAAAAAACAAAGTCAGAAAGTCATAGATTGGATAGACAGCTTTTACAAAGAGCTCAAGTCCTTGCCAGTCAAGTCACAAGTCAAGCCAAAGGAGATTTATAATCTTATCCCTTCGGAGATACCCACAGAAGGAGAATCCTTAGACGTCATATTAAAAGATACAACAGATATCATATTGCCTGGGATCACTCATTGGCAGCACCCTAACTTTCATGCATACTTTCCTGCTAATAGTAGTATAGAGTCATTGTTCGCAGAGATGATCACAACAGCGCTTGGAGCGCAGTGTATGATCTGGGAGACATCTCCAGCAGCTGCAGAGCTTGAAGAGCGGATGATGGAGTGGATGAGGGATGCTATGGGATTGCCATCCAGTTGGGAAGGAGTGATACAAGATACAGCATCGACTGCTACATTATGTGCCATCATCAGTGCACGTGAGCGCACTACCAACTTCACTTCCAATGAAGAAGGTGTGCCTCCTAACTTGAGAATCTATTGCTCAACGCAGACGCACTCATCTATAGAAAAAGGTGTTGTCATCGCTGGCATCGGAAGAAAGAATCTCATAAAGATAGGTGTGGACGAACAACAACGACTCTCCCCCACGCTTCTAAAAGAGCAGATAGAAAAAGACATAGAAAATCAACTGAAGCCATGCTGTGTGATCGTAGCGCTTGGCACCACAAGTACAGTGGCGATAGATGAGCTAACTGAGATATCATCTATATGCCAGCAGCATAACATATGGTTGCATATAGATGCCGCATATGCAGGCACGGCATTGTTCTTACCAGAGTATCGATGGATGATGGATGGTGGAGAGCAAGCAGACAGTTTTGTTTTCAATCCTCACAAGTGGCTATTTACCAACTTTGATTGCACGGCCTATTATGTAAAAGATGCAACTCATCTGATCAAGACATTTGAAATACTGCCAGAATATCTCAAAACTAAAACCAGAGGGCTGGTCAATGATTACAGAGATTGGGGTGTTCCCTTAGGTAGAAGATTTAGAGCGCTCAAGCTTTGGTTTGTCATGAGAAGTTATGGTCTAAAAGGCATCCAACAAAAACTTAGAAAGCACATAGAGCTTAACAAATACTTGTCTGACAAAATCAAAAAGCATCCGAAGTTAGAGTTAGTGCAAGAACCCTTTCTAAACTTCACTTGTCTTAGGTATATAGGAGACAACAACCAAACCCTTGACATGCTCAATCAAAACAATGAGCACATTATAGAAGTCATCAATAAAAGTGGTAAGGCATTTTTATCACACACTGTAGTAAATGGAAAGTATGTAATCAGGGTCGTGATTGGACAGACTTATGTGGAACAAGAAGATGTGGAAGATCTTTATGCTTGTTTGATTGAGCATCTACCTAACAACTAAGTCTTTTATGATTTTCTTAATATTATGGTTGCATATTTAAATTTACATTTAAGCAGCTATTCTGCATGTCATTCTCATCAGTAATATATGAAACGCTATCAGACTGGCTTCTTAATCTGCATTACTATGGCATTTTTAAGTTGTGGCAATCCCTAATCATCCAAAGAAGGAATAACTTCAATTACCGAGAAAGAATATGATGATATTAATAACATAAAGTTAAAAGGGGCTATCCCCATGCCTACACATCAACCACAACTTAACGATTCTACTTATTACATCCCCAATTCCCAAAGAGATTATAGCTCTATTTTAAAAGAATGGTTAGATGACAATATACCAAAATAGAGTGCAAAGTCTCTTAAATGTTCTACGAGTCATTATAAACTTTGAATTATGTGGCATATTTAGAAGACTTAGACGCTAAGATATAAAGGGCAGTTTGTAGATTCGTCTTTGATTATTTTGCACTTAATTCTTTTAGCAGGTTGATTAAAACTTCAATCGTAGTGCCAAGGATCACTGCAATGAAAATAAACTTTACCAGTACTGGCTTCTACCTTCACCCCCTTCTTTAACTAACCTTTTCTAAATAAAAAATTGATTTCCTTTTGCTCGGTTTGCAGCTTCATAAAATACTCTTTTTCAATGTCAAAGTATTTACCAAGCTTTATAGACAAAACAGGAATTAACTTTTCGCGACTTTTTGTAATGGTACTTATAGTTTGAAAATGCTCTCCTATAGCTTCTGAGAATGCAACTCATTTAAGGTTTCTCTTTTAATCTCTCTTTTAAAGGATAGCTCCGGGGTGGATCCCTTTCACTCGTTCATATGGAGGCAATGACGACCTACTTCAGAGGTAAATACTTATATATGTATGCACTAGGACTTTATTAATCCTAACTTGACTTTAATAACATAAGATTGACCTTAGTTATTAAAGCTTCCAGAACAATCCTTCCTCTACACTATCCGACACAGATATATCGGTAAGTTGATTGCCTGCGATCTGGCCTCCTGATAAGAGAAGGTCTCCGTACTTTTTATAATTAGGCCATGGAGATTGAAATCTTGATATGGTATCTGAGTACTTGGTATAAAAATCCCACTGCGTTACCAAGCGCGATGTTTTGTCTACATAGACTTCGTATTTGTTTTCAGGGGTCACTCCTACTCCTGCGAATGTAAGCTCTAACACATCAGCATCTGCTCCTAAGGTGGTGGTATCTTGACCGATACTCTTTAAGGTAACACCCGAATCTTTTAACTTGAATGGCATCACCAACCAATAGCTATCATTGATCCACATCTTATAACCTTGGTCGATGTACTTAGCTATGGTGTCTGCGTTGGTCACTTTGATTCCATTTTTAGAAACTTGCCCTGTCTTATCTTCTAAATTGATAATCATGGTTAGACTATCACTGGGGATTTCTAATCTATTCATCTTACTCTCCTTATCCCATAGGTGAGATCTTCTACCAAAGAAGGTCCATCCTATATATCTGGACGCATCCCAAGCAGCTCTACCGCCCATCGCTTCCATCACTTCATCAGCTATTGCAATGGCCGACTCATCCGACTCTGTACTGTTAAAAGCCTCACTTGCTGGATTGACTTCGGTGGAGGTCACTGACGTCGGGTCAGACTTGCATGCAAAAAGAGAAAGCAGAATCAGAGTACAGCAGAAAAAATTGAGATTGTTCATTTGAAGTATTTACGGAAGTATAAGCGAATATAAACTAACTCGGCTTATACCGATAAACTAATGATGTCATAATAATAAACAACACAGCTATCAGTACAAGCGCTAATCTGAGGTCGTACTGATCTGCCAAAAAACCGATCGCAGGTGGGCCAAACATAAAACCGGCATAACCTATAGTCGTCGACATAGCGATACCCATACCAGGCTTGATATCAGGAAAGCTACCTGCTAAACTAAACACGATGGGAACAATGTTGGCCAAACCCAATCCTACTAAGCCAAATCCTACAATCACTAAAACTGGGTGGATAAGACTTAATATCAAGACGATACCGATCATCGATAACACCGCCCCGCCTAACATCATAGATCGATCGCCATACCAAGCCCTACCCTTATCTCCAAATAATCTACCAAAGGTCATCATAGCTGCAAATCCTATCAAGCCAAAGGCATGAAAATCCTTAGCAGATCCAACTATGTGCTTCATATAGTTGGTACTCCAGTCTGACATCGCTCCCTCTCCCATCATACAGCAAAATGCTATGATACCCAGACCTACAATAGGACCCCTAGGAAGTGCAAAAAGAACTTCATCGGATAGATTGGTTTGGATGATATCATTAAAGAGATATCTCGATGCAGTAAAGAGTACAACAAAGCCACAGATACCTATGATCACAAAGTGTTGGGCCAATGAAGCATCTATCGATATAAACAAACTAGCTACTAGCCCACCCACAACCATTCCTATGCTAAATAGTGCATGAAACATGGTCATGATAGGTTTACCTTCTTCTTTTTCGACTTCTACTGCTTGGGCATTCATCGCTACGTCCATGATACCGGTGGCGGCTCCCATCAAAAAGAAGGGCACAAATACTAATAATCGCTCAGATACAAAGGGAATCACAATAAAGAAGAGTGGAAAAAAGTAGCCAGATACAGTGGTGACATATCGACTTCCTTTAATATTGATGAGCCAACCTGTGATCGGCATCGCGATAAAAGCTCCAATAGAATGAGCTAGTAAAACAAAACCCAGCAGCTTATTATCAAACACAAAATCTTCTTGTAAGCGAGGTAGCCTAGCTGCCCATGAAGCAAAGATGACTCCATTGATAAAGAAGTATAGGTTGACTGCCCAGCGGTAACTCATCATACGCATGAAGATGATAAAAAATGGATATGAACTGCTCGGGTACTTTAAAAAGTCTTCTTTAATATAGAAAACAGAGGATTAAAGCTTGAAAAAGCTTTGATCTGAAAAGAAATATACCTGAAAATGAGGAGGCGAGATAAAATCTCCACACTTATCTTTGTTATGCACTTATTAACCAAAAAAAATGTGCACTCAGCAACCAAAAAAGCCGATACTCACGAAATATTAAACGCTTTCGTACGTATTCGAATGTTAGTAAAGAGTAGTCCTCTGCCGAGAGCTGCTCTTTTTTTGTGCCCTATGCTCGGATAGTTGCGTGCCTATATGCTACGGACAGTGAATCAACGTTAGCATAAGATAGATAAACAGTCTTATGAGTAAGAGTTTGATTTTGATGCTGGGCTTAACTTTACTTTTTAGTTGTTCTTCAGATGAACAAGTAGGCATATTTGACACGTTTCCTATCTCTTATGTGCCCGATCAAGCAGAGATATTGGGTACATCGACTTATTACTTTACAGATACTATCATATATCAAACAGACAATCTGGTTACTCAAGAGCTAGACTCTATCCGCATGAACTCAATCATAGCTGACTTCTTTAATGGTGACACATCACGGACCGACTTTCCAATCAAGTCGATACAGTTTACTGATCCATCACAAGCCTCAGTAACCACAACTCAATCCAGTCAAGGAAGATATGCTGAGAGGAGTGGTATAGGTGTCATAGAGTCAACGCCCCCCTTAGCCTTTAAAGTCAATAACGATTTAGAAACATTAATCACATGTATCACTATCACTAACAAGCGCTTGGTCGATACGATACAAGAAGAAGACTTCATAGCAGGCTTAGATACTTTTATGAATATCGAGACAGAAGTCCCATTTCAGTTGATGGTAGTAGATACGGATGATATAGAGGTGGGATTTTGCAATCCTTTTAATGAAGTAGAACAAGTGACAGGTTTTGCTAGTCGACAAGGGTTACAGAACAATGAAAGAATCGTCATCCATCGAACTGATCTAGTCTTTAAGCGTTCTAACAACTAAGAAATTACAAAACATGACGACACCACTTATAGACCGAGAGATCTTCTTCGGAAATCCTACTATTATGGGCGCTCAAGTAAGCCCAGATGGAAGATATATCTCTTTTATAAAGCCTTACGATGGCATGCTCAACATATGGGTAAAAGAAAAGGAAGCATCATTTGAAAGCGCCTCACCTATCACCAATGACCAGGCCCGACCTATCACTTCATATTTCTGGAGTAGGGATAGTAAGTATATACTCTATGTCCAAGACAAAGGTGGTGATGAGAACTATCACCTCTATTCTGTGGATCCAAGTAAAGCGACAGCTGGCATCCCTGAAGCAACAGACCTAACTGACTATGGGAGTATCCGCGCTATGATCATGGCACTCCCTAAGACGGACAGCAACATTATCTATGTAGGTATCAATGATAGAGATCCGGCATGGCATGATCTCTACAAAGTGGATATATCATCCGGGTCGAGAGAGATCATCATTGAAAACAAAGAATCATTTAACGCCTTTTACTTTGATCTTAATTATCAATTAAGGCTTGCCAGCAAATCAACGGCAGATGCAGGTATGGAAGTACTCCGATCAACTGAACAAGGTTGGCAGACTGTTATCACCAGTACTGGTGATGAGGATATTTCAATTTTAAAATTTAAAAACAAGAACCAAGTCTATGTCAATACTAATATTGGAGATGAAGACTTATCGTTCTTAGGGCTACTTGACATAACAACTGGTGATATAGCAAAATTAGAAAGCGATCCTGGCGGCAAGGTAGATCTTGGTGGCGCGATGTTTTCAAGTAAAAGTGACGCACTGATCGGTACCGTCTATACTTTTGAGAAGTCAATTGTTAATTGGAAAGATACTTCATTTGAAGCGGATTATAAATTCTTACGCGATCACTTTAATCAAGCGGAAGTAACCTTTGCATCTGGGACTAAAGATGAGCAACTCTGGATCATCGGAGTTAACTCAGATGTCGATCCGGGATCTACATACCTATTTGATCGCAGTGATAAGAAGATAGAGTTCTTATATACACCTAGACCAGAAGTACCTAGAGAACATCTGTGTGAGATGACGCCGATCAGTTATAAGAGCACTGATGATATCACTATCCACGGCTATCTCACAACTCCCAAAGTAACTGAGGGACAACTTGTGCCAGGCATCATTATGCCGCATGGTGGTCCCTGGGTAAGAGACAACTGGGGCTATCAATCTTACACTCAGTTCTTAGCTAACAGAGGGTACGCTGTCCTACAAGTAAACTATAGAGGGTCTACTGGTTATGGCAAGTACTTCCTCAATGCTGGAGACAGAGAATGGGGCAAAAGGATGCAAGATGACCTTACTCATGGTGTACAATTTCTAATCGACCAAAAGATCTGTGATGCTAAGAGCATCGGTATACTTGGTGGAAGTTACGGAGGTTATGCTACACTGGCTGGACTTACATTTACGCCTGACTTGTATGCATGTGGTGTTTCAATTGTAGGGCCTTCTAATCTGTTTACACTTTTAGAAAGCATACCGGCATATTGGGAATCAGCGCGAGCGATGTTTCATAAGCGCATGGGAGATCCTACGACCGAAGAAGGAAAAGAACACTTGAGAGCCATCTCTCCATTTTTTCATGCTGACAATATAAAAGCACCACTGCTTGTTGGACAAGGTGATAATGATCCAAGGGTAAAAACTGCTGAATCTGATCAGATCGTCAGCGCCATGAAAAAGCATGATCTGGCTGTAGAATATCTCAACTTCCCAGATGAAGGTCATGGCTTTGCTAACCCACAGAATAGTATGGCATTCATCTCTGTGATGGAGCGCTTTTTAGCAAAGCATCTCAAAGGTAGATACCAAGAAGAGATACCATCAGCACTTCAAACAATCGTAGACAAAGTGACCGTATAACACTGACTATCAGTCACTTACTTTCTTATCCATATAACTTAACAGTCCCTTAAGACACACTATGTTTTAAGGGACGTTTTGTAGATATTAAAACGAAGGAATATGGACTCATCAACAAAACGAATCAAGTCATCTCGGAAGCGTAAGAACATATTGAAGGTGACAGAGTTTCGTGTGATCGCCTATCTATGTCGCATCATGCCTTCATGGGTCAATCCTGATATGCTCACTACCACAGGTATTTTAGGCAGTGTGATCATCGCTATCGGTATGGTACTCGGTGTTAACAATCCTTATTGGCTGATACTATCTGTAATCGGATTTGTCATACAATGGTTTGGAGACAGCTTAGATGGGCGCCTGGCCTACTATCGCAACATACCTCGCAAGTGGTATGGTTGGGCATTAGATATCAATGCAGATTGGATATCAGCAAGCATCATTGGTTTGGGTTTCTATTTCTATTTTCCAAATTGGAAAGTGGTTGCTTTCCTTTTTGTAGTCGCATATGGTGGCTCTATGATCTTAGCGTTGATGCGATACAAGATCGCTGACAAGTACATCATCGATACTCACTTGTTAGGACCAACAGAACTAAGGATTATAATTTCAATCTTTCTCCTTGCGGAAATATTGTTCACAGGCATCCTATGGAAGTTTGCACTCGTAGGGTCTATACTCTTGATGGTTATCAACTTTTGTGACTCTCTGAAGATATTCAAACTGGGTGATGAAAGAGACATCACTGAGAAGGTTCTTAAAGCCTAATCACCTAATTAGAATATAAAGATCACCTTGGCTCTAATCAAAGAAGCTAAAGCCTTTGGCAGGGCACAAATATCAGCCTTTGTAGGAGGGATAGTGGACTATCTCATCATGCTTGTATGTGTTGAGTTCTTAGAAACTCACTATGTGGCAGGCATAGTCATCGGAGGTATCATTGGGGCGGTTGTCAATTACTCCATCAACCGAAATTGGTCCTTTGCAGGAAATAAAGAAGGTGCTCAACAACAGATTGGAAAGTTCATAATCGTAGTCATCGGAAGTATACTTTTGAAAAGCGCAGGTACTACCCTACTCACTGAGGTCTTGCATATCGATTATAAAGTATCTAGATTGATTACAGATGCAGTTGTATCGTTTGGATTTAATTATGTATTGCAAAGGTATTGGGTATTTCGGGGGCAGATGGGGTCTTAGGCAAACTATCCAAACCTTCTCATGTCCCGTTGTAGGCACCTCCAGAATTGGGTTAGCAAATGAAACGACTAAACTTTTTATGATGACAAGAAATCTAAAATACTAAACACCTCAGGTTATAATAACCATCTCTCATTTACTCTGTCATTTATACCAAGATCATATGATCTTAACATCCTTATTACGGCAACTTCTCTACATCCAACTTTTCAATATAACCCCATAAGTCTTCGGCATTAATATTCTTGCCAGAAGCTTCCACAAACAACCTATCTCCAACTTTGTATAAAAGCTGAGTCACCTTTTCTTGTTCTCTATATTGAGTGATGTAGGGTTTTATGTCCTTCTCTTCTTTACCCTCATATTCCATGGCATATGCGAAGTCAATCATCTCTACATCTCCAGGGTTTTTAGAATAATCAACCACAAAAAGGTCAATCTCTTTTTTTTGAGACTCATCAGAATAGATTAGATGAATGTTATTTTTGTTTTTCCGTCCATTAGGTGCATTTCCATACTCTTTACTCCGTATCGACAAATCGTCTAATTCATTTGGTGCCCAACTTTCAAATTGTTCTTTAGTAATAGCATCATAACTATACAACATCTTTGCAGTTTGTATATCTTCCTCCTTTGCTGTTTGTTTTATATACCACTTCACATTCTTGGACTCTGGAGAGACACTTGTGAAATGCATTTTCTTAGGTATGGTAGTGTGATAGTCATTTCTGCTATAATCTTGAACATCAACTATCTCTTTTCTGATAAGATTCCAACCTTTTCTTAACTCAACATCCGCACTAAGTTCAATTTCAATGTTATATATACCATTGAAAGAGGTTTTTATACATTCTTGTTTGTAGTCAATAGATCTATCTATATAGAACCAATGATACTTGCTTCCTACAGTTAGACTCTTATTATCTAACATCTTTTTATCTGATACTGGATACAACACCCCGACTCTTATACCATACTTCTCTACAGGTATGGACTCGTATCTTTGGGCATACACATCGTCAAACGGTGTCTCGTCAAAAGCATCTTCCCCTTCACAGGCTTGCATATCAAACAAGCTCTGAAAATTTAAATGATGCAAATTAATACTGTCATATAAGGCCTTGATATCAAATTCTGGTAAATTGAAATGAATCACACCTTTAGTATCAATTTTGCCTCTTATGACTTCACCATTTTGCTGCTTTAACGTAGTCTCTAATCCTTCGTTGGCATAATCCATCTCACCACTGAGCTGATTTTCTATTTTAGGAAAAGCACTCACTAAGTCTTGCGATGACGCAGAAAGTGTAGCAAATGCGAGAGCGAGGATGAGCAACATTTTTTTTCTTAGAAGGCAAGTCATTTTTTTTGGTTTAAGTTATTTTAGAACGACCATGCCTCAACTGCAACTTTAGTAATTCGGCAGTGTATCTATTTGTGGATTCTTCGTTCAAGAATTGAATCTCAAAGCTAAAGAGATTTAGATGATCAGCAATCACTGTTTTCAGTGAATATTTCTGATTATCTCCTCAAAAATGATTTTACAAAAAGCAATCTGTTAAGTAAGAGATGCACATCCTTTCCAATATTTCACAGTACTTTCACTCTCCAATACTACTACTAACACCTTATGTTACATCTACGATCATTTTGCCGCATAACCATACTTGTCTTAGCTATATCATTTGGTTTAAGCGATCAAGGACATGCTCAAGCTCCGACAGCAGGGGCTAAGGCACTCACACAACAACCGACTATCGACGGAGAAGTGATGACTGATCCTGCATGGGCAGCGATACAGCCGTTTGGAGCATTTACGCAAGTGCAACCTAACATAGGACAACCAGCAAGTGAGCAGACTGACATCAGAATAGGCTACGATGATCGCACCCTCTATGTGTCAGTGATCTGTTATGATGCCAACCCGGACGGCATCGTAGTTACTGACGCTCGACGAGATGGTAACCTAGATGCTACGGATGCATTCTTGATGATATTGGATACTTATCATAATGGTCAAGATGGATTCGTATTTGGGACTAACTCTATAGGCACTCAGTATGATGCGCAAGTGGACAATGAAGGGCAGGGTAACTTCAACAACAATAGACAACAAGGAGGAACTATCGGAGGCTTCAACCTTAACTGGGATGCTTCGTGGGAGGTGGCGGCACAAATAGGAGACTATGGTTGGAGTGCTGAGTTTGCGATACCGCTTAAGACGATAAGGTTCTCTCCAGGAGAAAATCAAACGTGGGGTATCAACTTCCAACGTAACATCCAAAAGACTAATGAAATAACTTACTGGGCACCGCTCCCTAATGGTCTTAATCTATATCGTCTGTCATTAGCAGGTGACCTAAACGGCCTGAATCTTAAAAAGCCAGGAAACTTAAAGCTGATCCCATATGTCCTTGGACAGACGAGCTCAGCCTCAACCAATGACGAGCTCGCTGAACTTCCTGGCGCTGAAACTAATGGAGAAGTAGGAGTAGATCTAAAATATAGCATCACACCAAGTCTTACCTTGGATCTCACATACAACACTGACTTTGCTCAGGTAGAAGTAGATGAGCAACAAGTTAACTTGGATCGATTCAACTTGTTCTTTCCAGAAAAGCGTCCTTTCTTTTTAGAAAATGCAGGACTCTTCTCAGTGGGTAGTCCCGGCGAAGTGGATCTCTTCTTTAGTCGTCGGATCGGCATCGGAGATAATGGAACCCAAGTACCGATCATAGGAGGTGCTCGATTGAGTGGTCGGTTAAACCAAACCAACCTCGGTATACTCAACATGTATACTGATGAGGTAGGAGAAGCTGGTATTGCTAAAAATGCATTTACCGTAGCGAGAGTGGATCATCAGCTAGGCCAAAGAACTTCTGTAGGTGGACTCTTTGTCAATCGCAGCAACATCGGAAGTGAAGATGGAACAACCAATAGTACAATCGCACTTGATGGCAAAATCGGTATCGGTAAGCAGGCGCAGATCACTGGGTACTTTGCTAAGACAAGTACCGAGTCTATCACAGAAGGTGACCACTCCTTGCAAGTCAAAGGAAACTATGCTTGGAATAATTGGATCGCCCGCATAGGTTATACTGAAGTAGGCGAAGGCTTTAATCCAGAAGTAGGTTTCTTGTTTAGAGAAGCATTTAGAAAACCAGAGTTTTTAGTGCTTTATGCGCATCGATATTCTGAGTCATCTCCGATGCTTGAGATACGGCCACATATCTCTTGGCGAGCTTATTGGAACTTTGAAGGATTTCAAGAAACCAGCTTTCTTCATATCGATAATCACTGGGTATGGAAGACTGGAACTGAAGTACATACAGGTGTTAACTTTACAACTGAAGGTGTTGTCAACTCCTTCATGTTATCCGGTCTTGTTGAAGTACCTGCAGGTGTCTATGATCATGCAGAGGCACAACTTGTCTTTTTTACCAATCCCAACAAACCTTTATCTGTTAGCACAAGACATATACTAGGTGGATTTTTTGGTGGGAAGAGATATGCCAACAGTGGCACATTGACATGGAGAGTTGGAGATAAGTTCTCATCAGAATGGAGTTTCAGCCACAATGATATCCGACTACCCAATGGTAATTTTACAACGGACGTTTTTAGATCCAGACTATCTTACTCATTCACTCCCAATATCTTTTTGCAAGGCCTGATACAATACAATAGTGTATCAGACATTGTTTCTTCTAACTTAAGATTTGGATGGTTACAACAATCCAATACTGGCTTATTTGTAGTTTATAACTTCAATAGAGACAACAGCTACTTAGGCGAAGATCATCACTTAAACAACCAAAGTTTTATCGTCAAGTTTTCTAAGTTATTTGATGTCTTAAAATAGATATGACCCGCATAATCGTTATTCTAATTTTATCAATTGCACTTTTAACCAGTGCTTGCAATACA
Organism: uncultured Saprospiraceae bacterium; assembly: GCA_937942435.1. GTDB lineage: Bacteria > Bacteroidota > Bacteroidia > Chitinophagales > Saprospiraceae > JAJRXG01. The sequence continues at coordinate 68,588 of CALDEM010000001.1, forward strand.
AAGGATCGCTTTCCAATTGTAATTGTTTCTCATATAGAAACACCGACTGTGTCAAGTGGCCAATCAAGATTAGTTGTTGATAGCAAAGGCAGTGCATATCTTTCTTGGATCGAGTATAACGACAGTGACACTTTCCAATTACAATATGCTCAACTAAGGGATGATGATACTTGGTCATCACCAGAGATCATAGCTAAGGGAGATGATTGGTTTATTAACTGGGCGGACTTTCCAGCACTGAGCATCTTTGAGGATGGGAGCAAAGCTGCACACTGGTTACGGATGCGAGATATCGGCACTTATGATTATGATGTCCATATCTCTACCCAAGGCGATGATCAAGATTGGCAGCCTTCCTTTATCCCACATCGCGATAGCATAGCAGCCGAGCATGGTTTTGTATCCATGGTTAGCACCAAGGGCAATCAGATGTTGATCTCTTGGTTGGATGGTCGCAACACTAAAGCTGTTACAGATGATAGCAATGACGATCACGGCCATGGCCACCATGGTTCTATGACACTGCGCACGGCAACATTTGATACCAACGGCAATCTATCCCAAGAGCACGAGCTTGATCAACGCATCTGTGATTGTTGCCAGACTGATATAGCTATGACAGGGCAAGGTCCTATCATCGTCTATCGAGACCGATCCAAAGAAGAAGTAAGAGATATCAGCATAGTAAGAAGAGTGGATGACAAGTGGACAGATCCTCAACCTGTCTATAATGATGAGTGGCAGATCAATGGTTGTCCTGTTAATGGTCCAGCTGTCGCCGCTAACGGTAGCCATGTTATTGTAGCTTGGTATACAGGAGCTAATGACACATCCCATGTCAAAGCAGCGCTATCAAATGACAACGGCGCAAACTTCGACCTGCCCGTTCTTATCGATGATGGCATGCCCTTGGGGCGAGTGGATGTAACTTGGGTAAATGATGAAAGTGCAGTCATCACTTGGTTAGAGAAAACCGGCGATACAGCAACAATCAAATTGAAATGGATAAGAGCCGATGGGACAGTATCACCCAGTCAAGCAATTATAAAAACAAGCGCAAGTAGGCAAAGTGGTTTTCCAATTATTGTAAAGGATAAGTCTAGTCTACTGATTACTTGGACAGAAGTAACTGACAATAAAACTGTGGTGCGGTCTGCGCGACTTGATGTGCAATAAAAAATCTATGGTTTTTTAGTTCGGATGAGTATAACACCATTCGCCCCTCGGGTACCATAGATGGATGCATCTGATCCTTTCAATACTCTTACTGAAGATACCATGTTGGGGTCGACGGTATTGGACAGACTGTTAAAATCTGACCCAACAGCACTCCCATTAAGCACAAATAAAGGATCGCTTCCTGAAAAGAATGAGGCGGCACCTCTCACTTTAAAAGACACATTGTTACCCCGGCCAGCCATATCTACCCCTGCCAACTCACCGATCATATCTGCCAGTGTTCTATTGGATGGTCGTACGTCATTAGGACGATTGACGGCACCTAACTTCACTTGATTACTACCATCAACCATGATATATCCGTTATCTAGATCAGCCTTATCTGTTCCTAATTGTGGCAACTGATTGTTGGATGCACAACTTGTTAAAAACAATGCCAAGAAGATCACTGATAACAGGGTGAAGTGTCTCATATGCTGCTAATTAGACTAACAAGATAAGTGAAAATGTCCTAAATGTTTTGGCAGATATGAATAACACTATTTTGACTCATAACTCGCCACGTCGAACTTTGATTGATCTATCGTTTGCTCTTCAATCTTTACAGCTTCTAAGATCTGGGTGTAGTGATCCTTTTCTATGACTATCTTCAAAGCTAATCCTCCATTGGAGGATTGCAAATAAGTAGCCCAATTCCCAAATCGATGGCCACTGAAGACATCAGGATCTACCGAAAAGTCATCACTATAGTAATATGTAGTTGTATTAGTAGCGGTCTCAAAAACGAAAGAACTACACTCGTGCCCTAGGATTGTCGCCTTGTGAGAAGATTCTATAATTTTAGGACTATTGGGATAAGCCAAGTCACCAGAAACAACCTTTACTTCCCCTTTAAATGGAAAGTAGTATTTGTTATCTTTTGAGTTATAAAGCTGCTGCATGTTGTCATGATGATCAAAAACAACATAGTCCGTACCGTTGATATAGTAGTGCTGCTTTAAACCAAGCTTCTCTCCCATCTCATCAGTTATATCTTGACCTAAAGAATCGATATATTTATAATCGTACAAGATGTAACCACTAAAATCTTGAGCACTTAAAAAAGTCAAACTAAAAAGAGCTACTAAGAATACAGCACCATTTTTCACAACCGAATGTTTTGTCATTCTTTATGAACGATTAGAATGTGTTAGAAATTATACAACTTCTAATTCTATAAAATAGAACTACCCTACCTCTCTCCGCAGAACTTCTAATGGGGACTTGTTGATCACCTCTCGACTATTAAGCAATCCTATGAATACCGTAAGCGCTACAACAAATAAGAAAACCCCGAGTATCGGCAACCACTGAATACTAAACTCTAACTCCAATGTCCGCGTCGCAAAAAAGTAACTGGCTACAAGAGAAATTAGAATACCCGTTGCTGCAGACAAAGAGCCGAGGACTGTGTACTCTGTAGCATTGATCATAAATATCTGCTTTCTACTGGCACCAATCGTCCTTAGTAGCACACTCTCTTTCACTCTCTGAAACTTACTCAACAATAATGAAGCTATCAGTACTATCAAACCGGTAAGTATACTAAACCCAGCCATAAACTTAATCACATAACTCACCTTAGTCAGTATATCATTGAGTGCACTTAAGATGCTTCCGAGGTCGATCACTGAGACATTAGGAAATGCCTTAACGACGTCTCTTCTATACTTGGCCGTCGTCTCAGTATCAGGCGACTTAGTTACTAATACTTGAAACTGAGGTGCTTGTTCCAACACCCCATTGGGGAAGAGTACAAAGAAGCGCGTATTCATCGAGTTAAACTCTATCTCCCTTATACTGCCTACATAAGTAGTGATCATGGCGCCTTGGACGTTCCAGACTAGCTCATCACCTATCTCAACATCCATTGCTCGGGACCAGTTATCAGCAAGTGATATAAAGATGCTATCACCAGGTGCTACACTACCTGTAAATGTTCCTTCCACCAGCGTCTCATCATTGGTCAATGTATCTCTAAATGAAACCCTTGCTTCTCTATTGATCGCCCATCTGCTCGCTGTCCTTGTCGTATCGGATAGCCAATCTTTTTTCGTTCTACCTTTCCAACCTGCAAGATTCATCGTGACGATGGGTACTTGCTGGATGACAGGCATATCATAAGACTTGGTCATCTCTGCAAGTGCTATCTTTTGTTCTTTTTCTATGCCATAAAGGATAGTGTTAGGCTGATTGCCTGCTTCCATAGAAGAGACATTTTGCAAAAGCAATCCTTGGATAATAAACAACATCGTCAAGACCGCCGTACCCAATCCTATAGATAAAATAAGTGTTTGTGTTTGATTATTAGGTCGATAGAGATTAGAAAGTCCTTGTCTAAAAACGTAGCTCCATCCTCTCGGAAAAAACTTTCTGACAGACCAAACGATCAATTTAGAAACGCCCACCAAGATTAGAAAAGCAACTACCAATCCTCCTGTCATCACAGCTCCATCTTTCCAACTTGTAGTAAGTCGCCACAAGAACAAAAAGATACTTGCGAGAATGGCAAGATATACCAATACTTTTAGAAAGCTCCATCTACTGATATTGCCATCTTCTGATATCCTCAAAGTCTGCAATGGGCTAATATCTCTTACACCGAGCAATGGTCCCAATGCAAATAATGTCGTGATGATCAATCCAACAACTGAGCCTTCGATCATTGCCCGCGGAGATAGTGCCATCTCAACTTCATATGGCAAGAAGTCTTTAAAAAGCACTGGTAGATACATCTGTATCAGACTGCCTAATACTGCTCCAACGGCTACCCCCACTATACCAAGCACGAGTATCTGTATAAAGTATATAGAAAATGCCTGATTTCCTCTCATCCCAAGACATCTAAACACTGCTATAGATGATACCTTGTTCTTCACATAGATCATCACACTACTCGCTACCCCGATACATCCGAGCAACAGAGAGACAAGGGCTATGAGATTTAGAAAATTGTTGAGGCCAGCAAATGCTTCATTCAAGTCTTCTTTTCGATCAGCGATGGTTTCTATTCTGACACTTTCGTCTCTAAATTGTTTGCGATTTACTTTTTTCCATTCATCAGGATCAACCTCATCAGTTATTTTATAATAAAACTCATAGTCTACAACACTTCCAGGTTTGATCAGGTCTGTCTTTGCAAGGTTATCTTTAGCTATATATATCGATGGTGCAAAAGCTCCACCGATACCTGCACTTCCAAACGCACTTTGTAGTTTTCCAGCTATTTGAAAAGTCGCTTGTCCTAATTTTATAGGATCTCCGACATTCAAATTATATTGTATCATCATCCCTTCATCAACAAGAGCAGTTTGTGTGTTTCTAAAAGTTTCACTGGCAGACTGAGGATCAGCCTTAAGTATACCATAAAATGGAAACCCTCCCTCCAGTGCTTTTATACTTACAAACTGTGTCTCATCAGAGTTAGGCAAGTATGCCATAGAGAAAAGCTGCGTTTGCGACGACCGCTCACCCGGTAGCGAATCCGCAATCACTTGGAGTTGATTAGGGATCGGTTTGTTATCTGAGATGACGATATCGGCACCAAGCAATGTCGCAGCTTGTTTATCGACATCAGAGACGAGATTATAATTAAAAGAATTAATTGCAACCAAGGCGGCGATACCCAGTACAATAGAAGCCATAAACATCAATAACTTACCGATGTCTTTACGGCTATCTCTGAATGCAGTTTTTATAATAAAACCAATCGACCCCATATTAGCTTGGGTTGATTTGGTCAGATACTATTCTTCCTGATTTCAACCTGATAACTCTATCTGCCTTTTGAGCAAGCTCCATATCATGCGTTACGATTACAAGCGTCGTGCCCTGCTCCTTGTTGAGATCAAAAAGCAGTTGTTCTACTGTTGCTCCCGTTTCTCCATCGAGATTACCTGTTGGTTCATCCGCAAAAAGCAACTTGGGTGTATTAGAAAAAGCTCTTGCCAAAGAGACGCGTTGTTGCTCACCTCCTGACAACTGGCTTGGATAATGTGTGATGCGGTCACCTAAGCCTACCCGACCCAACAATTCTTTAGCCCTTATTTTTGCTTCTTTTGACTTTCCTTGTAGCTCAAGTGGGACCATAACATTCTCATATGCCGTGAGCGTTGGGATAAGTTGAAAGTTTTGAAAGATAAAACCTACATAATCGTTTCTGACCGACGCCTTCTTGTTTTCGTCAAGGTGGCTGATCTTTTCTTTATAGATATGGATATCTCCTGTTGTTGGATTATCCAATCCTGCACACAGCCCCAACAAAGTGGTTTTACCACTTCCTGACGGTCCAACTATAGCAACTATCTCTCCTTCCTTTATTATAAAGTCTATTTCTTTTAAAACATTGAGCTCTCTTCCTCCACTTTTAAAAGTCTTCGACACGTCGCGTGCCACCAATATTTCTTGCATGAACAATTAGGTATATTACTTATGTCGCTACATCTTGTACACAACGATGCAAAATTAACATTCTAAAATCAAGAGTGTTCTTGAGATTTGGCATTCAGTCTATATTATGTGCTCATCAGTCTAATATGCAAGGTCAATGACATGTCTTCGTTCTTGATTATGCACTAAGGTTTCGTTTTCACAAATGCTCATTTCGTGACAACTTGATCTCTGATGATACGTTACTTTAGCATCTGAACTCGACATTATGAAGCCTACGTTATTGATCATATCGCTCACCATACTATCTGCTATCTCTTGCAAAGAAGCTGCTCAACCTACTGCCACTTCTACGATATCAGAAACTAAAGCCGTGGCAACTGAAGTCTCAACTCCGACCAAGAAAAATAAAAAGACGCTATTGTTCTTTGGAGATAGTCTGACGGCAGGATATGGCTTGGATGAAGAAGAGTCCTTCCCGTCGCTGATCCAAAATAAAATAGATTCGCTAGGCCGGCCCTATGAGGTAATCAACGCTGGTCTTAGTGGCGAGACATCTGCAGGTGGTAAAGGACGGATCGATTGGGTACTCAATAAGCCTGTAGATATATTTGTCCTAGAACTCGGTGCTAATGACATGTTAAGAGGGTTGGACCTCAATGAGACTGAGAAGAACCTGCGCGCTATACTAGATGTGGTCAACGACAAAAGTCCAGAAGCACATCTTGTGATAGCAGGTATGGAAGCACCGCCCAATATGGGAGATGACTATACATCCAAGTTTAGAGGCTTGTTTGCCTCTATTGCCAAAGAATACAATGCTTCGCTGATCCCATTTTTGCTCGATGGCGTTGCGGGTATACCCGAACTTAACCTCGGAGATGGCAAGCATCCTAACCCTCAAGGGCAGAAAATAGTCACTGAAAATGTGTGGCGAACCATTGAGTCTTACGTCAAATAGGTACTAACTTCTATAATCCTAAGGGTAAACCGGGGTTATCTACGATCTTTTTGGTTAAGAACCCGACGGATTCTTATTTAATATAGGATTATAGTACTTAGTTATATACTTTTGATATATCTGCATCGATCGAAAAAAGGGTACGCATTAACCTAACGATGGTACGAACTATCATACATATAATGATTTATTTGCTAGTGTATACCACTACGCAAGCAACAAGTCATGACTTAACTAATACCCACACTTCCTACGAATCTTCTTCTTCTGATTTCTTGCAACAGCTCATGTGTACGCCAGGTGATCCATGTGATGATGGTAATCCATGTACTGCAGATGATGCATATAACGCCACTTGTGATTGTGTAGGCGTATTTCAAGATGAAGACTTTGATGGCGTTTGTGATGCCGAAGACCTATGTCCAGAACTGGATGACTCTTTGATCGGTACTGGTTGTTCTGATGGTAATCCATGTACGATCAATGATCGCTATGACGAAAACTGTGCATGTACCGGCAGGTACTTAGACAGAGATGGTGACGGCTTTTGTATCGGAGAAGATCCGGATGACACTGATGCCTGTGTACCGGATAACAGCGGAGCAGGATGTAACACTTGCGATAGTGTTATAGAAGACAACTTTGAGGGAGGCTTCGGCAACTGGAACGATGGGGGAAGCGACTGTGCAATCTCTAACTTAAACCCTAATAGTGGTCTACAAAGTGTTGTGATCAGAGATAACTCTGGTGTTCAATCATCAACATACACCAATGTCTTAGACTTGTCTGCGCTTAGTGAAGTATCGGTAGGCTTCGTCTTTAAGTCAGTGAGCTTAGAGGCCGGAGAGCGGTTTCTTATGGAGATATCAACTGATGGAGGTAGAGCGTACAACTCACTTGTCACCTGGGAGAGTGACGTGCACTTTCGCAATGACATAAGATATCAGGTATCATTTACGATACCAGGATTTCTCTTGAGCTCCAGAACGATATTTAGATTGCGATGCGATGCTTCCAGTAACAATGATCAGATCTTTATAGATGATATCATCATAGCAACCTGTCCAATCACTTGTCGCGCAGGAAGCACATGTGATGACGGAGATGATTGTACTACAGGTGATGTCTATGATACAGATTGTAACTGTGCAGGTAGGATAGAAGATGGAGATAATGATGGTATCTGTGATGAGCAAGACATCTGTCCTGCGATCGATGATGCCCTAAGAGGTACAGCTTGCGATGATGGAGATCCATGCACGATCGACGACATTATCAGACCTGACTGTGAGTGTGCAGGCGTCTATACAGATGTAGATGAGGATGGGCTCTGTGCTGGTGAAGATCCAGACGACAACGATGGTTGCAATCCCAATGAAGACTCAGCTGCATGCGATCCGTGTGATAGCATAGATCAGAACGACTTTGAGGAGGACTTAGGCATATGGAATGACGGCGGAGGAGATTGTACTCGTACTGCCTCTGAAGCTAATAGTGGCGTCTATAGCGTCCGCCTTAGAGACAACTCGGGACAATCATCATCAATGTTTACCGATGTGCTGGACCTCAGTGATTATAGATCAGCTACAATAGAGTTCTCATATTATCCAGATGACTTTGAAGAAGGAGAAGACTTCTTTTTAGAACTGTCTCGAGATGGCGGCGATGATTTTATAACTATCAAAGAATGGAAGCAAGGCACTGACTTCGAAAACTTTATAAGATATCAAGAGTCAGTTGAGATAGCCAATGTATCTGCTAACACAGTAATTAGAATCAGATGTGATGCATCAGATAATCGCGATCGCGTTTTTATAGATGATGTCACACTTAAGTCTTGCGATGACGCGGGTGCCTTCGAAGATATCACTAGCTCTAATCGGAGTTCCACCAAAGAGTCTGCTTTAGTTGTAACACCTTATCCTAACCCAGCTTCTGATGTGTTGTTCCTACAACTTTCTAAAAACGACCTCAGTGGTGATATTGAAATCTTTAATGCTAATGGTGCTAAAGTGATAACTCAATCAATATCAAAAAGCCAACAGCTACAAAAAGTAACAGTTAGCGCTCTGAGTGAAGGTCTCTACTTCATCAGATACTCAACTCCTGAAAAATCTTCAGAATTGCAACGAGTAGTTATCCTAAGATAGAATTACTTAAGACTTTCCAGATTCTAATCAGAATCTTCAGCTTTCAATTCTACCAAGTATGCAAGTAGGTCTCTGATCTCTTTCTTTGTAAGCAGCTTTGACATGTCCGGCATACCCGATACAGCGTCTATACGGTCTGATACATTTGCGACAGCGACATCAATCACCTCGTTGTTAGCATCTCTTATCTTGAGTTGGTCAGTGTCCTCTGCGATCAACATACCATCGATCTCAGAATCGTCATTCATGATGAGTGAGACCATGCCGTAACCCGGCGCTATGCGCTCATTGGGCAATATCAATGAAGTCAGCAACTCCTCCTTATTGAGCAGACTCGCTATGCCATTGAGCGATGGCCCGACGATACCACCATAGTCTTGCACCTCATGACAACGGATACACTGAGCACCCGTATGGCGCCATAGGATGTCACTACCTCGACTAGCATCACCGCCAGTTAGACAATCTCGGTATGCAGCAAAAACGTCATCATCGCCACCCAACTGTTGAAGTTCATGCAATGATGCTAGCAAGTCTTGATCATCTACAGTTTCTATAGATTCGGCAAGATCTAACTTCACCTCTGGAGACAGTGTGCCGCTCGACCACTCTTTAAGTAGCTCTTTATATGTATCTATAGTGGCGGCAACTGGTAGCGAAGACAAGGCAGCTATCGCTGCTTGACGCTCTGATATGGTTTGATTAAAGATGACGCTTCGTAGCAAATCCATCTTTACATCATCTGTAATATCAGTACCCATAGTACCTTGGAGAGCTGCGACTCTTACAGCTTGCTTGCTATCTCCGAGTGCTGTTGTCAACAATGCTGGCAGCCCTTCAGGTCGCAGCTTGATCAATGATTCGATAGCTACTTTTCTAACACTCGTGCTTTTACCATTGGTCAACATTGACTTTAATGAGTTGGTGGCTTCTGCCATCTTGTTATTAGAAGCCATAACTGCCACGGCTTTTTGTATCGTCGTGCTCTTATCACCGAACATAGGAAGTATGCCACTCAGTGCGGCAGCAATCTCATTGTTGCTTCGCTTTACAGGACCTCTATATCTCCCATCTACCCTATCTAATACAGATGGGTCTGACCACACACTCAACGTCTCAATGGCTTCAACTCTTAGACTCTTTGGGTTCTTATCATTGCGAGCATAGGCGACCACTCTTTCGACTGCTTCCTTACTACCTACTCTTAGATTAGCGTTGATAGATCTACGTATGATCGGCTCATCTTCATAAAAAGGTGTCGAGTTCAATATGGCTCCAAGATCATTTAGTGATTCTTCTATCGACCAATCATCATTGATCGCTCTTGCAGCATCTCTTACAATTAGAATATCCTCATCATCGAGATAAGCGGATATGTTTTTGTGTTGCATTCTGCGCAGTGCAATCACGGCTGCCAGTCTTAGTGCATTGGATTGATGGGATTCAAAACTTTTTAATAATTGTGCATCTCCTATCCTCGAGAGTGCCAAACTACCTACATGTCTTAAGTAGGCATCCATATCGTCGTTCTCCAAAAGCATCTGCACTAACTCTTCTTTTGCGGGTGCATACTCCATACGGCCTAATGCTTCTGCAGCAAAAAATCGAACCCTACTGCTTCCATCTTTCAGCAATGGTATCAACTGATCCGCAGCTGGCTTATGACGCACATCTCCTATCCACTTAGCGGCTTGGGCTCTAATCTCTGCATCAGCGTCAGTGATATAAGAGACGATGCCTTTTGCATACTTGCGATCAACTACCCTTGCCATCTGAGCCATACCGATGATACCATGTACACGTGCTAATTGATGTTCTGACTGTGCTGCTGCTTTTTCTAATTGTGCATATCCAGCATCTCCTCTTTTTACAATTTCAAATTGTGCTTTTTGCCTGATACGCATATCAGGGTGAAACAGATGACCATACAAAACATCGTCTGACATAGCCTTATAATCAGCAGTGATCAACTCCTGAGTTGAGAGGCGTTCATCCCAATCTTTACCTTTCGGATCTTCTAATTTCCATACGCGGCCATATTCTTTAACGCCCCAACCTTCTATCCAGTCTCCGGCATACAGTGCTCCATCAGGGCCCCAGTCGATACCTGTTGGCAAGATACCACCTATAACCTTTTGGTCTTGATCAAAGTCAAATGTTGCTCCCGCTGGCTTCAACGTAAATGCATGAATGCCTGATCGACTTGGGTTACCAACAAACTCTACTAAAAAGAAGTGATCTTTCCACTCTGGGCTCAGGGCCGTACCTGGATTGTAAAGCATGCCTGTTGGACCATTGACATAGTTACGGATGCATGGCGTGATATAAGCGGCTTGGCCATCCCATCTTGGGACATTGAGCTTTTCATCCATCCATACTTTATAATCGTTGTTGCGTGGATCATTATACTTTCCAAACTGCCAGTTGATCCTCCAACCTGTATCTGAGCCCTCGACTATATAGACCAAGCGCTCACTTTCTCCAGCATGGTCACCGTCATTGTCTTCGCTGATGATGTTAGCGTATTTGTCAAAGACAAACTCATGCGTATTTCTCAGGCCTCTGGCAAAAACTTCAAAGTTGCTACCGTCTAGTTCTGATCTGACAATTACACCTTGGTTTGGATACTTCCACTCTTTTCCATCTGGACCGGTCCCATTAAAACCTACGTCACCTATGCCCCAATACAATCGGCCATCTGGCCCCATCTCTGCTCCAGACATGCCATGGCCACCAAAGCCAATATGGACATTATAACCATGACTAATTGAAGTACGCTCTTCTGCATATCCATCTCCATCAGTATCCTTAAGCCGCCACATATCAGGGCCGACACCCATAAAGACATTGTCATCAAATATCTCAAGTGCACCATTACAATCAGTGACGACATCATTAAACCCATCTGCAAAAAGTTGACTACGATCTGCAACGCCATCTCTATTAGTATCTTCTAATCTAAAGACTTGCTCTGTCTCAACAGCAAGGTCTTTCCAATCTCTGCTGCCATCGCCGTTCATATCTAAAAACCAATCATTGACTTCGCTACTATCAGGTGACAACTCTAACTTTAGAAACGCCCTTCGCTCTTCTACAGTTTGTAGCGCTATAGAATTGATCTCCCAGTCTCGATGACCTCTTATATCAAACTCACTTGTGCCATTGCGATTAGTCTTTGTGACGTAGACACGTCCTTGCTCATCCATATCAAGCGCAATAGGATCTGCTAGTAGAGAGTCACTGGCCCATAAAGTAAGATCAAATGAAGGATGTACCTCTGCTGCAACTTTAGATCTAATATCTGTACTCAGCCTAACTGCATCCTCTGCAGTCATGGTAGTTACTTCTAAGACGGGAGCGATAGCAGTAGGTAGCTCTTCTTGACAAGAGACAACGCTCAAAAGGCCGAGAACCTGAAGCGCATAAAATGATTTTCTCATAGAGATAATTTGTCCGTTAATATAATATAATGAAGTGTGACGAGTTACTATTACTCATTAATGATTTACTCAAAAAGTTAAAAGAAGAATTATGGCAATCATGAAAGTAATCGAAATCCTTAGCGAATCTTCAAAGAGCTGGGAAGATGCAACAGCTAAAGGTGTGGTAAAAGCAAGCGAATCTTTAAAAGGTATCAAGTCTGCTTTTGTCCAAAGCCAAAGCGTTACTGTAAAGAATGGCAAAGTAGACAAGTACAGAGTTAATCTTAAGATCAGCTTTCAAGTACAGTAGTCGATTGACTAACTAACGCAAAACCGGAAAAAACAAGAGCCGAATGTCATCATGATATTCGGCTCTTTTGTTTTATGCCAAATTGTATAGTTTAGCAAAATGGACTTGACGTTCTTAGAGAAAGACTACACATTACCAGGCACCTTCTTTTATCTATTTGTCGTGTTCTCAATAATTATCTTTCTGAGATACGTAATCATGTCTGGACTCTATCAACGCTTGATCTACGATCGCTTATCTTCTCTCAACCCAAAGCGTATCATCTCTCCTAAGTATCCTAAAACTCAACGAAGACGTGAAGTCATATGGTCGGGGATCAGCTCCTTACTCTTTGGCTTTATCGGCGTGCTCATGATTATGGCTTGGCAACGAGGATACACTGCCATCTATGTCGACTGGCAAGCCTATCCCATGTGGTACATACCTATTAGCTTTGTGAGCGCTCTATTTATCCATGAGACGTACTACTACTGGATCCATAGGTGGCTACATCATCCTAAGATTTATAAGTACATCCATAAGGTCCATCATGATAGTATCAGTACATCGGTATGGACATCTTTTAGCTTTCATCCTATAGAAAGCATACTCCAAGCGATCATCATACCATTGATCGTTTTGATTGTGCCGATGCATCTTGCAGTTCTACTTTTGATACTTATTATCATGACTGTCTCTGCAATCATAAATCATGCAGGCGTAGAGATCTATCCGGCTTCGTGGCGAGCAAATAATGTGATGAAGTGGATCATCGGTTCTACACATCATGATCTTCACCATCGCAGGTTTACAAAAAACTTTGGTTTGTATTTTACCTTTTGGGATATCTGGATGGAGACTGAGAGTGATGAGTTTGACGAAAGATGGGAGAGGATAGGGAAATAAGTTTTTAAAAACTATTTTCTTTTGAGCTTAGGCATTATTTAAGAGAATCATAATTTGACTATCCTCTACTCTATCATATATATCAGATCGTTTTTAGTATTGGCAAAATGATTGTCTGGGAGACTTTCAAGAGAGAAAACCGTGAAACGGGCGGGTAAGACGTGGCAGACGAGGATCCAAAATCATGGCGATCTTAGATGAGCTTGATATTTGGATCGCCGAATGGCATCCCATCCTCTTAGACGAAAGCCTCTATGAAGCAAAATGTATCAATTCAAATGAATGAGATAACGAAAAGTCATGCAAATAAAAAGAGCTGTGGATATAGTCCACAGCTCTTCTAAAAAACTCTTTTATAAATTATTAATTAGACTCCTTAGGTTCAGGATCCATTATAATCTCTATATAGTTTTCATAATCAAAGTACTGACCGATGGCAGCCATTATCTGTGCTGAAGTGAGACTATTGATGCGTGCTTCAAGTGCCTCTAAAAGCACATTGTCAAAGGTCTGACCTTCTTCATGTTCTGTAGAGATCTGACGTTGCCAGAATCGATTCTCTTTAAGATCTTTGATTCTACCTTGGCGCTGCGTTTCTTTAACTTTGGTCATGTCTTCTTCACTTGGCCCTTCCATCAACGCTTTTTTAATTACATCTTTAGCCGCTTGCACCAAGGTATCTGTCATTGGTGGATCAGCATTAAATGAAATCGTAACACCATAGTTCTCTACTGGCTTCTTAGATCCACCACCAAAGATACCGACACCGTATACACCTCCGAGATCCTCACGTAACTCTTCGCGCAACTTGATACGCAGATACGCCAGCATACTACTCATGATATAATTGTTGTCCTTGGAGTAATCAAAGTCTCCATGGAAGTACATATGAACATTTGTCTTTGGAGCTTCTCCTTTTTGGATTCTATCTTTTATACCTCCTTTGACCGCTCTTACTCCGATATCTTTCCATTCTTCTTCTCGATTGATGTTAGGCAGATTTCCTAGATACTTTTGGATGAGTGGTAAGATGGTCGCCTCATCAAAGTTGCCTACAAACGAAAAAGTAAAGTCAGAAGCATCTGCAAAACGCTCGCGATACAACTCCATGGCTTTATCATAATCGAGATTAGCCCAATCTTCAGAGCTCGGAAATCCTACTCTTGGATGGTTGTCATACTTCTTCTTACCGACATAATCATTGAAGAAGTAGCGCGGGTCTGACATCAAGTTTTTATAAAGCCCTTTTTGCTTTGCTACAAATGATGTAAACGCTTCCTTATCGATGCGTGGCTCGTAGAAGTATTTGTAAATCATTTGAAACATGATCTCAACATCATCAGGAGATGATTGGCCATTGAATCCTTCTGACAATCCACCGATGTAAGGTCTTACAAAAACCGACTTGCCGGCCATCATTTTTTCTAATTGTGTGGGGCTAAAGACTCCGATACCCGCTTCATTAACAATCGATGTAGCATTAGAAGCATCAAAGTAATCGTCATCATTGTAAAGCGAAGATCCTCCTGGACTTGTGGCACTCATCAAAATCTCGTCGTTTTTAAAATCCGTCTTTTTTAGATATACATCAACGCCATTGGCAAGCTCGATATACTTGATATCTACATGATCAAACTCTTCTGTTTTAGATATAGCAACTGGTGTTAACTCATGGCTAAAGAATGGCTCATCTGATACCGCATCATCATAAGGATCAACATCAGCGGCTGCCACTTCGCTTAGCATCGCTCGCACTGCACCTTCCTCTGGAAGCGGTACGTCTTCTTTCTCAGGTCCAGTGATCACAACTACTCTGCTTTCATCCCTGATCCACTGTGAGGCTAAAGCATCTACTTCTTCTAATTGTATAGTTGGTAAATACTCCTTATAAAGTGCAAGCGTTTGCTCAGGACTTGGTGTTGGTATCTCATCTAAGTACTTATAAACATATCGCATCGCCAATCGACTCGATTCTGTTTTATCCATTTCTTTAAAGGACTTTTCAGCTCCTTCCATCATATTCTTCTTTGCTCTATCGAGTTCTCCAGGTGTAAATCCATGTAGCAGCACGCGCTTATTTTCCGTAAGGAGAGCCTCTAAAGCAGCGCTTGATTTGCCATCAGGCACAAATGCAAATGAACTATAAGTATCTAACTCTCCGATGTCTCCACTATATCCAGTATATGCAAATAAGAAAGGTGGATCTGCAGACTTAGAAAGCTCTTGAAGTCTTGCGCCCAACATACTATTGTAGAGACCACGAGCCAATGACCCACGATAATCTTTCAAATTTTTAGTTCTGATCTTATCGTGTTTATAAACCACCTGAACATTGGTAAAAGAAGCCTCTTTATCAGAGACAACACTGACTAAGGTCTCTGGATGTACGGGCACATCGTAGGTCGCTCTTTCTCTTGAGCCTTGAGGTGTTGATAAACCTCCAAATAATCCTTCTAATTGCGACTCCACTTTGTCTATGTCGACATCACCAACCACAACAACGGCCATGAGATCAGGGCGATACCAATCTTTATAAAATCGTTTCACAGTTTCATAATCCGCATTGTTGATGATATCTGGACTGCCGATAGGTAGCCGATCCGCATAACGTGATCCTTTGTACAAGATTGGAAAATACTGGTTCTGCATACGCTGATCTGCACTGAGTCTACTTCTCCACTCTGACTCAACAACCCCTCTTTCTTTGTCGATCTCTTCATTGTCAAAAGTGACCCCTCCGGCCCAATCTTTAAGGATCAACATGCCCTTATCAAATAGCTCCATGCTATCTGTTCTAACTTGTAACATATATACTGTCTCATCAAAAGATGTGTAGGCATTGAGGTCGGGCCCAAATCTTGTACCCACAGACTCCAAGTAATCTACGAGCTCGCTCTTCTCAAAATTTTCTGTACCGTTGAAAGCCATGTGCTCCACAAAGTGTGCTAAGCCCAACTGATCCTCATCTTCTAATATCGAGCCTGCGTTAATAGCAAGTCGCAGCTCTGCCCTATTCTCAGGTTTAGAATTTTTTTGGATGTAGTACTTGATGCCATTTGCCAGTTGGCCTTGTCTAAGACGAGTATCAGTAGGTATCGGATCAGCAGACACCGATGTTGCGGTAGCCATCTTCATTGGGCCACCTTTCATGGTTTCAGAGGTTGATGCCATTTTATCTTTAGCCATCTCGGCCTCTTTTTGAGCATCTGTTGCAGTCGTCATTACCTTTTCTTTGGCCTTCATAACTGACGCATCATCCTTGATAGGTTGAGTCTGCTTAGGAGAACAAGAAAGGATCAGTAAGCCTATGAATAGGCAGGTAAGAGAGTTGATGTATCTCATGGTGGTTTATTAGTTTAGGTGAGTAAGTAGTAAAGCACAAGTATAACGACCACGGCTATCGGTATATTTGTAAATTGACTATAAAATGATACTAATTGGATATAATTTTAACAATTTCTCACTATAATCAAGAAAGAAGATATCATTTCTAATAGAAAATCATCTTGTATAACGAACTATAAAACCTCTTCTCTCAAGAAGAAAGCACTTTCATATATTAAAATATGTTAATGTATAAATCATTGTATAATAGGGAAACTTACCCTAAATTGAGGGATTATTTCATGATTTAAGTCCGTACTAAAAGGACAAGAGTCTTTAAATCGCATAAGAATGAAAAATTTATTTAATCTTATCACTATCATCATCCTTTGTAGTGCTTCGACATTATCTGCCCAATCAGATAATGATATTTTCGAACGATTTCCATGGCTTATCAACAACGAAATCGTTGACCCACTCGACTGTAGCGGTGTAACCATCGAAGTGTATCAACAAAGCATATTCAACTTTCTACTAGTGACAGATGCTTCTGGAACGGCAACTCTTTACAATCAAGAGGGACTGTTTTACTGTCAAAATGCCTCTAACTATGACTGTGTTGCGGCATATGGATTTGACGCTCCAGTTGAAACCTTCATGTGTGGAGACGATAGCGGCAATAGCAGTTGTGGTGATATAACAGGCACAATCCTTTTTGCGCCTTGTAACAATCAACTCTTCTTCCTTGTCAGGACTGAGGACGGACGCGTATTAGATCCATACATCGATCAAGTACCAACATACGTACCTGTCGAAGGGCAAACGATCAACTTTAATTTTACCAATGCACCTTTTGGAACTCCTTGCATCAATGCAGAAAGAGCGATCAATCTCTCTTGCGTAGAGATCATAGAGACACCAGAGGTGAGCGCCAACTGTGGGAGTAACTCAGGTACTATATTTTTTGAAGAGTGCGCAGGCATACAATACTACTTCATCCGTACTACAGATGGCGTTGTACTTGATGCCTATCAAGCACCAGGCGTCAACTTTCAACCTGCCGAAGGTCAAGTCGTCAATTTTGATTTTTATGATGCAACTTTTGAAACGCCATGCAGCCAAGCAGATCGCGCAGCGATCATCACTTGTATCGAATTGGGTACGCCAAACTCAAGCGATCCAACTGTATTTGAAGACTTTGATTTTTTACAAGATGTAGTAGATCCAGCAGACTGTGCAGGTACATCTATAGAAGTGTACGAGCAAGGTCCATTTAATTTCATATTTGTAAACACTGGCGCAGAAAGCGGTCAACTATATTTTGAAGATGGCACCTTCTATTGCAACACAATGGCTAACTATGATTGTGTTTCTCTTTATAACTTAGGCACTCCAGTTAGAACTTGGAATTGTGGTGATCCTGGCATCGTATCTACAGAAACACGTTCTGCATTTGCCATTAGCAAACCTGCATTTACGGCTTATCCTAACCCTACTAATGGATACGTGACTATTCAATTAGAAGTAGAAAACGATAATGCCCAACATTTGTTTGTTACCGATGCGTTGGGTAGAACCATATTACAAAAGGATATTGCGCCAAGAGCAACATCTACTAATGTTGATATTAGTACTTATCAGAAGGGATTGTATTATGTGGTGGTTCAGGCAGGTGATCAGCGGGTGGTTAAGAAGATTGTAAAACAATAGGTTAGTTTTAATTTTCACAAGATAATTTCAGAGGGAAGGTGCTTAGCATCATCCCTCTTTTGCTTTAAAAATAAGTTCAACCTTCTCAATGCTTATACTTGAAACTGCATGTACTTCAAAAGGGAGAACCTATCATATTAGATATAATCCTAATATGACAGATTCTCCTGATTTCTAAAACTTAAGTTATATTGAGAAGACTTAACCGACTTCAATAAAATAAACAACATAGTGTCGAGACTCCATTCATCCTTTTTATCATGCTCAATGCTTATTCTTTATGCCTGCATGCTGCACTCATGCAGTTCTTCAAAAATGAATGCCGAGCAGGGATTTCATTCTCTTTTCAACGGAAAGAACCTTGATGGATGGGTCGGTAATAAGCAGTCCTATAAAGTGGAAAATGGAGTGATCGTAGTAGATCCCAAAGGAGGTGGCAGTGGCGGCAACTTGATGACCGAGCAAGAGTACGGCGACTTTACTTTGAGATTCGAATTTCAATTAACACCAGGTGCAAACAATGGACTAGGTATACATGCACCGCTTGAAGGTGACGCCGCATATCTTGGAAAGGAAATTCAAATATTGGATAACACTGCTGAAAAATATGCCAACCTAAAGAATTACCAGTATCATGGTTCTGTCTACGGCATCATCCCCGCTCAGCGTGGTTATCTTAATCCTGTTGGCGAATGGAACAAAGAAGAGGTGATCGTATCAGGGTCTAAAATCAAAGTGATTCTAAACGGTACAGCTATAGTTGATGGTGATATGAAGGAAGCGAGTAAGAAGGGCACTATGGATGGTTATGATCATCCTGGGCTAAAGCGCACTTCTGGGCATATTGGATTCTTGGGGCATGGTGATGTTGTAAGGTTTAGGAATATTAGGATTAAGAGTTAAAAGAGGCGAAAATTATAAGACTTTTCTTCCCACACCCTAAACCTAAAAGGAACCCAGCCTGCTATAACAGAAAAGAAAGAAATGAATTATAAGAAAGGGAGTAGGTCCAAACCCACTCCCTTTTCAAATAAATTGATTTTTAAATCTTCCTTGGTTAGTTCCATACATCAAGGATACCACCCATGATGGCAATTGTAATCGTCCAATAGACAACATTGAGTAGGATGTTCTTACCCGAGTTCTTTTGAAAAAGCCCGAGCGACACGATTACTGGAGCTATAAGAGTGAGACACAACATAGCTCCATGTAAAGCACCATGGCCAAAAGTATGAAAGCTTCCCCATATCAACTCACCGGCATCATTGACATCTTTGTGCACTAATTCATTTGTAAATTTTATGCTCATAGAAAGTAAAAAAGCCATCACCAAAGCAAGACCGTAGATCACAGCTTCATTGCGACCTTTGAAGTCTTCTTCTGTGTAACCGAGTGAGTCAAGCCATGTTTTTCCAAAGATGGGTCCATAGTAAAGTGCTCCCATGACCATAGGAACAAGGGCAGCAACAAGTACTGCGAGATAGTTAATTTCAGGCATCATGTTGATTAGGTTTAGTAGTTAATAATTCTGTTTTTAGTTTTATAATATCAGTAATGTGTATAAACGACTATAGGCACTACTACTGAAGGTAGCAGAATAAATGGAAAATAGAAAACGGCGCGATTAGGTTGTTCAAATCCAAACATCTGAAATGGTAGTTCAGCAGAAAGAGTCGCACTGACTAATGTAATGGGATTCCTGCGGACCAGAAGACTCTTCTTATCCCCGTACAAAAAGTCGTAGTCCGAAAATAACTGCTATAACTCTGGCTAGAAATATGTAACTATAATTTATTCACCACATACAGGCCCTCTGACCCCAGCGGGGTCATATATCGGTAGCGGATGATTGGTAAGACAAAGTATGCACTTAACAAGGCGATAACCGCCATCCCACCAAAACCAAAAAAGAAACCAGGCCGATCTGCGACCGTATTCAGTCCAAAGGGTTGAAAAACCAAAAGAAATATAGCGCAGACCAAGCCCATGGCAAATGAAATTACCACCTTCAATCGGGCACTCTCAATACAGGGGTATGGTAATGACAACCAGCTCACACCTCTAAAGTACGAATCTTGATCTTTCTAAGCCTGTAGATTACATCTGTGGTAGTTCATACTATTTGATTCTTGAATCACTTAGTAATACACTTTCTCCATGGTATGCATTCGAGCAGATAGGCTTATAACACCTCATCAATAAGGCCATACGCTTTAGCTTCTTCTGCAGTCATCCAATTGTCCCTATCACAGTCTTCTTTGATTCTCTCTATGGTTTGCCCACATCTATCGCTCAATATGTCATACAATTCTTTTTGCAACGTCTTGAATAAGTCATAGGTGATCTCCATATCCGAAACTTGCCCTTGCATCCCTCCACTGGGCTGATGGATCATAATCCTACTATGTGGCAAGCAAGCTCTCTTTCCTTTTTCTCCCGCACATAAAAGCACAGCACCAAAGGACGCCGCCAGACTGGTGCATATAGTGCCAATGTCAGGTGTCACGTGCTGCATCGTATCATAGATCCCTAATCCATCGATAACAGATCCTCCGGGACAGTTGATGTACATCTGTATATCAGCCTTGGGATCTAAAGAATCTAGAAACAATAGCTGAGCTTGGATTACATTAGCAACATAGGCATCTATCGGAACACCGATAAATATAACTCTGTCCAACATCAACCTTGAAAAGACATCCATCTGTGCAATGTTGAGACTGCGCTCCTCAATAACCGAAGGTGTGAAGTTAGATAATGATGAAGCGCGGTTGACACCTTTGTCGATGTAGTGATGTAGGCCCATCTTACTTTTTCGCATATGGGCAGAGGTATAGCGTACAAATTCTTGTTTGATATTCATCGTAAGTTCTTATGTATGGTTAATTAGAAAAGTGGCTGGGGTACTTTAGTATCTATAGTTAAGTAAGACTGTTAGTTGATACGTGACTTGAAGATAGAAGGCCAATTAAAAAATATCGACCTTTTTGATGTAGGTAGATCAGTTGCTTGATACTCCCAAACCCAAGAACGCACTACATCCAAACTTATACCTTCATGGATACTTTTTATCTCACTTATAGTTTTGTCTAGATCTATTTTTCTCTTCATCTGATTAGAATAATATGGATGCATAAACAGATAAAACAGAGGAAAGTGAATTGGTTCGCTCGGCTTTATTCATCAATTCTTTTAGAGCTTTTCGGCCACGGTGCAGTCTAGTCTTGACAGCTTGTTCAGTTACGCCTTGTATGATGCTTACTTCTCTGATGCTAAAACCACTGATCTCATATAGCAGGATGCACTCCTTCTGCGTATCTACGAGTTGATCGATACAATGGTAGAGATACTTAATATCCAGTGCAATCTCTGGATCACGAACTTTAGCTTCAAGTGTTAGCATAAAGGCCTCATCCCAAACTCCCTTAAACTTGTTTCTTCTGAGCTTGTTTTTGATGATGTTATTGGCCGTTTGGATCATGTAGGAAAGCAGCTTCTGCTTATCATTTATCTTTTCAAATGACACAAGCGTTGCCAAGATGCTATCTTGTATCAAGTCATCAGCGCTGATCTGACCAAAGGATTTACTTTTACAATACCGCACAAAGTTATCATGCACGGGTTCATACCAATCCATAAATGCACTTCTTGTATTATCTGTTAATGTTGCTGTCATGTCTACTACTTCTATCTTCTAATTATAAAGTAACATGAAAGTTTAAAAGGTTACAGAATAAAAGGAAATTAATGATTTTTCTTTTAAGTCATGACTGAATTTCTTGGGCTTGAACTTTATTTCTGTTCTTTTCTTCTTAATAGAAGGGTTAGGTAAGAGTTGATTGCGATATTCATAAAAAGACTATGATCACTCTGTAATTTAGGCTTTCATATTTTTGTTTGGGCAAAAATACGAAACACAAAAAGCCCCCACTCTGTAATGTATTTATCTCATGAGCCTATCGGCTATTCGATACCAGAAGAAGATGGCTAAAATTCTTCCAAGGTTTCAGAATTTCTTAACGCCACCTCCTTCTTAATACCGTACAGAGCGAAGTAGTCCGAAAATGTCGAGCTCTGATTTTTTAGCATATACGATTCCATTGTTTCTTGTACTGATTTTTCGGACTATGACTTTTTGTACGGTATTAAGCTCCCCATCAGCAAGCCGTTGTTTGCTGTTCCTTCGTTGAGTGATATTAATCACTCAAGCCTTAAAGGCCAGGCTCAGTCATGTTAAGAATCGCCGAAGCCTTGGAGGCGCCATGAAGCATATAAGCTTCACGACTACAGTTTAGTAAGACTCTTCTGGTCCGCAGGAATCCCATTACAAAAAAAATGATTTTTTGCTTCTTTTTGTTCATACAAAAACGAAGAGATAATTAGAAAACAATTACAAAGTAATAATCATCAGATTATAAATCTAAGGCACACAATGTTATATTGAGACAGATAATCTCCTATGGACTTCTGGACATCTTTCCCATATATCGGCATCATCGTACTGGTCATCATCAATGCACTGCTGGTGCTTAAGCAAGAGGTGGTGATAGAAGATGAAGACGCCTAAGACGACCGCATGACTGCTTATCTCCAAGACCACTATCTGACCATCATCCTGATCCTCATCTATGTGGGCGGATGTATCTATATCGGCTGGCACTTTAAGAAGAAGGCCGCAGAAGGTGTAGAGGGTTACTATGTGGCGAAGCGATCGATACCAGGCTGGGTGATCTCACTGGCATTCTTTTCTACTTCTGCCTCCACTAATACTTATATCGGACAGGCCGGCAAATCATTTCAATATGGACTGTCGTGGGCTTGGATGGCATT
>CALDEM010000002.1 GCA_937942435.1 uncultured Saprospiraceae bacterium
GTAAACACGAAGACTATGCTCTCTTTATTAATTGTATAACCCAGGTCAAACGACTTCAGATTATTAAAAAAGATGATTTTGCACAACGTATTAAAAAGTTGAAAAGGTAAAAATAGTATCTTCCCACCCATAACAACTTGCTATGCAACAGTTTTTACTACCGATACTCTTACTGCTTGGCCTGTCTACAGGTATCCAACCCGTAGACGACATCAACCAATATCTCGAAAACGACATGGACTACTTAGTAGAATTCTACAAGGAGAGACATATGCATCCAGAAATCTCCCTGCAAGAAGAGCAAACTTCTAAGGCTATGGCCGAGGAGCTAAGAAAGGTAGGGTTTACAGTTACGGAAGGTGTGGGAGGCTATGGCATCGTAGGCATCTTGAAGAATGGAGACGGACCGCAGATCCTATATAGAAGTGATATGGATGCACTACCGATGTTAGAGAAAACCGGGCTTGATTATCAGAGCAAGGACGAAAGTGCGATGCACTCTTGCGGCCACGATATGCACATGACCACCTTGGTCGGTACTGCACGAGCGATGGCTGCCATGAAGGATAAATGGTCAGGCACCTTGATGATGATCGGTCAACCTGCAGAGGAGATAGGCGCTGGCGCAAGAGCTATGCTAAAAGATGGTTTGTACGATAGATTTGGCGTGCCGGACTATGGTATCGGATTACATTGTAACCCTACAATCAAAGCTGGACAGATCGGTATCAGCGAAGGGTATACTATGGCCAATACCGAGTCCATCGATATCAAAATCAAAGGAGTAGGTGCCCACGGCGCATCACCACACATGTCTGTAGATCCAGTTGTACTGGCAAGTCTTATAGTGATGGAGATCCAAACCATCGTCAGTCGTAATATCAAGCCTATAGACGATGCGGTGATCACAGTCGGGTCGATCCACGGTGGCACCAAGCATAACATCATCTCTGATGAAGTGAAGCTACAGCTCACCGTCAGAACCTATAAAGAAGAGGTGCGTCAGATGATACACCAACGACTTAAAGAGATCACTCGTGGTATCGCTATCTCTGCTGGACTAGGCGAAGATATGTACCCAGAGATAATGATCCCAGAGGAGTTTACACCTTCTAATTATAATGATCCAAGCCTTACGGCAAATATTAAGACTGCAGCTGGCAAGGCAATCGGCAGTGACAATGTCATCTACGCTGAGCCACAAATGGTTGGCGAAGACTTTGCATGCTATAGCAACACTGATGACAAAGTGCCAACTGTGCTTTATTGGTTAGGAACAGTAACGCAAGAAAAGATTGATGGTGGAGATCTGCCCGGGTTACACTCTCCATATTATCATCCGACTCCGGAAGAAACCTTATCTGCGGGTATCAAGGTCAACACGCAATCTATGATCGACTTAATGAAGTAAGAAGGAGAGAGTTAGTAGGAGTCTATAACGAGATCTCTAAAGTTCCCTTACCCTTTTTAAAGATGTGATACTTGGTATCTTCACCATGAACGAAGTGCAATACATTCTGCTGAGTGGGAAACAACTCCATAAAGTAGTCTGCTTCTATCTCGATTGTATCGTCAAGTATTTGACTGCTTGACGCAGAGATAACAAAGCTATCTCCTACCAACGATACATGATCTACAGCGTACTTTAAAGACCTATCTATCTTGATATGATCGACAAAGTATGATTCAACCTCATCAATAAATGAAGCGCTTGTAGTATCAATCACATACCCATGATGTGCTCTAAGTGCATCCCTAAGATCATCTTCAAATACCTTTATGGTCATTTGAACACCTTGCTCTTGTACATCCATTTTTAACGTAGAAAGATAGATAGCATGCTCTTCAACAACCTCAGCAGCAGTCAAAAGGTCAGGCAAGGAGTCGCCTATCCATAACATTAATAAGCAAAGAAAAATATGCATCTTATCGCAATGTAGCCCCAATGGTGTATCTTTCCAAGCTTACATAAAACAATAGCATGAAAGCAATTATAACTACTTTACTACTCTCGTTCTTCTTGATCACATCTTGTCAACACAAACATGACGACCATAACCACGACGGACATGAATCTCATGAAAAAAACGAAAGACACGATCACAGTGAGCATAGTCATGATGATCACGATCATGACACAGTAGACTTCGATGCAAAGTTCAAGGAGCTAGGCATAGCATTAACACAACCCTCCCCACCTGTTGCCAATTATGTCAATATCACGCAAGCTGGGAAGATCTTGTTTTTAGCAGGCAAAGGACCAAGCAAAGCTGAAGGTGGATATATCACAGGCAAAGTAGGACAAGACCTTACCGTTGAAGAAGGCTATGCCGCCGCTCAATTAGCAGGTATCGCTCAACTATCTGTACTGAAAGATCACCTTGGAGATCTCAACAAAGTAAAAAGAATCCTCAAGGTAAAAGGCATGGTCAATGCTACTCCAGACTTTACCAATCATCCAGAAGTGATCAATGGATATAGTGACATGATGGTATCAGTATTTGGTGATAAAGGTAAGCATGCGCGTGCCGCGGTAGGCATGGGCTCTCTGCCAAGAAACATCGCAGTAGAAATAGAGATGATCGTAGAGATCTACTAATCTCAAAGAGACAAGTCAGAACTTAAAAATAAAAGAATATGCGTTGTGTATTTGGGTGGTTCCTATTAGTATCTACAATCTTACTTTTTTCTAATTGCAAAAATGACGCTAACCCCGTCCCAAAGGGCTTAGAAGTGACATGGCAAGTTGACTCTATAACAATAGACCCAGCGCTCACTCATATCACCCAGACCATAATAAATCAATCTGGAACTACACTTACCCCTGACAATTGGTCTATCGACTATAATCATCTCGGAGGGCGAGTGCAAAGCTCCTCTATGCCAGAAGAGATCACCATTAAGAACCTAAAAGGTGATTATTTTAGATTATCACCTACCTCTTCTTTTACATCTTTAGAGCCTGGGGGATCAACTACATACAAGTATGCTATAACAGGTTTTTTGGATAAGATGAGTGAGACACCAGTTGGCATATTTGCTGTGATCGCTGGTACCACTCAACATGTCGACTTAAAGGTTCTTGGACTTGATGATGACACCATGGAACCTATCGGAGCAACAAATGCAGCTACAAGATTTTTAAAAAATAGTCGATTATCGCTACTTGCAAAAGATCAACTTCTGCCTTTCATACCAAGTCCTTCTTCTTTTCAATATCTTGAAGAGTCAAAGGTGATTGGAAAAATTGTTAGCGTATCATCAAGTGAAGAATTAGAAAACGAATTTAAGTTTTTAAAGGATGGACTTTCTAAGTTAGATATCAGTATAAAAAAAGCAGATGACAATGCAGACATCACCTTGGCTTTAGAAAAAAGTAATGACGGAGCAGAAGAATCTTATCTGATGCGCATCGACAAGGATGCTATAGGCATCACAGCCACTACCGCTTCTGGCATCTACTATGGTGTCAACTCGCTATTACAATACATCAGCTATGCATCTATAGATCAGGGCACTGATCAGATCACTTTAAGAGGGATAGATGTTACCGACAAACCTAGGTTTGATTATCGCGGTATGCACCTCGATGTAGCACGTAACTTTCATTCTAAAGAGGCAGTCATGAAGGTGATCGATGCTTTAGCCTATTTTAAATTAAACAAGTTTCACTTTCACTTGACCGACGATGAGGGATGGAGATTAGAAATACCAGGCTTGCCAGAACTTACTGATATCGGTGGACGAAGAGGATACACCGAAGATGAATCAGATATGCTCGTCCCTGCCTATGGATCTGGACCAGATGCTGACAACTCTTATGGCAGCGGATACTATACCAAGGCTGATTTTATCGATATCCTCAGATATGCTAACGAACGCCATATCGAAGTGATCTCAGAAGTAGATGTGCCTGCACATGCAAGAGCAGCCATCGTCTCTATGCGCGCTCGTTATAAACGTCTGATGGCTGAGGGTGATGAAGAAGGCGCTTTACATTTTAGACTTGATGACCCAGATGATCAATCAGAATATGGCTCTGCACAAAACTGGAATGACAATGTAATTTGTATTTGTCAAGATGGAGCTTATAATTTTATGGAGAAGGTCTTTAGTGAGTTAGTAGAGATGTATGAGACCGCTGGCGTGCCATTGACAACACTGCACATAGGTAATGATGAACTACCTTATGGTGCTTGGCAGAAGTCACCCATCTGTGATGATTTTATAAAAAAAACAGAGTCATTACGGAGCTCTAATGACCTGCCTGGTTACTTTGCAGAGCGCATGGCAGAGATCACGAAGCGTTATGACTTAGTCACTGGAGGTTGGGAAGAGATGGCTATAGCACATAACGAAGATGCCCATGATGCCACACAGATTGATCTATCGCTTTTGCAAAACAATATCCGTCTCTATGTTTGGAATGCGATCATCGGAGGCGGCCGCGATGACATGATTTACAAATTAGCCAATGCTGGTTTTCCAGTTGTCATGAGCAACTCATCATCTTTCTATTTTGATATGGCATACGATCGAGATCCAGATGAGATTGGATTAAGTTGGTCTGGGTATGCAGATATGGAGAAGGCATATTCCACAGAGCCTATGAATATATTCTTTGGCTCCCCTACTAAAGGAAATGGCGATCCACTATCCAAGGATTATTTAGAAAGTAGAGAACGTATCAATGACACTGGTAGAAAAAACTTCCTAGGTATCCAAGCACAATTGTGGAGTGAGACGATACACGATGCTGATAAATTAGAATATCTGATTTTCCCTAAGCTATTAGGATTTGCCGAAAGGACATGGTCCGCTCCAGGCAAATGGACAAATGAGATCACATCCGATCAGATCACTTCTGTCTACAATAATGAATGGAATGTTTTTGCCAATACAACAGGCCAAAAAACGCTACCGCTGTTAGATCAATTTTACAACTCTGGCGCCCTATATAGGATCCCAGAACCAGGTGCAGTCATCACTGACAATACGCTGATAGCAAACACTGCTTTCCCTGGTCTCAAAATAGAATATCAAATCGGCAGCTCTGGCCCAACTAAATTATATGATGGACCAGTCACTTTGCAACCTAATGATCAGGTCTATCTATGGAGTATCGATCAAAATGGTAGAACAGGTAGGAAGACAAAAGCAAAGATCAGTGAAGAGCAGGTTGAGAATTAGAAATCTATAGATTGACTAAAGTTCGAAATTGATATAGATCAATTGACCTAAGTGGCAAGGGTTATAGCTTTGATTTTAACTTTAGATCTACACAATGAAGATACTCATCATCAACGGTCATCCACGTCCCGGCAGTTTTAACAACGCTCTTGCAGATGCTTACTGCGCTGGAGCAAAAGAATCAGGAGCAACAGTAGAGCGCATAGATCTTTACAAATTAGAATTTGACCTCAACCTGAAGTTTGGTTATACCAAAAGAGTTCCACTTGAGCCTGATCTCCTTGAAGCACAGAAAAAACTAAAGTGGGCAGATCACTTAGTCTGGGTATTTCCAGTTTGGTGGGGATCTACACCTGCTCTGTTGAAGGGTTTTTTAGATCGCGTCTTACTACCAGGATATGCTTTTAAAAAAGGCGATGGTTACAAGTGGGAACAATACTTTAAAGGAAAGACCGCAAGAGTCATTAGTACGTTGGATCAACCACCTTTATATTATAAGCTCGTCTTTTTATCTCCAAGTACAAGAGCTATGAAGGGATTAACTATGAACTTTATAGGCATAAAGAAAGTAAGAACGATAGCATTTGGAAGCGTTCGCCTATCTACAAAAGAAAAGAGGAAAAAGTGGTTAGAAAAAGTTAGAAGGTTAGGCGCAAAGAAGATCTAATAGACATTATGATAGTACTTAGCTCAGTCTAGCGATTGAGATTGGTAAATATCTTATTGATGATTCTGATAAAGTCACTATAATCATCAGAGGTCAGGCCAGCCCAGCCATCTTTACGTGCATTGACAACTTGTGGCATTGTGAGCTCAACAAGCTTCTTGCCATCATCAGTGATATAAATCTTGAATTTCCGTCGATCTGCTTCATGAGGATGACGTTCTGCCAGTCCTTTTTTACATAACAGATCTATAATCCTAGAGATCGTAGGAGCATTCTTATACGTGCTGTCTCCAAGTTCGACTTGTGATAACCCATCGGTGTCATACAACTTGCTCAGTAACAACCATTGTTCCGGTGTGATATCCGCTTTCAAAGATCTGAAACGATCGTTGAGGTCTGATTTGATCGCCTTAGCCGTTCGATCTATAAAATATCCAAAAACACCTACTTCTTCTTTCTCCATGGTCAGTGGCTAATGTAGAAAAATTAACTATTACTGCTCAAAATTATCGAAGACTGTCTCAATAATCTTAATGAAGTTTTCATAATCTCCTTCTGAGAGACCTTTCCAGCCATTCTCTCTCATCCGTTCAGCTATAGGTAGCGCCTTTTCCGCAACAGCCCTACCGCCTTCGGTCAGATATATCTTATATCGTCTCCGATCATTATCAAATCGTTGACGCTCCACATACTTCTTGCGCTCCAACACATCTATAATTCTTGAGACAGTCGGTGCATTCTTATAGCTCTTGGAGCCAAGATCATTCTGTGAGACGCCATTGTCTGTAAGCAGGTGATCCAAAATCACCCATTGCTCTGGTGTCAGATCGATATCGTTGTCACTAAATGCCTTAGTAAAAGCCAACTTTACCTGTCTTGTAGTCCTTTCTAAATAATATCCGATTTGTTTTCCTGACATAAGTAATGCGGCATAAAGATGCAAAATATAAAAAAAGGCATCAGATCAAATCTGACGCCTTTTGTTTGTCAAGGGAGGATATGTTTCTTATTTCGCTACAACCACTTGTGTGTTGTATACTCTGTTCTTGTTAGCGTCAATCATCTCAAGCATATAGTTAGCTGAGCTTAATTGAGAAAGATCAACTCTTGTTGAGATGCTTCCTTCTGTTATTACTTTAGTTGATACTGTTCTGCCAGTTGCATCTCTTAAGATGATCATCGCATCGTCAGTAAGCTCTCTTTCCATTGTGATGTTGATGTAGTCAGCTGTAGGGTTAGGTCCTACTTTAACATCTGCAACTGCAAAGCTATCTTCACTCTTATCTTGTGATGAAAGATCTCCGTAGTATGATACAGTTAACTTGTCAAGCTTAGAAGCTGAAACCCACTCACCCATCTCAACAAATGCTGTTGCATATAAGTCACTCACTCCTTCTCTTCCCCATACGATATCATATGCAGCGTCAGCTTTCTTTACATCAAACTTTAATCTTGCGATTGTAACCCATCCATCATTTTCATTAAGTACAAGACCACCGTTCTTAAGATCGTGTAGATCAATAGAAAGATTAGCAAACCCAAGATCATTGTCAAATGATAGTTGATTTACCTTATCAGCCTTAACTCCACTTTTGTGTTGGTCAACAGATATGTTTGAGTAGTTTTCTTTAGAAAGAAAAGATGTTGTAGCATCTGCATCTAACTCAAGAGTTTCGCTGCTGTAGAAGAATCTGTAGTTCTGTCCTGCTAATGATAACTGACCATTTAAAGTATACTGCACTTCAACGTTCACATACAATTCTTGCTTGCTCTCGTTGTAGTCAGCTTCTGAGAATCTCAATTCTACTTCACTCGCAGATAACTGCGCAGCAACAAAAACAAAGGCGATGATGCTGATAAGTTTTGCAGAAGTTGTTATTAAATTTCTCATTGTAAAGTAATTAGTGGGTTATTTGATAATTACAGCTCTAAGACGGCTCGTCAAACTGACAACCACATCAGAAGTCGCATAAATGAAGTGATTCTTTTTCTAATTGCAAAGTAGCTGTCATATTAGAATAGCCTATCATAAGAGGCTCATTTTCTAATTATAAAACTGGATATGAGGCTTATACACTTTGCAGAAAAGTGATATATATGATGAAAATCAAACTCATCTTTTTTTTCATTTTTTTAAAGAAAATGTGGAACGACACATTATGCGAGGCTTTCTTCTCACAAAAACCAGCAGCCAAGTTGTGCAAAACAGCTCTTCTTAAGCACCTTAATAGCTTATGACATCAGGATAGACCTGCTTATATAGTATATATAGTATCCTTGCAGGACCAATGATCAAGTTATCATCATACCATCAAGACTTTAAGCTCAACCTCAAGTTGGCTCTGCCTATCATGGCTGGTCAAGTAGGTCAGGTCTTGGTTAACTTCATCGATAACATAATGGTGGGTCAACTCGGTGCATCTGCCCTTGCCGCTGTCTCACTCGCTATATCTATATATATATCATTGATGGTCGTTGGTATGGGGATATCGTTTGCACTACCTCCATTAGTAGCTCAAGCGCATGGGATGTTAAAGCACAAGCGGATCAGCGTATTGTTTAAGCATAGCTTGCTGATCAATGTTATCTACGCTCTTATCTGCGTCGTTATCATAGAGTTAGGCATGCCTATATTGGATCACCTCGGTCAAGATCCAGAAGTAGTGGCATTGGCCAAGCCCTATCTTAGGATATCTGGGTGGACTATGATACCGTTGATGATATTTCAAGCACTACGATGTCACTCTGATGGATTGAGTGAGACTAAACCCGCTATGATTGCTACCCTGATCGGAAATGTGTTCAACGTACTATTTAACTACATGTTGATATATGGGAAGCTAGGTGCACCAGCATTAGGAGTTGAGGGTGCAGCATTTGGCACCTTTCTGGCTCGCATCGTTATGATCGCTATCATGATTGGCATCCTGATGAGATGGAAGGATCTATGGGGCTATATAAAAAATGCTAACTATAAAGTCTATGAAACCAGTGTTGCTAAAAAGCTATTGAGTCTGGGTATACCTACTTCGATGCAGATGTTTTTTGAAGTTACAGCATTTGCGGCAGCGGCACTCATCATGGGGACCTTGGGTAAAACACCACAAGCTGCGCACCAGATAGCCATCAACTTAGCTGCTATGACCTTCTTAACTTGTACAGGACTAGGTATGGCTGCTACCATCCGTGTAGGCAACCAATTAGGTAAAAACAATGCCACTGGTTTATATAAAGCGGGGATGTCAGCCATCATCCAAGTGGTTCTGTTTATGCTGATTGCTGCATTATTGTTCATAGGTCTGCGCAACGTCTTGCCTCAGTTATACATAGATGATGATGCAGTAATCCAGATAGCTTCTGTTTTATTGATCATGGCGGCCATATTTCAGGTCTCTGACGGTATACAAGTGGTTGCTTTAGGTGTACTAAGAGGTATGCAGGATGTTAAAATCCCGATGCTGATCACGTTCTTGGCGTATTGGGTATGTGGGATACCGATCAGCTATCTTTCTGCACGATATCTCAATCTTGGTCCGGTGGGTATCTGGATGGGCTTAGTAATTGGACTTACCATATCTGCTATCCTATTAACCAGAAGATTTGTAGTACGCAGCCGTATGGCTGTTCATAGATCCAAGACAGTATAGACCACGAGCGCATAATCTCATGATATGTACGTTATCTATATATCTGTCACCTATGAAAGACATCTCACACAAGAGCTCCATCAAAGTATATGACGATTACCATGAGTTAGCAGATGATCAGATCGTCATGTTATGCAAGCGAAGCATAGATGCTATGCAAGATGCGTATGCCCCATATAGTAAGTTTCAAGTAGGTGCAGCCCTTCTATTGGATGATGGCACTTTCGTCCAAGGTAACAATCAAGAGAACGCCGTATATCCACTTGGTCTATGTGCTGAGCGAGTCACTCTATATGCTGCATCAAGCCAATACCCAGATCGATCCATCACCCACCTTGCTGTAACAACTCGTAAGCATCTGTCGGAAGGAGAACTACCTCCGTTTCCTTGTGGTAGCTGTCGTCAAGTCCTCTTAGAGATGGAGCAGCGATATGACCGAGACATTAAGATCTACGTCATCGGGAGTAATAACTCAGTCTGTGTACTTGAGACAGTAAAGGATCTGTTGCCTTTTGCGTTTAGCAAGACGAGTTTGTAGCCTTTTTTAACCACCAATATTAAGGACACATCTAACAAAATTAGGTAGTCCTCTCTACTACTTATTATGTACTAATATCCCAAGAATCATGACGAGTACACATTGATGCTCATTCTACCTTTGGGTCATCAAATAGAGAGGAATGAAGGAGTTGTTGTTAATAGTGGTGAACATCCTAATGGTCAGCATGCTGAGTGGTCAATATAGTTTGACTGGCGTCGTATATGATCATGTCGATCAATCAGTCGTGGTAGGCGCTACTGTCGTGTTGAGTGATGATGCCGGAGTAGCGATATCAGATAAGGACGGAGCATTTTTAGTAAAAGATATCAAAGCTGGCCTATATACAATTGAGATAAGTAGTGTAGGTTATGGTACTTATGAGCTTTCTCTTGATGTAAATGAAAATAAAGAAATCCAAGTACCTCTAGAAGAAAAAATATTTGACCTCCCGAGCATCGTAGTAGAAAGTATCACGATGACTGGCGGCCTCTCAGGTGTCAAGAAGAGTCTTGGCTCAGCACATTATATAGGACAGAAAGAGATACAAAAGTTTTCATACACTGATATCAATAGAACACTGCGTAACATACCAGGAGCCAATATCCAAGAAGAAGATGGCTATGGACTGCGACCTAATATCGGCCTAAGAGCAACCGGTTCTGAGCGAAGCTCTAAGATTACTGTGATGGAAGATGGCATACTGTCGGCACCAGCACCTTATGCAGCGCCAGCAGCTTATTATTTTCCGACAGTAGGAAGGATGGAAGCTATCGAAATCCTCAAAGGAAGCAGTCAGATAAAGTATGGTCCATATACGACTGGAGGTGCGATCAACTTGATATCTACTCCATTGCCTATAAGGTTTAGTGGTCATGCTGACTTTATCACCGGTAGCGATAACTATAAGATGCTGCACGCCAACCTCGGCAATGCACATAAGAATGTTTCATATCTTGTCGAGACGCTACAATATAGTGCAGATGGATTTAAGCAATTAGATAATGGCGGCAACACTGGTTTTAACAAAGAAGATTACCTCGCTAAGATTCGCGTCCATACGAACGCCGACGCGAATATCTATCAGTCACTTACTTTCAAAATCGGACAGGCGAGCGAAATATCTAACGAGACTTATCTTGGACTGACAGATGAAGACTTTGCACTTACACCTACGAGAAGATATGCTGGATCGCAAGCTGATGTGATCACTACAAGTCAATCACAGTATAGCTTAACCCACTTTGCTCAGTTGACTTCGTTCTTAGATATCCATACAAGTCTATATAGATCTGAATTTGCTCGTAACTGGTATAAGCTCGATAAGGTAAACGGAGCTAAGATCGCAAATGTCCTAAGTCAACCACAAGATCATCAAGAAGAGCTATCCATCATCAAAGGAGAGATTGATGCTACTGATGCGCTTAGCCTAAAAGCCAATAATCGATCTTACTATGCCCAAGGTATCCAAACCAATGCCATCCTGCACTTCACCAAAGACCAAGTAAAACACAAACTCGATCTGGGATTAAGAATCCATCAAGATGAGATAGATCGGTTTCAATGGATCGACCGATACAACATATCAGCGGGCATCATGCAATTAGAGACCATCGGGCAACCCGGTACAGAAAGTAATAGAGTCGAGGTAGCCGATGCGTTATCTGCATATGCTCAATACAAAGTCGACTTTAATAAGCTTACCCTAACTACAGGTCTCAGACATGAACACATCTCCATAGATCGAAAAGATTATGGTACAAACGACACAGAGCGATTAGGATCCGACCTCTCTTCAAGAGGCAATGTGGTTAGTATCTGGATACCAGGCATCGCAGCTTCATATCAGCTAAGTGATGTGTCAAGTCTCTTTGGTGGATGGCACCGAGGCTTCGCTCCTCCAGGATCTAAAGAAGGGACCAATCCAGAGAAAAGTTGGAATTATGAATTGGGCTATAGAATATTTGCTGGTGCTTGGCGTGCTCAGGTGACAGCATATCACAATGATTATATCAACTTATTAGGCGCTGACTTAGCATCATCTGGAGGAGGAGGCACTCAAGATCTCTTTAATGGCGGTAGTGCTATCGCCCAAGGAATCGAAGCAGAGTTGAGCTATGATCTGACTTCGGGTACATCATCCAAGTTTAGATGGCCACTGTCTCTCGCTTACACTTATAGCAAAGCATACTTTACTAATAGTTTTGAAAGTGAGTTTGATGCTTGGCAGGCGGTTACTGATGGAGATCTCCTACCCTACGTCCCAGCACATCAACTTGCTGTCTCTACGTCGATAGAGCATAGTAGATACTTGTTTGATATAAGTACTCGATATAGCACGGCTATGTTAACTCAAGCTGGTAGCTTCGATAATGACCAAGTGGCAAGGACGGACGAGGCTTTTACGGTTGATGTAGCTCTTAATTATAAGCTAACCAAGGAGTTATCTGCTTTTGTCAATATCAATAATGTTTTCAATAATTTGTATGTAGTATCACGAAGACCTGCAGGTGTAAGGCCTAATCAGCCTCGCACTTTCAATGTAGGCTTGAAAGCTAACTTCTAAGTTTTAGCAATATCGAATAAAATAATTTAGATTTGTCTAAATTATTTATTCGCCCTTATGAAAAAATGGTATTTAGCAATAGCTATCCTCTCACTTTTAGCATCGAGATCTGCAGCTCAGGAGTTGATAACAGACAGGCCTGATCAGACTGAGTCAGCAACGATCGTACCCCAATATCACTTACAATGGGAAGCAGGAACGCAATACGATGAAAACAACTTTGGTAGCGAGTGGACTTTGCTGACCAACCTCTTTAGATATGGCGTCTCGGACAAACTCGAGTTGAGACTGGTCACAGAAATCATAAGCCCGCCAAATAGTGGATTTGATAGCAACAAACTGGGTATGGCCGACCTTCAGATTGGGTTGAAGTACGCTTTACTAAAAGGGCCAGTTGAGATAGCTTACTTAGGACACCTCATCACACCCAACGGATCCTTG
Source organism: uncultured Saprospiraceae bacterium (assembly GCA_937942435.1). Classification (GTDB taxonomy): domain Bacteria; phylum Bacteroidota; class Bacteroidia; order Chitinophagales; family Saprospiraceae; genus JAJRXG01. The sequence goes on from CALDEM010000002.1 coordinate 13,050, forward strand.
CATACTAGCACAGGTGCATGGGGTACAGTCAATAGAATCAACATAGCTCATAACTTAAGCGAAAACATCTCATCTAGCTACAACTTTGGATATGAGTTGTTTGATGAAGGAAGTAACGGCAACTTTATCTATACGTGGTCACTGGGTTTTTCTCTTACAGAGAAACTCGGATTTTATTTTGAGCTATTTGGTGAGTATCAAGAGTTTGAAACATGGACATATAACATGTCTTCTGGCTTTGCTTACTTATACAAAGAGAACTTACAATTTGACTTTTCTATAGGATCTGGGATTACAGAAAGGTCTAATTACTACAATCTTGGATTTAGCTGGCGCATACCTTATTAAAAAGTAATTCTACTGACTGTCAACAGTCTTATAAGAAGTAGTCCCAGTCAGTATCTGACCATCAGCAGTCTCAGCTACAACTGTAACTATAAAGGTGCTGATGTCATCAGAAGCATTGAATCTCACCCTACCATCTGATGATTTCTTTATATCGATCGCTGGATGCCAATACACAGAAGGCTTAAAGACTGGTATGCTTTTCTCTACTGACTTTATCGATATGGGATATGAGACCTGAGGTTGCAATCCAGAGTAAACGATAATATCTTCTCTATCTGCTGCTGGCAACTCTACATCAGCGAGATTAGTTTTTATAACTACATAGCCAAACTCACCAAACGTACCAAACTGCTTTGTGATATCTCGCCAATCAAAGTAAAGGTCTATCGTCTCTATATTGTCCAACTTCATATTGTACACATAAGCCGCATCTTTAGTCATCTTCCCGTCTATGATAAATACTGGCGAGCGCGCTAAGTACTCAAAGTTTTTTCTACCTCTACTTCTATTACTAGCAGGATTGTATGTTCTTGCAGTGATCTTGTCGCCATCTTTTATAAAGTCCAACTGACCACCCAATATCTCACTGAAGAATCGGCCTACATTTTCAAAATTGACATACTCCTTTACTTTATAACTTTTATTAGGCTTGACGTCGTTTCTTTCGATATTGATTGATTCTACTTCAAAGTCGTTTTCTAATTGATTGAAGTATTGGTATATTCTTTTTCTTTTATTACTAGAGGTAATATAGTTGCGTACATCTGCATCATGGAGATTAGTAAAACTTACATCTGCTCCAGATGATTCTGGTCTTTTCATCTCCACCTTAGTATCTGGATATTCGTCATATAGATAACCCACAACTTGTAGCGTATGATCACCTTTCTGATCCGGTAACAATAAGGTAAAGTCTCCAGAATTATTGGACTTAGTATAGTACATCTTGTTCTCTCGAGCATTGTATGCGCCGATGACGCTAACACTTACTGGTTCTGCATTAGCATTCTTGATTTTACCTTGGAGAAATATGCGTTCATCAAAACCAAGGTTGACTCCATTCTCGATGGTTACAGGTCTTGAAAAAACTGTTAAGTTTTGACTTGTACTCCCTAATAAAGACTCATCCGCTACTGCAACAGAGACTCTTGCGGGTACAGTCTTGCCACTGGCATCTGTCACTTCTACTTGCACCTCAACCTCATCTCTAACATTATGCAGTGAGTTGTCAACCCCAACCTTCAAGCGCTTACTACCTGATGATGTAATCGGATCTGATTGCCCTTGTGGAAATACTGGTTTCAATCCCTCTCCAGATAAATCATTGTAAATAGGAAGATCAAAATTAGTAAACTCTATAGCTCCGAAGGAGCCATTGGCCAAGGCATAAAATGAAAATCTGTATACATCTGAAGTTATATTGAATGGCACTTTAAAGTATCCAGCCAAGTAGCCATCGGATAGTTGTACAAAGCTTTCTTCTCTAAAGCTTTTATCGCCAGATGCAACAACAACTTTGACCTTGCCACTTACACCATCAAATGTAGCAGGAAGATAAGCCTTATAAAAAACAGCTTCACCTGCAACATAGTACGGTTTGTCTAAATGAAATATCGCATCATCTTGAGCATCTACCTTTACAAAGGAAAATATGATAAGAGAAACAACAATTAACAACTTATATAAATGATTCATTTTTCTAAATTCTAATCTTTAAAAAAAGATGTTCTATTTAAAACCAGAAGTCAGGTACAACTGTAGTAGCATTAGGATCAACAAGACAGTCACAACATAGCCCACAGATACATGAATCTCCATTGGGAGCGAAGCACGCTCTTTCTGAAGGACATACAGGTGGCACATCTGCCAACTCTGGAAGAGCTGCTTTTTCTCTTATGATTTCTTCTTCTGTTGCAAAGAAGTAACCAAACGCAACACTTTCTGGATCATTGATATTTATAAAATTACTTTGTACCTCACCTGCAGGGCCATCAAATATATTACCCTCTCTTTCACTTAAGATATTGATGCCATTCCAATATCTAAATGCTCCTTGACTCAGAGAATATTGCTTGACAGCAAAAAACAGCCCTTCACCAAATCTTCTATCTATATCTGCAAAAGTCAACTCAAAGTTGTTAAGTATGCCTTGCCTTAATTGAGTAGGATCCAGAACAAAGATTTCATTTGCATTTATGTTATTCTCAACAAAGCAAGTCTTTATTACATTTTCAGAGTCGTTGATACCTTGATCTGTCACCTGATAGATAACGCTAATCTCCCAGTACACACCTCCATTCCCTTCGATATTAACTTCCGTATCCAATGCCAGTCTAACCTTATCAACTTCCGTAGGACGCCCTAAGTTATCAACTGCTGGTCGTTGAGCTATGGATAAGTTAAGCGCTATAGGTTTTCTATTAGGAGGCATGATGTCTACGGTAGATTCAAAGATTCTATTGTCCAATGTTTCTACTCTTAATTTATAACCTCGACCAACCTCCGCTTGAATAGCCGTTGACTCATTGAGCACCTGAAAGTAAGATCCCGGCACCCTTGTCTCAAGGACCATCTCATTACTACTATCATCAGTCAGCACAACTCTTCTGACACTTAAAGGTCTTCTCGACTCAACGCTAAAGTCAAATAATCTAGAAACGTCCACTTCTACAAATGAAGGTTCTCCTTTAACTACACGTGCTTGGATGACAACACTATCGCTCAATCCTGCAGGCACCTCAAAGTCAATCTTATCAACACATGACACTGCAAGAATGCCAAATAAGATCGCTATTCTAATTGTATATTTTAATATCATCATTGTAATTCAAAATTAACTGTGAGTGATGGAAATACAGATCCAAGTATCGCTAATCGATTAGCTTCCACTCTTTGAAAAGTAGATCTTGTAAAGAATACTGAAAATGGATTTCTACGGCCCAACACATTATAAATAGAGAATGTCCAGCTGGTCTTAAACTTCTTATCCTTTTTATAACCTTGACCTACTGTATATGCCAGATCCACTCTAAAGTAATCAGGGATCCGACCTGAGTTCCGAGAGGAGTATATTGGTATCAAAAGATTATTGGCTGTACTAAAACTGCCAACAGGTGGCGTTGTAGGTCTACCAGTACTATAACTAACATTCATCGTCAGTGTGTTACGCTGATTAGGGTTATAATTAAGAATCAACGAGGCATCATGTGTTTTATCAAAGTTACTCAAGTACCATTCTCCTCTATTGATTCCATCGATTCTACGTTCTGATCTTGCATAAGTATAACTCAACCATCCATTGAGCGCTCCTGTGTTTTTCTTGATACTTATCTCTGCACCATATGCACGACCTTCTCCTTTGAGTAGATCGGTCTCGATATGATCATTGACAAGTAAGGTGGCAAAATCTATATAATCAAAAAGTTGATCTATGCGTCTACCATAAAATTCTAAACTGGTCTCCCAAGCATTGTCATCTGAGTTTTTAAATAAGCCGATAGATACATTGTGAGATTTTACTGGCTCTACATAACGCGTACTCAACTGCCATTGGCTGGACGGAGTCGGTGTATCAGTATTGAATATCTGATTAATAAATTGTGATGTTCGGCTGTAACCTCCTTTGATACTTGAGTGTGGGCCTATGTTTAACCTCATCGAAACGCGTGGTTCTAAATTACTATAAGTAGCAATTGTACCTGTCTTTGTCTCTGTACCCGATATAGTGCTTAGTGTTGGGTTATTAGGATCTTCATATTGAAACTCTTCATGTGGTCCTAAAAACTGAAAGTATGCTAGTCTTACTCCACCTGAAACTTGAAGAGCATCCGTCAAACTAAAATTGAGATCTCCATAGACTGCACTCTCTCTACCTTTTTCAGTTTCTAACATTAAGTCAGCTACCAAAGACTCATCTCCGATAGGAGATCTTGTACCCGGATCTACAGAGTACTGTATGGTCTCAAGTCCAGCGTTGATCTCTAGTCCATCGCTTGGCACAAACTTAAGATTGTTCTTGAGTTTGATATAGCCCACATTGTTATCTATCTGTGCAGCATCTAAACCATTAAGATCAACTTGGCTCGATTGATAATCACTAACCACACCGGTAAGTGTGTTGATCATCTTATCACTGATCAACATCTTATAAGTAGCTTCTCCAAACAAGGTTGAATAGTCAAACCCAAACTCATTGTTAAAACTAAAATCATCTTTTGATGTATATCCAGATAGGATAAACGTATGTCCATCTGCTGGTTTTGCAGTTATCCTCATATTGCCATCATAGAAGAAAGAAGAACTGGCTGCTAACTCAGGATTGTTCAATCTCTGAAGCAACCAATCCGTATAAGATGATCTAAAGCCTCCTAAAATAGCAACCTTATCCTTTACGATCGGACCTTCAAATGCAAGCTTGCTTGATATCGGACCAACTCCACCTTTCAATCTAAACTTATTAAAGTCACCGTCTCTCATCTCTACATCCATGACAGATACTAGACGACCACCAAACTGTGCAGGTATATTAGCTTTATAGAGATCTACTTTTCTAATTAGGTCGGAGTTAAAAGTTGAAAAGAAACCAAGTGAGTGAGACGAGTTAAACAGTATCGCTTCATCTTGAAGGATTAAGTTTTGATCGACATTACCACCTCTGACATTAAAGCCCGAAGCTCCTTCTCCTACTGTACTAACGCCCGGTTGAAGTAAGAACGACTTGATCACATCGACCTCCCCAAGAAAAGTAGGGAGCTTCTTGATGTCTTTGATATCCATCGTAGCTACACCTATCTGTACTTGGTCAACACTTGCATCTGCAGCACGTGCGCGTATCGTTACTTCACTCAGTTCGACAGCCGACTTGTCCATGTCATAATCAAAAGTGCCATCACTTCTGATCTCTACATCTTCAAAAAAGTCGCTATAACCGATGTAACTGATCTGTAGTTCATGTGTACCGGCAGGGATATTCTCTATGAGGTAGCTACCATCTATATCGGTAGTTGTACCCTTTTGCATATCCGCTATCATGACTGTAGCACCGATGATTGGTTCGTTTGTCTGGACATCTCTGATGAAGCCTCGGATATCGGTCAGACCATCAGGTCTGAGGTCTTCTATTCTTCCTATCTCAGTTTTCTTTTTTAATTGTCCACTTGATGAGAGACTTCCTTCGAGTGCATTATAAAAATCAGAAGAGTATGATTGTTCTGTTAGAGATCTCGGTGCAAGTACGCGTGCGAAACCTCTATAATCGATAAAGGTCAATGTCGTCTCTGATAAGAGATCTGAAAGTACATCGTCTAACGCTTTATTGTCAAACGTTATCGATGAGGTACGCGTCAATTGATTATCAGACTTATAATAAAGCGAGACATTATATAGGTCAGACAACTGATCAATGATATTTGATATAGTCATGTTTTGATAGTCTCCACTCTTCAGATCTGGCTCAGACGTGTCTTGTGACCACAGCTGCAATCCATATAGGACCATCACGGTTAACAGGATAAAACTTCGATAACTCCTCATAAATCAATATTGTATATATAGTATAAGTTTTAGAAGGATACTTTATCTATCATTCATACTTCACTATGTGTCACGAAGATACTATGACGGTTCATCTCTCAAAGAGGGGAACTCTATAAGTTTTCAAGTAAAATGATGTAAAAACAATAGCAGACGATTGATGATTAGATGCACCCCTATTGGGATCACCGAAAGTAGCAATACTCAAACAATAGGCCAACGTAAACGGCTTATATTTTGATAGGCATATACTATGTCTCTACTACAAGAACAAGTCGTACAGAATCAAGAACACTACAGCACCACTGATAAATCCTAAAAAGGCAAGCCAACTCACTTTCTTAAGGTACCATATAAAGTCTATACGCTCCATGCCCATAGCTGCTACTCCAGCAGCAGATCCTATGATCAACATACTACCACCAGTACCAGCACAGTAAGCAATAAAGTGCCAGATCTTATCATCTGTCGGGAAGTCATACATACCCATAGACGCTGCTACCAATGGTACGTTGTCTATAATAGCTGAAAAGACACCCAGCAATATGACCACCAGATCTTGGGACGGCAGTGCTGCATCCAACTTTTCAGCAAGATTCTGTAACACACCCAGCGACTCCAATGAGCCTACGGCCATCAAGATCCCTAAAAAGAAAAGGATACTGGACATCTCGATCCTAGATAAAGCAGTATGCGCACTATAAAGGTGCTTACGCTCATGATCAAAGTTTTCTTCTGGATGTATATACTCTGACACCAACCAGACGATGCCTAAAGCCATCATCATACCGATGTATGGAGGCATATGTGTGATCGACTTAAAGATCGGTACAGATATCAAAGCTCCGATACCAACAGCGAGCATCGTCTTGCTACTTAATACACTTGTGCGTTCAGCTTCTATCTCTTTCTCACGATTAGGCAAGGTCAGGGTTCCTTTGAAGGCTGGTAACAATGAAGCAATAAAAGTAGGCACTGCCAAGCAAACAAATGATGGCACCACCAAGTGAGTGATCAATCCTGGCGTACTTACTTTTGCGCCGATCCAGAGCATAGTCGTTGTTACGTCTCCGATCGGTGACCAAGCGCCACCAGCATTTGCAGCTATGACTGCTAATGATACAAACCAAAGTCGCTCTTCTCTATCTGGCACGAGTCTTCTTAACAAAGACACGAGTACGATGGTAGATGCTAAGTTATCTAAGGTTGCAGATAAGAAAAATGCCAGGATACATATCAGCCATAACATCTTCTTCTTGCTATTAGTGTTGATACGGTTGGTGATCACTGAAAATCCCTTGTGCAGATCGATCAACTCAACAATCGTCATCGCACCGATCAAGAATATCAGTATCTCTGCTGTCTTACCCACATGGTGGATCAGTACATCCTTCAGATCAACATAGTAATCATCTCCATGAAGTGCATGACCATGATGGTCAAACAAGTCTAAGTGCCCAAGCGATATAAGTGCCCAAGTCATAGCTCCCATGATGAGAGCTGGAACTGTCTTGTCTAACTTTAGTGGATGCTCAAATACAATAACGAGGTATCCAATAATAAAACAAGCTATAACTCCGATCAGCATATCATTTTACATTTAGTACATAAAGACTCTCGATCAAGTACGACATTTCGACCAAGAAAGCACCAATATTAATTAAAAATATACAGGCGGTATAGTACTTATGCGGAAATCAAAGAGTAAATGACATATGCGCCTTATCTAAATGTATCTCGAGGGAAAGTGATCACATAAGAATGACCGTTATGATAAAGTGAGATATCCACATCGCCATCCACTTTGGTAGTGGGAAACAATAGATCTCTAACGACAGTTTCTTGAGGTGATATCAACTGATTATTAAACTGTGCTGACCTAACATATTCTACCTCATCCTCCACTGACTCGATGTTCTTTTTATACCACCTCCTATCATCCATAATATAGACCAGTGGCTCTGCGCTAGTCAGTACTGCCTCACCGACCGATACTCCAGCGGACGCGCCCGCAAGTACATTAAGACCTATGCCTAAGATACCCAAGGCTGTATCGGTCTTACGTCGATTCTTTAGTGCTTTAGATGTCTTGTGTAACTCGTTGACGATATCTTCTTCATGGCTTGGGAGCAGGGTCTTTGTCCCGTTGATGATCAAGCTAAACTGTTGTTTGTCAAGGTGTATACTTTCTTCTTTGAGGTTGGTCACAGCGCACTCAAATATATAAGAATGACCGATGGCCCCGATATATGCTATCTCTATGGCCAGCTCACCATCATCAAGTATACCGACTTCTATGTCTTGGTCATCAAGAGATTGATAGATGTGACCATCTTTATACGACCTGCACGAGGTTAAGCAGATCAGGCCTATGGCCATTGCCAATGTGATGTCCTTCAACGTCATTATACTCTTAAAGTTAGCGCTTACGCAAATGAAGTGTAAAGAATATCAGACCTTTATGAAATAATTAATGTACTTAATCTAAGCCTTAGGCTCCTGCATTTTTTACATCCTTGTATCCTTTCTTAATCATCGCTTCTATAACCTTCTTGCGTTGATCTCCTTGTATCATGATATCTCGACCTTCTCGTTTGCCACCTCCTCCGCATTTGGCTTTAAGCTCTTTACAAAGTGCATCTAGCTGAGGAGCAGCAAGTGAGAGCCCTTTGATCAATGTAACGGTCTTGCCGTTCCTACCTTTCTTCTCGATATAGACTCTTACCTTATCATCGTACGTCTTTCCAGCCATTGGTTTTGGTTCTTTTGCTTCATCGATATTGATGTCACTTGCCTCTGGGTTACCTAAAGCTTGGAGGTCGTCCCATGACATTTGTTTTGAAAACTTGTCTTTAGCCATCTTAATTGACCTGTTAATTGATAGCAAATATGTACTTTTTTGCCCTAATCAATAAGAAGTAATTTTATGCCTTCTCAGAAGATCACTTTTACTAATGCCAATGGATACGAACTCTCAGCAAGAATAGATTGGCCGCTGAGCAAAGGCCCCTATCCGTTTGCCATCTTCGCTCACGTGTTTACTGGCAACAAAAATATCAAGTCAGCACGACATATCAGTCGAGCGCTTACGCTCAATGGTATAGCAGTGATGCGTTTTGATTTTACAGGTCTAGGTGAAAGTGAAGGCAACTTTGAAGACACCAACTTCACATCTAATGTTGATGATCTGATGTGTGCGGCGGATTATCTAAGAGACAATCATGAGGCACCATCGATCATAATAGGTCATAGTCTCGGGGGAGCAGCATCTCTTTTTGCGGGTTCTAAAATAGAATCGATCAACGCCATCGTAACCATTGGTGCTCCTTCTTATCCAGAGCATGTCTCACACTTACTCAGTGATAGCATCGAAGAAATTGAAAAACACGGCTATGCCAATGTTGATATCGGAGGCAGGAAGTTTGTGATTAAAAAACAGTTTCTCGATGACCTTAGAAGTCAGAATCATATCGAGCTCATTAAGAGATTGGACAAGGCGATACTCGTTATGCATTCTCCACAAGATAGAGTCGTCGAGATAGACAATGCCGCTAATATATACAAGCTAGCAAAGCACCCTAAGTCATTTGTAACTCTGGATGGTGCAGACCATATGCTTACATCTAAGGATGATGCATTTTATGCAGGCCAAGTGATCAGTTCTTGGGTAAAGAGATATGTTGACTTTCCAGAAAAAGAAAAACTTACCACAGACCAACAAGTTGTTGTCAAGCTCGATGCCGATGACAACTATACAGCGGATATACAAGCAGGTCGACATGGCATGGTAGCAGATGAACCAGAAGAGTTTGGGGGTAATGATTTTGGGCCCTCACCGTACGAGTTGCTCAATGCCAGCTTAGGTGCGTGTACATCGATGACACTACACATGTATGCAAGACGCAAAGGTTGGGACCTACAAGATGTCAAGGTCCATCTATCTCATAGCAAGACAACATTTTATCATGATGACATGAAAGACTTGGATGCTAAGTCGAGTAAGATTGATAGATTTGAAAGAGTGATCGAATTAATAGGAGACTTGAGTCAAGAACAAAGAACGAGGTTGATGGAGATCGCCAACAAATGCCCCATACATCGAACACTTGCTACTAACAATGTCTTTGCAACAAGGCTAAAAGAAGATGCAGAATGGACGATGACAGAAGGTCATTATGAGTGACAATAGTGTCATCGATCGATAAATAAGAGGTCTTGAGACCTTGATTTTCAACATGGGTTTTATGATTACACCGATTTTGAGCAATGGATAATGGTATGAAGTTACAAACTCATGCGACGCAGAATAGAGTAGGGATTCTGGAATGAAATAAAAGGTCGAAAGACTTTGATTTCAATTAGAGTGCGTTGACCTTTGGGCAAAAAAAAAGGCCTCCCGAAGGACGACCTGCATAAAACCCCAAAAAACCAATTG
>CALDEM010000003.1 GCA_937942435.1 uncultured Saprospiraceae bacterium
ACTACTTTTACAATATGGTCAAGTTGGTCGTAGGTTGGATCGCTACCAAAGCCGAACCGCTAAACAGTGTCTCTACAAACGGCATAGTAGAGTTTCCATTTAAGTTATACCCTAATCCTACTAACACTTTCGTAAATATTGAATTAGAAGAATCAAAAACAGGGACTGTAGAAATCTTAACCATTGATGGAAAGACGATATTGCAGCAGGCCTTTCAAGGGCGGATGATTAGTCTTGACCTCAAGGAGCTCGGGAGTTCTATTCTAATTCTTAAGCTGTCTGATAAGAATGGTTTGATTAGTTATGGGAAGATTGTGGTGGAGTAGTTCCATTTTTCAACTTATACATTGTCAAGGCCTTGATCACGCATTTAAGGCTTCCTCTACTTTATTATGGAGATTCTCGCCACGCAAGTTTCTGGCAACAATCTCGCCTGTACCATTGATTAGAACATTATCCGGTATAGCTCGTACACCATACACTAAACTTGGTTCATTTTCTCTTCCCAACAAGTCACTTGGATGAATCCATGGAAGACCATCCTCCCTTATAGCCTCTTTCCAGCTATTTTTACTTACATCAGTTGAAACTAAAATTGTAATAGGTTGAGTTTTTAAAAATTCCTTCTCCTTATCAATACGCTTGTAAAAGCTCAATTTTCTAATTGACTTGTTACGGGCATTTGATATGCTATCTAATCTTTGCACTTACTATTCATCTTATGGGCGTTGTCTTATGTGCTGATTAATGCTGTTGTCTTAAAAAAGACTAGTCACATCCATCAATAAAAGCTTGAAAGACAGCTCCGTTAATGATACTAAAATTAGGAAAAAGGGTAACAGAAGTATTAGACTTATAATCTATAATCGAAGTCGACAATAATTCTTGTATGGATTCTAAGGCACCCTCTGCTGCATAAGTTGTCATTCCGGATTCTTCGCCAGTTAAACCTCCATTACTGAAGAACACAAAATCTTCAGGGCAGCCTCCGTTTTCAAATATAAAAGCACCACCACTGTTAAATCCAGCAACATCATCATTAGGTGCGCCAATTACTGCAACGCCACCACTGAGTGATACACTGGTACCAAATTCATCAAAAGCAGAAATTTGTCTCGCGACTAATTTTTGGGCCTCTCCCCAATTATTGCTACCTCCTTCGTTTTGAGAAAAAAGGTAGGCAGAACCAACATTTAAAAGAAGACCACTAGCATCAAAAGATGCTCCTACCAAAGCAACCGAATTGTTGATAGAAACACTTGATCCAAAAAAATCTTCATCTTCTCCATCACTTGCAGTTAACTTCTTTACTTGTCCCCAATTATCAATACCGCCTTCATCTTTTGAATATATATACGCTTCACCACTATTACGATTTGGATCTCCAACTATGGCATGATCTCCAGAGATGGATACACTGAAGGCGTAATCGTCAGAACTAGTTGCTTCTGATAAATTTGCTATCTCTCCCCAATTATTATTTCCCCCTTGATTTTTAGCATAAATATAAGCGTCAGGTGGTGAGCCTACAGCGATTAGGTCTTCATTTATTGATACACTTAGTCCAAATTGGTTTAAGATAAATTCTTCAAAACCACTCGCATCTTCAGCAAGTAACTTTTGAACTTCACCCCAATTATTTGTTCCGCCTTCATTTCTATAATAGATATAGACTGCCCCATCGCCTTCTTGAGGGGCGCCAACTACTGCAATGTCTTCATCAAGTGAAATACTAAAGCCAAATTCAACACCTAATTGAAGATTGACATCTTGTACTTTTCTAATCTCACCCCAATTGTTTGGCCCGCCTGCGTCTTTTGAAAAAACATAAACAGCACCTCTGTTGTCTATCTCACTAGCACCAACGATTGCAATGTCTCCTTCTATGGCTACACTGATTCCAAAATGATCACCTAATGCTCCGTCACTTGCCTTAAGTTCTTTTATAGGTCTCCAATTGCCATCAGCATTTTTAGCATAAATAAATGCAGAACCTACGATCTCACTCCCAAAAAGTACGTCTCCGGGTTCACCAACGATAGCAAGATCTCCATCCGTATGTACACTGTTGCCCAGAAATTTTTGTCTAGCAAGAAAACCAGCCGTTAATTTTTGGATTTGTCCCCACATATCTGCCCCACCACTGTTTTTAGAATATGCATAGACAGAGCCTGCCTCTGTTCCTCCATCATCATCTCTAATTGATCCTACTAAAAGCTCATCATTAAATAATGAAACACTTGATCCAAAAAAATCAGAGTCATCTCCGTCATCAGCAGTGACCTTAGTTATAAAGCCCCAATTATCTACTCCACCCTCATCCTTAGAAAATAAGTATGCTGCGCCAGCTCGATCATTATCCCAACTAGCTGTAACTGCTAATAAATCATTATCTGCAGACAAACTAGTCCCAAATCGATCTTGGTCATCTCCGTCAAATGCAGTTAACTTCTTTATCTGACCCCAGTTATCCGCGCCCCCAGCATCTCTGGCAAATACATAGGCTGCTCCTCGATCCGTCTGATCTCCACGCGCACCTACTATTACAAAATTATCATATGCGTATATGTTATTTCCAAAGTCGCCATTAGTACTTGCATCATCCGATGTAAGTTTCTTTATCTGACCCCAGTTGTTAGTCCCTCCTTCATTTTTAGAAAAAAGATACGCCGAACCACTATTGGTTCCATTGTCATCATCTCCTACTGATCCAATAGCAACTATGTCATCGTTAATGGATACAGTCAAACCAAAAAAATCTGAGGCAGCACCATCATCTGGAGTAAGCTTCTTTATCTGTCCCCAATTATTGGCTCCACCTTGATTCCTTGAGAAAATGTATGCAGAACCACTTCGATCTCCAGCTGGATCACTCCAATGTGAGCCCACCACGACTGTATTTTCTACTAATTGAAGACTGACACCAAATCTATCTCCATCGGCTATATTATCTGGTGTACCTGACCCCAGTTGTTAAGCCCTCCAGCATCTTTTGAAAAAACTAATACACTACCAGAAAACTCGCCTGCGTCATTGTCTCTTAGTACACCGACCATAGCTATGTCACCACTGAGCGATACACTTGCACCAAAAAAATCACTTGCTTCTCCATCAAGCTGTACTATTCTTTTTACTTCTACCCATGAACTATTTTGCTTTTCATAGATCACTGCCATTCCGGAACCATCTTTGCCTTTGATACCACCACTCGATGCACTCACTATCGCAAAATCGCCATCTATAGATACACTAGATCCTAAACCACCAGTATAAATATCAGGTACAGATTCATTAAATAAGTTCTTAACCAGAGTATAGTCTTGACCTATCAGTAAGGTGCTTAACAAAGTAATTAGGCTAATTAGAATAGTTGTGACAAAGTTCATTTGATACATTTTGATGTAACGAGAATTACTATAATCGTTATAATATATCCTCAAAGAAAGGACTTAGAAGGGCTTCGTAAAATCTACAGATTCATAGATTTTATATCACACATCTATATGTTTCTATATAGATGATCTGATCACATAACTACATAACAGACCTTATGAGGATCAAAGGAGATATGGAGGGTCTTCAATAAAATTGAAGGAATAGAAATGGCTCAAAAAATAATAGATGAGTCTTTGGAATATTAGAAATCTAACACTCAGGCATAATAACTGGTAGATTATAAGCCAACCCACCTTCTGCAGTTTCTTTGTACTTACTATTCATCTCTTGGGCGGTGTCCCACATCGTTTTTATAACTGTGTCGATATCCACTTTTGCATCATGTGGTTCACTTGTTAATGCAAGATGAGTAGCAGTGATGGCTTTGACTGCGCCCATGGCGTTTCGTTCTATGCAGGGTATCTGGACCAATCCACCGATGGGGTCACAGGTCATCCCTAAGTGGTGTTCCATAGCTATCTCCGCAGCCATCAGCACTTGCCTGGGCGTACCGCCCAATACTTCCGTTAGTCCTCCAGCAGCCATAGCAGAAGAGACACCGATCTCTGCTTGACAACCGCCAACTGCTGCCGATATAGTAGCTCCTTTTTTAAATAATGATCCGATCTCTCCAGCCGTACACATAAAGTTGATTAAGGTATCACGACCTTTGTAATCGCAAAACAAAAAATAGTACATAATCACTGCAGGGATCACACCTGCAGCTCCATTGGTTGGAGAGGTCACCACTCTTCCCATAGCCGCATTTTCTTCATTTACGGCAAGTGCAAAACAAGAGATCCATCTGTTGATGATACTATGATCTCTTGGGCCGTTTCTTATGGTTTCGAGCCACTCATTGAGTGAATTATATGACTTACCTCCGTTTAATTGTAGACAAAGATGTCGAGCTCTTCTTTTTACATTGAGTCCACCTGGCAGTATGCCGTCTGTTGTGCAACCTCTATAGATACAGGCCAACATGGTATCGAGTATCTCATCCAGATCTCTTACGATCTCTTCTTGGGTTCTTTGTATTTTTTCATTTTGTATAACGATATCCGATATGGAGCTTTTGTACTTGTCTGTATATGTCAAGATATCTTTCCCCTTGTCAATAGGAAATGGCAACTTGACTTCGTTTTTAGACTTTGGCTCTCCCGGCTTTTCTATAAATCCTCCCCCTATCGATAGATAAATGGACTCTTTCATATGCTCACCATTTTTATAAGCATGAAAGATTAAGGTGTTGGGATGAAGTGCATGGGTGACTTTTTTAAAAACGATGTCACTCTCAGGATCAAAGCTGACTTCTGCATCACCTATTTTTATAACTTTTGTATCAGCTATCTTTTTGAGATATGTAGTTATCTTATCAACATCGATGATGCTACTATCATGTCCTTGTAATCCCAACTGAACAGCGACATCAGTCGCATGTCCTTTTCCAGTTTTACATAAGGAGCCGTATAGGTGTACTTGGATGTGATCACATCCAGCCCCTATAGAAGTTCTAAAATCTCTGGCAGCGTTCCAAGGACCTAGTGTATGCGAGCTGGATGGCCCGATACCAATTTTAAAAATCTCAAATATGCTTATTGCTTGCACTTGACCGCCATTGTGATGTACCGATGTTACCTTACTCCAGATTAGTTGTCAAAACAAATATAGGTATTCAGAAGATACCCAATTACTAATCAAGAGGTGACACTCAAAGCTCCCTTAAATCACTATGTTAACACCAAAATTAAGAACTTCTAACGTTTGTTAAAATACTTAACTTCGTGTTAAGCGTTCAAATAAATAGAGATTTTTGGTGAATATGATATAATATTATCAACATATCTCAATCACTATGGCTTATCTACTGAATACCTCTACTACGTTTTTATGTTTACTTTTTCAATGGATAATTGTTTTTTCCATTGGTGCACAAGAGTCAATATCTACTCAACTTAGCAACTATACCACTACTCATGCGACTGAGAAGATATTTATCCATCATGACAGAGCTTACTACGCACAGGGTGATGACATCTGGTACAAGGTTTACCTAGTAGACGCTACCCATCATTTTCCTATAAATGATGGGAGATTGACAGATGTAGAGCTCATAGATCCGTCTGGGAATATCATCTCACAGCAGACTCTAAAGATGGATACAGTAAATAACCATGGACAGATCGCTATTGGTACTAATTGGAAACCTGGTAGATATACACTCCGCGCTTATACAAAGTACTTTGACAAGACGCGTAGTCATAATATTTTCACCAAGACACTTTCCATTTATGCAGCTGAAAAATTAGAGAGTACAGCTTCCGGCGATATATCTAAAAAAGGAAAAATCAGCATATATCCCGAAGGAGGGGATCTCATTAGCGATGTCCTACAAACCGTTGCTATCGAGTTTTCAGGTGATACAAAACGTTATGCTCAAGGCAAAGTAATTGACAATCGCAATCAAGAAATTACAACCTTCAAATTACAACAAAACGGCATTGGTTATTTCAAGTTAACAACAGACCCTAACAAAAACTATTCAGTTATCCTCACTGATGGTCGAGAAGAGATCAAGGAGTCCATACCGGTTGCACTAAAGGAAGGCTACGTTATGTCAATCGAAAACAGACATCATGACTTTTTCACCTTGATTCTTGAAGCGTCCCCAACTCTTGATCTTAGAGATGCCTTCATTCTCATTCATCTAAGAGGTAAAGAGATACTTAAGATAGATAAACTTCAGAATAAAGAATACCCTATTAAAGTAAGTAAAGAAAACTTCAAGAGCGGTGTTTTTCATATCACTCTATTTGATAAAGACTCAAGACCACAATGTGAGCGACTTATCTTTATAAATAAGAAAGATCAAGAATTAAACGCTGCAGTTGAACTTTCCTCTCAGACATATTCAAGAAGAGAAGAAGCTCAAGTAATGATTGATGTAGATGATCAAGACGGCAATGCTATACACAGCAATCTATCTGTAGCTGTAGTTGACAACAAGTTATTTCCTTTAGATCCTTTACAGAGCAATATATCAAGTCATCTTCTATTAGAGTCAGAGCTTGGCGGCCCAATAGATATAGCTCCTTTATATTTGGATGAGGGTGCAGACAAATCGTTTTTGATAGATATACTCATGATGACCAAAGGTTGGCGACGATTCAATTGGAAAGACGTCTTGGAAACAGGCAAGCCTTTAGTTACATCAACTTCTGATAAAGGTTTTAGAATATCAGGTGTGGTGTCCAAAAAATATAGGGCTAGAAAACGTGTGAAGTCAAACGTGTTCTTGACCGTTCATGGATCACAATTTGAGATGCATGAGACACTGACAGATGATGATGGTCGATTCACTTTTACCGATGTCAATATTCCAGATTCTACAGTGCTCACTATCCAGGCAAATGCATATAATGAAAAAAAAGATCTTCAGGACGAGACTCAATCTGGGCCCAATGGCAATCGGTCGGTAGACATCCATATGGATGATTCAGAGAGCCTACCTGTAGTTCTACATTCAGATAAAGACAAACAAGTAGAAGTCACAGACTATAAAGAGTTAGTCAACCTTGTTACTAGGAAGAACGATGTCCTAAGAGTTCAATCAGAAGGATTTAGTCTTAATATTGAAGAGGTAACCATTAAAGGGAAAAGGCAGTCATTTTATGAAAAACATGATATCGAACGCCCACTTTATCATGGAGTAGAATATAGAATTATACCTGATTCTTTAGCCGCTCTAAATGAAACTGTTACTGTCTTTGATCTCATCAGAAGGAAAGTGTCTGGCGCCAATATATCTGGCACACCAAGGATAAATCAAACTGTACAATTTAGATTTAATGGAAGCTTTAAGGCTCGTGGCTCTGCCTTATTTTTAGTAAACGGAAACGTGTCTACCATAGCTTTTGTAAACTCACTAGATGCTTCGCAAATAAAAGCAATTGAAGTCATTAAGAATGGTGCTAATTCTCCAGTCTATTCTAGCAGATCATTCAGAAAAAGCGCATCTCCAAGAAATGGTATAGTTTCTATTTTTTTAAAGAAAGATGCATGGGTAAAGAAAAAAACATTAGATGGATTGATCAATATAGAACACCCAGGCTACCATCAAGCAAGAGAATTTTACATGCCTGATTATTCTGTTAATCCAAACAATAGTGGACTGCCAGATATCAGACCAACTTTGTATTGGAATCCCAATATAGATGTAGATGGCTCAACAGCCGCCTTCAACTTTTATACTTCTGATAAAGCAACAACTTATAACATTGTTATACAAGGCATATCAAATGATGGACGCCCCATTTATCAAACAAAACTCTTTAAAGTAGAGTAACCCCTACTCCATCTCAAAGACACATCTTACGATAGCCTTGGTTTCTAACTTTTTAAAGTTTTCATAAGCGGCACCTCCCGCCTCAACATCCATAGCGGCTGCGCGTCCATATGCTACTGACTGAGGCCTTGGGATGGCATTGGCGTATTGGTCGACCTCGACGATTGTAATCACATCTTTGATCTTTTTGCCCAGTGCAGCTGCCAACAATACTGCTTTAGCTTTTGCCGCTTTGATGGCTTCGGCTTTCACTTCTAGTTTTATAGTTTCTATATCATCATGGATCAACTTAGAGACCGTCATACTGCGTACGCCTCTTGTCTGAATGGCGTTGGTGATTTCATTCGCTTTTGCAAATGAATCCAAAGAAACATCCAACGTCTTGCTCACTAAAAAGTCTTTACCTCTTTGTCTCCATCCATTGCCTGCTTGCTTCAAAGTGATCTCCTCCATATCGATACCAAGAGACTTTAGCTCAGATACAAGTGATCGCTCGATACCTTCTATTTCGATCTTAGTTTTATAATCTTCGTACTTCTTCCCTTCGAATTCTTCTTTCCAATACTCTTCGATACTGATAGTAAACACAATCTTATCTGGCTCGACTGATCGCTCAGACATCCCAGTGACTTCTATAGTTCTCATAATTTTATCTGTTGCTTGGCTTACTAAAGACATGTTGAAACATATCAAAGCTACCATTGTCATTATATATCGCATAATCTATATTTATGATCTTTAGACGCGGAATTCGGGCTGATTGCATACAGCATCAAAATATTAATCAAAATTAAAACTTCAATTTGGCAAGGATACAAAAAGCAGGTTTGAAAGGCTTAAACACATAAGCACCTAGAAACTTTAGAACATACTAAACGTATTAAACTTCTAAAACCTATGAAAACTACTAAACATTCTAGAACCCTAACTCAATCGTATCCCCAGGCTGATACTTGTCATCGTCTCCTTTCTTCTTCTTTGTAGCAGTTTTTGATTTGCTATTTGGCCTATCGGCTTCGTCATCTGGTGTTTCTATTTCAGAGTCATCGGAGATATGTTTTGTTGATAACACTTTAAACTCTCCTAGCTTATTGCCCATGGCTTTCCAACCTTTGACATCGATAAACTCTGCAAGGGCTATTTCTGTTTCTTTCTTTTTACCTCCTGATTTATATGAGTATGAGATGACTGGATTTTCCCTAGTCGTCGCATAATATAACTTAGAACCCGAAGCCTCAGATATATACTTATAACGTTCATTAGTTTTAGTTGTCTCTACTTCAAATCGCTTGACCATCGTCCATCCCTTCTCACCATCAAAGTGCAACGCAGAGATCGTATCAAAGGCTACATACTTCCTTGTCTCCAGCCACTTGTCCATATCGATCTTACCACCTACTTCTGGATCACGCACTTCATAAGTGCCATCTTTATATAAGCTGATGATCTGACTTCCTGTATCAAATGCACCCAAGTAGATACCTCGACCTTCATCGTTCAATCGACCGCTGGTATCATCCATCCATATCTTAACAGCACCAAGGGATGACATCCCAAGTTCTATATGTACCACTTTCTTGACTGGGTACTTAGTGACGATGTTGCCGGCTGAACCACGCCCTTTGATAGCTATCTCTTCAAAGTAAAATTCGAACACTTTTTTGTGTGCCGAGCAAGAAGGCGACAAGGTGATTTGTACGGTCTCTGATTCTCCATTGGGTTGTGCTGCAAAGTATACTACTCGATTTCCTTTTTCTGCTTTCGCCAAATTATATGCCTTGTCCCGAGTGACACCTGTGACATTAAATCTCTTAGCCATCGCCCTACCGCTCTTACCATCTACATAGATCATGTTGTAAGTAGTGCGTTCATCTCCTTTGCGCCAGACAGCAGCATGGAGGATGTTCTTTCCTACAAATACTTTATCACCATTCTTCACCACTTTAAAAGTGCCATCCTTTACAAAAGCGATGATGTTGTCTATATCAGAACACTCTCCTATTAACTCATCCTTCTTCAACCCTGTACCTATAAATCCATCTTTACGATTGATGTATAGCTTTGCATTACTTGCAACTACTTGGACAGCCTTGATCGTTTCAAATGACGATATCTCCGTTCTTCTTTCTCTACCCTTGCCATACTTCTTCAATAATCTTTCAAAGTATGCGATTGCAAAATCAGTAAGATGCTCCAAGTCATAGTTAACCTGATCCAACTCTTCCAGCAGCTTAGCCATCGCTTCATCATGCTTAAACTTGTTGTACTTAGAGATACGCTTGATTCTAATCTCCGTTAACTTAATGATATCCTCCTCTGTGATATCTCTCATCAGTCGCACACGCTTGTCTGTAGCCTTAGGGCCCTTCTTCCCAGTCTCACTTGGCGTTACAACATACTTGGTCAGCCCTTTTCTAATTAATGCCAGAGCTTCTTCAAAAGATTCAGCTTCTTCTATGTCGCGATAGATTCTATTTTCTATAAAGATCTTCTCAAGGCTGGACATGTGCCACTTCTCTTCGAGTTCTCCTTTTCTAATCTCGAGTTCTTGGCGCAGTAGGTCCTTTGTTCTTTCTGTTGAGATGCGCAAGATCTCATCTACAGTTAGAAAGTGTGGCTTATTGTCTATGATCACACAAGCATTAGGTGATATAGATACTTCACAATTAGTAAATGCATATAAGGCATCCATCGTTATCTCTGGAGAGACACCAGATGGCAGTTTTATTTCAATCTCTACATCTTGAGCAGTGTTGTCAACGATTTTTTTAATCTTGATCTGACCCTTATCATTGGCTTTGACAACGCTATCGATTAATGAAGTTGTTGTCACACCATAAGGGAGTTCTGTGATGATGAGCGTAGACTTATCAACAGCCGACATCCGTGCCCGCACTTTGATTTTACCTCCTCTCTTACCTGCCTGGTAGTCATCAACCGCTACCATGCCGCCGCCTATAAAGTCTGGATAGATCTTAAACCGCTTACCTTCGAGTATCTTGATAGATGCCTTTATCAACTCTATAAAGTTATGCGGCATGATCTTAGTCGAGAGACCTACGGCGATCCCTTCAGCACCTTGTGATAGTAGCAATGGAAACTTCATAGGTAGAGCTATCGGCTCCTTGTTACGGCCATCATATGATAACTGCCAGTCAGTCGTCTGACCATTGAACGCTACCTCTAGTGCAAACTTTGTCAACCGCGCTTCTATATATCTGGCTGCTGCTGCTGAGTCACCCGTCCTGACGTCTCCCCAGTTTCCTTGAGGATCGATCAATAGATCTTTTTGACCGATGTTAACCATAGCATCACCGATCGACGCATCACCATGCGGGTGGTACTGCATCGTATGCCCTATGATGTTAGCCACCTTGTGATACCTACCATCATCTTTTTCTCTGAGACTATATAGGATACGTCGTTGTACTGGCTTCAGTCCATCTTCTATGGCAGGGACAGCCCGCTCCAATATTACATAAGAAGCATAGTCGAGGAAGTACTCCTCATACATGTTGTCCAATGATATAATCTTGTCGTCTCCCATCTCCATGGTATCACTTCTTGAGCTCATACTATTGATTAATAGGCAAATATACGTAATGGATTATCATAATCTATAGTTCTGATTGTGATAGAAGCACACAATTCTGATGAATCATATGAGTATATCCATCTCTGTTATGATGATCTCCATGCTTGAACATACTTTTAGGGGATACCCTAGTCGTTATGTTTTAACCCTTAGATAACTTAGTGGGAAGCAATTCGCTTAACCATACTTTTTCTGCCAAGGATAGCAGGTATCTGCTCAAACCTCATTAGAAGGTTGAGTAGATTTATTAATTTGGTGTAAACACACGTGTCAATGAAAAGAATACTTCACTTATCGATTCTATACCTACTCTCTACTAGTATCACGGCTCAGTGTTTAGATGATCAAGCGCATAACACTTCAGTGAATAGTGTCTGGATGTCTTGCAACACCAGCCCTAATCCATTTGCTGAGATTGGAGAATCTCACTGGATCATGTACGAGTTTGAGCAAGTGGAGTCAATCGAAAGTATCAATATCTGGAATCTCAATAACCCTGATCAACTCACATCTGGGGCACAAAGAATCAGGATGGACATCTCTCCTGACGGAGCTTCTTGGACCAATATGGGTGTGGTAGAGCTAGCCATGGCAGAGGCTTCAGCAGATTACGTAGGTGAGCTACTGGTGGATTTTGAAGCCTTTGAAGGTCGCTATGTTTTGTTTACCATATTGGCCAATCATGGAGGCCCGTGTTCTGGGTTTGCAGAAGTGCGGTTCAACTTAGGAGTAGGCACTGTCCCAACCATAGATGAGGAGTTAGCAGCTGCAGTCATCGTCGCACCTAATCCTGCAGACAAGTTTGTAAACATCGATATCGGAGATATAATATCAAGAACAATCAGATATCAGGTACTTGATATGACTGGCAAGGTCTTGATGAGAGATGTTGCTGAGATGGGCCGTAATAGCACGCAAGATGTGAGCATATCAACCGCTGATCTTAGCGCCGGCACTTATGCCATCAGCATGGAGACTGATGAAGGAATTGTAACTAAGAAAATCATCGTAGTTCACCCTAATTAATGATCAGTAGAACTCCATTAAAGAAACTGTAATTAGAAAAGAGACTTACACTCGAAAACTTTGTATCATGAATCAACGAGTTTTTTCAATTGTCACGATTATAATATTTGCGTCAAGCATACTCTCCTCCCAATACTATAATGACTACATCGGCGCTGGACATGATAGAGGTGTAACTGTAAGGTCAAGTAGTAGCTCAGGCACGTCGTTAGCGGCCCATACTATCAATGGAGAAGGCCTCGATGCCAATAAGATGGCCGCATCTAGATTTTTATTTCAATCATCGTTTGGTGCAGATATAGAGGAGATAGCGGAGCTCGCCGAAACGCTTGATTATGAAGGATGGATCAACAACCAGTTTAGCCAGCCCACTTCACTTCTTCTCCCTAAGTTATGGGAGACAGATGCAAGAGCAAGAGTCATCTTTGCAGCAGAAAATGATGGCGAATATTTTGGACCATATGCCCTCCACTTTCAGTATGCATGGTGGGATAATAATTATAAAGCACCAGATCAACTTAGACATCGCATCGCTTATGCACTGAGTCAGATCGTTGTGATATCTATCAACTCACAACTGGGTGATTATGGAGAAGGGTTGGCAAGTTTTTATGATATCCTTGTCAGAAATGCGCTTGGCAATTATGAAGATATCCTGCAAGAGATCACGATAGACCCTAATATGGGTTTTTATCTAAGTCATCTTCAAAATCCAAAGACAGATAATGAGTTAGGCATCAGACCAGATGAGAACTTTGCGAGAGAAATTATGCAACTCTTTAGTATCGGCCTATATGAACTTAATAATGATGGCAGTAGAAAAGTGGATGGCAACGGAGACTTTATACCAACTTATGATAACACTGACATACAAGAATTAGCAAAGGTCTTCACAGGACTTAAAGGTGGCGAATGGAGTGCGGATGCACTCACATATGTTAATCCAGGAGCACCGGTTGACTTTGATGCTGGCATAGACAACATCAATCGCGAAGTACCGATGCAGATGCAAGAGTCACAACATGAGCCAGGACCTAAGACCATCATCGGAGACTATACGATCCCTGGCGGTCAGACCGGTATGGAAGACATACAACAAGCTGTCAGTCATCTCTTTAACCATCCTAATGTAGGCCCATTTATAGCTCGTAGACTCATCCAACAATTGATAAAATCTAATCCAAGCCCTGGCTATATAGACAGAGTTGCCCGCTCATTTAATGACAATGGATCTGGCATCAGAGGAGACATGAAAGCTGTGGTCAAAGCGATACTCTTGGATCAAGAGGCGCGTGATTGTGCTGAGATCAACAACCCAACGAGTGGCAAGCTCAAGGAGCCGATCATGAGATATACACAGTTCCTTCATGCCATACCTGGAGACGTGCCAGATGGTTACTATTGGAACAATGGATATGACTATCTCAATGATACAAGACAACTACCACTTGTGGCGCCGTCAGTGTTCAACTTTTATCTCCCAGATCATCAACCCGTAGGTGACTTTGTAGACCAAGACTTGGTAGCACCAGAGTTTCAGATACACAACAGCCAGTCTGCGATCGGATATCTCAACCAAGCACATAAGTGGACCAGTTGGAAAGCACTTTTTTGGGATTGGTTTGAGTCAACGCCAGCCGCGGTGACAGACCTTTCTTCTTACTACGCGATGTCGGAAGATCCTGAGACTTTGATCAATCACTTCAACGTACTTCTTGTACATGGCAGGTTGTCCGAAGAGACCAGAGCCAATATCAAAAATGCCCTTACTCAGATACCCATGGTATGGGATAACTCAAGAGAGTTAAGAACAGAGCTGTGCCTCTATCTCATCATGATATCACCTGACTACGTTGTCATCAAATAATCCAAAAAGCTCACAATCATGACTCATATATCAAGAAGAAAATTTATAGGGAAAGCAAGTTGCGGTGCCATGGCGAGCACTACTATGTTATCCACCCTACTCAACCTTAAGGCCCTCAATGCTGCGGCAATGTCCGACTCTGTGGTACAAGCAGCAGATGATTATAAGGCACTGGTCTGTATATCTCTTGGTGGTGGTAATGATGCATATAACATGCTCATACCTACATCAACAAGAGAGTACAATGATTATGCTAACGTGAGAGCATCGATCGCTATACCACAAAATGAAATCCTTGGACTCGACACCCTCAATACACCTGGACGTACATTTGGTCTACACCCTTCGATGCCCAATATCCGAGCTCTTTATAATCAAGGCAAGGCAGCTTTTGTCTCAAACGTAGGGACACTTATAGAGCCCATCTCAGTACAACAGTTCTGGGATGAAACCAAAAAAGCACCACTCGGGTTGTTATCCCATAGCGACCAACGCCAACAATGGATGACAGCAGTCCCTCATGAACGAGCAGGGATCGGTTGGGGCGGAAAGATAGCCGATATGATCAATCAGATGAATGATACAGATGGCCTCTCCATGAATATTTCTTTGGGCGGCACCAATATCTTTCAGACAGGAGTAGAAAATATCGAGTATACACTAGATCCCGCTAATCCGACTGATTCTCCGCTCAAGGATATTAATGGATACAATGAAAACTGGGCTTTCAATAGAATCAAAAAGGAAGCGATAGACAACATGTTAGATCGTACTTACTCTGATATCTATGAGAACACTTACGTAAATACAATCAGAGGAGCACGTGACGGATGGATCAGATACAAAGAAGCTCTTGACGGTGTCACACTCAACACCACTTTTGAGTTTGCTACTAACGAAGAAACGGGTCGACATATAACATATGCCCTCGGTTGGGTAGCCAAAATGATAGCGGCCAGAGAGACACTTGGATATAAAAGACAGACATTCTTTCTTGATTTTTCAGGATGGGATCACCATGACGAACTGCTCGACGCACAGTCCACTATGCTGAGAGAGTTGGATCATGCAGTCCATCAGTTTCAACTCGCCATGCAAGAGCTCAACACCGAGGACTGCGTGACTTCTTTTTTAATCTCTGACTTTGCGAGGACATTGAGATTTAATGGTAATGGCACGGATCACGCCTGGGGCAGTAACATGATGGCCATCGGAGGTCCTGTTAGAGGACAACGCATATATGGTACTTATCCTGAGACCTTAGATCCTAATCAAAATGAGGTTGATCTAGGAGGAGGCATCATCGTACCCACTACATCTGCCGATCTATACTTTGCGGAGTTGGCTCATTGGTTTGGTGTTTCTAAGTCTAATCTTGAGACCATCTTCCCTAATCTGATCAACTTCTACGACTACAGAACAGATCCTAATAATCCGCTCAATTTTTTAACAATTTAAGATGTGTCTTCTGATAACATGCGGAGTCTAAAGAGCATAATAAGATAGCATAGATAGTTTTTTCATACAGTTTAGTATAAAGGGCCTCCCTAAGGGCCCTTTTGCTTTTCCCACAACAATCGTCTCATCAAAGCCTTTCCTACGTTTTGTTTGTAATCCCTAACTTTGGACTATGAGACAACTTAGCTATACAGTTATGCTATCAAGCATTGTTCTTCTCTTGTCTTGTCAGAAGAAGCAAGAAGTGAGCACTGCAACTGGCAAACAACCTTATAAAGACATCACTGTTACAGAAGCAATGAACCTAATCGATCAAAAAGCTGATGTGGTCTTCTTAGATGTGCGTACGCCAGAAGAAATAGCTGATGGGATGATACCCGGTGCCATAACTGCAGATTATAGATCTGACTCTTTTAAGCAAGAGATCAGTGCACTTGATAAATCAAAGAGCTATATAGTGTATTGCAGAAGTGGAGGTCGCAGTGTTAAGGCTTCTCATATCATGTCAGAAGCGGGATTCTCTGATCTCATGAATATGAAGGGCGGATACAATAGTTGGAAAGAAGTGAATCAATAGATGCCTAATTACGTCAAGATATTTTTAGATGGTTATGGTGGTTATGCCTCTTATGTATGGTATGAGATCACTCATCCCTCTTGGGGCAATTACTTCTATTGGTTGATTGCTATATCACTATTCTTCATGGCGCTGGAGTGGGTCAAACCTTGGAGAAAAGAACAAGGCAGGTTTAGAAAGGATTTTTGGTTGGATGCATTCTATATGTTTTTCAATTTCTTTTTATTCTCACTCATCATATACAATGCGGCATCTGATGTAATCGTCAATTTTTTCAACTACTATATAAATCAATTCTTAAACATAGATCTCAAAGCCCTTAATCCGATGTATAGCTGGCCTATGTGGACCATCTTATTGGTCGGATTTTTAGTAAGAGACTTCGTGCAGTGGTGGACACACAGATTACTTCATAAGTCAGAGCGACTATGGGAGTTTCATAAAGTGCACCACAGTGTTCAAGAGATGGGCTTCGCAGCACACTTAAGATATCACTGGATGGAGACGCTAGTATATAGGACATTAGAATATCTACCACTCGCTTTACTCGGCATAGGACTTTATGACTTTTTTATCATTCACATATTTACACTTGCAGTAGGTCATTATAATCATTCTAATATCACTGTGTCAGGACGGGTCACAGGGGGTATACTAGGTGGCTTAATAGGGATAGTAGTTGCAACGAGTTCATTTGATGTTGCGTTACTCTCTGTTGATGCTTCTATAATGATAATACTTGGCGTCATCGTAGCAAGTATCATCGTAGGCGCTGTTCTTCTTGGGCCAATCATGAAGATGTTGTTTAATCATCCGGAGATGCACATCTGGCACCATGCTCATGACTTACCAGAAAATAGAAAAACGGGGGTCAACTTTGGTTTGAGTCTTGCGATTTGGGATTTTATATTTGGCACGGCATATATGCCAACAGATGGTAGAGATATAAAACTTGGCTTCCCCGGCGTTGAAGAGTTTCCAGAATCATTTGGTAAGCAAGTTGTTCATGGATTGAAAAAGTCATAGACCTCTTTTTTACGACTCAAGGTGGTTAGAATCTCAAGATTTCAGTAGTTAAGTCTTACAACTACATCTTGTCTCTGATCAGCTTGGCTTCATGATGTAGGTCATCTCGTCTCTCTGATGGCTTCATGCTTAGAGCTTGATCCACATAGAACTGAGCTTGAGTTCGGTCTCCATTTATAAAATATATCTGTGCTAATTGAACAGCACTATTGCAAGCATAGTACCGCTTATCCTTACTACCTATACTAATCACTTGTTTATAATTTGTTATCGCCTCATCAACATTTCCTAAGCGTTGATGTATTCTTGCTTTACGATATGTATATTCTAATTGCTCTTTTGAACTATATGATTGATTTTCAAATTGTTCAATAGCCAATAAAGCTTCCTGGTTATAACCTCCATCAAAAAGTAGTCGTGCTTGTAGCAATATCTTATTGGGTACTTCACCAGACTTGGCTGCATGCTGTGCTTGTTGATCTTCTCCTAGGGCTAGGTCTCCAACTATTAGAACCTTGTTCATCCAGCTCTTATAATCTGCTTCACTATCTGAAAATATAAGGGAGCACCACGCCAATTTCTGATGAGCAGACTTTAGAAGATTTTTTCCTTTAGTCTCATTGATAAACCTTTTAAAATAATCAACTGCTCGTTTATCTCCTTTGATGAGCAGGGCATTGCCCATGTGTACATTCATTTCAGGGAGTAACGAAAAATCTGTATCCCCGTTATATCTTAACCACTGCAAGGAAGTTTCATTTTCTCCAGCGAGATACGCAGTAAAAGCAATCAAAAATCTCCCAATAAGTGTCTTGCTTTTTTCTTTGCTAAATCGTTCAACGATCTTGAGGGCATCATCCCGATCTTTTATGACATGTCCAACGATCAATGACTGCACCATTGTAATCTCATCACTCCACATACTTGGATGAGACTGATCCCAATTGTAAAGATCATCTATCTCCTTAATACCTTGCTCAACTGTTCCATCAAGACTTGTAAATAGTTTTATAAATGTCTTTTTAACTCCTCCGATAGAGCCCATCAATGAGTGTATCACTGATAAGCTCTTATCCACATATTTGAAGTCAGGGTACTTTTCTTTGCACTTTTCTAATAGCTTAAACGCTCTGTTTATATCCCAACCTGCTCTGATGACTTCACCATTCTTAGTTCTTGCTATAGACCAGTGAATATATATTTCAGCTTGACTATAATAGAAATAAGGAGATATATCCCCTACATCCTTAATCACATCTAGTCGTCGCTTGACATCATCTCGATATTGCTCAAACCCGCTCATGTCATCAAGCAAAAAGATCCGAGTAAAGTCTACGTAGTCTTCTAAGAGATGAACGAGCAAGTTGGAGGGATCTTCTGATTTAACATTTGCGACAGCGGACTTGGCTCCATTATAATCCATCTCCCAGACAAGATGATAGATTTGCTCGATGCCCTGAGTAAGCTCATATCGGGGGGTACCATGAAGGCACATAAACGAACTTAAATAGATAAAAAAAAGGAAGATGCTATGACGGACAAGGACCATGTTAGCAAAGATGCAGAATAGTATAATATGTTTTACTAATATGATTAATTTAAAGCACCTTTGTACGTCTAGTCCACCCAGATATATATGAGTTCAGAAGTAGGATATAGCTATTTAGATGCCCTCAATGATGTACAAAGGGATGCAGTAACCAATACTGAAGGACCCGTCATCGTCATCGCTGGACCTGGTTCTGGCAAGACACGTGTGTTAACTTATCGCATCGCACACTTGATCAATATAGGCGTACCACCATGGCAGATTCTATCCCTAACCTTTACCAATAAAGCAGCAAGGGAGATGAAAGATCGGATCGAAAAAGTCGTCGGTCCTAAAGCTAACAAAGTATGGGCTGGCACCTTTCATTCACTCTTCGCTCGGATACTGAGGTCTGAAGCACACCACATCGGATACCCTAATGACTTTACGATCTACGATACCGATGATAGCAAAAGTGTGATCAAAGAGATCATCAAGCAGATGAGTCTTGATACTAAGCAGTACAATCCGGGATTAATCAGATCAAGGATATCGTCAGCTAAGAGTAACTTGATCACTCCCAAGAATTATGCAGTAGATGATGAGCGCATCCAGTACGATAGGATGAATCGTATACCAATGATGCACCTCATCTATGATCGCTATGTCAAGAAGTGCTTGCGTGCTGGTGCAATGGACTTTGATGACCTGCTTTTGCAAATGTATCGCTTACTCTATCAGAATCCTGAAAATGTAAAAGCCAAGTACCAACGCCAGTTTCAATATCTGCTGGTTGATGAGTTTCAGGATACCAACTTCTTGCAGTATGCGATCTTAAAACAATTCGTCGATTATGAAGACAGTGCTAACAATATCTGTATCGTAGGAGATGATGCGCAGAGTATCTACTCCTTTAGAGGAGCTACAATTGAAAACATTTTACAATTTGAAAATGACTTTCCAAAGTCTCAGACTTTCAAATTAGAAAGAAATTATAGATCTACACAACATATCGTAGATGCTGCCAACAGTGTCATCTCTTATAATCAACGTCAGATCAAAAAGAAAATCTGGACCGACAAAATCGGAGATCATAAGATCAAGATTATAAAAACAATCACAGATACTGAAGAAGGCAAGCGAGTCGCTGACTCAATCATAGAACAAAAAAATAGATACGGTCTTGAGAACACTCAGATCGCTATCCTATATAGGACCAATGCTCAGTCCAGAGTATTTGAAGAGTATCTGCGTCGATACAATATACCATATCGTATATATGGAGGTTTATCTTTTTATCAAAGAAAAGAGATAAAGGATCTCATCTCATACATGCGACTGACAGTCAACCCTAAGGATGATGAAGCTTTCAAGAGAGTCATCAACTATCCAAAAAGAGGATTTGGTAAGAAGAGCTTGGACAACTTGATTCAATTTGCAGAGGACAATGACATCAGCATATTTGAGTCCATCCCGATGATTGAGATGAGTAATCGGGCAAAGACTGTCATCATGGACTTCATGAAGCTAATCGCCAACTTCCGCATGAAGGCAGAGACTGGCAATGCTTACGAAGTAGCTATGTATATCGCCAAGAAGTCTGGCATCGTAGATCTACTCAAAGGTGACGGCACGATGGAAGGCATGGCACGATTAGAAAATGTCAATGCACTCCTCGATGGCATCCAAGAGTTTGCAGAAGACGATGTACTGGAACCAGGTGAAACGATCATCGACAAATCACTGCCAAAGTATCTGCAAAACATAGCACTCATCACAGATCAAGATACAGAAGGGGAGAAGACGGATGTAGTCACACTCATGAGTGTACATGCTGCCAAAGGTCTTGAGTATAGATCAGTGTATGTGGTAGGTATGGAAGAGAACCTCTTCCCTTCTTATATGTCGCTCGCTGATCCTAATCAACTGGATGAAGAGCGTCGATTGTTTTATGTAGCGATCACTCGAGCTGAAGAGTTCTTGACGCTTACCTACGCTAATAGTCGATATCAGTATGGGCAGATGCGCTTTAATGATGCCAGTAGATTTATAGAAGAGATACCACCTGAAAACACTGACAGCATCATACCTATTAAAAAAGAAGCGACCTTTGGAGAGCCACGCATCTTAGGTAAGTTCACTCCTTCTGCAAGAAAGAAAATGCCAAAAATCAATGTGGCAGACTTTGTACCCAATGATCCAAAAGATATCAAGCAAGGCATGAAAGTCTTGCACATGAAGTTTGGAGAAGGAGTCGTGAAAACAATCGATGAGCGCCAAGTGGCAACTATATACTTTGATCAAGTACCAGAGAATCCTGAAAAGCGTATCATGCTTCAATATGCAAAGTTGCAGATACTCGGATAAGACAAACCTTGTCTGATGAATAAATCGGATGCAACACAGTTTATAAAATCACTAGCCTTAGAGCAAGGCTTTATGTCAGTTGGGATATCCCAGGCAGCGTTTATGGAACCTGAAGCCAAAAGATTAGAAAGTTGGCTCAACCAAGATTATCACGGCCAGATGTCTTACATGGCTAATCACTTTGACAAGCGAGTCGATCCTACAAAACTTGTACCTGGCGCTAAGTCGGTTATCTCCCTCACTTACAACTATTATAATCCAACTTTGCAAAAAGATCCTGAAGCACCCAAGATATCCATGTATGCCTATGGGGATGACTATCATAAGGTTGTAAAGGATAAGCTCTTTGAGATGGTAGCCGTCATCCGAGATAAGGTCGGAGATATACAAGGCCGTTGCTTTGTGGATAGTGCTCCAGTATTAGAAAGAGACTGGGCAAGACGCAGCGGACTGGGTTGGATCGGTAAGCATACTTTGCTCTTAAGCAAACAGAGAGGTTCTTACTTCTTCCTCGCAGAGCTTATTATCGATCTCGACCTAGATCACGATCATCCAGTACGCGATCACTGTGGCACTTGCACCAAGTGTATCGATGCATGTCCGACCGATGCGATCAGCCCTACAGGTTATATCCTCGATGCCTCTAAATGTATCTCCTACCTCACTATCGAACTAAGAGATGAGATCCCAGCTGAGTTTCAAGATCAGATGGATGGGTGGATGTATGGCTGCGATATCTGTCAAGAAGTATGTCCTTGGAATCGATTTTCTACCAGGCATGAAGAACCAGCATTTGAGCCAACAGATGAGCTGATGCAAATGAAAAAAAGAGAATGGCAAGAGATTACAGAAGATGTCTTTAATCGGATGTTTGCAAAGTCTCCAGTGACGAGGACAAAGTATAAGGGATTGAAAAGAAACATTGGTTTTTTAGGACTATGAGTTCATATACGAATCCCACTTTACTCTACCGCAAAGAAAAAGAGCAACTCCTTGAAGAAACTGCTCTTTTCTTATCAATGTTCAATGTGAATGATGCCTATACAGGCATTAATTTTTGCTGACGGATTGAAACTAAACCAAATATCATCATAGATATAGTCAAAATTATTATACCCCACTCTCCCATAGTTGGTACAGTATCAACAAGACCAGCAATGGTAAATGACGTCTGAGGATAACCAACAGGGTTGGCATTTAGAGTTACGACTTTAGTAAAGTCGACGCTACTCAAACTACCGGGTAAGCTAACATTAGACAACGTACCTGCTGTACAATTATCTGTCAACGCTTGATGAGGTATTTGTCCGATTAGCACTGGCACTGTGATTGTCGCACCTACTGGCATGGCTGCAGCTTGTGCAAGTGTAATAGCATTAGAAGGTGGGTAAGAAAAATCCGATACTGTCGTCCCTTCAGGATAACAATAGACGTTAAGTCCAAAATCTTGCTGACCATTAATAGACATTTTCATATTTGTCAATCCTTCAACAGTCACATCAAATGGTTCTCCTATACCAATAGTCTGATCAGTGATAGTCGTTGTGGCGCTTCCTATGCCAATCTCATCTGGCCTACATGCGCCTACTGCTATTCTAAAAGCGTCAGCCCCTCCTTCATCAGGATCAGCAGTACCCACAAAGCAAGGAGGGTTAACGCCATTAATCACTTGTATTACAAAACCAGGCCTGGCAATATTATCTTGTATCTGCACATACCCTTCTACATTATTCTTATTAGTTCCGATCTGATTCCCTGACGCTATAAAACCAGTTTGACCATCAATCAAGCCTACTGGGATAGCCGTTGTACCATCCAATTCAAAGACCTTATAAACCGTTGCCGTTTCAGGGCCTGTTGTACCTATATAAATGAATGAATTTGTCACAGGTTGATCAAAGGTATATTTGACTGAAAAGTCATCGCCATCGTCAGTCATTCTAAATTGAAGCAATCCACCTGAAGTGATATTAGCTGGTACATTAGGATCAATCGGTCCAATTGAACCAATCCCCTCTGTATCTATAGAACCGCTTCGTGTACCCGTAATCTCGGTAGTGACGTTGATGCCACCATGAAGTGTTCCTGTTGTCGCGTCTGCATGATCCACTGTATAAATTAAGTGATTAGGCATACACGCTATCGGATCGACAAAAGCCGGTGTCGGTGCTGTAGGTGCATCTGCGACACAAGCGCCAAAATCTATGTCTATACCATCATCAGTACCTGTGTTGACAATGTTTATCTGAAGACAACTATAAGAACCAGTCAATTCAAACGACCCCGAAGTCATAGAACTAGGCCCTGTCCCTGTCCATCCAGTTCCACTGGCTATCAGGTTTCCTCCAGGAAGTTGTGTTTGAGAAGCTATAACTGCACCATTACAATCCATTATGGTTACAACATTGGGGGATTCTACAGCTCCTATATATACGACTGGATTAACCAGCGCTTCACTAAAGTTGACTGTATAAGTGAGTTCTTCTCCATTAGATGTCCTGAATCGGACGTCTCCTCCATATGCTTCACCTCTAGCTACACCATTGTGAGACCAAGACGCTGTTGTACAAGATCCTGTGAGCTCGGCTGTACCAGTATTGCTACCATTGGAGTCTTCAGAATAATTACTAAAGTTTTTAAATGATGTGCCAACTGCACAAGGGTTTGACACATTTTCAGAAATCTGAGCGGAAGCTCCGATAAAACATAACATACAAACAAACAATAGGGATAGACGCGAGGACATGTGATTCTAATTTTTCTAGTTCAACGAAGGATTTAACACATTTTAGCTTCCTATATGTAGAAAGTGTTAACAAATGTAATTTCCAACTCGTCATATCGAAATTTATCCTATATAAATTCACTAAATATGTTATGAGATGCAACTATGACGTTATAAACAGTTTTGTAAAAGGTCAAGCTTCTAGAAAACTCAATGCTGTTGTTGTAGAGACTACATAACAGATAGGACAATTATAGATAATACCTCCAGAGAATTTTCTAATTGCAACTTGTGATAAGCGGTCGTTTTCCTGTGATAAGCCGCAACAATTCAGTTGCTAACTTATTCTAAAATTATATTTGCGGAAGCTTTAATCTGACGGTTGTCCCTTCCTTTCTAGAGCTTAAAATCTGAAGAGCACCTCCATTTCTCACTGCCAAATCTTTTGAAAGTTTGAGCCCTAAGCCATGCCCTTTCTCCCCTGAAGTTCCAGGTTTAGATGTATATTTTGAAAATATTTCAGCTGCTGTTTTTTCAGTCATTCCTACCCCCTCATCATTGATAAATAGATAAATGAAGTTCTTATCTGAAGATGTCGAGATGTCTATCTTTCCTCCTGGTAAAGAAAATTTTATAGCATTAGAAAGTAAATTTCTGATTATTATCTCAATAGCCGTCGCATCAGCTAATACTGTATATAGATAACTTGTGTCGTTTGCTACTGTAATATTTTTATCAATTATGCTATCTGAAAGTTGATCGATTGACTGATCGACCATAGAACGCAGGTTGAACCGAGACTTAGTGTTTTCTGCATTTTTAGATTGCACCATGACCCATGGTATTAGATTTCCAATCAGTTGATCTAGATTATTGATCTTATCATCTATCTGACTTGTCATTTTATCCAAAGTATCCCAATCATTTTTTGATATAAGATACTGGACCTTCTTATTGATATCTTTAAATGAAGAAATGGGTCCACGCAAATCATGTGCGAGCAGCGCAACTAACTTATCCTTAGATCTATTAACCTCTTGGAGGTCCTTTGTTCTCGCTTTTACCTCAGCATGAAGATAAATATTCCTCTTTCTCAAAGAAGAAAATCGGTACTGAATCCCTAAGTAAATCAATATCATACCGAGTATAATCAAGGCCAAAGTGAATAGCATAGTTTTATAGAATGGTCTTTCTACATGTATATCAATAATTAATGACCCTGAAGTAAACTGCCCTCCTTGACCTTGCGCTTTTAACAACAGCTTAAAGTCACCATATGGTAATAGACCTATCTCGAGATTATTACTCCTCGTATACTTCCAGTCTCTATCTAATCCTTCTATTTTATAAGCAAACTGATAATTGTCTTCTTTCGTGAAATCAGTAACAGTAAACTCGAGATTAATGTAAGCCTCTGATGGATCTAAGTTGATTGACTTGTTTACTATAAATTCATTCAGATGAGATTTTACATTTTTGTTTAGTCGATCATATACATCAACCTTTGTGCAAACTATGTTGTGATTAAACTTCAAGGATCTATTGATCTCTTCTGGTTTAAACTCTATGACCCCATCCACACTACCTAATATTAGGTTGCCCTTGGTATCTTGAAAGTGAGAAAATCTGTTGAACTCATTTGAGTTAAGCCCGTCTGCGATTGTATAGGTTACAATCTCATGAGTTCTTTTGTCCATCCTCATCAGACCATTATCGCTTGGCATCCATAAGAATCCATCCTTATCTTCATAAGTAGCATGAATGTAGTCACTGGATAATCCGTTCTCAAGTGTTAGTCTTTGATATTCTTCGTTTTGCGGATTCCACTTGATTAATCCTTTGCCATTAGTTGCCAACCAAAAGTGTGTCCCATCATCATATATATGCTGCAATCTTGAAAATGGAAAGTCTGTCTCTTTGTGATAACCTTTTATCACAGCTGAGTCAGGATTAGTAAAGAATAGGCCATCGTATGTTGCAACCCAGAGGCCATTAGAATCATAATAGAAGTCAGTCACTTCTGCATTCCCAAGTATACTGTCTTTGTTTATTTCAAGATTGACCGTTAAAGATTCATTGTTGATATCATATTTCATGAGACCACTTGATGACCCCATCCAGATGGTCTCGGCATGTGGATCCTTTATAAGAGTGGTTGATGCAAGAACAGTATTTTCCGATAGACGAGTCAACTTTGATATATCTGGTTGGCTTATCGAGAGTCTTGTTATCCCTTGACGATGGCCAGTTGTATATAGTATCTCGTCGTTATATCTTATAATCTCTAGTGCAACGGCAACACCATCAAATAGCAATTTAGGCTCATCATTGTCTTTGTTTCTATCCACTTCATAGATACCTTCATAAGACCCTACAAGTAGTTTACTACTATCAAGCGAGTAGATAACTCTAGTCTCTATTGGGTCAGAAGAGTTGTGTAGATATGATCGGAAGTTATTAGGCTTACTATGCCATACCTTAACTCCATCTTCATTTACATACCAAAGGTTAGCGTAAGAATCTTTGTACCAATGAGTAGTGTTGATATTTTTTCCATTGAGATGCACCCAATCAGAGATGTGGTTCTCATGAATCATTAAGCTTTGATCATGTATTCTCAATAAGTATTGGTCATCGGAAATATCGATCACTTGTAAGCTTATAGAAGATCGTCGGTCTTCAATTATTTGAAAATCGGAGTTGCTGATCTCTTCTAAGTTGTTGCCCATAGAGATCCTATAGATATGGGTCGACGAACCATCCGCATCAACATACGCAAGCCATACGGACGCTCCAAGTGTCTTTGCATCCACAAACGTCAAGTCATCAGGTATTATAATCTCATCAATTACTACTCCATCTAAATCTAAAATATGAATCGCTCCATCAATATCCGCCCAGTATGATTGTTCATCTCTTGGGATTATATAATGGTATCTCTCAAGATGGGCTCCATTAAATATAGAACGAAATCCATCATTATATAGAAAGTAACGACGGTCAGTTGTACCGATCCATATCCCTCTTTCTGTCTCTTTAACTATCCTTATCTCATCCTCTTTAAATGGCGCTGAAGCGAAATGTTGATTAAATGGCATTATGTCTAAGGATACAGGATCTATGATATCAACCATTATAGGTCTGTAAAGAGCGTATCTACGATAATCTTGATTAGAAAAGTCGCCACTTGTACCCAGGTCCATTGTCCAAAGAAATCCTTGTGAATCTCTTAGTATGACCTCTACGCCGTCATTGCGTAGATTACTGTTTGCTTTACTGAAGTTTTTAAAATTATAGCCATCAAACCTGCTTACACCCTTATTAGTGCCAACCCATATAAGTTTATTATAATCTTCAGTTACACATTGAGTCCATCTCGTGGATAACCCCTCAGCTAGACCCAAAGTACGCTCAAGGTTGATTTTTTCCTTTTGAGAAAAGAGAATCCCAAACCAAAGTAAAAAAACAAGTATTAAGTTGAATCGTAGACGATGCATCGTAATTACAACCATATTTAAGAAACAAGAATAGGCAATTTGCCTGGATATGGGATATTTGAAATACTTAAGTTTGATATCTTGAAATCAAAACCTGATCCAACTATCGCTTAATATCTGACTATAATAATTGTAGCATATATTAGATTGCATTTTCGATAAGGGTTACTTTCTACTAGTCAATAGCCATAAAAATAAGTGGACGCACTACCTTGACACCAGATATTAATCTGACTTCGTAATCATTATAATTCTAATACCGATCTTTTTTATATCTTACACTTCGCGGCATACCAAAAGCAAAATCACCACATGGTAGCTTTAGATCACCTAAAAGCATTAATCATTGAGGATGACTTGTCAGAATCAATCGACCTACAACAGAAACTTGAACATATTGGTATTACCTCTATTGAATCATCATTTAGTTTTGATGAGAGTGTCGAAAAAATAAAAAAAGGCCATTATGATTTGGCATTTGTCGACATTATACTGGACAAAGATGACACAGGTATAGTCCTTGCAGAACTACTCATCCACAAAAATATACCATTCATCATCACCACCAATCATGCAGATCTCTCCATGTTCTATAGCCTTAAAAAATATAGTCCACTTGCATATTTTCAAAAACCTATAGATTCCTTAGAACTGCGCTTCCGTTTAGAGAACTTTACTGAGTCATGCTCTGACTCTAAAACAGACTTCTTTTTTCATAAAGATGGAAGTGAGTTTATTAGAATTGAAAAAGCGGATATCATTTATTTAGAAGTAGAAGGAAACTATGTAATGATATTTACAAGCAATGAAAAATACATGGTCAGATCTTCTCTAAAATCACTACTTGAGAAGATTGATTCATCAGCATTTGTACAAATCCACCGCAAGTGGGCGATTAGAATAGATCTAGTTAAGTCATACAATGGTCGCACAAATAAGGCAGTCTTAGGCGACTTGACTTTTCCTGTGGGTCGAAAGTTTCAATCAAAAGTAGCCAAGCGATTAGCGAATATTTAGTCTCTCCTGTCTCTTAGATGTGAAAGATCAGTAGATAGTTAGCTCATTATTCTATTGACAAGGCAATTTGGAGATCGAAGCCCCAACTCGGCATTTGATTAAGCGTAATTCTGGCTTGTAAGCAAAGGCTATGTTCCCTATCCTATTCAAAACTGTACTTTTATCCTCAATTTGTCCAAATCCGAAGGAGGTGTTATCTATCTCAAAACATCCACTCAGTAGCCTAATATCTTTTGGCGTTGGCGTCTCGCTTATATTAATGACATCTCTAACTCTCGAGGCTCAGACAATCCAATGTAAACGCTCAACAATCATTTGATCGTGCGTATGATAATGCCACTGTCGATGATACCATTGTTTAGCTATCTGGAACATATGAAGACAATTTTATGGACATCCATAAGGATCATCTCTATATCAAGGCTGAAACTCTAGAAAGTATGATCTTTATAAGCGCCTCAAGAGTAGCTCTCAGAAGTGAAATTTGTTAAACCGAGATAAGGATAAAAAAAATCTACTCATTATATCTACTGCAACCCCACATAAATCAATAGTAGATCAAAAAGCCTAAATTTGATCTATGGCGATGAAACAATATCAAAAGTATCTTGTAACAGCAGTCCCTATCTTATTAGTATTACTGGTAGGTTATTACTTCTTTGATATTGTAACCTATGTCATACTTGCATGGATTCTATCTATGATCGGTGCTCCTCTGCACACCAAGCTACGTAAGGTTATAGGAAATACTGGAGGAGCAATTGTAACACTACTCTCTTTCTTCATTTTTACCATGGCGCTGATATGGTTATTTGTCCCACCTATCGTACAGCAGGCCCGTAATTTTTCAACTATAGATTACGAAGAAGTGCTCAGCTCATTAGATGAGCCAATCAATGACTGGAATGAGTGGCTTATCGAAAAGGGCATCTTGGAAGAGCAAATCAAAAACAGCACACAATTAGACTCCATAGAAGTCAATCAACCACCTATAATTGAGGTAGTACGATTGGATACGTTACAATCATCACTTGATAGCACTAGAGACAACATCACCATATTAGTACAAGTCAACCACCCGACGGCTATAGAAGAATCTGAAGGCAATGGAAATAACTCTTTAATGACTGATTCGTATCTCGATAGAGTTAGAAAAAACCTTATCGGATTTCTCAA
Source organism: uncultured Saprospiraceae bacterium (assembly GCA_937942435.1). GTDB lineage: Bacteria > Bacteroidota > Bacteroidia > Chitinophagales > Saprospiraceae > JAJRXG01. Next base: position 29,640 of record CALDEM010000003.1, read on the forward strand.
TCCCTCTCGGATTTCACAAGTATTAACCACAATATTTGGAGCACTTGGCAATACGCTAATTGGTGTCATGTCGGTATTTTTCATCACATTCTTCTTTTTAAAAGATAAGGGTCTTTTTAATCAGATAGTAAGTACACTATCTCCTAATGACAAAGAAGAAAAGTGGGCAACAGCTATAGACTCAAGTGCTGAGATGCTCAAGCGATACTTTATTGGCATAGTAGTTCAGATTATTATCATCACTGTTTTTGTCAGCACGATACTAAGTCTACTTGGATTTCAAAATGCACTATTGATCGGATTCTTTGCCGCACTTATGAATGTCATCCCCTATTTAGGACCAATCTTGGGAGCTGCCTTTGCCATCATTATTACCATCTCTTCTAACCTCGATGTAAGCTTCTACGATGTACTTCTTCCTCAATTAGGTATTCTCGTTGCAGTCTTTGGTGCTATGCAGATGTTTGACAACTTCTTGGTCCAGCCAAATGTTTTTTCTAAAAGTGTGAAAGCGCACCCATTGGAGATATTTATAATTATTCTTGTTGGTGCTAAGCTCGGTGGAGTCCTTGGTATGGTTATCGCTATTCCATTGTATACGATACTTAGAGTGATTGCAAAGCTCTTCTTAAGTGAGTTTAAGATAGTACAAAGGATTACTCAGGATTTATAGCACACTATTCATAACCTCTAAACTCTATTAGTCTCTTCGATTGTAGCAAAGCGAAGTGGAGAAGTCCTTTCGCGGAGAGCGATATGTCACTTAACGGCAAACGATTCGTCACATTAGATCATATCGAATTACATCTCTACTCTTTCAACTTTTTAAAAAAGTTGAGCAAAAGCGACGGATCTATTATCTCAGTTAAAAGTAAGTAAAGTGAAAGATCAGTTAGTAAATCTACTCGCTGAATCATTGTATAGTGAGAATGTGAGTGCGTACACAATCTTCCTTTTAAGCCAGGCAAGCATGGCCTCCGCTCCATATCCGTCAAGTCTACGCTCACTTTATACAATTATCTATTTATTTTCGAAAATTTTCGGACTACTCCTTTTTTGTACGGGCATATGAAGACACTTGCGTAAAGAATTCTTGAAGCCTTGGAAAGAATTTAGCAATTGTCTTCAGGTGCGAAGCAATGCCATTACAAAAAATGGTTTTTTTGCTCCTTTTTTGACCATTCAAAAATAGGAGATGAAAGAATTAGGAAAAACCATTCTTAAGAAGTAATTACACACGGCGTGAGTGCATCCAAAAGACTTCACCTGTAAGAGAATTTAACTTGTACCTTTGGGTAATTTTTTTTGAAACTCTACTGATACTCTTTCTTCATCCGGTCCATATCCCTCTTCATATCTCGATCCTTTATAGAATCTCTCTTATCGTATGATTTCTTACCTTGACCAAGAACGATTTGAATTTTAACAAGACCTCTTTCCGAAAAGAAGATCTTATAAGGTATAATTGTAAAACCTTTTTCTTTTACTCTTTTGTCTAACTTTTTTAACTCAGTTTTCTTCAAGAGTAGTTTACGATCTCTACGAGGTTCATGGTTATTGATATTACCATGATCGTATTCTCCGATATAAAGGCTCTTTATATAAAGTTCGCCATTTTTAAAGAGACAATATGCATCAGACAAGTTACCATTGCCAGAACGCAATGACTTCACCTCTGTCCCTACGAGCATGATTCCTGCATCAAACTCTTGTAAGAAGGTATACTCAAACTTGGCTTTTCGATTTACAATTTCCTTTGGAGCGTTCATGATTAAGTAATAGTTAAACTATGGCTTCAATTCCTGAAGACCTTCTCCATTCATAAGGTTCTCATGAAGGAAGTTAGTCATCTTGTTATACAAGTGCATTCTCGAAGTACCCCCGAAGATCCCATGGTTACGATTAGGATATATATATGTATCAAATTGTTTGTTAGCGGCGATTAAAGCATTAGACATCTCCATACTATTCTGTAGATGAACATTGTCGTCAGCGCCACCATGCACTAACAAATACTTGCCTCTCAATCTATCTGCAAAGTATATAGGCGAGTTGTCTCTATAGCCAGACTCATTCTCTGCAAGTGTTCTCATATACCGCTCTGTATAGATTGTGTCATACCACTTCCAACTTGTGACCGGAGCGACTGCAATGGCAACACTAAAGACATCATTGCCTTTTAAGATAGCAAGTGAGGACATATAGCCTCCATAACTCCAGCCAAAGATGCCAATCTTCAATGGATCTGTATATGGTAGACTGGCAAGATACTTTCCAGCTTCGATCTGATCTTGTGTCTCGTACTTGCCCAGCTCGAGGTACGTCATTTTTTTAAACTCCTCCCCTCTTGCGCCTGTTCCTCTTGGATCAACACAAGCTACGAGATATCCCTCTTGAGCCAGCATCTGGTACCACCAGTAGTTCATACCTTTCCAGCTATCTGTCACTTGCTGACTGCCAGGACCACTGTACTGTGTCAAAAATACTGGATACTTTTTAGTAGGATCAAAGTTTTTAGGTTTAATCATCCAGCCATTCAACTCAACGTTCTCAGTTGTAGTAAATTGGAAAAACTCCACTGGTCTTACACCATGTCGTTTTTGCAACCCCTTATAACTCTTGTTACTTTCTAACTCACGTATCAGTCTTTGCTTTCTATCAAATACATTATAAGAATTGACAACATTGACAGAACTATGATTTAAAGTATAGTAATCAAAAGTGCTACTGAAGGATGCATTGTTTGTTCCAGATTTTTTAGTCAGCTTCTTTTTACTCTTGCCATCAAGCCCAACACTATACACATGTCTTTCTAAGGGTGACACTTCTGCGGACTGATAGTAGACCATACCTCTGGCTTCATCTACTCCATAAAAAGAAGTCACGTCATAATCACCACTTGTCAATGCTCTAACCTCTTTACCATCCATATCATATAGGTAGATATGATTGTAACCACTCTTCTCACTTGTCCATACAAAGTGCTTTCCATCATTTAGAAAAGTATGATCATTGGTGATATCGATATAGTACTTATTCTTTTCTTCTAAGAGTGTTCTTGTTTTTCCATTTTCAGTATTGATTGCAATCAATTGTAGATGGTTCTGGTGTCGATTCATTTTATAGATACAGACTTCATCTCCAGCGTTCGTCCATTTCACCCGAGGGATATACATATCATCAAGATTGCCAACATTGAGTGGTGCACTTTCTTCAGTCCTAAGGTCAAAAAGGTGAGCGCTGATCTCAGCATTTTTAGCACCGACTTTTGGATATTTGAAAGTTTGATATTCTGGGTAGAGTTCATCTTTATAAAGTGTCATAGTAAACTCTGGCACTTCTGATTCATCAAATCTCAAGTATGCGATCTGCTTACTATCAGGTGACCACCAGAATGCTTTTACAATCGACAGCTCTTCTTCATATACCCAATCTGTTACACCGTTTATAATCTTGTTGGTCTCTCCATCAAATGTTATGGGCAGAGTAAGTTGCTCTGCTAGGTCATAGTAGTATAGATTATTTTCAAAAACATAACCTACCTTACTTGCATCAGGAGAGAACGTAGCATTCATCACCCTGCCTTCTTCATACAGTGCATGAAGCTTATCGCTTTTAAAATCAAAAATGTGATACTTAGCTAAGTACGATCTTCTGTAGATAGATTCGTTTTCAGATTCTATAAGGATCATCGACTCATCATGATTAAACGAATAATCTTCTATCTCTCCTTCAAATCCCAACTGACCCTTAATCTCCTCGCCATCAAAAAGATCGGCTACATGCTCTCCTGTTGTGATGTCATACTTTTTGATCACATTATCTTCTAATCTCGTATAGTGTCTCCCATCATTTAGAAAGTTAAATCCAGGAACAGACTTAGGGATAAACTTATAATCTCTCCATATCGCTTCAACAGTGATCGGCTCTTGAGCCATGAGTGATGTTGAAACAAACCCAACTAATAACCAAACTAATAATCTCATTTTATCAATCTATCTTTTAAATAATATTCTAATCTACAAGAAACAAGGCGTTACTAAACAAAAACAATCCATTATACCAGAACCCTCTGAACAATGGATTATCAGCCATATAGATAACTTGCCCTCTTCCTCTCGACTCAACAACAAAAGCGGCCGAGTCGTTCAGTCTTTGCTTTATTTTGCTACCTGCGAAACCAACGACATTTCCATTTTCCTTGGGGTGATGGATGACATTGTCTGCACCGACTAATAACGGAAAAGTAGTACTGCTGGTTCTCAAAGAAAAATAGTTTTCTCCAAGTCCAAAACCAAGTGGATGGCTCTCGTCTACTTCTAACTCAAAGATCGCTCCTGGCACATAATCGCTTATGGCTCTTCTTTCGCTCTCGGAGTAGTGGTTATATCTCGCTGCTAGATCAGCAGCTTTGTTAGTTTTTTGGTCTTCGCTTTTTTCTTCATCAGTGGCATATCTCTTCAGACCAAACCCATCTTTATCCATGAGCTTTCTATTGGCACTACCGATTGCAATTAATTTGCCGCCACCTCTTACCCAAGAAGATATTTTAGATAGCATGCCATCATTCAAGCTATACCAACCTTCAGGTAGGACGAGCGTATTGTAAGCATCCAAGTCTACTCTACCAAAGCGATTGATATCGACTATAGAAAGAGGATAATTGATCACACGATCAAAGTACCATTTGATCTGACCAAAAGCGTTTGTGCTGACACCTTCGCCACTTATCGAAAGAACCTTAGGCTTATCAATCAGATAGTTTCTACGGCTACCCAAGTCATACCCTGCATCAGCAAATCCACCAGAAATATTATCAACCTTTGTAGGATGTTCTGCCAATGTGGATTTCATGATATTTATAAGTTCTGAACCCAAGGATCTATTGTCTGCCCTTGTGATAACCGCTGTACCCGACTCATATTCTTTACCATCGAGACTTAGGTTTTTAGAAAGCACCCTGACGGAAATATCGTTTGTTAGCAACTTACTCAAGAATTGTACGCTGCTCATATCTGTATGAGGCACGAGGTAGGCATAAGCCTCAGCTAAGGTTGATTTGTCCGACGACCACGTCAAGTCTACTGAAGAAGTCTTTGATTCTAGTGCGACAGCATCCAATCCATAAGCATATGGTAATGCCCATGCTGTTATATCATACGTCACAGAATCTTCTAATTCTGACGATGGCTCAAGTAGTACTTGTGCTAGCAGTCCTTTTGGTTGATTAGCATTGACCACTAAGTCTCCAGGAGCCACAGCTACTCGTTCATTAGAAAATGAATTATAGTGATAACCATTGACTTCTGAGTTTGCTGTAACTGTACCATAGCGGATGTCTTGTCTTTCTAATAGTTCTGCTAGTGCTTTTACCCTTGCTCCAGACTTATCTTTTTTGATGATGAATGACTTGTATCTCCCAGGTGGTTTATTCTTTGAAACATTGAAAAAGTTCTTGAACTCAGATATTACTTTTTCAGCATTTACAGAAGTGATCTCAATCGTACTTAAAGCAGTCGTCTTGTGATGGTCTATCCGATCCTTAAGCGTAAGTGTCTCGCCATTGCTCAAGTTAACACCACGCCCCCCAACACTGCCTCCGCCTTGCTCATATGTCATGCCAATCGCGCCAGAAAAAGTAGGGTAAGTATCTCCGTAACTTGGATAAAACAGATCAAATACCTCCTTTGTAAAGTACAACCATCCCTCTTTGTGAAAGTACTTGGCGTGGTTCTTACCGATGTCCTCTTGAAAGTCTCTTTGCCACTGTGTGATGTAAGGGTGATACGGCTTAGCTGCTGGTGCAAAGTAGTACGAACTCTCATGACCCATCTCATGAAGGTCAGCATGTACATGTGGTAACCACTGATTATAAAGTGCCATGCGTTGCTGACTCTCGATCTGCGTCTGCCATGCCCAATCACGATTGAGATCAAAAAGATAATGATTGACTCTACCTCCAGGCCAAGGCTCAGCGTGTTCTATATCTTGGACATCAAGATTGTTTTCATCCATCGTGACATTGCGCACCCAGTGTGTGTATCGCGAATATCCATCTGGGTTGATCGATGGATCAAGTATAACAACAGTATTATCTAACCAAGCCTTTGTCTGACGATTGTTAGGATCTACTAAGTCATAGATCACGTGAGGCGCTGATTCTGAGCCAGCTGGTTCATTGCCATGAACCGAAAAGCTTAACCAAGCGATAGCCCTTGACGCTGACAAATCCACTTCTCCCCTTTCCATCCCTGCTAACTTTAAGTTGTTCATCCTGATCTCATCGAGGCGAGCATGATTAGCCTCGCTAGTTACGATAGCAATCATCAACGGGCGATCTTGATTAGTCTTACCATACCTTACAAGTTTGACCAAAGGGCTATTAGCCGCTACATGCTCATAGTAATCCACGAGCATATGATGAGGAGTAAAGTGCTCCCCTAACTCATGTGGTAAAAACTCATCTGGTGATTGAAGCTGAGCTATCGAAGCGTTGTAAGCGGTCGATATGATAAAAATCAAGGTGATTAAGCGTCTCATATTCTGATATTACGCCCGAATATAGGACTATTCAGATCACTTAATGAGCTTCATTCACTGTATCTCTATTGACTATATGACCTTGTAGTAAAGTACCAACACCAACCCAATCAACACCATGATGACTAATAGGGCCAACGTTAAGTAAGGAGGCTTTGCATCTGGATCATGTGGATGATCATGATGGTGATGATGACCGCTATGGCTATTATGCTCAGACATCAACCTTGACTGTTTTATGAGGGCTGATCTTACTAAAGAAGACCCAAAGCAAACAGGTGAGTCCAATCCCTTCAATCGGCTTAACGATGTGGTAAGTCACATTAGGATGAATCTTCGACCAAAACTGATCCGGTATTTTTCTGATGATATGGTATTCATGATCCTCACTTGGGTAAATACTCAGAATATCAGCCAAGTGTAAACCTCCTACAACAAGAATTATAGCTCCTATCCCATACCAGAATGTGGCTTTCGACAATTTGAATGTACTATGTTCAGCAACATTCATACTCCTTAATAACAGAAGACCAAAAACTACTCCCACAAGATTTGTCAGGACATCGTTGAAATCATAATGAGCAGTATCCATCGGCGCCAGATAAAAGTACTGATAGGCCTCGTCTATCATGCCAGCAAGAGTTGCCCAGACCATTGTGCTTTTATAATTGCCTATCAAAGGAAAAAGCAATACTGCAAACACTGCATATTGTGGAAAGTGTACAAACTCAATGTTGACTACAAATAAAAACTCAACTATCAAAACGGCAAAGATGATATTGGTAATCATGTAAAACCATATCGTCTTGCGGTTTGCTAACTTTCTAGAATGCTTTATAAAGAAAAAAAGCAGCACACCTAACAGGATAGCTGCTATGGATATAGCATAACCATTATACACTTGTCTTCCCTCAGCTGTGTTATTGTTGATACCTAAGCCACCAACAACAGTATCGTTTAGAAAAGTACCAAATCTCTTATGTGGCAACACCACGCTAACATAGTATACAGCAATGATGACAATGTGCACCATCTTATGGCTTGCCATCCAATCTACAAATCTTTTCATCTTACTCCTCTGACAATTTTCTAATTGCAAAAACTAACTGATCTAATTCTTCCTTGGTGGTAAATATGTTTGGGCTAACTCTTATACCGCCACCTCCTTTGCAATCAACTGACTTGACGTGTATGTTATAATCTTTGTTGAGACTCTTTCGAATTTTTCGATTTGATATATTGTCTAATGAAAAAGTAGCAACTGCCCCTGAGTAGCGAGGTTCAATCCAAGTCTTCAATTGTACATTCGCTACATCCATTACTTGTCCCGTCCAGTACTCTTTTAATTCTTGGAGACGATCCAGCTTATTTTGATGACCCAAGGCGTCATGAAAATCAAGTGCTGCAGCAACTCCTATCTCGTTGGCCCAAGCTCTTGTGCCTAAGTGCTCATACTTGTTCATGTTGTCATAGGCATCAAGATTAGAAGATGGGTGATTATAAAGATCCTTGATCTTTTCTTCCTTTACAAATAAGAGACCTGTTCCCAGCGGAGCATTCAACCACTTATGCAGACTTGAAGCGAAGTAGTCACAATCCAGATCACGTAAATCCAAATTGATATTAGCCACCGCATGTGCCCCATCTACAACCACTTCAGCACCTTTACTATGAGCAAGTGCGCTTAACTTTTTAACAGGCATGATATGCCCTTCTCTATGGGTGATATGTGTGATGTGTACCACCTTTGTTTTATCTGTGATCATCTTATCATAAGCAGCTAAAATCTCTTCATCTTTTGCTGGGATCTGTAGATCTACTTCCTTTATAATAACCCCATCTCGCTTCGCTCGATTCTGCCAAGTATTCTTCGCAAATGGGTAATCTTGCTGACCCATTACAATCTCATCTCCACCATTTAATGCTAATCCATAGATGATCATATTGAGTGCCTCCGTAGTATTGCGCACGATCTGTAGTTCATTGTGATCACAGTTAGTCATCTCTGCTAAGCGAGATAGATTACTCGTCTTGGTCTCTTGCCACTCTCCCCAGACTTCATAAGGGGCTTTGCTGTTGACCTTTTTGATCAGTTCGATAAGATGATCTTGAACCGGCGTTGGCATTACACCTGCACTGCCACTGTTGAGGTGTATCTTCTCCCAACTTGATATAGGAAATAAATCTCTCACTTGTAACCAGTCGACGCTTTCTGCATGAAGGTCAGATATCGGAAGCTTTGATATCAAGGATGGCCAATTGATAGCTAAGCCAAGTATAGATGCACCTTTTACAAATTGCCGTCTTGAGGACATGACATTATTCTATTGTGAACCAACAAGATAATGGATTTTGAATGAGTTACAGAGCACCCAGTCTAACTGGCATCGCTGGGCCAAACTCTATCATTTTGTAAGCATCAATCGAGAACTCTCTTATGAAAGCCATATTCTTCCAGAGCAAATCATAACCTTTCATTCTTTTAGCAGAACTAAGTCTTCTTTCCAACCTTCTCATTTCTACTTCAGTGGCTCGTCTTCTTTGACCTAACTGTCCATAAAGCTTCACAGCAGGAGGTCCGTAGAAGACACCTTTAAAAAGTGCTTTAAACCAGTACCACTTACTTGTATTGACACCTAAGATGGCTATCCTTTTTGTTGTCTCTGCACAATCAGGCAGCGTTGTGGTATACATCTCAAAATAGAAACCAGTCTGGTCGTCGTTGAGAAAGACAGTGCCTATAGGTGTAATCTGAGGCAGTCCCAATTCGTCTACAGTAGCTATCGCTTGCTGCAAGTTTTGGGCTTGGCATTTTCTAAAATGACTCCTTACTTGAGACCAATTGACAAGTATTTGCTTGGACATGATACTGGTGATTTATTCTACTTTTAAAAGTAGATTCATCTGTTATCATTTCAATTGATATAGATCAATTTAGGAAGCTCTCTTGTGTCTGATGCGACTTAAAGTCTCATTAGTGATACCGAGATAAGAAGCGATATGCCCAACTGCCACTCTATTGGTAATCTCCGGATATTTCACCAATAGGTTCTCATACTTCTGCTGCGCAGATTCAAATTGTAATGCTACAATCCGTTGTTGTAATCTGAGCATTGTATCGGTTGTAATATTTCTGCAAAGGTGTTCAAAATCGTGATGCTTCCTACACAACATCTGCATATCTGGAGCATGTATCACGCCTGCCACCATAGGCTCTATAGATGCGATATAATGAGGGCTTGGGTTCTGTGTATAAAAACTATTGATAGCACAGATAAAGTCATGCTCAAAAGCAAACCAATCCGTGATCTCTCTACCGTCTTTTAGATAATATGCGCGAGCTGAACCTTGCCTCAAGAAAAACAAGTCGTCGGCAACAGCGCCCATCTCGATGATGACTTCAGACTTTCCAAATCTAGCAACACTGATGCACTGAGCAAGATCCTTGACACATACATCAGATAACCGTCCATAGTGCCTCTGTAGCACCTCTATGCCAGATAGTACTACTTCATCATCACTGATGTCGTGACATGCAGTTAGGTTTATATCAGAGTCCTGCTTTTGCACTGATCTCCATCATCCTATCGATACAAGCTATGCCTTTCTCTATCACCCAATCTTCAAGCTCAACCTCAGGCAGTTCATGCTCCATACATAGGTAAAGCTTCTCCATACTGTTACGCTTCATATGTGGGCAATCATTGCATGCACAAGTATTATTAGGCGGTGCTGGTATAAACTCTTTGTCAGGAGATTTCAGCTCCATCTGATGGATGATACCTGACTCTGTAGCTACGATAAACTTCTGTACATCACTTTCATGTGTGTATCTTAACAACTGACTTGTCGAGCCTATAAAGTGTGCTTTTTGTAAGATATGTTCTTCACACTCGGGGTGCGCGATCAGTTCTGCATCTGGGTTCCGAACCATCGCTTTGGTGATCTTCTCTGCCGAAAATATTTCATGGACCATACAAGCACCATTCCATAAGATCATTTCTCTACCTGTCTTCTTCTGGAGGTAAGCACCTAAGTTTTTATCCGGGGCGAAGATGATGCCTTTGTCTTTAGGGACGCTATTGATTACGTGGACTGCATTAGACGAAGTACAGCAGATATCCGTAAGTGTCTTTAACTCAGCTGTACAGTTGATGTAGCTAACTACAACGTGATCTGGATGCTTCTCCTTAAACTTCTTGAATAAGTGAGGAGGACAAGAATCAGCCAGCGAACACCCTGCCTTAAGATCCGGTAGTAATACCTTCTTTTGTGGGTTCAGCATCTTAGCCGTCTCCGCCATGAAGTGCACACCAACGAATACGATGATCTCAGCATCCGTAGAAGCTGCTTTTTGAGCCAACTGTAAGCTATCTCCTATAAAGTCAGCTATATCTTGAAGCTCAGCCTCTACATAGTAGTGGGCCAAGATGATGGCGTTTTTTTCTTTTTTCAATCTATTGATCTCCGCTTCGAGATCTAAGGTTGGATCGACATCAATCGAGAGATATCCCTTTCGATCTAGGTTCTCTACAGCTTTTTCAAGTGGCATCGTTGCTGACATATTCGTTTTTTTCTTCCTATAAAATTACTCCAATTATTAAACTTAGATTTTCTCTATAAAGTTCGCATTCGGGCGCGCATCTTATCCAATCCGAGGTTGCCGATACTTCCGATATGATTATGGTTGATTTCTTTTGGTGGATGATAGTCTCCAGAGTCTATGGCGATCCCCACCTTGCGGTAAGCATCTCTAAACGTCATGCCTTCTTGCACATACTTATTGACCAGTTCTACGCTCCACAGATACTGGTACTTTTCATTATGGACTTGACTTTCGTGAAATACCAGCTGCGGCACACATTGTGCGATCAATCTCAACAGTGTGCTCATCTGATCCAACGCCGGAAAGATAATCTCCTTCTGTAATTGAAAATCTCGATGATAGCCAGACGTAAGATTAGAGATGATACTTGCCACTTGATTAGGTAGTGTGATGATAAGATTAGACTTAGCCCTGATTAACTCAAAAACATCAGGATTCTTCTTGTGCGGCATGATTGAAGAACCCGTCGTGTACTCTTTAGGCAATGAGAGTATACCATAGTTCTCATTGGAGAATAGACATATGTCCATAGCCAGTTTGTTGAGTGTAAGGGCCATAGTAGATAAGCCGTTAGCAACCAATAATTCGGATTTCCCTCTGCCTAATTGAGCATTGATAGGATTGATGCACAACCCTTCAAATGATAATTGATCCGTAGTCATCTGACGATCCAACGGCAATGATGAACCATAGCCTGCGGCAGTACCCAAGGGATTCCTATTGATGATCGAGATTGTTTTAGAGATATACTCAGCATCGTCTATTAGTCCTTCGGCAAATGCTGACAACCACAAACCACAAGATGACACCATCCCGATCTGCATATGTGTATAGCCTGGGATCAAGACATTTTTGTGCTTCTCTGCAGTTTCTAAAAGTACGCTAACTACATCTTTGCACTCTTCAATTAGCGATTGTAATCGATCTCTAAAAAATAACCGGAGTGCCACCAGCACTTGATCATTACGTGATCTACCTAAGTGTATCTTTTTTCCAATATCACTAATCTTTGCGACCAGTATCTTTTCAATCTGAGAATGCACATCTTCTACACTATCTTCTATAACAAATCTTCCTTCTTTGATTTCTATGTCAATCTTCTTCAGCTCTTCTTTTAAAGCATCTCTTTCTTGAGAACTGATCATTCCAATTTTACAAAGCATATCTGCATGAGCAATAGAAGCTTGCACATCATAAGTGGCAAGTGAAAGATCAAACTCCCTATCCCTACCTACTGTAAAGTCTTCTATCTCTTTATTGATATCATACCCTTTATCCCACAGCTTCATAAGTTTCTATTTAGGTTCATGACAACTTTA
>CALDEM010000004.1 GCA_937942435.1 uncultured Saprospiraceae bacterium
AGATTAAAACAGTTGAAGAATATTAGCGTCTCATTCAAGGTCAAATGAGTACCTATTCTATTATTTTGAGCCTGATTACTTATGACGAAGGCAAAGACATATTTCGCATCGGACTTTCATTTGGGCCTCGACCTTGAAAAAAGCTCGAATAAAAGAGAACGGATAATAGTGGCATGGTTAGACTCTATCAAATCCGATGCGGATACTCTTTACCTAGTTGGTGATGTCTTTGATCATTGGTTTGAGTATAAGAAGGTAATTCCTAAAGGATACTCGAGGTTTTTTGGCAAGCTAGCAGAACTATCTGACGGTGGAGTGAAGATTCACTTTTTTAAAGGTAATCACGACATGTGGGTCTACGACTACTTTACGGAAGAATTAGGTATCATCATTCATGACAAAGAAGTGATACATGATATCGACGGCAAGCGATTTTTCATCACACATGGTGATGGACTTGGCAAAGGGGACAATTCTTACAAATTCATAAAATCTATACTCCGCAATCCTATTTTGCAATGGTTTTACTCCATTTTACATCCTACATTTGGATTATCACTGATGAAGATTATGAGTCGAAAAAGTAGAGATAGCCATCAAAATGCCAATGGACCTGAAGAACAATCTAACCTTTTAACATTTGCCGATAAGGCGTCAGTAACTATTGGTTTCAACTACTTCATCTGTGGACATATACATGCACCTGAGTTGAAAACACTTTCCGACGACAAGACGATATATTGTAATCTGGGAGATTGGATGACACACTTCTCATATGCCATGTGGGATGGACAATCTTTAAAGCTGGAACAATTCAAAAAGTAATTTATGAAGATGCTATTACACCTTCATGATTTCCTTCTCTTTAGCAGCTAAGAAATCTTCAACTTTTTTAGTTGTCTCTTTAACCATGCCCTCTACCTCAGCTTCTTTTTTCTTTCCGGCATCCTCTGGATAACCATCTTTGACCTCTTTCTTTATGAAGTCAATCATCTTGTGCCGAGCTGTTCTAAGTGAGATTTTAGCTTCTTCACCAAGTGACTTACACTGCTTTACGAGATCTACTCTTCGCTCTTCAGTTAGTGGCGGTATAGATATACGGACAAACTCACCATCGTTCATTGGTGTAAGTCCAAGGTTTGCCCCAAATATCGCTTGCTCTATTGGGCCTAACATATTCTTCTCCCATGGCTGGATAGAAAGCGTTCGAGCATCGGGTGTAGAAACATTGGCAACTTGAGTTAATTGAGTCGGATTACCATAGTAGTCTACCATGATACCGTTGAGCATGGAGGGCGATGCTTTGCCAGCTCTTATCTTCTGAAGTTCACTCTTCAGATGATCCATAGCTTTGTCAAATGATGCTCTGCCTTGCTTTAACGTGCTGTCTATTGTTGCTTCCATAATATCTTATAACTTCCTACAATAATAGAGAACGCGAGATACTATACCAAAAGTTTCGAATAGGACTTAGAATTAAGCCTGGTCTTTCCACCAGAAAGGAAGCGATCCACCTCGATAGCAGCTTCTCGGCCCTCAGATATAGCCCATACCACAAGAGATTGACCTCGTCTCATATCTCCAGCACTAAAGACCTTATCCAAGTTAGACTTATAGTCGGCACCTGTACGAACATTACCCCTCGTATCCAGGTCTACATCCAACTGCTTCAGCAATCCTTCATGTTGCGGATGTACAAAGCCTACAGCCAGCAGTGCCAGCTCACAGGGTATTTCTCTCTCAGTTCCCTCTACCTCTTTAAAGTTCGACCTACCTTGACTTTCGTCAAATACCCACTCTATATTGACAATTTTAATGGCTTTTAGATTTCCTTTATGATCACCGACAAACTCTTTTGTCAGAAGTGCCCACTTTCTTTCGCAACCCTCTTCATGAGAAGATGAAGTCCTTAACTCCATAGGCCAAAGTGGCCAAGGCGTACTCTCATCTCTCGTCGCTGGTGGTTTTGCTAATAGTTCTATCTGAGTGACGCTTGCAGCTTTCTCCCTATTAGAAGTACCTGTACAATCTGCTCCAGTATCACCCCCTCCTATGATGACAACATTCTTTCCAGTTGCAGTTATTACATCATGGTTAAACTCTGTTTGTCCTGCAACTTGTCTATTCTTTTGCTCCAAAAACTCCATAGCAAAGTGGACACCTTTCAACTCTCTTCCAGGTATAGGCAGATCTCTTGGGATCGTACTTCCCCCTGCTAAGACAATAGAATCATAGTTCTTCATCAGCGCTTCTCCGGAGATATCAATGCCAACATCTGTACTTGTTCTAAAAGTAACACCTGATGCCTCCATGATCTGCACTCTTCTTTCAACCACCCACTTTTCTAATTTGAAATCAGGTATACCGTATTGAAGCAGACCACCTACTTTATCGTTACGTTCATATACTGTAACAGTATGTCCGGCTTTGTTCAGTTGATCCGCAGCCGCTAATCCTGCTGGACCTGATCCAACAACAGCAACAGTTTTATTAGTCCTTACGATATCAGTATCCGCTTGCACCCAACCTTCTTCATATGCCTTTTCTATAATCGACTTTTCTATATGTTCGATTGAGACAGGGTCACTGTTGATACCCAACACACATGCCTTCTCACATGGTGCAGGACAGATACGACCTGTAAACTCAGGGAAGTTGTTTGTACTTGACAATATCTTATATGCCTCTTTCCAATCTTCTTGATGCACGGCATCATTAAAGTCTGGTATGATGTTTCCAAGCGGGCATCCACTATGACAAAATGGGATACCACAATCCATACATCTTGCTGACTGAGTATTAGTCAGTTCTTCAGAGTGAGGCACGTAGATCTCTTTATAATCCTCAACTCTCTCTTTAACCTTTCTTTTCTTTGGCAGCTCTCTGCCGTATTTCATAAAACCTTTTATATCTCCCATGATTTTATTCCTTTATGATGCGATTACCACTTCTTTTTTCTTAGCTATCTCTGCTAAGACCCTCTTATACTCCTCTGGCATTATTTTTATAAAATTCGTCTTTTCAATATTCCATTTTTGGAGTATCTCCAATGCGGAGGTACTACCTGTATATTTGAAGTGATTACGGATATGTACTCTCAATAATTCATCATCCTCATCTGATAAGTCTTCGACCAAAATCATCTCCATATTCAGATATTGCTTTGCCTCGTTCTTAGGATCATATATATAAGCTACTCCTCCGCTCATACCTGCTCCAAAGTTTCTTCCGATACTTCCAAGTACAATTACTCGACCTCCTGTCATGTACTCACAACCATGAGCGCCAAGTCCTTCTACGACTGCAGTCGCTCCACTATTTCTTACACAAAATCGCTCACCGGCAACACCTTTGATATAAGCCTCTCCAGAAGTGGCTCCATATAGTGCCACGTTTCCTACGATGATATTATCTTTTGGAATCAGAGTAGCAGTTCTATCCGTTGACAATATCAACTTAGCTCCACTGAGCCCTTTACCGAAGTAGTCATTAGAATCTCCTTCGAGTGTAAATGTCAAACCCTTCGCTCCAAATGCTCCAAAGCTCTGACCTGCTGATCCTCTAAATCTAAAATTGATAGAATCATCTGGCAGACCTTTACTACCATATTTTTTTGCAATCTCATTAGAAAGCATTGTGCCAATCGATCGATCCGTACTCACGACATCAAATATGCTGTTGATAGTAATCTTATCTTCTAAAGCAAGTAACGCATACTCTATCAACTGACGATCTACAACCTCATCGATATCATGATCTTGCTTGACGTTGTTATAATTAACCTGCTCGTCAGATAACGGATCTCTATATAATAATGGACTGAGATCTATGCTCTTTAACTTCCAGTGAGTTAGGTCTTCTCTAATCTTTAAGAGATCAGCTCTGCCAACCATCTCATCTACGGTTCTAAATCCTAAAGAAGCCATGATCTCTCGCAGATCGTTTGCTAAAAAGTGGAAAAAGTTAACAACGTCTTCAACCTTGCCTTCAAACTTTTTTCTAAGTTCTGTATCCTGAGTTGCGATACCTACAGGGCAAGTATTAAGATGACACTTCCTCATTAATATGCACCCTTCAACTACAAGTGCTGCGGTGGCTATCCCCCACTCTTCTGCACCAAGTAAAGTCGCAACTGCCATGTCCCGTCCTGTTCTAATCTGACCATCAGTTTGAAGAACAACTCGATTTCTTATTTTATTTTGGATAAGCGTTTGATGTGTCTCCGCGAGGCCTAACTCCCAAGGCAGTCCTGCATATCTTATAGAACTCAATGGAGATGCTCCTGTGCCACCATCATGACCTGCGATCAAGATATGATCTGCTTTGCCTTTTGCAACGCCCGATGCTATGATACCTACTCCAGCTTTTGAAACTAACTTCACTGAGATACGCGCTTCCCTATTGGCATTTTTCAAATCATAGATAAGCTGCGCAAGATCCTCTATAGAATATATATCATGATGCGGTGGTGGTGATATCAATCCTACACCTGGTGTAGAGTGTCTCACCTTAGCTATCCAATCATTGACTTTATGGCCTGGTAATTGTCCGCCTTCTCCAGGCTTAGCACCTTGAGCCATTTTGATCTGGATCTCGTTGGCATTAGTCAGATAGTTGATGGTCACTCCAAATCTACCAGAAGCAACTTGCTTGATAGCAGATCGTTCCCAATCACCATTGTCTAATTTTTTAAACCTCACTTCATCTTCTCCGCCTTCTCCACTGTTACTCTTACCACCGATTCTATTCATAGCTTTTGCCAATGTGCTATGTGCTTCATGCGATATAGAGCCAAAAGACATTGCTCCCGTCGCAAATCTTTTTAGAATTTTTTCAACTGACTCTACTTCTTCAATTGGGATACTCTGTCGCTCATCATCAAATTGTAATAAACTCCTTAATGTGCACACCTTCTCTGCTTGGGCGTTGATCGCTTCTGTATATTTCTTGTAGATCTTATAGTCATTCTTCTTTGTACTGTGTTGGAGCAAGTGGATCGTCGTTGGATTGAAAAGGTGATACTCTCCTCTTCTCTTCCATTGATAGATACCCATATCGATGAGTTCATTCTCAAAGTCATCTGCAAAGGCAACTCTATGCTTTGTAATCGCTTCTTTTGCAAGCATGTCAAAAGTCATCCCTGATATCCTTGATATTGTTCCTTTAAAACAAATATCGATTACGTCTTTAGCGATACCTAAGGCTTCAAATGCTTGAGCCCCTCTATATGATTGAACTGTAGATATGCCGAGTTTCGACATAATCTTTAGCAAGCCTTTGTTTAAAGCTTTTATATAAATATTGACCGCTTTGGCTGGCGTGGGAACAGATTCTAATTTTGCGGCAGCATGAAGTTCTTTAACTGTTTCAAATGCCAAAGTTGGAAAAATGGCATCTGCCCCATATCCTATCAACGTAGCACACTGATGGGTCTCAACAATATCACCTCCTTGTATAATAAGCGAAGCTTTCTGTCTCAAGCCAGCCGCAACTAGAGCATGGTGTATCGCACCTGATACCATCAATGATGGTATAGGGATTGCAGTTTCAGATATCTGAGTATTATCAAGTATTATGATATTCTTACCATCCTTTATAATCTCCTTGACCTGATCACATATTTGTAAGATTCTCTTCTTGAGATCACCTTCGTTATAATCAGCATCAAATGTACAATCTATATGCGCCGACTTAAAATGGTTATGATTTATAAATCGAAGTTTTAGAAAGTTCTTCTTATCAAGAATTGGACTTTCTAATCTTATAAATTTGACTGTATTCTTTTTTCTTTCAAGGATATTGCTACTGCCTCCAAGTACAGTTTTCAAGGTCATGTACTCACTCTCTCTTAGTGAGTCGATAGGAGGGTTAGTCACTTGAGCAAACTGCTGTCTAAAGTAGTTGGCTATGTGTTGCGTATATCGAGACAGTATAGCTAATGGCACATCGGCTCCCATAGATCCAACAGGATCTTTAGAGTTTTGAACCATACCTTTTATAATCAAATCTTCATCTTCTAAAGTATAACCTTGGGCCGTCTGTCTTTTAGACAGAGGCAAAGAAGACTCTGAGAGACTTTGTTCACCTAGGTTTAGGTCTGACATGTCAACCTTGCTATCATCTAACCATGATCTATATGGCAAACGATTACATATTACCCTCTTAAGCTCTTCATCTCCTACTACTTTTTTAAGATCAAGATCAGCAATCAAAATCTTTCCTGGCTCAAGCCTACCTTTCTTTACAACAATCGCCGGATCTACTGGGAGTACACCAGTCTCTGATGCTAGAATCAACCTGTTATCTGTTGTGAGACAATATCGAGAAGGTCTCAAACCATTACGGTCCAAAGTGCCACCTATCAAAGTACCATCAGAAAAACACATACTTGCAGGACCATCCCATGGTTCCATTAGGGCTTCATGATATTCGTAGAAGTCTCTTTTGTAATCTTCTATATGAGGCGCATTTTGCCATGCCTCAGGGATCATCATCATTAGTGCATGCGGCAAGCTTCTACCATTGTGTACTAAAAATTCTAATATATTGTCAAATACAGCAGAGTCACTACTTGTGCTATTGAAAAGAGGGATCATCCTGTTAAGATCTTCTTTTGAGATCAGATCGCTCTCTATGGCCTGCTCTTTGGCAGCCCACCAATTTTTATTTCCTTCGATGGTATTGATCTCTCCGTTGTGGGCGATCATTCTAAAAGGCTGCGCTAACTTCCATCTCGGCACTGTGTTGGTAGAGAACCGAGAATGTACAAGTGCTATCGCCGATTCTAATTTCTCATTTCTTAAGTCATTATAATAAGCTCTAACTTGTAGTGATGTCAATTGTCCTTTATAAACCATCGTTCGACAAGACAATGAGGCTATATAAAAGTCGTGCTTATATTCTGGATAGGCCTTAACAACTTTATGGTTGGCTACTTTTCTCAGCATCAACAACTTTCTATCTAAGATCTTACCAGATAGTCCTTCATCAGATATAAAGAAAAAATGAAAAATATCTGGTTCACTGGCAGAAGAAGCTTCTCCTAAAATGGAGCTATCCACGGGGACTCTTCTGGTACCCAGTAGGCTTAGTCCAAAAGTTGATGCCGTCTCCTCAACCATACTTTTGATCTCAACAAACTTTTCTCCTTTCGGCAAAAAGAAAGATCCGACTCCATATTCACCAGGAGATGGCAGCTCAAAACCTAGGTCTTCATCAATAAACAAGAGATGTGGAACATGAATAAGGATGCCAGCCCCATCACCGCTCTCTGGGTCACATCCGCATGCTCCGCGATGCTCCATGTTCTCCAACATTGTTAGAGCATCAGAAACAATATCGTGGCTATAGTTTTTCTCAAGCTGAGCTATGAGACCGATACCACAAGCATCAGATTCTAGCTGTGGTGTGTAAAGTCCCTTTTGGTTCATCTCACTCATAATGCAAAGTTTAATGGTTACAAAGTGTAACGGGTTTATTCAGGATAATTTGACTTGAGTCAAATTATCCTGAACCTGAAACGCCAAGAGCAATTATGACTGCTATTTCTCATAGCAATGTATAATTCGCTTCAACCAATTAATTTGAACAAGTAAAATAAGACTTTTTAACCTCAGAATAATCGCTGATGGTGCTGTTTGCTATCAAGAATTAGTTCAGATAAGATTCAGCACAATCCGTAAGTCCAATATCCAATCATATAACAAACCAGCCTTATATATCACATCTTGAATTACAATTATTTAAATCAAAAACCTTCGTCATTTGCTTCTTTCAGCAATGACGAAGGCAGTCATATGAAAATCTAATCTATGCTTAATTATTATGCACAGAGGAAGATGCAAATCTCATTAGTCTAGTTAAAAACCATAAACGGCAGCGAGAACAAATGAAGAAAGTGAACCACTCGTGCCTCCATCAAAAACATCGGTTGATGCAGAATCAACTCTAAACTCTGGAATCAAGGTCAAGTTATCAACTGTATAATTTGCCGAAAGGGTAAATGCCAGAACACTTTCATCTGTAGCAATTACACCAACACCTTTATCAGAAAACGACTCTACTCTTGCTCCAATCTTGAATGAGTCTGAGGTAGCTACTTGAAGATAACCCGCAACACCAGCAAACAAATCATCAGAAGCAGTTGTCGCATTGACACCCAGATATATCGTCTCTGTAACATCAAATCCTGCTGTCAAGTCTAGCTGAAAATAATCTGGACCAAATAATGCATTGACATATGCAGAACCAGCATCAAAGCTATAGCCTAATTGGGCACCACCGAAGTAATCATTTTCTCCATCTTCATTAATCGGGTTAAATTCTGTTGCATCAGTCGGATTAAAAACACCCAACATAAGAGATAATCCTCCTCCTAAATCAGCGTCCATCTTAAGACCCGTATGTGAAAAAGGGCCATAAGAAAACATGTATGATGTCGAGTAGTTAAAGTTAGCATTAGGTTGAATCACCTCATATCCAAGAAATGTATTAAAGTTACCAAGGGTAAATTTCACCTTCTCTGTAAGATTAACATACATGTATAATTGGTTAACAATATTTGAGCTTCCTCCAGGTCTCAACTCAGGTGAAAGAAAAGTCGCATCTTCTCCTCTCGGTCCAAAGACCAAATCCCCTACGAAGCCAACAGTTGCTCCTTCATAGCTAGTCACAAGATTGACCATACCAAGTGAAAATCCGGGCAAATTGGCAAATGAAGTACCTGGCGCTTCTTTACTACTTCTAAAATATGCATCTACTGTTCCAGATAGAGAGATTGATGGAGACTCCACCTCCATAGTTTCTTCCTCCTGAGCAAATATTGAAACTGTACTAAGAATATAGAGTGCTACTAATATGATATTTTTCATGACGTGATATTTAAAATAATTGTATTCAGTTATTGAAATGATTGATCTCAAGGACTCTTCCTTATAAATAGCATCTGTATCACAATAGAAGAGAAATCTTTCTATTGTAATCAAGTCGTATGAAAGTCAGAGGTTTGTCCTCGGTTTTGTAATTAAAATAAAGCGCTCACCAAACTGAGCACTTTTTTATTTTTATGAGTAAGCGCGCATACTATGCTCAAACATGTCCAGCCCTTTTTCTTCCTCTTCTTCACTAACTCTTAGACCAAGAGTCACCTTGATGATAAAAAACAATGCAAACGCAAAGACAAAAGTGAAGGCTCCCATCGCAAGGATACCTTTGAGCTGAGCAGCAAATGTCCCGACACCTTCATCACAGTTGCCAAAGATCGCAACTGCAAGTGTACCCCAGATGCCACATACAAGGTGTACTGATGTAGCTCCAACTGGATCATCAAGCTTCGCTCTATCAAATGCAGTTACAGCTATCGGGATAATAATACCTGCTATAAGTCCTACAATAATTGAAGAACTAACTGGTATAACATCAGCGCCTGCCGTGATACCAACAAGCCCACCTAAAATTCCGTTAAGGACCATAGACAAATCATGTGTCTTCGTGATAAAATAACTGGTTACAAAAGCTCCAAGTCCTCCAGCTGCCGCAGCGAGCGAAGTGGTCACAAAAACAAGAGAAACTAATCCTGCGTCTGCGCTCAAGACTGATCCACCGTTAAATCCGAACCAACCAAACCATAATAAAAAGACACCAATCGCAGCTAGGGGCATACTGTGTCCTGTGATCGGACGAATACCTTTAGATGTATACTTTCCTGTTCTGGGGCCTAACAAAATCACTCCTGCGAGTGCTGCCCATCCACCTACAGAGTGAACGATTGTAGATCCTGCAAAATCATAAAATCCAGCAGCATCTAACCAGCCTCCGCCCCACTTCCATGCTCCAGTAATCGGATATGAGATGGCCACAAATAACGTAGCGAAGATCAAGAAAGAGGAGAGCTTGATACGCTCTGCTACAGCTCCCGATACAATGGTAGCGCCAGTTGCCGCAAACATGGCCTGAAAAATGAAGTCTGCATAATAGCTATATGCTCCATCTGCATATTCTATTAAACCGGCGGCCCCATCTGGTAAAGGCAAACCGAATCCTGCAAATCCAAAAATACCTGAGCTTCCCTCAGCAAAATCAGGGTACATCAGATTAAACCCACAAAGGGCATAGGTCAATAAGCCGATGCAAATGATCATTGCATTCTTAAAAAGAATATTGACGACATTTTTCTTTCTAACAAACCCAGCTTCCAATGCTGAGAAGCCTAAGTGCATTATAAATACCAAAACTGCAGATATCAATATCCACAAGTTATTAACCGTGAACATTGCATTGTTAGCCGCAGCTAATGCATCTTCAGGACTTACCTGAAATAATACTAATCCTATATTTTCCATTTTGATTTTCTATTTTGATTTTACAAAGCTGAGTTTCCTTCTTCCCCAGTCCTGATTCTATAAAACTCCTCAACGCTCGTAACGATGATTTTTCCGTCTCCTATCTTTCCAGTCTTTCCATTATCTAGAATTGCGTTGATTACATCTTTCGATTTTTCATTTGGAATGACGATTTCGATTTTCACCCTTGGGATATCTCCAGAGTCATAAACAGACCCTCTGTAGGTTACTGATTCTCCTTTTTGCTTTCCGTGACCATTTACTTCGAGATAGGTGAAGAAGTTCACACCTATCCCCTCTAAGGCTTCTTTGACATCCTCAAACTTTGAGAACCTCACTATAGCTTCGATCTTTTTCATAATTGACTATTCTTGTTGATTGAGATGCAATGATAAAGCACGATGTATGCTCAGAAAAGACGGTATTACTTCTGCTTTGTTATGCGTACCAGCATATTCGCATTGACTAACTCTCTGATTATCAGTGATATAATTATATTCGCATTGTTATGCCAATATCCAATTCTAGTGCTCTATTCAAGCTGATAAAGTCGATGACTAAGGCGGACAAGCGCAACTTTAAGTTGTACGCTAAGAGAGTACAAGGAGATGAATCTTTAAAATTCATTCAACTATTTGATGTTTTAGACAAGATGTCTGTATTGGATGAATCCAAATTGACCGAAAGATTAGACAACATTAAAAAAACTCAGCTTAGCAATCTTAAGAGACATCTATATAGCCAGATCTTGATCAGTCTTAGGATGATATCTATAGGTAGAATCAAGTCTATTGAAATAAGAGAGCATATTGACTTTGCCCATGTACTTTATGGTAAGGGACTCTATCTCCAATCTTTAAAGTTACTCCAGCGTGCTAAGAAAATGTCGGAGAAAGAAGAACTAGATATATTGACCTTAGAAATCATTGAGTTTCAAAAAGTCATAGAGTCACGACACATCACCAATACTGGTCCCGTAAAAAACGACGCTCTTACTAACGAAGCAAGCATCACAATTAAAAAAGTCGACAACACAATATCACTTTCTAATCTTCGGGTCAACCTCCATAGTTACTACATACGCAATAGTCATGTAAAGAATGACAAAGAGAGGGTTGAAGTGATCCAATATTTTAACGAGAGACTACCCAGTATCAGAGAAAATGACTTAGGTTATCCAGAGAATATATACCTCAATCAGTGTTATGTGTGGTACTACTATATCCTCTTAGATTTTCAAAAGTGTTATGAATACGCTATTAAGTGGGTAGATATATTTCATAACAATAGCGAGCTCAAACTACTCGACAAAGACCTCTTTATGAGAGGCTATCACTATATCTTAACGGCTAGTTTCAACCTTAAGGACTTAAATAAGCTTAAGTCACATCTATCTGACTTAGAGCACTTTAGAAAAAGCAATTATGCTAAGTTTAATGAAAATTCTAAAATATTCTCGTTCTTATATGTTCATTGGGCGCGGCATAATGTGCACTTTTTAGAAGGTACGTTTAAGGAAGGATTATCGCTCATACCAAGGACGCTTAGGAGAATAAAACTTTATAAAGAAAGAATAGCGCCCCACAGGTTGATGGTATTCTACTATAAGATAGCTTGGATGTACTTAGGTAACAATGAACCCGGTAAAGCTATAAAGTACATATCGCGCATCATCAATGATGATATAGAAGATTTTAGAGAAGATATCCAATCATATAGTCGCTTTGTTTTCTTGATGGCTCACTATGACTTGGACAATATGGAGTTGTTACCATATCTCGTGAGAACTGTTGATGCTCACTTTAAAAAGACTAAAGTCCAAAACAAATTACAATTAAGATCATTGCAATTTTTCAAAAAGATACAAAATGTGGGGATCTCGGATCGCGCTGAAGTTCTGCAAAGTTTTAAATCAGATTTAGAAGTCATCTACCAAGACCCATACGAGCTTCGTTCGTTTTTATACTTAGATATACTAAGCTGGGTAACTGCCAAAATCGAGCGACAACCAACGATGAAGGGGATGATCATGTTAAACCTTCAGCCATAAAAAAAGAGTCATTCATTTCTGAATGACTCTTTGTATATAACTTCTAACGCATATTAATCGTTTCCTAAGAATGTCAATAGGAAGTATAAGAACATAACAAGTGCTGATAAAGCGCCTGCTACATATGTCATCGCTGCCCACCAAAGTGCATCCTTTGCTCCGTCATACTCCGCTCCTTGTGTCGTACCGGTATTGTCTAGCCATACAAGGGCCCTGCGACTTGCGTCAAATTCTACAGGTAGCGTAATCAATGAAAATAGTGCCGCCATACCAAATGTCACCACTAAAGCAATCATCATCACTTGTCCTATCAAACCTGCTCCGGCTCCCATACCAAATACAAATCCCATAAATAAGAACTGCTGCATCCTTGAAGATGCTTGCACTGCTGGTACTAAGGCAGATCTAACTTTCAACATCTGATAAGCCTCCGCGTGTTGCACAGCATGCCCACATTCGTGAGCAGAAACTGCAGCCGCCGCTACATGTCTACCTCTAAATACTTCTGGGCTCAAGCTAATTGTCTTCTTGAGTGGATTATAGTGATCAGACAAAAACCCTTTGCCTTCTCGTACTTGCACATCATTGATACCATAGTGACTCAACATGTCACGAGCAACTTCGGCACCTGTTTTACCAGAACTTGTTGGTACTTGACTATACTTCTTAAACTTACTTTTTAGACGACCACTGATGAGCGCTCCAGCAAGAGTTGCTACACCAATTATCAAATAATATCCAATCATGATTATAAAAATTTTCTAATTAATCAATTCAAATCTCGTGTAAGGCACGAGTGCCTTTGGTATCTTAATTCCATTTTCGACTTGATTGTTCTCCAAGATGGCAGCAACTATTCTGGCCAATGCCAAAGCGCTACCATTGAGAGTATGTGCTAAGTGCTTCTTTCCATCTGCATCTCGATATCTTAACTTCAACCTATTGGCCTGAAAAGTCTCAAAATTAGACACTGAACTAACTTCTAGCCAGCGATCTTGTGCAGCACTATACACTTCAAAATCATATGTCAAAGCGGAGGTGAATCCCAAGTCTCCACCACATAAACGCAATATCCTATATGGCAGTTCCAATTTGGCTAAAAGTCCTTTGACATGATCAACCATATCATCTAAGACCTTATAAGAGTTGTCAGGATGAGAGATCTGTACGATCTCCACTTTATCAAACTGGTGCACCCTATTCAACCCTTTAACATCAGCGCCATAAGATCCAGCTTCTCTTCTGAAGCATGGCGTGTGGCCCGTTAGCTTAATCGGCATATCGGCCTCCTTTAATATGACGTCTCTATAGATATTAGTCACAGGTACCTCGGCAGTAGGTATGAGATACAAGTCATCTTTCTCGGCATGATACATCTGACCTTCCTTGTCAGGGAGCTGCCCAGTAGCACGAGCAGAATCAGCATTTACCAAGAGTGGAGGTATAATCTCCTCATATCCAGCAGCCGTAGCTTCATCCAGAAAGAAGTTAATCAAGGCTCTCTCTAATCGAGCACCTTTACCCCTGAATAAAGGAAATCCAGAACCTGTTATCTTAACACCTGCTTCAAAATCAATAAGATTGTACTTCTTGGCTAACTCCCAGTGTGGCAGACCGTTATCTAAAGGTTTAACTTCTGATGTCCATGGTGTTACCACCTCATTGTCCTCGTCTGTGTTACCTGCAGGTACTGACGGATGAGGGACATTAGGAATAGAAAGTAGTAGATCTTCAAGTTGAGTCGCTATGTTTTGTTGCTCCTCATCGAGCACCTTAGATCGTTCCTTAATTGTCGCCACTTTTGCTTTAGCTGCCTCTGCTTCATTAGCCTGACCTGACTGATATAGTTTCCCTATTTCTTTAGAGATAGAATTGACTTCTGCAAGACACCCGTCCAAACTCGCTTGGTTGGATTTGCGCTTGACGTCCAATTGAGCTATTTGATCAATAACGTTGATAGCTTCATCACTGAAGTTCCTGATTTTCAGGCCTTTAACTATGGCCTCTTTGTTGTCTTTTATGTAGTTAAGTGTTAGCATATGTTCAACTTGACTGTAAAGGTCACTATATTATTTGAAAATGATATTTCCGAGTTCGGAATTTAAATGTATTTTTGCGTCGAATTTATCTGTTCAGGTAAAGGTTCTTTATTCCTCCGAATTAAGTTCTCCTCCACAGAAGGACGATTAAACAAAGTTATTTCGTCCTATTACCCAACATTTTAGCATTTATCACTACCCTTTACGATCTAATATGTACGACATTTTGCAATTGAATGAGATGCTTGTCCCTGAGTTAAGAGACTTGGCGGAATCTCTTGAGATGAAATCATACAAGAAACTAAGCAAGCAAGACCTTATCTATAAGATACTTGATGAGCAAGCAATAGCAGGTAAATCAGCCGAAAAGAAAGAAGAGCCTCAAAAAGAAGAGAAGCCAAAAAGAGGTCGCTCTACAGAAAAGAAAGAGACTAAGCCGCGTGCTAAGAGAGCAACCAAGAAAGAAGAAGAACAACCTAAGGAAACTGAGGTTGTAGAAGAAGAAGTAGCTACAACAGCTGAGGCAACTGAAGCTGAACCAGCTAAAGAGGAAAAATTAGATAAAAGAAACGATAGAGGCAGAGATAGAAATGATCGTGATAGAAATCGCGATAACAGAGATAACAGAGGCAGAGACAACAGAAGAGAGCCGAAGCAAGAAAAAAAGAAGAAGTTTAACGTAGAGCTGGAAGGCATGATCGAAGGCCAAGGTATCTTAGAGATGATGCCCGATGGATACGGCTTCTTAAGATCAAGTGACTATAACTACTTGACTTCTCCAGATGATATCTACGTATCACCTTCGCAAATAAGACTATTTGGTTTAAAGACGGGTGATACTGTGCAAGGCGCTATAAGACCTCCCAAAGAAGGTGAAAAATACTTCGCCCTACTTAAAGTATCATATATCAATGGTTTAGAGCCAAGTGATATTAGAGATAGGGTTCCATTTGATTATTTGACTCCATTATTCCCAACTGAGAAGTTCACATTGACTTCAAGAACAGATGGCAAGGACTATGGAAACAGAATGATCGACCTGTTCGCTCCGATCGGAAAAGGTCAGAGAGGACTCATCGTTGCGCAGCCTAAGACTGGTAAGACATTCTTACTTAAGGATGTAGCCAATGCGATCGCTGCCAATCACCCAGAGTGTTATCTCATTGTCTTATTGATAGATGAGCGCCCTGAGGAGGTTACAGATATGAAAAGAAGCGTTCGAGCGGAGGTGATCTCATCTACATTTGATGAGCCAGCTGACAATCACGTACGTGTCGCTAACATAGCTATAGAAAAGGCGAAAAGATTAGTCGAATGTAACCATGACGTGGTGATCTTACTTGACTCTATCACAAGACTTGCAAGAGCTTACAACACAGTAGCACCTGCAAGTGGTAAGGTACTTTCTGGTGGTGTAGAAGCTAATGCGCTACAGAAGCCTAAGAAGTTCTTTGGGGCGGCAAGAAACATAGAAAATGGTGGATCCTTGACCATCCTCGCCACTGCGCTTACAGATACTGGTTCAAGAATGGACGAAGTGATCTTTGAAGAATTCAAAGGTACGGGTAACATGGAGCTACAGCTTGATAGAACATTAGCTAATAAGAGATTATATCCTTCGATTGACTTGACGAGATCAAGTACTCGTCGCGAAGAGTTGTTGATGGAAGAAGCGATGTTGAAGCGCATGTTTATCTTGCGTAAGCACCTGGCAGATATGAAGTCAGATGAAGCGATGGAGTTCTTACGTAAGCATATGCTTGGTACTAAGACGAATGAGGAGTTTCTTGTCCAAATGAATAATTAACATTTTTGAGATCATAAGCTTGGAGGCAAAGGATTATAGGACTATCTTTGCGCTCCATTTGTAAATAAGGATTTTCGTTATGAAACGTACATTTCAACCTTCTAATAGAAAAAGAGCTAACAAACATGGCTTCAGAAGCCGTATGAGCGATAAAAGTGGTCGTTCTGTATTAGCAAGCAGAAGAGCGAAAGGCCGTAAGAAGCTCACTGTCTCTGACGAGAAATACACGAAGTAAGATTCTTATCTTGATTTGAGAGCATAACGCTCTAATATTTTCTTTTATACATCCATACCGCTACTTTAAGGTCTAACACTTAGGATAATATTCTTTTCTTTGGTGACATGACAGATCCTGTTACATCTCACTCCTTAAAAAAGAACGAGCGACTTAAGTCCAGGTCTACTATCCAAAAGCTTTTTTCTGAAGGAGCTTCGATCTTTGTATTTCCCATTAAGGTGATTTATACAGTCATAGGAGATGTGGAGCAGAACAGCGACTTTCTTGTTGGTGTAACCGTCCCTAAGCGAACGCATAAAAAAGCACATACACGTAATCTCCTCAAGAGGAGGATGAGAGAAGCTTATCGAAAGAATAAACCAGCTCATCCAGAGCAAGTAGATAGCCCTCAACGTTATGCACTTATGTACATACTTGTTGATCAACAGATATCAGATTATACTCTTGTCGAAAAGGCAATGATCAAGCTAAACACGAAGCTCATCAAAAAAATCAACCCATCTAATGATTAAGCGATCCAAGAGAGCTCTTAGACTGACGATGATCACATTGATCACCTTGGTTTCGATTGCTGATACTAACGCACAGATATATTTTCAATACGAGCAAGCTAATACACTCAAAGTAAGAAAGTATCAAGCTGGAGATATCATCACTTTTAGACTCAAACAGTTTGGTAAGGAGTGGATATCAGACGATATCTTACAACTCGTACCAGAGGACAATACAGTTGTCTTCTATGATCAGATCGTTCAACTAGATGAGTTTACGCACTTTCAGTATGACCGTCCATGGGCAAATACTGTAGGCACTTCACTTATGACCTTTGGTGGATCATGGTTGATTTTTGGTGGAGCCATAGAGGGTCTTAGGAGACTAGATGCCATTGATACCAATTATGAGTTTGGTACTGATACAGCCATCATAGGTCTGTCAACTATCGTTACGGGATACCTCACCAAAAAGCTTTGGAGCAAAGCACTGAAGAAAATGAATAAAAGAAATAGAGTGAGAATAATAGACTTGAGGTTTTAGAGCTCATTCTAAAAATAAGATTTATAAGATCTTATCAATTGCCTCTCTATAACCATTCAAGCCTTTGCCCACTATAGAGTCTTTAGCAACAGCTTTGAGATAAGAGTGATGTCTAAACTCTTCCCTTTCGTAAATATTAGAGATATGCACTTCTATAACTGGAGATGTGATAGCAGAGACTGTGTCCGCGAGGGCTACTGAAGTATGCGTATATCCACCAGGGTTAAAAACGATACCATCTACCTCAAATCCTACTTCTTGCAACTTATCGATTAATGCTCCTTCATGATTGGACTGATAGTAAGTCAGATCAACATTAGGATAAGAAGATTTTAATTCTAAAAAGAACTGCTCAAATGTCTGGGTACCATATATCTCTGGTTCTCTTATACCAAGTAAGTTAAGATTTGGACCATTTAATATAAGGATTGACTTCATACTGTTGAGTCATCAATTAACGACATCAGATAAGAACTTAATTCTAACCAATTGGATCTCATCCATGGTTATGTCCTCTTCTTTCAATTCTGCAAAAGCATCATCTATGGATTCTGAGTCTGCCTCTCCGAAGTAATCATATATCTCTTCGATTACATCTTCGTCCAACTGATCTTCGAGGTAGTAGTTGATATTCAGCTTTGTACCAGAACTAACGATTATGTTCAACTCGTCCATCAGTTCTTCAAAACTCATGTTACTTGACGTTGCGATATCTTCAAGAGGTATCTTCCTATCAATCCCTTGAATAATAGCAACTTTAGCTTTGGACTTATCGGCAACTTGCTTCATGACAAAATCCGTGGGCTTTTCAATATTGTTAACTTCGATATACTCTTTTATCTCAGCGATAAATGGAGCTGCATATCGGTTAGCTTTACCTTGACTGACGCCAGAGATATTGAGCATATCTTCCATCGAAGTTGGATAATATGTCGCCATGTCTTGAAGAGAGGGATCCATGAATACAATCCATGGTTTAACTCCATGCTTTTTAGCTTCACTTAATCTTACATCTTTAAGGATCTTAAAGAGTGTATCATCAAGTGCGCTTCCTTTAACTGATGTCGAAGTAACTGCATCTGCAGCTCCTTCTTTAGAATAATCATGATTGATACTAATAGAAAACGCTTCGCCTTTTTCTAAAAACTCTTTTCCTTTAGGCGTTACTTTTATGAGACCATATTGCTCTATGTCTTTTCTGAGATAGTTACTTAATAGTGACTGTCTTAACAAAGAGTGCCAGAACAAAGGTCCTTGATCTTTGCCAACTCCAAAGCTCTTCTTCACATCAAACTTGTAGCTCTTCATCTCTTGGGTACTCCGACCAGTGATATACTCTACCAGAAACTTGATACCGTAGTTTTCATTGAGTTCTTCTACTATTGCAATTGCATGTTTTAATTCTGTCCCAACCTCTTGAGTTTCTTTTGGTCGTTGACAATTATCACAATTCTGATTACACTCTTCTCTTGCAAACTCTTCTCCAAAGTAATGAAGTAAAAACTTGCGGCGACATTGGCTCGTTTCAGAATAGGCAACTACTTCTTCCATCAACTGTGCGCTGAGTTCGCGCTCAGAAAGTGGCTTATCTTTTAAGAACTTTTCTAACCTGAGTATATCCTTATAAGCATAGAACGCAAAACACTTACCTACTAATCCGTCACGCCCTCCTCTACCTGTTTCTTGATAGTAGTTCTCTATACTCTTTGGAATATTATAATGAATAACAAACCTAACATCCGGTTTGTCTATACCCATACCAAAAGCAATAGTCGCAACTATAACATCGATCTCTTCCATGAGAAAGTTATCCTGGACTCTCGATCTCGTCTTTGCATCTAGACCTGCATGATATGGCGCAGACTTTATACCATTGACTTGGAGCACTTGCGATATTTCCTCTGTTGACTTTCTCGATTGTACATATATGATGCCTGACTCATTAGATTGCTTTTTTATAATCTGAACAATCTCTCTGATCGTCTGGTCTTTGTTGATTTTTGGTCTAATCTCATAATAGAGGTTTGCCCTATTAAAAGAAGAGACAAAAACATTTTGATTAGACATCGCCAAGTTTTTTGCGATATCAGATTTTACCTTCGGGGTTGCGGTGGCAGTTAAAGCGATCACAGGTATCTTATCATTGATGCCATGTATCATCTCTCTGATTCTTCTATACTCTGGCCTAAAGTCATGTCCCCATTCTGAGATACAATGCGCTTCATCCACGGCTACAAATGAAACATTTACACTTTTAAAAAAGGCAATGTTTTCTTCTTTAGTCAAAGTCTCAGGTGCAACAAATAACATCTTAGTCTCTCCACTAACTATATCTCCCTTAACCTCTCTGACCTGTGTCTTACTTAATGAGCTATTAAGAAAGTGTGCAATTTTGTCTTGCCCGCTATAGCTCCTTATAGAATCAACTTGGTTTTTCATTAACGCAATCAATGGAGAAATGATGATTGCAGTTCCTTCAGAAAGGATAGCTGGTAATTGATAGCACAATGACTTGCCGCCTCCTGTAGGCATGATCACTAATGTGTCATGATCGGTAAGTATAGATTGTACAATCTCTTCTTGTCGATCTTTGAATGAATCAAAACCAAAATATTTTTTGAGTGCCTCATGTAGGTCACTCGAAGAATAGCTCATTTTTAAACTTATTATACTTACTTAGTTCAATTCTTAACACCGATAACGTGATTAGGAAAGAGTTGATTTACTTATAGCAGTACGTAGCGATGTAGTATGCTTCTAAGATACTTAATAATTTGAAGAAATGTAACTTTAATAATTCTAATCTTGCGAACGCTATCAATATATTCGAAAGATTCTGATTTTTAAAAGTCAACGAAAATAATAATTATTTGAACTAACAGCAACTAAAAAATAGTCAGAAATAGTGTCGCCAACCTTACCCTTGTTATGGTCAAAACCCTTCCTCAAAATCCAATAAGGATTGAGTAACTTTTCGAAGAATAATCAACTGGATATTTAGTGGCTAACCACATATATAAAAGCCGAGACGCACTTTGTTTTGTACAATTTATGATTCAAAGGCTATTTCAAACTTAGGTTGAAATGTCGAAGCATCCGCCTGAACAAGATATGGATGCCATTCATCAGGACAACTTGATATATCCAACAGGCATCCTTTTGTGATATAAGGGTATATCTCATCATATCTCTGACTCTTGTTCATTTCGATACGTCGGTTGATATGAGATCTGTTTATCTGATTAATCTCTTTAATACCTGAGGCTGCTATCAACTCTATGAAGCTTGCGATTGTCTCTTTGTGATACTCAGCGACTCTTTCTTTTTTATCTTTTACTACAAGTCCTCTCATCAGATGAGGATCATTAGTTGTAACGCCGACAGGACAGGTGTTTTTGTTACACTCGAGTGCTTGGATACATCCTAACGAAAGCATCATGGCTCGAGCACTGTAACATACATCTGCGCCCAAAGCAAATACTCTAAACATATCAAATCCTGTAACGATCTTACCCGCAGCTATCAAGGCGATGTCTTTCTTCAGATCAAATCCAATCAGTGCATCATATGCAAATGCCAAGCCTTCGCGAAGCGGCATCCCTACCGAGTTGCTAAATTCTAATGGAGCCGCACCTGTACCTCCTTCTCCTCCATCTATAGCGATAAAGTCCGGCCTAATACCTGTCTCTATCATCGCTTTGCATATGGCAAGAAACTCCGACTTTGAGCCTACACAAAGTTTAAAACCTACGGGTTTGCCACCAGACAATTCTTTCAGTTGCCCGATAAACTTCATGAGCCCAAGAGGTGTATTAAAAGCCTTATGATAAGGTGGAGATAAAACATCCTTCCCCATCGGTACATTTCTAATTCTAGAAATCTCTTCTGTCACTTTCTTTGCTGGCAGGATACCACCATGGCCTGGCTTGGCTCCTTGAGAAAGCTTAAGCTCTATCATCTTTACATTGTCTGCAGCTGCTCTTTGGGCATATAACTCTGGAGAAAAGTTACCATCTTCAGCACGAGAACCAAAATAACCTGTGCCGATCTGATATATCAAGTCACCATTGAACTTATCATGATATTCTGAGATCCCTCCTTCTCCGGTATTATGAGCAAAGTTGCCGATGGCTGCACCTCCATTTAAGGCCATGATAGCATTCTTACTAAGCGAACCATAACTCATAGCTGATACATTGAGCATACTACAACTATATGGCTGCTTACAATCTGCGCCTCCGATGGTATATCTTGGTTCGTCATGTATATCATGATGGCTGATCGCCGCTATACTATGGTTCATCCATTCATAACCCGTCTCATATACATTCATCTGCGTACCAAAAGGTGCAGTATCAAGTACATTCTTTGCTCTTTGATAGACGATCGATCTATAGATCCGTGAGAAGGGACGACCGTCGGTATCTGGTTCAACAAAGTATTGATAGATCTTTGGGTGGAGCCAATCTGAGAGATATCTAAAGTGGCCTACAATCGGAAAGTTACGACGTATGCTCTGCTTGGTCTGAAAGTAATCTCCTATTGCAATTAGGAGTAAAATACCTAATATCCCTGCTAATACCCAAAACCCAACACCAACAAATAGAGCCAAAAGAACCGACACTATGATCGCCACTATCAATAGAACAAAAATCATGTATTATTTCTCTTTTCTCTAAGGTAAAAAAGATCACTGTAATAAATTCACATCTTTGATGAGCGAATCTCTTTAAGTAAATTTAGAGACCGTATTTTGCCTTATTATGATCAAAGTCACAGGCATATGAACCGTTTTTTTTTATTCTTACTTTTGAGCTTCATCTTAGGTTGTCAACCTACACCCCAACCTAAAGAGGTAAAAGAAAGTCCGCACTTCACATGGGACAATGCTACGGTCTATTTTATGATGACTGATCGGTTCTATGATGGTGATCCGTCCAATAACTATCAGCACACCCAGGATGATCAACCAGCACCCTATAGAGGTTATATGGGTGGTGATATCAAAGGCATAACTCAGAAAGTCAAAGAAGGTTACTTCACTGATCTGGGTGTCAACGCATTGTGGATGACACCTCTTGTAGAGCAAATAAAAGGATCCGTTGACGAAGGTACAGGTACGTCATTTGGCTTTCATGGTTATTGGACAAGGGATTGGACAGCGCTTGACATCAAGTTTGGCACGAAAGAAGATCTAAAAGAATTAATTAGAGAGGCACACCTACGCGGCATCCGAGTACTCTTAGACGTTGTTGCAAACCATACAGGACCGGTTACTCCGCTTGACAGCCAATGGCCTGACGAATGGGTTAAAACTGGTCCACGCTGCACCTATGTAAGCGCAGAAACGACAATTAACTGTACTCTTGTTGAAAATCTCCCTGATATCAAAACTGAAAGCGATGTCGAAGTAACGTTACCGGAGTTTTTGGTCGATAAATGGAAAAGTGAAGGGAGATACGATCGTGAGATCTCAGAGCTAAATGATTGGTTCACAACCACCGGATACAAAAGGACTGCAGTCAACTATATACTGAAGTGGATAGTCGACTTCATTAAAGAGTATGGTGTCGATGGATTTAGGATAGATACAGTTAAACATACTGAGGCAGCTGTCTGGGATGATCTGTGGCAGCAAGCATATCTCGCTTACGCAAATTATAAAAAAGAGCACTCCGACCCTGTGCTAGATGACGACAATGACTTTTACATGGTCGGAGAGGTTTACAACTATTACATCAGTGGTGGTCGAGATTATAATTATGGTGATGAGGTTGTTGACTTTTATGATTCAGGCTTCAAGAGTCTGATCAACTTTGACTTTAAGTCTGATGCGCACAATGGATATGAGCAGATATTTTCTAAATACGACTCCCTGCTCCATGGACCACTTAAAGGAAAGTCCATCCTTAACTATGTTAGCTCACATGATGATGGAGGTCCATTTGATAAAGAAAGAAAGCGCACCATCGAAAGTGGTACAAAGTTGCTTCTGTGTCCAGGAGGTGTCCAGATATATTATGGAGATGAGACAGGGCGCTCATTATCAGTCGAAGCCGATGGTGATGCGGTTCTTAGGTCATTTATGAATTGGGATGAACTAAATGCCGGTGCAGATATCAATGGTATATCTACACAAGATATACTACGCCATTGGCAGAAGATTGGATCCTTTAGAAGAGACAACCCTGCAGTCGGTGCAGGCAGACATCAGATGGTGACTGAAGAGCCGTATGTATTCAAACGAACATACAACCATGGTAGTAAGACGAACAAAGTCATCGTAGGATTAGATCTGCCAAAAGGCCAAAAGAAGATTAGAGTAGGAGACACATTTGCCGATAAGGCTAAAATAAGAGATACTTATGGAGAGGTCGGCGCCATCGTAGAAAATGGTTATATCACTATAGATACACCTTATGATATCGCTTTGATTGAGCAAGTAGATGAATAGAGGTTGATAACCTTAGTTGATATGCTGTTGAAATGGCGTAATATTGCAGTTCTTTAAACGTCGTTATCATGAATATTGAATTAAAAAGAGTAGATAATGCTTTTCGTCTACATGCCACCAATGAGCGAGGAGATAGTCTACACAGCGATGGTTCTGCCAAGATTGGTGCTGGAGAACAAGGCTGGAGACCGATGGAACTACTCCTTGTTAGCTTAGCAGGTTGTAGTAGTATCGATATCATATCGGTACTTAAAAAACAAAGACAAGAAATCACAGATCTTAAGATCGATGTCTCTGGGACCAAGCGAGACGGTATACCTTCTCCCTATGAGACGATCAATGTACACTTCACTGTAACTGGAGTTGTAAAAGAATCTAAAATGGAAAAAGCCATAGAGCTTACTAAAGGAAAGTATTGTTCCGTTTACTTTTCGCTTCATCCAGATATTGATGTAAGCTATACATATACACTCATTCCCGCATGACTTAAAAAAGAGATAAACTTCGCAACCCAACGCTCTAATCAAACTTCGTCAAAAGCCTTCGATAGAAGAATCAAACAACGGATGAAAGAAGAAACAAATGCTATCAGAGGTCAGATAGACCGTACTGCCTATAGAGAGCATAGTGTGCCGATGTTCTTGACTTCAAGCTTTATCTATAAAAGTGCAGAGCAAGCAGAACGCATGTTTGCAGGTGAGGAAACAGGAGATATCTATAGTAGATTTACCAATCCTAATACAACTGAACTCATCAACAAATTCTGTAAATTAGAAGAGGCTGAAGATGGTGTTGTTACTGCTTCAGGCATGGCTGCCGTGTTCAGTACTTTAGCTAGCCATCTCAAGTCAGGAGACCATCTGGTTGCTTGTTCTTCTTTATTTGGCAACACCAACTACATCATCAAAAACATCTTGCCTACTTGGGGTATCGACCATACCTTGGTAAGCGCAGATGATCAGAATGAATGGGAAGAGGCTTTTCAGCCAAATACTAAGATGGTGCTTATCGAAACACCGACTAACCCAGGATTAGAGATTTTAGATCTACAATGGTTATCCGAACTTTGCAAAAAACATAATGCCATCTTTTGCGTAGACAATTGTTTTGCAACACCAATCTTGCAAAAGCCTATGTTGTTTGGAGCAGATCTTAGCATACATTCTGCGACAAAATGGACGGACGGTCAAGGGCGAGTTTTAGGTGGCGCTGTCGTTGGTAAAAAAGAGTATATACAGCCTATCTTTGATTTTTTAAGGAGGACAGGACCATCCCTTTCTCCTTTTAATGCATGGATCTTAAGCAAAAGCTTAGAGACATTAGGCTTAAGAATGGAGAGACACTCTTCTAATGCCTTGAGACTTGCCGAGCACCTTGAAGCACATGAAAAGGTCAGAAGAGTTAGATATCCTTTTCTAAGCTCTCATCCGCAATATGAGTTAGCTAAGAATCAAATGAAGTATGGTGGAGGGATTATCACCATAGATATCGGAAGTGCTAAAAAAGAGGTCTTTGCTTTTATAAATCGCCTAACCATACCAAGTATCACTGCTAATCTTGGAGATAGCAGAACGATCATCACTCACCCTGCTACAACTACTCATAGCAAGTTGAGCAAAAAGGAGCAAGAAGCTTCAGATATATATATGTCTACAATTAGATTATCTATAGGTTTGGAAGATGTTGAAGACCTCATTGAAGATATGGACCAAGCTCTAAATCAATTGCGATGAGCATCCAATCAATATCTCTAAACGCACCTCTTGCGCTTGAGGTTGGAGGTATCATCTCTAAACCAAAGGTGGCTTACTCTACCTATGGGACACTTAATGAAGAGAAGAGCAACGTCACCCTTATATGTCATGCATTAACTGCTAATAGTAATGCTAATGATTGGTGGGGAGGACTATTTGGATCAGGAAAAGTGTTTGACCCTCATAGAGACTTCATCATTTGTATCAATAATCTTGGTTCACCTTATGGGACGTCATCTCCTAAAAGTCTGGATAAGAATGGTGTGAGGTTTGGGCTTGACTTTCCAGCTTATACATTAAAAGATAATGCAAAACTTCATATCAGCTTACTCAAGCATCTCGGAATAACAAAGATTAACCTAATCGTTGGAGGATCATGTGGTGGCAATATCGCTCAAGAGATCGCAATCACCTTGGGTGATCGAGTTAATCAACTCATAGCTATGTGTTGCAGCGCCATAGAGACACCCTGGGTCATCAGCATACACGAATCACAACGTATCGCCCTTCAGGCAGATCCTACACTTTCTGATAAAAATGAAGATGCAGGAAAAAAAGGTCTAAGAGGAGCAAGAGCTTTTGCATTACCCTTTTACAGATCCCACCCATCATTTAAAATCCGACAATCAGAAGATGATCTTGATAAGCTCGATGACTTTAAAGCTTCGAGTTATGTAAGATATCAAGGGGATAAGTTTGTGGATCGTTATGATGCACATTGCTATTACAAACAGCTAACAGCTCTAGACACCCACAATGTAGGACGCGGCAGAACTAGCATAATATCGGCATTGGGTAGTATATCTGCTCGGACGTTGGCTATAGGGTTTAGTACAGATCTTTTGATTCCTGTTGTTGAACAACAATTTATAGCTGAACATATACCAGATGGATCTTATGCTGAGGTTGATACCTTATTTGGACATGATGCCTTCTTAATCGAAACAGATAAGATCCAAGGTGTCATTGATCATTGGAATTTAGAAAAGACTTAATGGAAATCTGCTCCTTTCAGACACTGCGTGCCTATAAAGAAACGAAACACGGCATGTACCTTCAAGACGAAGAAGGCGACGAAGTACTATTGCCGAGCAAGTATGTGCCTGATGACCTAAAAGTCGATGATCAAATCGAAGTATTCATCTACTACGATAGCCAAGATCGGGAGATAGCAACAACGCAAAAGCCTATCATTAGTCCATATGGTTTTGCATATCTTGATTGTGTAGATGTTGCACCATTTGGAGCGTTTATGGATTGGGGATTAGATCGAGATCTACTTATACCCAATAATGAACAGGCACATCCACTTACTGTAGGCCAATCATATCTGACATATCTATTTGTCGATGAACAAGAGCGTATCACTGGCACGACTCATGTAGATCGATGTTTTTCAAATGAAGACTTTGATTTAAAAATTGGTGATCAAGTAGATATTCTGGTCTATCAGTTCACTGACATGGGAGTTAAGGTTGTCATAGACGACATGTATACGGGCTTACTTTATAGAGATCAGGTACAAGCACCACTGAGACATGGAGATCGGACGACTGGCTATATCAGTAAGATAAGAGCTGAGAACAAATTAGATGTCTCCCTACATCGCTTTGGCTATAATAAGGTAATAGACAATAAGGATAGAATCTTAGAAGCACTCAACAACTCTGGCGGGTTCTTGCCTTTGCATGACAAAAGTGATCCTGACAAAATAAAACATCACTTACAGATTAGTAAGAAGATCTTTAAAAAGGCAATAGGTGGATTATACAAAGACAAAAAGATCAGAATAGAAACAGAAGGCATCTACCTTATCAAATAATCTATCTGCGCATAACGCCTAAGTAGTAATAAGAGAAAGTGAGACTATGCTTTAGAAAGCCTTAGAGCTTTGACGAGCTCCTCATTATGATCGAAGATGCGGATGATGTATACACCTTTCTTAAGATCATCAACATTATAAAATTTGTTAGGATTGGCATACACCTTACGGATCTGCTTGCCAATTATATTGTTGATAGTGATGTACTTAACCTTGATAGAAGGAAGAGATATCTGAAACCGATCCATTGCTGGGTTAGGAAAAATCTTAATTTCTGAACGTTCAAGATTCTCTTCGACCTTCGTTTGTGCTATAGATATCTGCGCCTGGCTGCTCAAAGAGCAACAACAGAGTAGTAATCCAAACAATAATTGAAGGTAAGTTATCTTCATCTGGTGTAAATATACATGGTTATGACTATCTCTAAGCCTAAAGGTTTGTTAAATGCATCTACATGACAAATAAAAAATCGCGAAGGCACAATAAATAAAGTCAGCTCAAATATAATAATTAATAATAATGTGTAACTTTCTGTATCACATCATTTTACTTTAAAAACTAAGATTTAACAAAGTAGCGAGCGATTAGGAAAATTATGCAAGGGTAAGTACTAGGTAGTTCTTAAGACCTTTAATATCGAAATAGAATGCGAATCACAATTGAGAGAATCAATGAGTAGTTATCTTTAAGCAAAACAGAGAAATCAAAACATCAGACAAAACAGTATGAACATTGTTATCATTGGCAACGGCATCAGCGGTATCTCCACCGCAAGATGGTTGCGGAAACTGAGTGATCACAAAATCACGGTCATTTCTTCAGAATCAGATCATTTTTATTCTCGTACGGCACTAATGTATATATACATGGGGCATATGCGCTATAAGGACACCAAGCCTTATGAAGATTATTTTTGGGAGAAGAATAGAATCAAT
Organism: uncultured Saprospiraceae bacterium; assembly: GCA_937942435.1. GTDB lineage: Bacteria > Bacteroidota > Bacteroidia > Chitinophagales > Saprospiraceae > JAJRXG01. Next base: position 28,475 of record CALDEM010000004.1, read on the forward strand.
CTTGTTAACGATCATGTAGAGGGAGTTGATTATCAAAATAAGACGTTATCTCTAAAAAAAGGTAAGACCCTTCAATATGACAAACTTGTTTTGGCATTGGGATCAAAGTCTAACAAGTTTGGCTGGCCAGGTCAAGATCTCAATCGAGTTACTGGTTTATATAACCTTCAGGATTTAGAGAAAATAGAGTCATTCAGCGAAGGCTTAAACAGAGCAGTCATAGTAGGTGGTGGCTTAATAGGGATCGAACTTGCTGAGATGTTTCACAGCAGACACATACCTGTGACCATGTTTGTAAGGGAAGCAAGCTTCTGGGATGCTGTTTTGCCAATAGAAGAATCTCAAATGATCACTCGACACATCTTAAAGAACGGTATCGATCTAAGACTCGGGACTAATCTTAAGGAGATCGTTGATGATGGCAATGGCAATGCATGTGCCGCAGTAGCAGCTGAGTCAGGTGAAAAAGTAGATTGTGGTTATGTTGGATTGACTGCCGGAGTAAGCCCTAACGTGGGCTGGCTTAAAGAAAGTGGCCTCGAAATCAATAGAGGCATAGTTGTCAATGACAAACTCGAGACAAATCAATCAGATGTCTACGCCATAGGCGACTGTGCGGAGCAAGCTAATCCACTACCGGGAAGAAGAGGTGTTGAGGCCATATGGTATACAGGACGCATGATGGGTGAGACTTGTGCTTATAATATCTGTGGACATGATGTATCATACGATCCAGGTATCTGGTTCAACAGTGCCAAGTTTATCGATATAGAATACCAAGTATATGGAGAAGTACTTGCTAAGCCTAAAGAGCATCATAAAGCTTTGTACTGGGAGCATGAAGATGGAGAGAAAAGTGTCCGTATCCTATATGACGTCAATGATCAATCTATTGTAGGGTTTAACTTAATGGGTATCCGCTTTAGGCATGAAGTCTGTGAGAAGTGGTTGCGCGAAAAAACCAATGTAAAAGAGGTTATAGCCAATCTTACAATGGCCAACTTTGACCCTGAGTTTTACAAAAAATATGAAGAGGATATTGCAAAAAGCTTCTCAAGCCAATGCGACCTTAGTTTTTCTAATCCAAAGAAATCTAACCTTGATAGAGTTCTTTCATTTTTAAAAGCATAAATCAAGAATATAATGTCAGAAGTATATAAGAGCATGTCAATATCCAATCCTCATCCTCCATTTGAAGATGGGATTCAAAAAGCCATGGCAGCGGTTGCTGGCGTAGGCCTATTAATATTGATACTCGCAACTATAGGGATAGATAGTGTAAGTACACCACTTAACCTTGCTTTATCAATTGCCTTAATGTCGATTGGGACATTGGGATTTGCATATCGAGCATTTAGAATAAAACCTGCAGGCATCAAAAACAATGGTGTTATGTTCAGCAGCACGATGTCACGAGGTGTGATCGGATGGATCGCCGGTATCGTAATCACAGGTTTTTACGTGGTTCTCTATTGGTATGAAGGTTTACTTGGTCTAGGAGCTAATGGAGCTGCCAATACTGGACTCGTAGGATTTTTTGATCCTTTAGCTATGGCAATCAAAGGCACACCTGCTAGTCAGTGGTTTGTCTATGGCACACTATATACTGTAGCTATTTTAATCTTTGGTGTAAGATTCATATGGAGATATAGACATAACAGATATCAAGTTATTAGAACTCTTAGTGTGATGGGTTTCCAATTATTCTTTGCATATCTCATACCAGAGATATTAGAAAGTCTTAACGGTGATTATGCTGCTAAGTGGTTTGATAAAGACATGAAAAATATGTGGCCCCTAGACTACGACATGTTTGATGCTTGGCATATCAATAATATGAGTACTACAGGCATCTTAGGATGGGGATTTCTAATCTTCAGTCTGATGATGATTTTTGTAGTTTCTCCTTTTTTAACTTACAAATATGGAAAGAGATGGTACTGTAGTTGGGTATGTGGATGTGGCGGTTTAGCAGAAACTGCAGGTGATTCATTCAGACATCTTTCAGACAAGTCCATGAAAGCTTGGAAGATAGAAAGATGGATGATACACAGTGTCTTAGTCTTCGTCACCATCATGACCATCGCAGTAGTATATGGATACCTTGGAGATGGATCGCAATATTATATCACTAGAACAATGTTTACAATTATAGTAGTAGCTGTGCTCATCATGGTTGCAGGCGCATTCTATCACTTTATGAATAAGAGAAAAGATGCACAAAAAGACTTGCAAAAGATCATCATGGGCATCGCTGCTGTGATAGGTGTTATTTTATTAATAAACTTCCTTACCGGAAGCGGCAATGCCTTTTTTATAGACAACTACTCTATTAAGAAGTGGTATGGATTTTTCATCGGAGCTGCCTTCTCAGGTGTAGTAGGTGTTGGGTTTTATCCTTTAATGGGTAGTCGTGTATGGTGTCGTTTTGGCTGTCCTATGGCGGCAATACTTGGTCTACAACAGAAGCTGTTTTCAAGATTTAGAATCACAACTAATGGTAGCCAATGTATATCTTGTGGTAACTGCTCTACTTACTGTGAGATGGGTATAGATGTTAGATCTTATGCACAAAAAGGGCAAAATATAGTCCGTGCGAGTTGCGTAGGATGTGGCGTTTGTGCTGCAGTTTGTCCAAGAGGAGTCCTCAAATTAGAAAATGGTTCTACTGATGTCTTTGAAAAAACAATAGACATCCGTAACAACCATGTTCAGATGGACACTGTATAATATTAGATTGTTAATCAATCGGATATAGAAGTACTTGACTAAAAGTCAAGTACTTCTATATCAAATGCTATGGCTGTATTACCTGGGATATCTCCTTGTCCTACAGAGCCATAGGCTAATTCAAATGGGATATATAAAGTGCCAGATCCACCTCTGCCAAAGAGAGGGATACCTTCTTGCCAGCCCCTGATAACTCTTCGTAAAGAAAAGGTGATAGGTGCGTTGTTAGATGAGTCAAAATCTCCTCCATCTAAAAAGTAGCCTCTATATATAACGGTTACTGTTGATGTAGGTGTTGGCTTCTCAGAACCTCCTGGGTTGTCTATAACATAGTATAGGCCTGAGGCTGTTTGTTCAGGTGAGATATTATTCTCAGTGAAATAAGCCTGCAGTTGCTCCTCACTCGTACCACCAGGTCCTTCATTATCTCCGCAAGCGCTCAAGAAAAGAGTGGCTCCTACAATTATGCTCAATACTACATGTGTATACTTCATCATAACTTGTTATTTATTTGAATTGCAAATAAAACGCATTTGATGATAAGAATGTGCACCTGATCATGACGCAAAAGCTAATTTGTCAGGTTAAGAACTTTGTACGGCGTATTTTGCTTTAAGCTGCGTAGAGATTATCCATTCTCTTAGATATCTCAGTAAGCCTAGTTCTATCTCCTCCCGAGACTTCAGCTGAGCCCCATCCACTGTAGCCTATTTCAGATAAGGCCTCATTGACCTTACTCCAGTTGACACTACCATCTCCTAACTTTGCTTGAAACCCTTTCCAGACCCCTTCATCATTGGCCAGCTTTGTACTGTAATCCTTGATATCAACTTTAAGAGTCCTTTTACCAAGGATCTTAATCCATTGTTCAGGCCATCCATAACGGATGATATTGCCGATGTCCATATACCATCCTATAGCATCAGACTCAAACTGGTCCACATACCTAACTGCCTCAAGTGGGCTCAATAGGAAGTTATTCCAGACATTTTCCAAGGCTATCTTGATGCCTAAGCGTTCAGCAGTAGGTAGTATCTTTTTGATCTCCGCGGTGCTACGCTCCCAAGCTTCATCATAAGAGATATGTTCTCTTACTACAGCTGGCACCAGCAGGACCGTCGTACCTCCTAACTTTTTACAAAGTTCTAATGACTCTATCATAGAGTCCGTACAAAGCTTTCTTTTCTCTGGATCAGGATCTGACAAGGGATGCTTCCAGTGCAGTGAGTTTACCAATCCTGGTACTTCGATACCAGTCGCAGACATTGCTGCTAAGACTTCTTCAGTACTTACATCTGATGGACTATCTAACTCGATACCATCAAAGCCCAACTGCTTTACCAATTGGAACTTCTCCATCACAGACAAGTCCTCTTTGATCATACCCCACTTAAGGCTCTTCTTATGAAGTGGTTGCTCAGATATATGGCCTGCAGCCATACATGACCAAGGCGTTAGGCCGACAGCAGCCGTTCCAATGATCGAACTATTGATAAACTTTCTACGATCCATATGATTAGATAAACTCAGTGATACCTGGTTGAGCAACTGCCGCAAGTGGCCAATCCATCTTCCAGTTATACTCATCAATCTTAGGGCCTAATACTTCAGTTGAGTTGATCGCTTGTTCCCAAGTCAACTTTTGTCCTGTATATGCAGCCATACGACCCATAATGGCAAGCATCGTGCTATTAGCTGCACGCTCGCCATCATTAAAGTATTCTCCTTTTCTTATACCTGCGAATAAAGTGTTGTGCTCATTCTGATACATATTGGATCTTTCTCCATCCCACTTCCAAGTTTCCTTACCAACTATTTCATGGAGGCTACCGACATTGATATAGGATCGGCCTTTGTTGCCCATCATACTGATGTCATAAGCTCGACTACATCCTTTTTGTTGTCTACTCACATGGTGTCCCATCTTACCTTCGCCATAATCAAATGTCAATGCAAAATGATCATAGACATTTCCAAACTTCTCTTCTGTTCGACTCTGACGACCTCCAGTCCCACTCACACTCAGAGGCAACTTATCGCCCATCGCCCAAGCCATCAGATCCAAACTATGTACGGCCTGCTCAGCTATATGGTCTCCAGACAACCAGTTAAAGTATAACCAGTTACGCATCATGGTCTCATTATCTGTCCAACTATCTTGTCTGTCTTTATACCACAGCGCTCCAGTGTTATATGTGTTATATATGCTTCCTACTTCTCCTATCGCTCCATCTAAGATCCTATCATAAGTATCAGTCTTAGGAGTATCATGTCTCCAGCAAAAACCAGACATCAGTGCCAGTCCTTTTTCTTTTGCTTTTTGAGCGCTTGCAATCACTCTTCTGATACCAGGCGCGTCAACAGCTACTGGCTTCTCACAGAAGACATGTTTGCCAGCAGCGATCGCCGCTTCTAGATGAGCAGGTCTAAAACTAGGCGGTGTAGTTAGTATAACTACATCAACATCAGACGCTAGCACTTGCTTGTAACCATCAAATCCAACAAACTTATGCTCCTCATCAACTAGGATCTTATCTGGATTTTCCAAAAGGAGGTTCTCATAAGACTTGTCTAAGCTGTCGCGAAATATATCAGCCATAGCTGTCAACACTACATTGGGGTCTGACATGGTCGCTTGAAGTGCTGCTCCTGAACCTCTACCACCACATCCGATCAATCCCACCTTAAGGGTATCGACATTGATCTTATGCTTATAGTTTTGAGCTGTTAGGATATTGAAACCTAGTGAAGTTGCAATTACTGCTGAGCCTGATTTTCTAACAAATTCGCGTCTTGTAGTTAACATGATATGACTATTTATCTTGTAAATGATTCAATTTTCTTCTGGTATAGCAGCCCCTGCTTCAAGGACGATGACACCATTTGAAGTAGTAATATAAAAAAAGCTGTTGTTATAATGCTTGATTAATTCTTTCCCTTCCTCTTGTCCGACAATACTAATGGCTGAGGCTAAGGCATCTGCCGTCATACAATCAGCAGCTAAAACGGTTATGTTATTCATGTTTTCAACACCTACGCCTGCCTGCGGATGGACGATATGAGCATATCTTTTTCCATCAAACCTCAAATGTTTAAACCTATCTCCGGAAGTAGCAATTGATTGATCAGATAAATAGAGAGAATCTCGACGCTCTCCTAATCTTACGAGCCACCTTTCTCCATCTGGTTTAGCTTTGCTTACTCTCATATCTCCACCACCATCTACAAGCATATGCTCAATCCCTAATCCTTCTAATGCTTTATAAACGGCATCAACTGTATAACCCTTCGCTACGCCGCCAAAGTCAAGTTGCATATCTGACTTTAAAAGTTTTACTCTTTCTTGAGCAGTATCATAATCTATAAGCTTGTAAGCAACACTAGATTGGGCCTTTGCCAAATACTCTTGTTTGGGATACTCTTGTTGTCTTATCGCCCGCCTCCACAACTTACTCAATGGTCCAATCGTCACATCAAAAGCTCCATCCGTCAACTTGGAAAGGTTATTAGAAAAAGTAAGAACCGTCCACATATCTTCTGATACATCAATCCAACTATCCTTGCCAGAAGTATGTGACAAAGTTGTTGCTTCACTTATAGCTTCATAATCACTAAAGATGTGATTTAGCTCATCAATACGAGTCCAGCAAGCTTCAAAAGCTGCTTCGGCTGAAGGTTCGTCCGTAGTATAAATTATAATTTTCCAAGTGGTGCCCATTTTATAATCAATGGACTCATATCTTTCTAATTGTTGACCATGAAGAACTATTTGCGAAAGCGCTAATAGACTCGATATAATTAGAAAAATCCTTCGCATCTTATCCGCCTAGTACCATCTCCCAAAAGGCAGCCTGATCTTCTGCTGATGGTTGAACAGCAGGACTTACGATTCTAAATCCTACAAAAGGAGAATCAGTATTCCACCAATAGCTTTTAGGGATTTGCGGATCACGTTCTTTCCATTTGCGACTTGACTCTATGCGACATGAGCAACGTTGACGATCTATCTTATCATCCCAAGATCCACCTCTCACGGTCCGTGGATGGAGGCGCGTAGGCTTGATCCAAGGATTAGTCTCATCTGACATCGTAGTTTGTATCACAGTATATGCATCACTCTGATATTGGTCAAGTGTCCACTCTGATATATTACCCAACATATCATAGAGGCCCCAAGCATTTGGTTTTTTAGAGCCTACTAGATGATACTTCTCCATGCTATTATCATAGTACCAAGCATGCTCGGTAAGCATCGCTTGATCATCTCCATAATAGTATGCACTCGTCGATCCGGCCTTGCAGGCATACTCCCATTCTGCTTCAGAAGGAAGTCTATAAAAAGTCCCGGTCTTATCGCTTAACCATTTGCAATATTGTAGCGCAGCAAACTGGGTCATACTCACCGCGGGATAACCATCTTTGCCCATACCAAAAGTGGGGTCTTCATATGGTGGACTAGGCCTTGTGATCGCATCGGCATCCCACTCTGGCTGATCTTCAGAAGGCAAGTCAAGTTCTTTTTCTCGTAGGATATTGTACTCTTCAAAGGACACTTCATGAGCACCCATCCAAAAAGCATCTACAGACACTTCATGTTGTGGGCCTTCGTCTTCGCCTCTATTAACTTCAGTCGCTGGGCTACCCATCTGAAAACTACCACCTGGTATATAAACCATCTTAAAGGTGATTTCCGTTCCTGGTAGTCCATGTGTGGACTCTTTTGGTTGCACGGCTTTAGGTGCAGGCTTGATAGCCATCTCAGATGAAGCGGCATCATCCATAGTCTTAACTGAGCTACACATAGAAAAGATCACTGGCAGCAATAGAAGAAAGTAGTATCTCATTATTTCTGATATACGAATTGAAAATTAACCACAATATCATCTTTCGTAACTATCTGACCAAACATCGCCGAAGGTGGCTCGATATCAAAGTCGGTTAACTTCATTGGATAACTGGCTGTAAAAGTGATTTTGTCTCCTTCAATTGTTGTAACAACATCGACAGATACACGCTTAGATACACCCGCCATCTCTAGTGTGCCTATAGAGGTCATAGTGCCATCGGAAGCGTAAGTGGCAACTTCATCTTGTGTATAGCTCACTTGAGGATGTGCGTCAGACTTCAGCGCTTTATAGATTTTATTATTCATAGATGAACCACGACCGCCGTCCATAGTGGCAACATCAACTTGAAATCCAAACTCTTCTATCGTTCCTTCACCAGTCGCATCAAAGTTGATCGCTTCAGGATATCCAGATACATCAGGTGCTTCGACCTTCCAAGCATGCAGTGTGGAAGCTCCATCGATAGAAACCTCCGCTGCAGAAAATGAATATGCCACCTCTTGTGAAGTAAGATTGTTGGACATGATAAAAAGGGTAACTAAAAGCCAAAGAAACTTGAAGTTAAAAGTGTAGTCAGTCTTCCTCATCTAATAAAGTTAATAAGGAATCTGATGAATTGTGGAAGATTGACCGATTGAAAAGAATAGTTTAACCAAATAAGTACCTGACTGTTATAAACATGTTACAAAAGCGCATAAAAAAAGTGGATAAAGACAAACCTTATCCACTTTTCCAATTTTGGTCTAAAGACCATATATATTATAAATCATCACTCGCCCACTCTGATGCTACTCAACAGCTCAGGCCTTGCTGGAGTATCCGTATCAAACTGATAGAAGCCATCCTCTCCGATCATCAGTAGTAACTCAGGTGTTACGGAGATCACATCAAATGCAAAGAAGTCTCTCACTCCACCGATCTGATTAGAACCAATCTCTTCTGGCTCAGAAATATCAAAAACTTTGAGTCCCTGATCTGCCTCACAGAGGTATAGTACTTCATCTTTAACAGAGAGGCCATGAGGGTTGTGCATTTCAAAAGTTGCTATTAGTTCTGGACGAAGTAGGTCAGTCACATCAACTACATTGAGCTCATTGGTAAAGTTTTCGCAATCATTGCCATTGCGTAAAGTGACATATGCGATATTGCCTTGTACGACCACAGGATCACATGCATTAGCATGAGCAAAAGTACTTAAGTATCGAGGATCAGAAGGTTGTGTGTTATCGAAGATATGCATACCATTGCGCGCTCCAATGAAGAGATTATCCCTGTAAGGAAATATCGTTTCTATACCCCACTCTAGATATACTTCATTGAGCTTATCTGGATTAGCCAGATCTGCCACATCAAATATGTGCATCGTATGATCATTGATATAATAGAAGTGATCATTAAAGAGTGCCATTCGCGTAAGTGATCCTGCTTGACCTGCTGCATCTCCAGCAAAGCCATCATTTGATATAGTTGCTACCTCTGGTGTGCCTAAGAATCTTGATTGATCAACCATAGCATCGACAAATAACTGATTGTTATTCCAAAAGAAAACATCTGGGTTATCATCACAATTGAAAGTTTCTGTTCTTTCCACTTCTTGAATGTCAACAACAAAACGGCCATCATCACTAAACCATATCTCGTCTTTGACGCCATTAATCACATTGACAACTTCAGGTTCTTTGATGTCTTCGATGTCTATCACAATGATATTTTGCCAAGTATCAGCATAGATATATTGTCCACTCAAGGATATATCCTGGTTACCTTCGATTACTATAAAACCAAGCTTCTTAGGATTCTGAATGTCCGAGTTATCAATGATATGTACACCATTATCTTTTTCATTGATCAGAATCATATCTCTGTAATAGAAGAACTTTCCAGGATTCTCTAAAATCCTATCCTCTACAAAAACGATATCAGCACCTATTTCTTCGGCAGTTTTATAAACGGGTTCATACACTTTGTATGTGTAACTGGTCTCGCACTCTTCATTAGTACAGGACTGAAATAAAAGTGTAGTGATGAGCAAGCAGCAAAAGGAAAGTCTAATCATTACTTTTTGATTTAATTGTAAGAACTGCTTTAGAATACGCTCTACATAATGGTAAGGTTGGTTATAAACTTAAAAATCTCAAAACACTTTGTCATTACCTACCAAAACTTAGCACCCATCATCAGTATGATGGCAATCCCAGCCGCTGCACCTGAGACGAAGATGTTCCACTCTCTGTGCTTGGATCCTAGTACATTGACAATGACATAGCCCAATAGCATAGTCAGCCCGACGATGATGATCTGCCCAATCTCTACACCCACATTAAATGCAAAGAGCGGACCTAAAATGTTTTCATCTTTACCCATCAAGGACTTGAAAAAATTGGAAAATCCAAGACCATGTATCCAGCCGAAGAAGAGAGCCAAAAAGTAATTCCATCTGACCATACGCTCAGAATCGTGCTTCTTGGTGACATTAAATATCGCGGTAATGAAAATCGTCAAAGGGATCAAAAATTCAATCACATCAGCCGGAAACACCACAATCTTCATAGCAGACAATGCCAATGTTATACTATGACCTATCGTGAAAGCAGTTACAAGCACCAATATCTTCTTCCAGTCTTTGATCATGTATACTGCACAGAGCGCCACAACAAACAATATGTGGTCATAAGCATTGAGATCGAGGATGTGCTCAAATCCTAATGTAAAGTATGTCTTAAACATAAAGCCAAAGATAATAGCCTCTGAGAAAACAAAAAGGATTGAAATTTTGCTCAAACAGTACACTTATAGAGCTCCAAAACGTTAGAGAGTCTATGAAAAAACTATTCACCTTGGTTTTTCTATTCTTGGGTACATACAGCTCTCAAGCACAGGAAAGCATATCCAAACCATCTATCTTTCTAGATTGTCAGATGAACTGCTTCACAACTTTTTTGAGACAAGAGCATGGATATGTTGACTATAAAAGAGAGAGACAAGGCGCAGACGTATTTATCTTAGTGACAGATCAATCTGCAAGTGCAGGTGCTAGAGAGATCCAGATGATATTTGACTACGAAGACATCCAGATCACTGATGACACAATAATATACTATCGGCCGGCCAATATATCTGAAGCTGAACGAAGAGATTTATTTCTCAAAAATTATAAAAAAGGGATACTACCAGCCTTACTCAACTCTGATATAAGCGATCATATAGATTACACTGTCAATGAGATAAAAGAAGACTCAGTGGGTACTGCAGAGAAAATCAACGATCCATGGAAGTTATGGTCTTTTAATTTAGGTCTAGACCTAAGAGTAAATGGGGAAGCAAGTTTTAATGAACAGTTTTATAGTGGAAGATTCTCAGCGTCTCAGATTAAAGAAAAGTATAAGTTTTTTGTCTTCACTCGATACAACCTAGAACAATCTACTTTTACACTATCTGATGGAGAAGAAGTAAAGAGTGAGAATAGAAGATCAACATTCTTCACTCAATATGTAAAGAGTATCGGATCTAAGTGGTCAATCGGAGCACGTGCTTTCGCAGGATCATCCTCTTTTGGCAATACTGATTTTGAAGCTTTCTTTAAGCCTGCAATAGAATATAATGTTTTCCCTTATTCAGAAAGTAGCACCAAGAGGTTTAGCTTTTTATACTCATTAGGTCCAGAGTATAAAAACTACACCGAGATTACTGTGTTTGATAAATTAGAAGAAACAAGGTTGAGGCACGGACTAGATGTTGAGTTTATCTCTACACAACAATGGGGTGAAATAGAATTTGATATAGAGTTTGAGCAATATCTCCACGACCTCAGCTTATACAGTATCTCCTTTAATCCTAATATAGAACTCAATATTGTAAGAGGACTTAGTCTAGAGTTAGGAGGAGAGATATCCTTTGTAGGTGATCGTATCAATATATCTAAAAGTGAAATCTCTGATCAAGACATCATCTTACAGAACAGACAACTGGATACTAACTACTCTTACTTCTCATACGTAGGATTTAATTATAGATTTGGAACAAGGAATAACAATATTGTTAATCCAAGATTCTAATTATCTGACACACAGTTTTACCTAACCAACATAACAGTCCCAGAAGCCTTAACTGGATCTCCGTTAATTAGATAACCTTCCATGACATATGGATAGATACCTTCTGCTACATCTTGCTTGTCAGCAGTAGTACCATCCCATGAGGTGGACTCATCCGTATACTGCCACAACAGACCGCCCCATCGATCATAGACATTGAAGTAGTTGATACCTCCGAGGCTTCTACCAAAAGGTGAAATGAAGTACGTGTCATTTATTAGATCTCCGTTAGGTGAGAACACGTTGGGTATATAGATCGATACATCTGTATCCAGTGATATGTTGATGGTATCACTTGCCTCACAACCACCATCAGCGATAGCCATGGCTATCAACTGACTATCACTTAATGGCAGCAAAGTAAATGAACTTTCATTATTAAAATCAGACAACTCTTCTGGCCAAGTAATGGAAGTAAGATCAAAATCAGAACTGATATCTATCTGGACTTCTTCTCCAAGAAAAAGATCAAGGTCTGGGCCGAGATCAATTGTAAAAAGAGGTGGATCGATCAGTGTGACAGTTGCTTCAGCAAAACAATTGAACCTGTCTTCTACCAAGACATCATAAGTGTCAGCAAGAAGATCATTAGCTACGAGACCAGCATAGTCCACACCTTCAATATTGAGATTGTAAGGAGGAAAGCCACCACTCACTAAAGAGGCAGATATGATACCTATCGGCTGGCCATTACAATTAGGATCGATGCCATCCACTTCAGCGGTCAACGTTTCTCTTCTGACTGTGTCTAATTGAATAGTGACGATGCTATCACATCCAAACTGTGATGTTAGAGCTTCCATATAGACGCCAGGCTCTATCAATAAAGCACCGTTTAGCTCAAGTGAGGTACCTCCGCAGATCGTATCAAATCTCATGAACTCTCTCTGAGGCGCAAAAACTGAAACGGTATCTGAAAAAAATCGACACTTCTCATTTGCAAAACTAGCTATAGAAGCAGCGGTAGAATATCTAAATATGGATCTCTCATTTAAACCTAAATCATCGTATAGGAGCTGACTACTCTCTTGACCAGGTATCACATCCCAATTAGAGTTGTCAGTACTTACTTCCCATTGGTATCGTCGATCGACATCTTCGACTCCTTCTATCAATGCAACAAGCCTCAATGGTAGATCCTCTTGACAGACGATCTTATCTCCATCAACAAGGCCAACTTCACTCAGTGGCCCACATGCTCTAAAAGATATATTGTCGAGAGCGAGGTCATTGCCAGTACCTCCAGGTGCATTATTTCGTAGAGACAACTTTACGCTGGTCTGTCCTGGCGCAGTATTAAAACTAAAAGAGTAAGTATTCCAGGATTCATTTTGTCTGATATTGCCTGTACCCAAAACCACTTCATCATTAATCAGAAAATCAACATTAGGATCTGAGTGGCCTGTGATCTCTCGTTTGACTACATTGATTATATCAGCAGAAAACTCATAAGAAGTATTATCGCATAGTCCGTCTATTTCTTCTTCATAGAATAAACCTGGCTCAAAAGAGGCATTGACAACCATCATATAACCATTAGGATCACTGCTATTGTCTTTTAGTGGCAACCAAGTACCAAATAAAAAACTCCATCTCCCCATATCATTGGTGATGATATACTCGCCATCGCTTGGCGAGCCATCACGTACATATCGATACCCCGGCGCAAGCATAGGATCAATAGATATATTGTTGGATTGGCCCGAACCAAAATCTCCAGCGGTAAAAAGGTTTTCACCTAGCCCACCTGGGCATTCTTGCCCAAAGGCTGACGCCGCAACCCATACGAATATTAAAAATGTGAGAAGTACCCTAATCATAACTGGCTGTTACATAGATAGCAGACTTGTACTAATATTCCAACTTAGAGAACGACAAGTCCTATAGAAAAGAGAACAATCATCGCAGCCGTTGTTAATGCAAGCTGCTTTAAATACGGGTCAAGTTGAGCGGCTTCTTTTTTGTTTTTAACTGCTAAGAAGTTAATCAGTAATAAAGGAGAAAGGATAAGAAACAACCATTTGAAGCTTACGCCAAATGAATGTAGCACCCCATAACTGACGAAAGCAACTAAAGCAATACATAGTAAGAAGCCATGATATCCTACTGCTGCGCTTCGTCCGATTTTTACGGGTATGGACCTCTTACCTGCTATCTTATCAGAGTCGATGTCTCTTATATTATTGACATTGAGCACTCCTGCACTTAGCGCACCACAAGCTATGGCAGGTAGTAACAAGTTACAGGACCAGCTACCTGTCTGTAAAAAATAACTTCCGATCACCGTCACGAGTCCAAAGAATATAAACACAGCGATATCACCTTTACCACTATAACCATATGGATTAGAGCCGGCCGTATAATTAATCGCTGCCCATATAGCCAAGATGCCTAACAATGCAAATCCGCCTCTTAAAAGCCAATCGTCAAAGGACACAAAAACAAGCGTTAATCCAATGATCAGTGATAATAATGCGAATGAATTGACAGCAGCCTTCATTTGCGAAAGCGATATGGCACCCGACTGAACAGTGCGCTGAGGGCCCTCTCTATCTTGGTGATCTGCACCATGTACACTATCTCCATAGTCGTTGGCAAAGTTGGATAGCACCTGCAGACATACCGCTGTTAAAATAGAAAGAATAGCAATCGACCACTGAAAAGCTCCTGATGCATATGCCAAACTATGCCCGAGTATCATAGTCGATAAAGCAAGAGGTAGTGTCCTTAACCGAGCAGCTTGTATCCAAGATTTGAGTGACATAAATATTTAACAATCTAAACGCTAATATATCTCCTGCTCTCTCAATCATCACCATCGAGATCGTTATTCTGAAAATTCTCAATCACCATTGAGTAAGTCAGAATACTATTTCATCTACGGATATACTCTTTTCATAGAAATAATTGATTACTCTCTGGGGAGGCCATTACCTTAGACGCATATTTAAATTATGATGAGAAAACTATACTTCATTGTTATCACGATACTTCTTTCAGTCAGTGCTCAATCCCAAGACACTTGGGATCTTGAGAAGTGCATCAACTATGCTATAAAGAACAGCGTAGATATCAAGCAAGCGAACCTTTCATTAGAAGATGCGGATATAATCACTAAGTTAAACGAGCAGCAAAGACTTCCTTCGCTCAATGGATCCGCAAGCTTGCAATCAAGTTTTGGTAGATCTATCGATGCGGCCACTAACGAATTTACCACTCAGAATACGATCAACAACTCTTATGGCTTGAATGGTGGAGTCACCATATGGAATGGAGGTAGATTAAAAAATAACATCAAGCAAAACAAGATAGACGCAGAAGCCTTAACTGAAGATAGAGGCTCAATGATCGCTACAGTCACACTAAATGTTGTCAATGCTTACTTCGAAGCACTCTTCGCTAGAGATAACTATAGCAATGTGGAGATACAACTCAAGAGCATCAATGACCAGATCGTGCAGATGAGAAAACTAGTAGCGGCAGGAAGCAGAGCACAGTTTGAAATATATGATCTCGAAGCACAACAAGCGACTAACGAACAACAAGTAACCATAGCTCAAAATAGAATAGATCTGGCCCTGCTCAACTTAAAAGGAGTGATGAATATAGATCCTAGTACTAACATTATATTGGCTACTCCTCCAACAGAACAGACCACTTATACTGATCTTGATAATGTCGGTATAGAAGATATATATGACAGAGTGGCTGACTCTCGACCTGAGCTTAGAGCGCTTGATCTACGTATCCAGAGTGGTGAGGTGGGCATCGACATCGCTAAGTCAGCTTTTTATCCAAATATCGGTGCTGGATTCAATATAGGAAGCGCTTACTCTAATAGGTTTAACCGACCAACAGGATTTGATCAGGAGGTAGTAGAATCAAATGTCCTTATCAATGGAGACCCTGCTACATTAGGTGTTAATCAAACCTTTGTAATAGGCCAAGAAAGAACTCCATACTTTACGCAACTCGATCAACTCTTATCATATGGTTTTGGTGTACAAGCGAGTGTGCCTATCTTCAATAATTATCAGGCAAAGGGAAACAAGCAGCGTGCCATACTCAACCTTGAAAACCTAAAGATCAACAAGGAGCGTTATATAATTGACCTGAGAAACATTCTAGGCCAATTCTTGACCGATGCTAAGGCGTCAAAGCGTAACTTAGAGGCGGCTGATAAAGTACTTCAAGCAAGACAGATAGCATTTGACAATGCACAAAAAAGATATGAACTGGGAGCTATTAACTCATTTGATTATATAAGTATACAAGACCAACTTAATACAGCAAGAACAGATCAGATCATCGCTAAGTACGATTATATGCTCAAGGTGAAAGTCTTAGACTTCTACCAAGGTTACCCAGTATCATTAAATTAGACTCACAACTAAGTAAGGCGCTCACACATGGCAAAAAAGAAAAAAGGCAAAAATAGGAAGTGGTTAATCTTGGGATTATTACTTGTTCTAGCAGCGATATTCGCCGCGATGTACTTTAAAAATGCATCAGCTCCCAAAGGAATAGAAGTAGAAGTGGCGACATCTGATACAAAATCTTTAAGAGAAAGTGTATCGGCGTCAGGTCGTATATATCCGGAGATAGAAGTAGTGATCAGCTCAGATGTATCTGGAGAGATTGTCGATCTATACGTAGAAGAAGGAGACTCAGTAGTGGCAGGTCAACTTCTGCTTAAGATAGATCCAGAAGCATATATATCTTCTGTAGAAAGAGGGGAGGCAGATCTTAATAATGCTAAAGCCCAACAGGCGATGTCAAGAGCGCAGATCGAGACGAGCAAGGCGCAAAGAGAGGAGTTAACTACCTCTCTTATCCAAGCAGAGCGTAACCACAAACGCAATCAAGAACTCTTCAAACAAGAGGTTATATCGCAAGCTGAGTTTGATCAGACACTAGCAGAAGTAGAATCTGTCAAAGCAAGAATGAGATCTGCCGAAGCCAGCATCAGATCCGCCGAGGAGAGTGCACTGGGGTCATCTTTTTCTGTTAAGAGCTCCGAAGCAGTACTTAAAGAACTACGCACTAATCTTGGCAGGACAGCTATAAAAGCACCAAATAGCGGGATCATAACGAGTCTCTCTGTAGAGAAAGGAGAGAGAGTAGTGGGTACAGCGCAGATGGCAGGTACAGAGATCATGAGAATATCCAACCTCAGTACAATGGAAGTGCAAGTGGAAGTAAGTGAAAACGATATCTTAAAAGTAACTGAAAATGATCTCGCTGAGATAGAGGTAGACGCATACTTAGACAGAACTTTTACTGGATATGTCACTGAGATCGCTAATAGTGCTTCTAATGTAGCTGGCACAACAAGTGCCACGGCTTCACTCAATACTGATCAAGTAACCAACTTCATCGTAAAGATCAGAATCGACCCAACATCTTATGCAGACATAGGAGTAGATAGCAAAGGATACGCTTTTAGGCCTGGCATGTCAGCATCAGTTGATATCATCACTGAGACTAAGGATGACATCCTCGTCATCCCAATCCAATCGGTAGCAGTGAGAGTACTTGATAAAGATGCTAAGGACGAAGAGTATGAAGAAGTAGTGTTCGTATATGAAGCCGACACTGCACGTATGATACCAGTGACAACAGGTATCCAAGATGACGAATACATACACATCACAGAAGGATTAGATAAAGGAGTGGAGATCATCAGCGGCCCTTATTCTGCTCTTTCTAAGGAGCTTGACAACGGTACGGAGTTGAGGAAAAAAGAGAGTGATGACAAAGTCAAAGAAGAGTCTTAGTCAGTCTCTTATCATATTTGTCAGAAGTCCAAAACTCGGAAAAGTCAAAACCCGTCTTGCCAAAGCCGTAGGAGACCAAGAGGCTTTGTCTATATACATCCGCCTGTTGACTCATACGAGAGAAGTAGCTGAACAAGTTGATGCGACACGTCATCTTTTCTACAGTGATGAGATAATCGAAGATGAGTGGTCAACGGACTACTTTCAAAAAGCGCTACAGGCCGATGGAGACCTAGGTGTTAAAATGCAACATGCTATGAGCACTGCACTCAATACCAGTAATAAGGCCATCATCATAGGTAGCGATTGTGCTCAACTGAACAGCTCCTTGATAGAATCAGCATATGAAGCCTTAGACCAACACGATGTCGTAATCGGTCCGACATATGATGGCGGTTATTATCTACTTGGTGTAAAAAAAGTACATGAGGAACTCTTTGAAGACATGACTTGGAGTGTAGAAAGTGTATTTGATGAAACGGTAAGACGGATTACCAACAAAGGTCTATCCTATTCTACTTTGGACAAGTTATCAGACATCGACTACAAAGAAGACTGGGACAAGTACGGACTGGACGCGTAAGACACTATTTTCTTTTCTTTTTAAAAAAATCCGTCATGAGTTGCCCGCATTGTGAGGCCATGATTCCAAACTCTAATTTTGACTTTGGATGAAGCAGCTCTTTTCCATATCTCATAAATCCCGCTTTGCTGTCCTCTGCACCATATACTATGCGATCAAGTTGAGCCCAAGCAAGCGCTCCAGCACACATAACACAAGGTTCAAGCGTGACATAAAGTGTACATCCTTTTAGGTACTTAGTGCCTAAGTAAGACATCGCCGAAGTAATAGCGATAATCTCTGCATGAGCTGTCGCATCCTGTAGCGCCTCTACCTGATTATGACCACGTGCTATGATCCGATCTTTAGCTACTATAACAGCGCCTACAGGTATCTCGTCGGTTGACTCAGCAAGCAAAGCCTCTTTGTAAGCTTGCTGCATAAAATAATCATCACTGTATAACTCTATTTCCATAAAATCTAAGTTCGATAGTAAGACAATTTATTTTCTTATACGTAGTTTTGTGCATGGAAAAAGCAAGCAATCGTCTCCCACAAATATCTGAGGCACTGACATTTGATGATGTCCTCTTAGTGCCAGCTTACTCTCAAGTATTACCAAGGGAAGTATCTATAAAGTCTCAGCTGACTCGTAACATATCTATCAATGTGCCGATCATATCAGCGGCTATGGATACAGTCACAGAATATGCTCTTGCTATAGCGATGGCCCGAGAAGGAGGTATCGGTATCATACATAAAAACATGTCTGTAGAAGCACAAGCTGAACAAGTGCGCTTGGTCAAAAGATCAGAAAGTGGGATGATCATCGACCCGGTGACACTTACTCCAGAAGCTACTTTATCTGATGCCCTTAATATGATGAAGACCTATAGCATAGGAGGTATCCCTGTGATAGACAAGCAAAAGAAACTGGTTGGTATATTGACCAATCGAGACTTGCGCTTCGAAGAGCAACTCGGTAGACTGGTTAAAGATGTCATGACCAAAAAAAACCTGATCACCGCTCCAGAAGGCACGACATTAGAACAAGCTCAAGAGATCCTACAACGATATAAAATAGAAAAACTCCCAGTTGTCGATGACAACAATGTCTTGATGGGGTTGATCACTTACAAAGACATACTCAAGGTCGAGAGTTATCCTAATGCAAGTAAAGACAGCAGAGGAAGGTTATTAGTAGGCGCAGCGTTAGGTGTAAGTTCAGATACATTTGATAGGATAGATGCCCTTACAGAAGTTGGAGTAGATGTGGTTATCGTAGATACTGCTCATGGTCATTCTCAAGGAGTCCTTGACATGGTCAAAAAGATAAAAAGTAAATACTCAGATCTCCAAGTCATAGGTGGCAATATAGCAACTGCTGGAGCAGCACAAGCACTCATAGATCATGGTGCAGATGGGCTGAAGGTCGGTGTAGGTCCAGGTAGTATCTGTACGACAAGAATCGTAGCTGGTGTTGGCGTCCCCCAACTCACTGCTATCATGAATGCGGCCAGTGTAGCACTTGACGCAGGTGTACCAATCATAGGTGATGGGGGTATCCGATATACAGGTGATATCTCCAAAGCGATCGCCGCAGGTGCAAGCACAATTATGGCTGGTTCGTTATTTGCAGGGACAGAAGAAGCACCTGGTGAGACAGTTATATACGAAGGAAGAAAGTTTAAAGTTTATAGGGGTATGGGCTCTCTTGGAGCTATGCAAAAAGGATCAAAAGATCGCTATTTTCAAGATGCAGAGGATGATGTCAAGAAGTTAGTACCCGAAGGCATCGAAGGCCGTGTACCTTATAAAGGCACTGTATCCGAAGTCATGGTGCAATACACAGGAGGACTTAGAGCGAGTATGGGTTATTGCGGGGCAGGCGACATAGCATCACTCCAAGGATCCAACATGGTGAAGATCACAAGTTCAGGTGTCTTAGAAAGTCACCCACACAACATCACGATCACTAAGGAGTCTCCTAATTATTCGAGAAGGTCATAAGATGTCCTTACGGAAGGTTCTGTTAAGTGAGGATGTAGTATCGCTTGCGCAAATACTGCTTGGGGCTACCATAACCACTCATTTAGATGGGATCACAACTTCTGGGATCATCACTGAGACAGAAGCATACAAAGCGCCTGATGACAAAGGGTCGCATGCATATGGTAACAAAAGGACGAAGCGGACAGAGACATTATTTGCAGAAGCGGGGACTTCTTATGTATACCTCTGCTACGGCATACATCACCTATTCAATATCGTAACAGGACCGAAAGATGTCGCGCATGCAGTACTCATAAGAGCCATAGAGCCCAGTCAGGGAAAAGATCAGATGTGGGTCAGAAGAGCCATAAAGTCCAAAGGCTACAACTTAACCAATGGACCAGGTAAGCTATCAAAAGCCTTGGGTATAAATAAGTCTCATAACGCTATAGACCTATTGTCGATAAGAAGTCCCATATCCATATCACTACCAAAGCAACATATCCCCCATAAAGAGATAATAGCAAGTCCAAGAGTTGGTATAGCATATGCCGCAGAATGCGCCCATTGGCCATGGAGATTCAGGATAAAAGACAATTCTTGGACCAGCTTACCTCATGATGTCAAGTATGATAACTAAGTGCATAACTTAATGATACATTAACAATTAGAAGACCGATTACTTCGTCTATAAAGAGACAATCTTCGATATTAGCATGATGAGATACCGTTATATACTCTTATTACTAAGCTGGGCTCTTGGACTCAATGGGCAAGAGTTGATCTATGATAATCACATCTACTTAGATCATATCAAGTCAGTAAAGTTTCATATCACTGATCTTCCTACATCAGAACCGATCATCGATCTCAACTCCTCAGGTACGTTACAATTAACATTTGACGATATCCTTGGAGGTGATAGAGACTATACTTACAAAATAATCCACTGCGATAAAGATTGGAATCCATCACCTAACGTATCAGAGATGGATTACCTCACGGGATTTAATGACGAAGAAATACGCGATTACGAATACTCAAGTGGCACCATAGTAGACTATACTAACTATAGCTTACAGATCCCCAATGATGATATGGGGTGGCGCTTATCGGGCAACTATGTACTTATCATAACAGATGATGAGTCGGATGAGATCGCAATTACGAGAAGGTTTATGGTGCCCGATCGCAAAGTATCCATCGGAAGCAGAATAGTTAGATCTACTCGCCTTAATAGAATGCTCTACGATCAAGAAATTGAAATGTGGATAGATAACAAAAACTATCCCATCGGCAACCCACAATCAGAGTTGTACATAACAGTACTTCAAAACGGACGTTGGGATAATGCTTATACTAATGTTCAACCTAAAGTATACACTGGAAACCTAATCACTTTTGACAGAACATCGAGATTAACATTTACAGGATATAATGAATTTAGAGGAGTTGATCTTAGGACTTTTAGAACAAGAGGATTTGGAGTACATAGTATAGATATCTACGAGGATGAGCTTAACTACATCCTTCAGTTAGATGAGAAAAGAGGCAATGTTCTTTTTCAAAATTATGAGGACATCAATGGCGACTTCTTGATCCAATCTCTTGAGTATAATAATCCACATATAAGAGGAGAATATGGTAACACATATTTTACAATTTACGCTCCCGATCAAATCTTAGACGGCGATGTATATGTGGTGGGTGCATTTACAGATTGGAAACCAAGTGATGAGTTTAGATTACAGTATGATAAAAAGAAAAAGGTCTATCACGGCAATGGATTGCTAAAGCAAGGCTACTACGACTATCAGTATATGATCCAATATGATGATGGAACCATAGACTGCGAGCACTTTGAAGGGAGCCACTATGCTACCCGTAATCAATATCACTTGTTGGTATATCAACGTTCATTTAAAGAACGTTATGATGAGTTGATATCTGTTAGTGCTTTTGAAAGTATACTGGGTTTCTAATTTCAATAGGGAAGCGCATCCATTCTTTCTTTTAGCTTTTCAATGCTTCCTTCGTATAAGCTTCGACTTACCTGCTTGTTTACTCCTTCTGCATAGACAATATACTCCTTAGCGCGGGGGCAATATCCTGCGTCCTTCTCACAACGACTAACTAATGTTGTTGCCATGCCTAGTGCAGCTTGTACATCGGGTTCGCCGTATGAGATATAATACTGAAACTCTCTTTGTGCTTCTCCGAAGTTCCCTCTATCCAACTCTATCAATCCGCAAGCAAGTGCAATCCCAATTGTTTCATCTCTATAAAGAGTATAGTTCTGATCATACAGGGGAATTCTAAACGTCTTTTCTTTAAAAAGAAGATCATGAACTAAGAATGCAAATAAAAGGCCCAACACAAATGCTACGGACAAGGCCATCAATCGCAATGACCTATTCCCATCTTGTATTATAATCCAAAGTTCTGTAGCGATCACCTGAAGCAACTTGCAATTCATCTCTTCTATTATACTTTAGAAAAGCTCCGGAACGATAAGACAACTGCTGGCCAAGATGATTTGATATTTTAAATCTATCACTCATACCCTCTTGTATGAATCCCATTATTGATAATCAATGCACCCAGCACACCAGGCACCCATCCACAAAGTGTCAGTATAAAGATTAGAATAAAAGAACCACATCCTCTATCGACTACGGCAAGAGGTGGTAAGAATATGCAAACAAGTGTTCTTAAGAGTCCCATGACTGATGGTTTGTTATAGAAATTAATCTATAATCAATCATCAATGAAACGTCATCGACTAACCAAGAGAGAAACTCGATATATGACCTCAAACAAAAGTCATCGATTCAAGATAAGAGGGTTCATTCTAATTAATACTATAATAAGAGCGACCCTGCAATTGTATGTGCACTCCGCCCGCACTTTCAATTGCAACTTGTATTAGAATTAAAATAGTGTTGGTCATACTCTAGGCCATCGCGCTACCAAAGACTTGAGATATTTGATCGTTAGATTTGCAACAATATCAAAGATTTACAATCTCTGATCCCTACTACCCCTGCGCATCCACCACAGCAAGAGCTACCATATCAACGATCTCTCTAACCGTAGCACCTAACTGCAATACGTGTACTGGTTTTTTCAATCCTAACATTACCGGACCTATCATATCTATTTCAGATACCTCATGCAACAAGTTGTAGGCTATGTTAGCAGAAGATAGGTTAGGGAAGATAAGGATATTAGCTGTATGACCAGCAAGCTTTGAGAATGGGTGCATCTCTTCTAAAAGATCACTATCAAATGGCATATGCGCCTGCATCTCTCCGTCTACGATCCAATCAGGATGACGCTCATGAAGTATAGCTGTCGCCTTGCGCATCAAGACAGCCGACTCCCCATCCGCCACACTGCCAAAATTAGAATATGTAACCAAAGCGATCTTAGGTTCGATATTGAAGTGCTTAACTGCATTGGCCACTAATTCTGAGATATCCGCTATATCAGTTGCATCTAAGTGATGATTGATAGTCGTATCTGCTAAAAACAATGGACCGTTTTGAGTCATTAATATGTGCATCGTTGCCACCTTCTTGACGCCTTCTTTAGGGCCGATGATCTGAAGAGCTGGCCTAACAGTATCAGGGTACTTACGTGACAAACCACCAATCATCGCATCTGCTTCCCCTTGATCGACCATCATAGCGCCATAATAATTACGCTTACGAAGCATCGCATATCCTTCTTGAAGTGTTTGCCCTTTGCGTTGTCTCTTTTTGAAGAATACTTCTCCATAAGCCTTCACCTTCTTTTCTTCGGCTTCATCAGCAGGCATAGAAGGATCTATGATTTTGACATTTGGCAGTTCGATGGTGTATTCTTCGATGAGAGCGTTGATACGTTCTATGTTTCCTAAAAGTATAGGATGCGCTATTTTTTCTTCAACAACGACTTGCGCTGCTTTGAGTACGGAAGCGTTCTCCGCATCAGCGAAGACTACTCTTTTTGGTTCTTGCTTTGCCTTTGTCTCGATAACCTTCGTGAGGTTATTATCCAGTCCGAGCCTGCTTGATAATTCGTACTCATAAGCATCCCAGTCAGTTATCGGATGTTTAGCCACACCACTGTCCATGGCAGCACGAGCTACTGCTGGTGCTACTTCAGTGATTAAGCGGGGATCTACGGGCTTAGGTATAATATAATCTCTTCCAAACTTGAGGTTCGCATCTCCGTAAGCCATATTCACCATGTCCGGGACTGGTTTTTTAGCAAGATCTGCTAAAGCTCTAACAGCAGCAATCTTCATCTCTTCATTGATAAAGCTACTTCTCACATCCAGCGCACCTCTAAATATATAAGGGAAGCCCAGCACATTATTCACTTGGTTAGGATAGTCAGATCTACCCGTGGCCATGATCACATCTTCTCTTGCTTCAGTCGCTTCTTCATAGCTGATCTCTGGTGTTGGATTAGCCATTGCAAAGACGATTGGATCCTTGGCCATGGTCATTATATCAGCACCACTAAGGATACCTCCTTTTGATAACCCTATAAATACATCAGCACCTTTAAGAGCATCGACAAGGGAAGTCCCCATAGGTAGGTTATCATTTACAAACTCAGGTTTCTTTCCATTCAGATTAGTGCGATCTGGATGGATCAACCCTTTACTGTCAAACATGAATATATTGGACTTGAGCGCACCCAAAGAAGCATATAACTTATTACAGGAGATCGCTGACGCCCCTGCCCCACTCACTACGATCTTTACTTCATCTATTTTTTTGTTGACGAGTTCAAGTGCGTTAAGCAAAGCTGCTGCACTGATGATGGCTGTACCATGCTGATCATCATGCATCACCGGTATGTCCAACTCTTCTCGGAGTCGTTCTTCGATCTCAAAGCATTCTGGAGCAGAGATGTCTTCGAGGTTTACACCACCAAAGGTAGGCTCCATGATCTTAACAGTTCTCACAAACTCGTCTACATCCTTGGTATTGAGTTCTATGTCAAACACATCTATATCTGCATAAATCTTAAAGAGCAATCCTTTCCCTTCCATCACAGGCTTACCAGCCTCTGGGCCAATATCTCCTAATCCAAGTACAGCTGTGCCATTACTTATGACAGCTACGAGATTGCCTTTAGCAGTGTATTTGTAGACATCCTCTTTATTCTTAGCGATCTCAAGACATGGGATAGCCACACCTGGAGAATAGGCCAATGAAAGATCCCTTTGATTAGCAGTTTCTTTAGTTGGTACTACTTCTATCTTTCCAGGGCGACCTTTGGCGTGATAATGAAGTGCATCTTCATTCAACGATTCTTTACTCATAACAGCACATATTTTTGACCACAAATAAGAGCCTCAAATCTCAATATATTAACCGACAAAACAATGTGGTTGAGCGTTAATTGTTGCGGAATAATCTTCTACTGAATTGATATGAAGTCATATACCGAAGAACATCAAATTTTTATATGGTAATGCCACCGTATCAACTGCGATACAGCATATCATACTATGTCTTTTACATATTGCGGGAGATTATTTCGCTTACGCAAAATATTTTTATCCCATGGGCTTACGTGATTAAGCGATTGCACTATTCAGATCTCCCACACTTATTCTATGGTGAGAAGAATCGTGTACGGCATTGCCATTGTTGATAACAATAATCTGAGGTGATTCATGTCGCACCCCATATCGAGAGGCTATCTCGTTGGATATAGGGCGATAGGACAAGAGATCGAGATAGTAAAAAGCGATATCCCCTTCTAGTTTAGGCCAGTCTGACTCTAACCGGTTCTTAGCACCTGCGCTAATGCCACAAGTTGTGCTGTGCTTAAATATCACAACAGTTTTTTCTTTTGACAAAGCGTCGATCTCGTCTAATTGCTTGATGCTATCTAACATCTTCCAATCACTCATACCTGCACTCTGGCTTGCTCTTAATCTGTCTAAAAATCCCATAATCCAATAAATTCTATATGCCATTAACCATAATAGGCCGCAAAAGGTTTTCTCTTATTTAGATTCTACAAACTGATGAATAAAAAATGTCCTCTACAGAGCAGTTCAGAGTAAGGCATTAAAGAAATCTTAATGTTCGACTAACGTGGAGATTATCTATACCAGTGTGCGTACTTTTCATTGAGAGAACATCTAAACTTGTAGGGTTATAATTAATCTACTTCAAACAAAAAAGCATGACAAAATTTACAAAAGCACTTGTGCTCGTCTGTCTGACTTTGCTCAGTTCAGCCACGTATGCACAAGAAAGTGAGATGACCTTGGTCACAACTGTAGAAGGTATCTCAGAGTACAAAATGGACAATGGGATGAAAGTCTTACTCTTCCCAGACCCTTCTAAACCACAAGTAACAGTCAATGTCACCTATCTCGTTGGTAGTAGACATGAGGACTATGGCGAAACCGGTATGGCGCACTTGTTAGAACACCTGGTCTTCAAAGGCACACCTGATCACGAAGACATTGCAAAAGAGCTAAAAGATCATGGGGCTTTCTTCAATGGCACGACATGGTTTGACAGAACCAACTACTTTGAGACTCTTGCCGCAACTGAAGAAAATATAGAGTGGGCTCTTGAGATGGAAGCAGACCGGATGGTCAACTCCTTCATCTCTGCTGAAGACCTCGAAAGTGAGATGACAGTGGTCCGTAATGAATTTGAAATGGGAGAAAACAGCCCCACAAGTGTTCTTATGAAACGAGTGATGTCTGCCTCTTACCAATGGCATAACTATGGACAGACTACAATCGGGGCAAGAGCAGATCTTGAAAATGTACCAATCGATAAACTCCAAGCCTTTTATAAAGAATACTATCAACCTGACAATGCAGTTTTGCTTGTCGTCGGAAAATTTGATGAAGAGAAAACGAAAGGAATTATAGAAAGAACATTTGGAGCCATCCCAAAACCAGAAAGAGTCCTCAATACAACCTACACTAGAGAACCAACACAAGATGGCGAGCGCGAAGTATCATTGAGACGTGTTGGAGACGTACAGGCACTTGCGGCTATGTACCATATCTGTGCGATGGCTCATCCTGACTATGCGCCATTATCTATACTTACTGAAGTCTTAACTTCTGAACCAGGCGGTCGTCTATATAAAGCCTTAGTAGAAGAAAAGAAAACTACTAATGTCTGGGGTTGGGCAGCTGGACTTAAAGAGCCCGGGTTCATCTACTTTGGAGCTGACATCTTAAAAGAAAGTGACATAGAAGATGCGCAGAGCACACTCACTTCTGTCCTTGACAATTTGAAAGAAAATCCTCCTTCATCCGAAGAAGTGGAAAGAGCAAAAACTACTCTTTTAAAACAATTTGAATTAGCGTTTAACAATAGCCAACAGATAGGCGTATTTGCAAGTAATTACATCGCTTCTGGTGATTGGAGATTAGCATTCTTAGATAGAGACAGAGTCAAAGAAGCAACCTTAGAGGATGTCATCCGTGTAGCTGAAAAATACTTCAAGCCTTCTAATCGTACAGTAGGAAAGTTTATCCCAGAGGCTGAGCCAGAAAGAGTAGAGATCCCAGAAGCGCCAGACATCATGGACGTCGTTGGTAATTATAAAGGTGGTGAAGCCATCAGTCAAGGTGAAGCATTTGACCCAACGCCTGAAAATATAGAAGGAAGACTCACAAGAGTGGTCGAGCCAAATAAAATCAACTACGCATTTATGCCAAAAGAAACGCGTGGTGATGCGGTACAAGCAGTTCTTTCTTTCAAAAATGGCACGAAGAATAGTCTTGGCAATAATGCTTGGATACCAACTATGACTGGTAACATGTTAGACAAGGGAACCAGTACGCATACACGTCAAGAGATTAAAGATGCCTTTGATAATATGAAAGCTAATGTGCGTTTTTCTGGAAGCTATGGAAACGTAACAGTTAATATAGAAACAGAGCGTGAATATCTCTCAGATGTAATCAAGCTCGTAGGAAAGGTTTTAAAGGACCCAAGTTTTTCTGAAGGCGAATATCAAAAACTAGTAGACGAAAGATTGGCACAAATAGAAGAGCAAAAGTCACAACCGATGGCCGTTGCTCAACAAGAGATAGGCCGTATCACTAATCCATATCCTAAGTCCGACATCAGATACAATGGTACATTTGAAGATGATGTAGAGATGATTAAATCTATAACAATAGACGACTTAAAATCATTCTACAATAAGTTTTATGGAGCTACTAATGCTACTGCCACAGTAGTTGGAGACTTTGACCAAGAGGAGATCCAAAGTGTACTTGAAGAAGAGTTTGGCACTTGGAAGAGCAAGACGCCTTATAAAAGAATGGATGCCATACTTTACAAAATCGAAGCTCAAAATAAAAACTTAGAAACTCCTGATAAGGCTAATGCTGGTTTCTTTGCAGGTTCAACTTTTGCAATGCAAGACAATGATCCTGACTATCCTGCCCTTATGATGGCTAATTACATATTTGGTGGCGGCGGGCTTAGTTCACGTTTAGCAAATAGAATCCGACAAGAAGAAGGACTTAGTTATGGAGTGGGCTCTTACATGAATGCTAACCCATATGTTGAAAAAACAACATGGGGTGCCTATGCCATCTACGCTCCTGAAAATAAGGACGCGTTGGAAAAAGCTTTTGCTGAAGAATTAGAAAAAGCTCGAACAGAAGGATTTACTGATACTGAAGTAGAAGATGCAAAAAAGGGTTGGGTTCAAAACCAGCAAGTATCAAGATCTCAAGATGGATATCTAACCAACACGTTAAATAGTTATCTTTCTTATGATAGAACTATGATGTGGAATGCTGAACTTGAAGAGAAGGTTTCAAAATTAACAACCGCACAAATCAATGCGGCATTTAAAAAATATGTTGTACCAGAGAATATCTCCTATGTGAAAGCAGGTGACTTTGCAAAAAGTGTCATCAAACCATAGGAACAGGACATACTATTTTTGTTATTGAATTTTGTGTAAGCTCAATCTCTACAGAGGTTGAGCTTTTTTTATCGCCTCTCGTACTTATTAAAGCACTCTTCTGTGCAAAAAACAAAAGCTGGTTTTAAAATGAGATCATCTCCATCGACCTCAAAAGTAAAGTCTGAGATGTGACCCTCGACAACAACCTCAAAGCTAAAGCTAAGCACATCATCTGTTGTTACCTCCCAAGTACCAGTAAACTCCTCTTCAAAAATATAAGTAAAAGTGCCATCGCCGTCGATCCGATATACTTCTCCCCCGATCACATCTTCTACAATCAAATCGCCACCTGCACTGAAAACACGCTGTGTGTGCTGCCATTCTCCGATAATGGAGTCGGTATTAATATTGTCTTCTATATCAGTACATGAAGAGTATGATATGGCAAACAGCAAAAGTGGTATCAATATCCTAAACAATGCTGACATAAATTTTTGGCTTGTTTGGGATACTACGTTGTAGATCTATATTAGGTTGGGTGTATGTATACCTATACTTGCTAAGTGATCCACTCACAACTCAACTCCCCAGCCATCATAAGAACCCTCAATAGACAAAGCCTTCTGATGAAGCCTTAATGTTATATTGCTCAACCGTTCTAAATGCAACATGTCCTTTCTGGAAAAAGATATCACATATGGAAGCGCAGCTTTTGAGTCAAGCGTATTATCAAGAATCTTATAGTTATTCTGAATCAAAAATCTTCTAAACTCGTGCCGGTCTTCTTCACTTGAAAAGGATGCAAAGTGCTCAAGCAATACCTTCTCTTTAAAACTAAAACCTTCATCATGGAGTTGATTAAAAGCACGCTTGTTAATCATGGTCTGTAGTAAGAAGTCATCCGGATAGATTAACTCGAGATATACTTTCCAGTCTTTGTCTCTTAAGATTTTATAATCAAGTGAGAGACCGTATAGTGCTTCAAGGATTTGATATGCAACTACCGAATCTTGGATATAGTAGTAGTTTTTAACTTCACATTGATAAAGTAGTGTGCCTACATCTTCTACATACATAGCAGTTGATAATATACTGTCTATATCTAGTGCTCGCTCTTCAGAGAGCCTTAAGTCGTCTCCTATAAGCAGACCGTTATCATCGCACTCTATGCCTGACTGTGCAACCTCTAATAAAAAAGGAAGCTCATCAATCGGTGCCAACTTCTTGATATCTTGATTGAAAGACATGATGCCGGGCTCGTTCTCCCATGTTGCTTCATATTGTCCCCATTGAGCACTTAGACTCAGAGACGTCATAGAAAGAAAAACAACTATTATAATTCTGAAAGAGAGCATTTACGAAAGTGTATGAGGCCTATAACTTCTATGTTTTGCGCTTTTTCTTCTTAGCCGCGGGAAACAATACATTATTTAGAATCAACCGATATCCCGGTGATGTCGGATGTAAGTTTAGATCTGTCTCTGGATCATCAACAAAGTGTCTGTAGTCCTCTGGATCATGGCCCCCGAAAAATGTCCAAGTGCCGTATCCAAATGTTCCATGGATGTATCTAGCTTCATTGACACTTTTATTCTCACCCATGATCAATACATCAGATTTGATATGATCCTTGTCATATGCTGTTGTTTGGCCCATGAATCCCTTAACTGTTCGAGTATGATTTTGCGTAAGCATCGTCGGGATGACATCCCACTTAGCAGAAAAGTCAAATAGTGTAAAATAATCAACCTCAGGTTTGACCGCTCTTTTTTGTGGAGACATATCGATAGATGAGTACTCATACTCCATAGGGTTCTTAACTAATGTAAAGTCCTTAAAGGCAAAACTTTGTGAGAAGTCGAGCTTTGACTGAGCATTAGGATCTGCACTATCCCCATCATACATCTTCTCGCAGATGTCAAGTCCTGCTGCTGCGAGTGCAATGTCATATGAATCTGTGGCACTACACATCGCAAACATAAATCCGCCTCCTTCTACATACTCTTTAATTTTTTGCACCACTGACAACTTCAACTGTGACACTTTAGCGAAACCCAGACTTACAGCCAACTCCTCCATCAATCGTTGATTCTCTCTATACCACATCTCAGTATGATATGATCTATAAAACTTGCCATACTGTCCCGTAAAGTCTTCATGGTGAAGGTGAAGCCAGTCATATTCTGCTAATCTGTCTGTTAGCACATCCTTATCATATATCGTCTCATATGGTATCTCTGCATAGGTCAGGACCATAGTAACAGCGTCATCCCATGGCTGAACCCTATCTCCGCGTGCAGTGAACTCTGGTGTATATACGGCGATCTTAGGTGCCTTTTCGAGTTTGACTACATCCTGATTTTGCTCTGGATTAGCGATTTTGTTTCTTATTGAAGCGAACTCACCATTGCTGATCACCTTATAGTTAATGTTACGGATTTTGCACTCTGCTTCTGCTACACTTGTATGCTCAAAGGCAAATGACCCACCTTGATAGTTAAGTAGCCAATAAGCTTCTAATCCCTTCTCAAGGATCCAATAGGTCATGCCATAGGCCTTAAGATGACTCTTTTGTTGCTCCGCATCCATCGGTATAAGGATGTAAGAAGCCGATGCCATCTGCGCCATCATCACGAATATTAGCATGCAGATCAACCTATTCATATCTATTTCTTTTCTATTGACCCTATACTAACGCATCCCAAAGAAAAATAGTCACAGAAATGGCAATAATTATTATTTACTTAATAGATAGAATTCTTCCAAACGCACGTTCATAATATTATCATCTTTGCATCTCATTTTTGATCACAGAAAGATTTAGTGGAGCAACTTAGTTTTCAGTATCCTATTTGGTTAGTCGTATTTTGTATCCTGGGTGCCATATCATTCGCATCACTACTTTATTGGCGCACCAAGGAGCTTGACAAAGACAAGAAATGGCTAAAGCCGTTACTGTTTTTCTTAAGGTTCTTGCCGATCATGGCGATCGCGAGTTTACTTTTAGGACCACTACTTAAGAAAATCATAGAAGAGACCAAGAGACCTTCTGTAGCTATCGTAATAGACAATAGTCGCTCGATAGGTACATGGATCGATCAATCAGGAAGCAGTAGTCTCCAGGAAGACATAACAGCGCTTGCAACTGGTCTGAGCGAGCAGTACGCAGTTACCACCTATTCTTTTGGTGATGAGATATCTATACATCAGACTGATACGATGTCTTATGATCAAGACATTACTAATATCACGAGCTCGCTTCAGTATATCTCTGATGTATATGAAGGAGAAAACCTTGGTGCAGTCATCTTAGCGACTGACGGTATATACAATGGTGGGCAAAATCCGCTTTACGCCACTCTACCTGCTAATATCCCAGTCCACAGTATAGCTCTTGGCGATACGACCAAGAGAAAAGATGCGTCAGTGCAAACCATACTTCATAATGAAGTGGCCTATCTCAATGATGAGATGATCACTCAGGTGGATATAAAGGCTATCAACGCAGGTAATCAAACGCTCCTCCTTACAGTTGAGAAGGAGACAGGCAGTGGATATACTACTGTTGAAACTAGAAATATCAAGGCTCAAGGGAGTGACTTCTTTGCGACGGAAGAAATCAAACTGACCTTTAAGGAAGTAGGTATCGCTCACTATCGATATCGGATATCTTCATTGACCAATGAGATCAATAGATCAAACAATAGAAAAGATATATACATCGAAGTACTCGATGCACGCCAAGACATAGGCATCATAGCAGCGGCACCTCATCCGGATATCACGGCACTGAAGCAGATACTGGAGCAAAACAAAAACTACCAAGTCAAACTCTACTTTGACAATCCATCATCTTCTGAGATTGCAGAGATGGACTTTGCAATCATGCACAATCTCCCATCTGGATCTCGAAACATAAACAACCTGATGACTTCGCTCAACAATAGAGCAACACCAAGAATGTTTGTAGTTGGAGAAGGCACCAACTTACCGAGATTCAACGAGTTGCAGTCATTAGTCACCATAAGAGGAAGCAGGGGTAGCTCTAATGATGCTCAAGGAGAAGTGGATGGCAGCTTTGAGAACTTCACTTTGTCAGAATCCCTAAAGGCTGAGATCAAGCGATATCCACCTCTGTCTTCTCCTTTCGGAGAATATACGACCAATGGAAGCTTACAAACACTTCTTCATCAGCGTATCGGGGATATCACTACTGACTTTCCTTTGTTGTCATTTGCAGACGTAGACGGGATCAAGACAGCGTATCTCTTAGGTACTGACATATGGAGATGGAAGCTCTTTGACTATCTTCAAAACGAAAACTTTGATCTCATCACAGAGCTTATTGATAAAGCCATCATCTATACTTCTACCAAGGAGGATAAGCGTAAGTTTAGAGTCAATAGCAACAGTAATGTCTATCTCACTAATGACAATGTCACGTTGACTGCTGAGCTATACAACAACAGCTACGAATTGGTCAATGATCCAGAAGCTGTGATACAATTAAAAGATGCCGAAGGCAATGCTTATGACTATACCTTCTCGAAGAACGACAAGTTATATCTCTTGGAGTTGGGCAAGCTGAGCCCTGGATCTTATAGTTATAATGCCGAGACGATCTTTAACGGAGAGCAGTATACCGCTCAAGGCAAATTTGTGGTGAGAGAGATCCAATATGAATTATATGATCTTGAAGCTCAACACAGTTTACTTTATGCTCTGGCAGATAAGACTAATGGATCTGTAAGTTATCCAAGTCAGTTAACCGATTTAACTGAGCAGCTACTTAACTCGGACATCATCAAGCCAGTTATATACCAGAATGTCATCACTAAGCCTCTGATGGACAGCAAATGGTTGTTCTTTCTACTCGTAGTACCGCTCATACTAGAATGGTTGTTAAGAAGGTACCACGGCAGTCTGTAAATAATAATATAAGTAGAAAATAAAGCAGGAAGTCGTCGGTCGACTATCGGGAGGAGTGTGTTCTCTTTGGTTTGGCTTGCTTATCTGGGTATATAAAATAGAAAAGCTGGTCGTGATATCAGACGACCAGCTTTGCAAATTATAATCCCATGAACATAAATCTTAGGCCACCTCTGGCCTGTCTCAATATAAACTCAAAAACTTTTCAACTTTGGTAGGGAATGAAGCTATTGTAAGTAACTTATATGTTTGTTAATAGAAAGCTGCGAATCCGAAGAGAGCAACAATCTATTAACAAATCATAATCCCATGAACATATCCGAAATGATGGCTGAGACTCGTTAGCCTCTTCTGCCATTGTTTCATGATACAAGTATCGATAATAAGATTAGCCATATCAAATACAAAATATAGGTATTGTTACTCTATAATAACGATACTTACATATCATAAACACTGATTATCAATTAGTTATGATTATATATACAATAGATAATGTTCTATAAATATTTAAAATCGCCTATATGTTACGGCGATATTTATTTGAAAAAAAGTTGAAAAAAGTGTGAATCGACCCTAAAACGGGGATTGATATCTTGGATCTGAAGTAAAAACTGGATCCTCCAGAGTCTTAATAAATGCTATTAATGCTCCTCTATCCGTCTCGCTTAAGTTCAAGACTCTTAGATTGGGATCGACATTTCGTGAAAACTGAACTTGGGTGTCATAATGGTTCAACACGTCTTCAAATGAAGAAAATCGACCATCATGCATATAGGGAGCACTCTTGAAGATGTTTCTAAGCGTAGGCACCCTAAACTTACCATTATCAAAAGGAGTGCCTGTCACCTCTCCTCTGCCTATATCAGTGAGGTCCCCAACATCAGGATTATCCAGTCCGTTGTTGAAGTATTCGTTTGTGGTGAATAAGGGTGCATTATGACAATGACCACATTCTGCATGTCTTCTCACATCAGGTTCTATATCAAAGAAGATGTTATGGCCTAGTAACTCCTCATCTGTGAACACAGCGATCCCATCGATCACTTGATCATATCGTGATTGTCCACTACTGATTAGTGTACGCTCGAACTGAGCAAGTGCTTTAGCGGCTAAATCCTTTGTGATCCCAGTAGTATCGGTTATGCCAAAAGCTTCTCTAAACAATCTTGGATAAAGCTCATGCGACTGTAGCTCACTTATGACATCTGGCCAAGTATGATGCAACTCTATAGGATCTTCGACCGGCAGAAGCGCTTGCTCTTCTAATGTAGCCACCCGACCATCCCAGAAGAGACCATTGTTATTAAATCCTATGTCCAACAAACTCATAGAGCTCCTCTGGCCCGTGATCCCATCGATACCCGGAGAGACACTGTTGTTGTCAGTAAAGCTTCCTTCTGGCAGATGACAAGAAGAACAGCTCAAGCTGTTATCAGCAGATAGTATAGGGTCATAAAACAATCGTCTACCAAGCACTACCCCTTGATCTGTCAAAGGATTGTCCTGAGGGATAATCATTTGAGGAAAGTGATCAGGTATATCTAACTCATACTCTGTAGGCTCAAATGGAATATCCAAAAGGCTACTTGGGGCAGGCATATCCTCGCAACATGCTACCAGCACAATTAACATGACAAATGAGGTTATTCTCCAGATCATCAGAAGTACAACGCTTGTAAGAGAGCGTTTGTTTTTATTGAGCGGCTTGCACGTCGTCCATGATCTTCTTAACAATCTTCTTGACTTGAGATGAGAAGTCCTTCTGCATGATCCAATGATAGTAGTTCTTATCTCTACGAAATACTTCTGAGACTTTTTGATTGGTATACTTACCAAAGTTGAATATTATCTCACCCTTATGATCCCTTCTCAAGCGCTGAGTAAAGTCTACCACTTTATAGTCGCTGATAAACTCATGGATGGCTTGCATATCATTCTTGATAGGAGCTTTAGTGACAAAGCCATCTCCATCTATATAGTCGATGCCATCATACTTGGATATCTGTCCTGCAAGGACTTCGACCGTTGCCCTTACATCAGCGAGCGCATCGTGCGCATCTTCAAGATCCTTTCCACAGTAGACTTTGAGAGCCGCCTTTAATGTACGAGGCTCCATTTTGTAGAAGATCTTTTGAACATCAATCGTACGACGATTCTCAACATCCATATCGTAACCTGCTCTGAAGAGTTCTTCAGTCAACATCGGTAAATCAAAGCGATCAGAGTTATATCCTCCAAGGTCACTATCTCCTATGAAGTCGTATATGTCTTTAGCAAAATGAGCAAAGGGTGGTTGATCCTTAATCTTATCTGGAGTGATACCGTGTACGGCCATCGCTTCTGCTGATATAGGGATTTGAGGATTCATTAGATATTCGCGTTCTTCAGGACTTGTACCATCCGATTTATACTTGATCAAGGCGATCTGTATAATTCTATCCTTGAGGACATTGAGCCCTGTTGACTCGATATCAAAAAACACTATATCTCGATCGAGGGTAAAGTCGACCATTAACTCTGATTTTTTATCGGATGACGCTTCGAATAAATCCATTTGCAAATTTTGATGTGATCGTACCATCGTCGTCCCCTATTAAGAAACATGCACCGACGTTAGGTAACTGATCGATAAAAGTAACAGCTTTTCTATAACCCATGGCCATACATGCTGTAGCAATAGCGTCAGCATCTATACATTGGTCTGCTATAATAGTAACTCCTAGCAACTCATCCTGATATGGATAGCCAGTCTTGGGATCGAGTGTATGCCCATACTTCTTCCCATCTACCTCATGATAATTACGATAATTACCAGAACTTGCTAAAGCTTTATTATCTAGCATTATAGCCAACTCTACATCAGTCGGCTTGGCATCAGTACTTGGAGTGGACAGTCCTATGGTCCAGATCGTACCTTTGGCATTTACACCTTTCGCCACATATTCGCCACCGATGTCGATTAGAAAATCACTACATCCTTTTGAGAGTAGTAGTTCTCCGACTTGATCAACCGCATAGCCTTTAGCCAATGCACTAAAGTCTAATTGTTGTTCATTACTGACCTTAGACAAGCGGATATCATCTATCAACCATTTATCTAATCCAATGTAATCGAAGATACCGTCTACATATGAACTGTCAACTTTAGTAATCGCTCTTTTCTCTTGGTATCCAAAACCCCAATAATTAACCAAGGGCATGATGCTAACATCGAGATAACCGTCACTTAGATCATACCAATGAAGTGCAGATTTTAAATTGACTTCAAAATGTTGCGGGTGATTATCAAATGAAACATCAGCATCAGATGTATTGATCTTAGAGATGTATGCTTGTGGTTCGTAAGTAGATACAATACTATTGATATCAAGAAGTAAGCTATCGATAGAGAACTTGATCTTCTTATGATTTATACAATGAGCTGTAACGCGATAGTAGGTGCCCATCGTAGTCCCAGTGACTAGGTCATAGCTGGGCGCTACTTCTTTAGTTGAACCCTTATTCTTCTTAGACTCTTTGCACGATGAGAAAGATGCCATCAAGAGCAAAGGGCAGAGTATGACAAGTATCTTTCTTAGGTGGGGTTTAATCATTCTTTCACCAGCCCTTCTGCCATTGCTTGTTCTTGAGCTCCATGCAATTGCACAGGTGCTTTTTTACCCTTGCGCAATTTCATATTTAAAAACTCAACTAAAAGGGAGAAAGCTATTGCAAAATACAAGTAACCTTTTGGTACTGCGCCTATCTCACTTCCTCCAATGGTTAGATGAGCTAAGTGTCCTCCTTCCAAGATTAACATAAAGCCTATCAAGATTAGAAAAGCTAAACCAAGCATTTGGATAGTTGGATGCTTATTTACAAATCTTCCAACTGGGTTAGCAAATAACATCATAATCCCCACTGAGACAACTACAGCTATTATCATGATGATCAGTGCTCCATATATGCCATTGGTCATACCAACTGCAGTTAGTATACTATCAAAAGAGAAGACAATATTGATGAGTACAATCTCTATGATGGCCTTGGTTAACGTAGTAGTTTCTCTTTTTCCAGATCCTCCAAGACCCTCATCTTCTTCTAATTTATGATGTATCTCGGATACACTTTTATATAGTAAAAATATCCCTCCTGCTATAAGTATAAGAGATTGTCCAGAAAATCCAGCTTGTGCCCATGACCAGTTTATTGATATCCAAGGCTCCTTCATCGCAATTAGAATGGATATTCCAAATAGAAGAGCTATTCTTAAAAACATAGCTAAGAACAATCCGATATTAGTCGCTTTAGCTTGAAGCTTTTCAGGCAACTTGTTGGCTGCGAGGGTGATGAATATGATATTATCAACTCCCAATACAAT
Source organism: uncultured Saprospiraceae bacterium (assembly GCA_937942435.1). Lineage (GTDB taxonomy): Bacteria > Bacteroidota > Bacteroidia > Chitinophagales > Saprospiraceae > JAJRXG01. The sequence goes on from CALDEM010000004.1 coordinate 66,679, forward strand.
CTCTAAAAATGTAAGCGTCAATAAACTCATCCAAACCTCAGAGCTACCCCAATTGGGCATGTCAAAAAGCAACATTTGAAACATAAGATTCTATTTTATCAGTCTATATACCTTCTTCTTCAGCACCTGCATGTTGTGTGCCAAAACCTATTCTATTAATTTGCTGTCCTGGTTGATCATCATCATAATTCTCCCACTCTATCAATTCTTTAAAAAAGTCGTCAAAATTTTTCAAGATGAGATCATCGTTAAATTCTGGTGGTCCATATATACCAATCATCTTAGGTTGCTTAGGCTGCATCAATCCTTCGATGATAGGATAAGTCATCCACGCCTGAACCTTTCCATTAAACAGTTGGCTAAAAACAAGAGATCCTTTATCTTTTATTATTGTTCTTTTGTTTACGCCATCTACATTCTCAGCTATTCCACTGATAGATTTTCCTAATGAGATGGTTATGGATTCTAAGTTTTCAAATCTCTCTTCAACTTCTATTTGTGCATTGATACCTGTATGTTTTAGAATCTTCTTAGAAGTGGCCTTGATATTTTCTTTTAGTCCTCCAGCCCAAGCATTTCTAAAGTCAATGACTTGTTGAAGTATATCTGTGTACTTGGAAGCTCGATCCTTAATTGCTGTATATTTTTCCATACTCTATAATTCTAATTTTCAACTTTTAAGTCTTCTAACATATATTTTAAACCATTTAGCGTAAGCTCTGCATCAATGGTGTGAAACACCTCTTTCAATGGTGTCATCACAAAAGATAAGCCACCTGTGGCCACCGCTATATAATCCTCACCTACTTCTTTTCTAATCTTAGCGATCAACTCTTTTGCCATCCCCACATAGCCCCACAGGATACCTGCTTGCATGGCATGTGTCGTATGCATACCGATCACAGATTCTGGAAGTTCTAAAGGAATCTCAGGAAGTTGTGCAGTATTAGCAGATAGTGCCTTCATGGCTGTCTTTATACCAGGAGCAATCGCTACACCTAGGATATAGCCAGTATGGTCTACTGTCGTAAATGTAAGTGCGGTACCAAAATCTATAACTATGCAAGCTGTTTTAAATTGCTTGAATGCAGCATAAGCATTTGATACCAGATCAGTACCGATCTCGTAAGGTCTTGGTACTTTATAGTCTAACCTTTCATAAAGTTTAGGTCCTACTACTTCTACATTCTTACCAAACAGTCTTTGTAACACTTCCACCATGCCTTCTTTTAAGACAGGTACTACAGTACTCAATATGATCCCAGTGACTTCGGCTTTGTCTAAACCATGCTCAAATATTAGATTTCTAATCTCGACATCATAGAATGCTCGAGCTTCTTCAGATTTGTTGGTAGGCAGCCGCCAGAAATGTTGCCATTCAGCGCCATTATGGGCACCTACAACAACATTGGAATTTCCTATATCTACTGCTATGATCATAAAGCTTCGGTAAGCTAAACTAATTAATATTGAGCAGAGATAAAAAGAACTTCTCTAAAGGCAAAATCAGCAATAGTGTCTACTTAAAGGCTTTTTTAATTTTGGAAACATAGTCTAACTTCTCCCATGGAAAAGTCTCTACCTTTAGCGTCTTAATCTTACCAGACCCATCTTTAAAGGTTACAGTCTTCTTCTCTGGAGTTCTACCCATGTGACCATAAGCAGCTGTCTCAGAATATATCGGCGTACGAAGTTTTAGTCTTTTCTCTATTGCATATGGGCGCATATCAAAAACATCATAGATCTTCTTAGCGATCTTACCATCAGTCATCTTCACCTTTGCAGTACCATAGGTATTGATATAGATATTAGTAGGTTTTGCCACACCAATGGCGTATGAAACTTGTACTAAAACTTCATCACAGATACCTGCTGCTACCATGTTCTTCGCTATGTGGCGAGTCGCATATGCCGCTGACCTATCTACCTTAGATGGATCTTTACCAGAGAATGCTCCACCTCCGTGCGCACCTTTGCCACCGTAAGTATCTACAATTATCTTTCTACCTGTCAAACCAGTATCCCCATGAGGTCCGCCAATAACAAACTTACCGGTTGGGTTTACATAGTACTTAATCTTATTGTTAAACAACTTCTTTACAGCTGCTGAGCATTGTCTTTTAACCGCAGGAACTATTGTTTTTATAACGTCTTCCTTGATCTGCTTCAACATCTTAGCATCGCTGGTAGAAAACTCATCATGTTGTGTGCTGATAACGATACTATCTATTCGTATTGGCTTATTGTTGTCATTATATTCGATAGTCACCTGTGACTTAGAGTCAGGACGTAGGTATGTCATTTTCTTTCCTGCCTTTCTCACCTTGGCTAATTCTTGAAGCAGCTTGTGGGAGAGATCAAGTGCTAGTGGCATATAGTTCTCAGTCTCATTAGTGGCATATCCAAACATCATCCCTTGATCTCCAGCCCCTTGATCCTCTTTCTTCTTTCTTTCTACACCTTGATTAATATCTGGGCTTTGCTCATGGATAGATGAAAAAACACCACAGCTCAGTGCTTCAAACATATATTCTGACTTAGTATATCCGATCTTTTGTATAACATCCCTGGCGATCTGCTGTACGTCAAGATATGTCTTTGACTTTACCTCTCCTGCAAGTACAACTTGTCCCGTAGTCACTAAAGTCTCACATGCTACTTTGGATGAAGGATCAAACGCGATGAAGTGATCTACTAACGCATCTGATATCTGATCTGATACTTTATCTGGGTGTCCTTCTGAAACAGATTCTGACGTAAATAAATATGGCATTAATTCTTATTTAGAAATGGGAATAAAAGATGTTATTAAAAAAACACAAATATGATAATTCTATTTGATATCTGTAACAAGAAGTCTCTTGTCATTCAGATATATCTCAAATACATCACCTTTAGTAATAGGCCCAACGCCAGCTGGGGTTCCAGTGTAGATCAAATCTCCACGGTGTAAGGTAAATCGATGGGATATAAAACTGACCAAAGTTGGGATATCGAAAATCATATCCTGAGCAGATCCATGCTGTACTTGCTCACCGTTCTTCAAAACTTTGATCTCACTTTGGGATATCTCTTCGAGATCTAAGTTAATAAAGTCGCCAATAGCTGCACTAAAATCAAAACTCTTGGCTAACTCCCATGGATGTCCTTTCTCTTTGCACTTAGCTTGGATATCTCTTGCAGTAAAATCTATACCTACAGATACGCCATCAATAAAATCTTTGACCCTTGATGGTGTTAAGCTCTTTATTGACTTACTGATCCTAACAACTATCTCACCTTCATAGTGAACATCATTAGAGAACTCAGGGTAATAAAAAGTCAAGCCATTTGGTAGCAAGGCTGTCTTTGGCTTCATAAAGATCAGCGGCGTCGATGGCACCTCATTATTGAGCTCCTTTGCATGCTTAGCATAATTCCTGCCTACGCAAAATATTTTCATATCAGTACTTTACATTCATCAATCCAACTAAATCCTTGACTTCTTTGACTGTCTGCTGGGCTCGTCTTCTAATCTCAAAACTTGAAGCTTTTATCTGATCTTTAAGCGCTCTTTTATCTGTAGCAAGTTCCGCTCTTTTTTCTCTAAAAGGTGTTAGCATCGCTACAACACTATCAGCAACCGCCTCCTTAAGGTCAGAATACTTCAATGATCCTGACTTGTAGTCGCGCATCAAAGAGTCTAAAGCTCCAACTGAGTCTCCTGAGGCTTTCAAAAGCTCAAACAAGTTATCAACTCCGGGGCTCATATTTTCTGGATCTACTTCACCTGTATCAGTCACTGCGGACTTTATTTGCTTTCGTACTCTTGCTTCATCTTCAAACACACTGATGAAGTGCTTTGCTCCTGCACTCTTACTCATCTTTCGAGTTGGATCTGCAGTTGATCTAATCTTTGGTGTTTTAGTAAATAACGTATCTGGCAAAACAAAGTACTCTTTGCCAACTGCATGATTAAATCGCTGAGCGATATCTCTCGTCAACTCAAGATGTTGTTCTTGATCTTTCCCTACTGGTACAAAATCAGCCTTATAAATCAGAATATCCGCTGCTTGAAGCACGGGATAATCCAATAGTCCTGCAGATATATAATTGTCTCCTCCTTTTAGCTCATTAGCTTGACTCTTGTCTTTGAACTGAGTCATCCTTGTCAGTTGTCCGTAAGAACAAAAACAATTAAAGATCCAACATAGCTCAGCATGCTCAGGGACCAATGATTGCACAAATAGATGTTCTGGTTTGATACCAACTGCGACAAGGTCCATGATTAACTCCCAAGTATTATTTCTTAACTTCTTGGTATCGTAAGGCATGGTGATCGCATGAAAATCAACTACGCCATAAAAGCAATCATAATCTGCTTGAAGATCAACCCAGTTCTTAACTGCACCAAAGTAATTACCTAAGTGCATCTGCCCAGTTGGTTGAATACAAGAGAGGACCGTCTTTTTCATATCTATTAAATCTTAATAAGAGTAGTAAAGGAGAATTATGACTTTAATGCGATTGCTGAGATCTCAACATTGACATACTTTGGGAGTGCACTTACTTCTACTAAAGCCCTGACCGGTGCCGTATCATCATTAAAGTATGACGCATAGACAGTGTTGATGCGTCCATAGTTCTGCATGTTCTTTACAAAGACAGTACACTTAACGACATCTTCAAAGGTCAGTCCTGCATTTTCTAAGACGGCCCCAAGGTTTTTCATCACTTGGTGTGTCTCTTCTTCTATAGATGACTGTACTAACTCTCCACTTGCTGGATCCAATGCTATCTGTCCTGATAGATACAAAGTATTACCAGCTAAGATAGACTGATTGTAAGGTCCTACTGGACTCGGTGCGTTAGAAGTATTAAGAATTTTTTTCATAATTTGAGATATATGGTTTAGTCAAATTAAAAAGCCCCTACGTCGTTAAGAGCGAAGGGGCGATATTATTTCATACGATGTTAAAGATCAGTCGATCAATCGAGATCTTCGTCGGCTTGGATCACCACTTGGCCTTTATAATACATACTTCCCTCATGCCAATAAGCACGGTGATAAAGATGCGGCTCTCCAGTAGTCTTACAGATCGCTACTTGTGGTGGAGTGGCTTTTTTATGAGTTCTTCTCTTGCGCTTACGCTGCTTTGATATTCTACTCTTAGGATGTGCCATTGTAATATTCTCTTTTGAGGACTCGGTCCTCTATTCTAAATTAAGTTTTCTTAATGCGTCCCACGGATCATATCCTTGAGATTTATTTTCTTCTTCAGTGCTGTGATCAAGATTTTTTAAAACTTCTTGATCACAGTACACATAATCTTCGCTTTCACAATCTCTGATCTTCTTCATCGGTAGATACAGATGAATGGACTCATGGATATAAGGACTCAGGTCTATATGACTGGTCTGAGCATCCAAGTAGTATACTTCGTCTTCTTGGACTGTCGGGATGTCTTCCATCTTTAAGATCACTCTATCATCAAATACGATAGGGATCTCAATCTCAGATAGACATCTGTCACAATCTGCCTTAGTATATCCTTTTCCTTGAATCATCAAAACCACCATTCGATCTTGTTTTTCGAAGGTGATGTTTATATCAAAGTTTCCTTTATTAACTTCTGACTTTTCGAAGTGCTTAAAGAAGGAATTGTCTAGTTCAAAAAAGTACTCATAAGTACCGTTGGCGAGGCCCAGATAGGGAATAACATATTCGCTTAAGGCGCTCACTCTTGGTCGTCTTTTTTGAAATAGTGCGCAAAGATAAGGTTTGTATGGATATTTTTCCAAGAAAATACACAACGTACTTTCTGATGATACTTACCAATTGTTAGCTGTCCAAAGAACCGATCATATCTTCTGGTCTCACCCACTGGTCAAACTCTTCTTCTGTGAGATATGATAACGCCAAAGCCGCTTGCTTCAATGTCGTCCCTTCCTTATATGCTTTCTTAGCTATCTCCGCGGATTTGTCGTAACCAATCTTCGTATTTAAAGCGGTAACAAGCATCAAAGAGTTATCCAGATGTTCTTTGATACGCGGTCGGTTGGGCTCTAATCCTGCTACACAGTTATCATTAAAGCTGACACATGCATCACCTATCAATCTTGCTGAAGTGATAAAGTTATATATCATCATAGGCTTGAAGACATTGAGCTCAAAGTGCCCAGTCATACCTCCAACGTTGATCGCTACATCATTACCGATGACTTGAGCCATAGCCATAGTTAGCGCCTCCGCTTGTGTAGGATTAACTTTGCCAGGCATAATCGAAGAGCCTGGTTCATTAGCTGGGATCGTGATCTCACCGATACCACTTCGTGGCCCCGAGGCCAAAAGTCTTATATCGTTACCTATCTTAGTAAGCGCAACTGCTGCGGTTTTCAAGGCCCCATGTGCCTCAACTATTGCATCATGGGCTGCCAATCCTTCAAATTTATTTTCACCTGTGATAAACGGTAGACCTGTCAATGCGGCTATTTCATTTGCCACAGCGACATCATAACCCTTAGGTGTGTTCAGTCCTGTGCCGACAGCGGTTCCGCCTAAAGCTAGCTCAGTCAGATGAGGTAAGCTATAATTAATGGCTCGGATCGTATGGTCAACTTGAGATGCATACCCGCTGATCTCTTGGCCCAATGTCACCGGCGTTGCATCCATGCAGTGCGTCCTACCGATCTTAACCACATCCATATACTGCTTAGACTTTGCTTCAAGAGTAGACTTTAACGTTTCTAAACCAGGCAACGTCACATCATGTAGCAACCTGTAAGCTGCGATGTGCATCGCTGTTGGGAAAGTATCATTGGACGATTGTGACTTGTTGACATCATCGTTAGGATGAAGTGCTTTGTCTTGGTCGGTAAGGGCTCCTCCGCTTATTACGTGACCTCTATTAGCGACAACTTCGTTGACATTCATGTTGGTCTGGGTACCACTACCGGTCTGCCACACCACCAATGGAAACTGATCATCAAGATCACCATTTAGGATCTCATCGCAAACTTTGCCAATAAGTTGTGCTTTCTCTTTTGATAGAACACCCAGTTTGTGATTAGTTGTAGCTGCTGCCTTTTTCAATATAGCATATGCCTTTATGATCTCAATCGGCATCTTTTGGCCACCAATCTTAAAATTTTGAATACTTCTCTGCGTCTGAGCTGCCCAATATGCTTGAGCTGGCACATCTATGTATCCTATAGAATCTTTTTCTTGTCTTGTATCCATTAATCCTTAATTGTCGTAGTTATAAGTCATGACAAAAGTAAACTTCTTATCTTCGTTGGCGTTCTGATTATCGCAGACTTTTAATTTTCTAACACTTAAATAAAAACATAATGGCTTTCCAATTACCAGACTTAGGATATGCTTATGATGCTCTCGAACCAGCTATCGATGCAAAAACTATGGAGATACACCATGGTAAGCACCACAATGGTTATACTAACAAGCTCAATGCAGCTATAGAAGGTACAGACCTTGACGGAAAAAGTATCGAAGACATTCTTACTTCTTTAGACATGACCAACACTGGCGTAAGAAATAATGGTGGTGGATTTTATAATCACAGAATGTTTTGGGAAGTAATAGCTCCCGAAGGTAGAGGTAGGCTTTCTGGCGAGTTAGCTGATGCTATCAATGCAGCATTTGGTTCATATGACGGCTTTAAAGAAGCATTTGCGAAAGCAGCAGGTACGCGTTTTGGATCAGGATGGGCATGGTTATGTGTTCATGAAGGAGGCAAAGTAGAAGTATGCAGCACGGCTAACCAAGACAATCCGCTTATGCCAGGTATAGGATGCGGAGGTACGCCTATCATGGGTATCGATGTATGGGAGCACGCATACTACTTAAACTACCAAAACCGCCGTCCAGACTACGTACAAGCGTTTCTGGGTATCGTCAACTGGAACAAAGTAGAAGAGAACTATGCTAATGCTAAATAACCTGTAGATAGTTCATATAAATGATTTAGCCCGGGTCAACATCACAAATGTTGGCCCGTTTTTTGTCCCCATTAATTGGGATTGACGTGCGTCTCGAAAACCCATAACTTTAAACTAAATTATTTCCCATGATACTATTTGCAATCGCTTCAATGGTGATCTTGTTATTTGGTAATCAGATGATGAAAGAATCACATATTTAGACCTGCAACCAGAAAGAGATCTAAAACCTTTAAGGCCGATATAACAATTGGCCTTTTTTTATGCCCTTGCTATTGCTTGGTTAGCCTATAAATACTACATTTGCCGCCCGTTAAGGAATAATAAGAAAGAACGTTTATGCTAATAATCAATGTTAAGGAAGAAGAGTCAATAGATAGAGCTCTTAAAAGGTACAAAAGAAAGTTTCAGAAAACAGGCCTTCTTAAGGAGATCAGACGAAGAAAAAACTTCACTAAGCCTTCTGTTGAGCGACGCAATCAAGTACTTAACGCAGTATACAGAGAAAAGAACTACAGTTAGTCAATAGCTAAATGAATAGATATATTAAAGAAGCCTCTTCACTTTGTGAAGGGGCTTTCTTGTTTATAAGCCTTGTACAATTGAAGCTTACATGAATAATATAACATACAAAAGGAAGTAACCGATGTGTCTTCGCACCATTTTACAACATAACTGCATCTTACTATCCTACAACTGCCTTTATGATTAGACTCTTTCATCTGTCTGCGTTAATCACAATATTTTTCTACTCAACATGTGTAACCAATGAAGTCAAGGACTCAACTATCGAAAAGAAGAGATTCTTAATCGACTCTTTGATCAGAAAGAGTCATCAGTCGGGACTATTTAACGGAACTGTTGTAGTTTCTCAAGGGAATGAGGTTATCTACGCGAATGCGCTTGGCTATAGTGCTGGAGATAAAAAAGAGATGCTAACGAATAATCACCTTTTTAGCATCGGATCCATAGCTAAATCTTTTCACGTTGCCGCCATCCTTTTATTAGTAGAGCAAGGCAAAGCCAAACTGGATGACAAGCTTTCTAAATATATAACCAATCTTCCGACATGGTCTAACGATATAACTATCAATCACCTTTTAAATTATGCAAGCGGGTTACCGCAATTGCGATTCAAAGATGTCAAAGACGAGAGTGATGTGATAAAGCAATTAAAAGAGTTGAAATCTTTACCAGAAAAACCTGGTTCAGTTTATCTGTACAACCACAATACCCCTATTATCTTTAAAGAGATTATCCGATCTGCCACTGGCCTATCTTTTGAACAATTTGTGAAAAAAGAAGTCTTACCGAGGGCTGGCATATCCAATTCTCAATTTGACCCAGAAAAAGACAACCCACTTCTTGCAAAGTCTTTTGATAACAAAAATGTAGATGATGATCCCTTCAACCCATTCACTGGGTGGTTATATATGACATCAGAAGATACCCACAAATGGATATCAAGTCTTACCAATGGCGATGTTATCTCGAAAGATAACTTACATATGTTCCTCAAAAATCAATACTTTGAAAACAGAACTACTAGTTTAGGGCAAGGGACTTTTGATAATGACACTCTAATCAGATATGAGAGCAGAGGGAGTTATTTCAACTTTCGTTCTGAAGTACAAAACAATCTTTTGACAAATAGCATTGTGGTTATCTTAGAGAATAATGGAGGTAGATACGCTGGGAGGATTGCAGGAGCTATTGATTCCATTGTACAATGTAAGCCATTTCAAATTCCTAAAAAGTCAATTTATTGGGCTATTCGAGATTCATCCAACTTAGATGTCGAAGGTGTTATCCAGTACTATGACTATCTGCTCGATCGGTATCCAACACTTTATAATTTCGATGATCCAGAAGCCCTATACTTTGTAGGGAGAAGGTTCTTCCGGAACAATGAATTATCTGAAGCACATCAGTTATTGGCAATGAATCTAAAAAAGCACCCTAAACATCAAAGGACTATTGAATTGTTAAAAGAGGTTAACAAAAAATACAAAATTAAGGAGTAACATTTTATTACAAAAAAGCCACCTACATCAGTAAGCGGCTTTTTTGTTATTCTTGACTTTATCTCCTTGGGTTATCCACCGATTCTACCACCGCCTTGCTGGCCGCCGCCTTGTTGGTCTCCGCCGCCCTTAGTATCATTGTTCTTCACTTTAGACTTTCTTTCTCTAAAGTCAACTTTACCAAACTTATAGCGTACATTAAGTCCTATCGATCTAAACGGAACACTAAAGCTCGAGATCTGTCTAAAACCATCTCCTTGTATATCAGAATCGAAAGACTTGTTTGCACTAAATGGTTCAATGACCCGAATCCCTAGACTCCAATCATTAAGCTCCTTTCTAACTCCAAATCCAAAGATCGAAAATGATGGATTCTGTCCTTGAAGTGTAAATCTCGGTGCTTGAAAAAATCCAAAAAAGTCAGCCTTAACTGTTCCAGTAAAGCTAAACTCACCATTAGTGAACAAGCGATAGCTCAGAGCACTATTAGAAAGTTCTTGTCCATTGACAGTACCTGTAGCATTATAGGTATATACATCACCTCCTCCTCTCAAAGTGAACTTGCCAATAGTCTTAGAGGTAAAGAGGTTGACTCCTATTGAGTTGTTTTCTCCAACATTGAGATATGAAGTAAATGACACTTCTTGGTTAGGATCTATATTATCTGGAAGCCCTAACTCTCCTGCGGATCGCAAACTAGCTATTGACTCAATCAGATTAGTCGACTTTCTATAATAAGTGTTTCCAAATATAGAGAAGCCAAGTATGTTAGTATTATATCCTACTTCGATCTGATGTACTAATTCTGGATCAAGAGAAGGATTACCCTGTGTTACATTGCCAAAGTCAGTTACATTTCTAAATGGATTAATGAAGAAAAGACTGGGTCGTTCTATACGTTGGCTATAGCTTAACTTAAGTGTCTTAAAGTTTTTAAATGACTTAGAAACGGCTATGTTGGGAAGGAAGTTATTATATCCATTCTTAAAAGCACTGATGGGTTCTCCTTCGCCATTGATATTAGTTCTTTCATATCTAAGGCCAGTTATAAAATTAAGCTTACCTACCACGAAGTTGAGTGAAGCATAAGCTGCAAAAACATCTTGGTCGTAGTTAAATAGATTACTTCGGCTGTTATCAGGTGTAAACCTAGAGTCACTTACGATCCTTCTAATTACAGTTTTAGCACCTGTCTCAAGTTTGGTTCCTTTTGATATTGGCTCGACGTAATCTACCTGTGCTGTATACTCAACGTTATCACCTTCATTAGTAATTAAGTCATCTCGTATCTGGATGTTATTGCCTGCAAGATCCTGGACTATATTGTCTTGATTTTGAACATTGCCAGATATTTGTCCAGCGAATACGAGCTCTCTTGTTTCGTTACTCTCAAACTTTTTGGTGTAATCAAGATTCCAATCATAACCACTATTCAAGTTATCTCCAGATGATATCCGATCAAAAGGGAAGTTTCCGAAGTTGCCAACAGATGATCCTGATCGATCAAATCCAAAACCTCTAAATGTTAAAGAGGAGTTGAGAGAATTATAAGCATTGAAATCATAAAATGCACTTGCAGAACCATTAAATCCAAGTCTTGAAGTATTAGTCGTTCCTACAAGAGAATATAGTACATCTCCTGCTTCATTAGTTCTTGTAAAATTATTCTCGGCGTCCGCAGGAGTAGAATAAAATACAGAACCATTAGTTGTAAAACCAAATCTACCTTTTCCAACATTCAAAGTTACATTGGCGTTGTTCTGACGATTACCACCAGAAGCATTGATCGTACCTGCTACTCCTTCTATATTATCTTTCTTAGTGACGATATTTATAATACCTGCACTTCCTTCTCCGTCGTATTTAGCTCCAGGAGAAGAGATCACTTCTACTTTTTTAATTTGATCTGCTGGAAACATTTTCAATGCATCTGCTGCATTGGATGAAAACATCCCTGATGGCTTACCATTGATTAAGATTCTGACATTTTGAGAACCTCTCAAAGAAACGTTGCCATCCAAGTCTACAGATAGCAGAGGTACCTTCCTCAAGACATCCGTCGCATCGCCGCCAGCAACAGACGAGTCATCTTCTGCATTGAAGACGATTTTATCAATCTTGTTCTCAATCAATGCTCTCTTAGCCGTTACTTGAACCTCATCTAAAAGATAGTCTGTGGGTACTATCATTATCGATCCAACATTATTATCGGGTTTCTTCTTAGTTGTGACGAGCGAGTCAATAATCTTAGCAGAGTATCCAATAAAAGAAATCTCGAGATCATACTTGCCTGGGTTGATATCCACAAAGGAAAAACTACCATCCTCGTCTGACAGAGTTCCATTGACTATTTTTTTTCGACCATTCTTTTTCATAGAGATAGTCGCAAAGCTCACAGGTTGATTAGTCACAGAGTCAATGACAACTCCGGATATCTTACCTTTTATTTTTGGAGCTCCCCCTCCCCTACCTCCACCAAACTGGGCAGATAAAGATGTGGTCATTATAATCAGCGCAAAAAAGAGTAAATAACGATTCATAGTAACGATTTGTCTGGTGTGAAGTAGTAAGCTCTAAACACCAAATATGAAGTAGAATGCAGTACTAAAGTTTAATATTCGACTAGCATAAGCGAGTCATATACTAAACGTTTATCCAGTAAGTCATTTTAGCCACAATGGCTCTGTTCTTAATATTGAATGCAAATCGATCTGATGGTTCTTCTAAGTTGCCCGTAAAGTAATTGTCCGTAAAGACAATGAAAAAATCGGATACTGGAGCAAACCTCCATTGCAATCGAGCATTGATATTAGTATTCTTTGCTTGCGTATTGTACTGGACAAATGCAGTAGCGAATAGTGCCTTTGAAAAAGTATAGTCCACTCTTGGACCTATCAATAGTGTTTGTTTTGTCTCATCGAGATGTGGCAGATTAAAGTGATTCCAACTGTAATTAAGCTCTATCATACCTTTGGGTTGGTATCTATATCTAACACTGCCTCTCATCCCAACTCTACTTCCATTAAAATAACCGCCTGCAACTGGGCCAAAGTTAGCACTCAGGTTTTTTCTACTATCAGTGCTAATATTAGCCTGAAAGCTAACATAGTTATATTCGGTACCGCCTGGTAGAGGTGCACTACTTGTACCTGTTGGGTCAAAATCACCAAATAGATAGACATAGTTGTGACTCACGTCCATAAAAAACCGAGCGCTATTATTGAACTGCCCGTTGGTGCCGATACTTATTTCATGGTCCGTTTTACCGAATCCTGGACGCCATATAACATCGGCTTGACTTCTGATTTCTAATCTATTAAATGGCCCTTGGGTTGGATAAAATCTAAGATTGAGCTCTGGTTCAACTTGGATAAAATTAGTCCTTCTGATAAATCCTACCTCGGCGTTATAATCATCTTGTACATAGGTATGGGACCAGCTTATACCTATATCTCTTTTGTTATAATTGAGTTCAGCTCCATGGGCTAGTTTAGCTTCTGTATCCGGAGTGATCGCAGTGTGTAAAAATGTCTTGCCTGACCACGTGTTATCCGTAGATGCATAGTTAAAATCAAGTCCCGCTATGCGATTAAAAGGCTTTATATCAAGTGCCTCTACATTGTCGGCAAAGGATTGTTTATTTACAAAAATAAATCCAATATTAGATCGATCCCATATCTTCTTTTGAAGGACAGCTACACTATAATTGATACTTGGGAGTCCTTGCTCAACATTCTCAGCAGTCTGCATATTGAGTAATCCTACTCTTGTATTTTTATTCAATTTGCCGCTAAGGCGTAGACCTCCTAATATCCGATTCTGAACCGTTGATCCAGTATTAACATCGGTACCCACACCTATTCTTCTTGAGAAAAAAGGATTCACTCCTGAGAAACCAAAATCTCCAAAGAGATCGGCATTCTCAACAAAGAATTGGCGGCGTTCAGGAAAGAACAACTCAAATCTACTCAAGTTAGTAACCTGTCTATCTACTTCTACTTGAGAGAAGTCAGGGTTGACAGTTAAGTCAAGATTGAGTCCAGGTGTCACTGCTACTTTTACATCTCCACCGATATCTGCGAATCTGTCTACAGGTGTATTGGCCTCAAAATCTTTACTCCCTCCTGCTGTCACAAATGGTATGACACTTACCTTACTACTGCCGCTTCCTGGTAGTTGCTCCCAGTTCAACTCACCTGTGTATGCCAGACTAAATAAAGTCTGATTTCTCGGTGTACGTTTCCAGACACTCATCTCATTGTCCTGAGTATCAAACCTATAGACGACCATACCCCACTTCTTATTAGCTGGGTCAAATCGCAACGTGCTAAAAGGAATCTCTAACTCAGCAGTATAGTAACCATCAAACTTCTTTGCTTCTCCTTTCCATTTGTTATCCCACGACTCTGAGAAGTCGCGAAAACCATTGCCTCCATTAGTTACAACGCCTTCTCTGATGACACCTTCGGGATTGATTCCAAAAAAGATGCCATTGGTATTGTCATCAAAAGTATCAAAGACTAGGGTTATGTTATCACTTCCTCCTGCACGGTAATCGCGTTTGAGAGAGTTAACGATCCAATCATTGCCTGCTCCGAAGCATTTTATGCCGACATAAAGATTGTTATCATCAGCTACTAAGTAGACCTCTGACTGACCGTTAGCTAAAAGCGAATCTGTAGGAAAGTACTGCCAAAAATCAGTTGCCGGAACAACACTCGACCAAAGGTCATCATCTAAGACTCCGTCTACCGTTGGACCTGTCTTGACGTACTTGATATCAACTGACTTAGTCTCATCGCTAAACTGAGCAGCTAGGAGCACACTAATCGAAAGAAAGAAACAAGTACACAGACTTTTCATCGCGCAAAAGTATCGCTTCATAAGACACGTAGTATATTGGCTAATATTAAGGAGTTGTTAATAGGTTTCTTTCCCAGCACCTATAAAGAACTATTTTAACGTGAAAAGGTTCTTTATTAACAACTTATGACTCCTCCCTGACAATCGAATCCATGGAATCAACACACTTGCAAAAGATTGAGAAGTACAGCACAGAACTTCTCACCGAACACCTTTCTGAAAAAATGGTGTTTCATGATATCGCCTACACGCTTCGACTCATAGAGGATATAAAAGAGATAGCAGAAGCAGAAAATGTATCCGAGGAAGATAAAGAAGTGGTCCTCATAGCAGGATGGCTATCTAATTTAGGCTTTACTCATACTGATATACTAAAGAAAGTTAGCTCACCTGAAGACTTATTTGCTCTTTGCTACCAGTGCTCGATCATGATGAGCAAAAACTTTCTTGAAGAGATCCAGCTTCCAGATGATACCAAGTCTCGGGTATATGCACTACTTGAAGAAGTAAAACCTGGTGTAGAGGTAAAGTCTCATCTAGGAATGGTGTTATCTGACGCGATAGCCGCAGAATGGGGTCGGCCAAAATCTAAAGCAAAGGTCAAAAAGCTATATGATGAGTTTATACTAACCGGTGCCGTATCATATGGCAAAAGCACATGGTATGATACTGTGCTCAGCTATCTCATTAAACACAAATATTATACTGATTATGCTAAGGGCAAGTATGACAATAAAAAGTTAGAGCTACTTTCTAAGATAGAGAAAGAACAAAAAGGTCTACACAAAAAAGCCAACCTGATCATCAAAAAAGAGATGGATATCAGTGAAACTGAGCTGAAGAAATTGAAAAAGTCTTTGATATCAGTTAAAGGTCGAGATGATAGAGGTATACAGACACTCTTTAGAACAACCTCACGTAATCACTATACACTTAATCAGATGATGGACCGCAAGGCCAATATCATGATCTCCATTAATGCGATATTGCTCTCGCTTATCATCAGTAGGACGATCGGGGGTTTAGATACTTATTGTATCCACAATATGCCCATCTTGATACTTTTACTATTTGCGATGGCGTCTATGATATTCTCAGTCTTAGCGATCACCCCATTTAAAACACAAGGGACATTTACAGAATCAGAGATCAGAGAAAAAAAAGGAAACTTGCTCTACTATGGCAACTTCCACAGCATGAACCTTAGAGACTTTGAGTGGGGCATGCTGGAGATGCTCAGCGATGGGGACTTCCTTTACTCTACCATGATCAGAGATCTATACTTCTTAGGAGAGACATTACACAAAAAATCAAGAATGATTAGGATGTCTCTTGGGATGTTTATCCTCGGTGTTATTATATCGACTATAGTCTTCGCGATTGTAGCATCCATGGATGACTTCCACTTCGGATTGGCTACTCACATATAAGAAGCTAACAGATCACCCTAAGAGACTGCTTCATCACCTTAAACTCTAGCTCGCCTGCGCTAAATGGATATCCTTCTCCATCCACGTGCATATAGCTATCTTCAAAAGTTGTGACCTTGATACTTGATACCTGATTAAGACTTGCAAACTTGCTCTTGTGGATGCGCCCGGCCCAAAATCTCCAAGCGTTGCCTATATAGTTCATCTTATGCGCATCATGGACCATCAGTGCATCGACTAGACCATCACTTGTATCTGCGTTAGCAGCAATCTTAAAATTGTAGCCAAACATGGAGCCATTGGCCACATTGATAGAAAGGAACTTTCCTTTTTGAGTCTCTCCGTTGATCTCAACTTTGTACGTTTGGTTTTTATACTTAACCGCTTCAGATAGAGCGCCCTTGAGATAAGTACTAAATCCTCGCTTTGAGCTTTGTTTCGTTTTATAAGCAACTAAACCATCTATCCCCACACCAGCCATATTGACATAAAACTTGTCATTGACAGTAGCCGTATCGATCACTTTACTATTGAAGTTGTTGATGATCCCAATTGCTTTTTTAGCATTGCGACCGATGCCAAGATGCATACTCAAGCCATTTCCAGATCCACCGGGTATGATACCTAGGGCAGTATCCGAATAAGCTAAAGCAGAGGCTACTTCATTAACAGTCCCATCACCACCTACAGATACTACTGCATCGACGGCTCTATCTCGGGCTGAAGCAGCTATCTCAGATGCGTGGCCTGCATATTCTGTAAAGACGAGTTTGTACTCAAACTTTTGCTGGTCTATAGAACTAACTATCTGATCTGGGATCTTTGCTTTAGAACCATGTCCAGCAAACGGATTGACAACAAAGAGTAGGGTCTTCTTATCTGTCATCTGAATACAAAATATCTTTGCATAGGAAAGTTGTATGATATACCCACTAAGACTGCGGTTATCACTCGAGCTACCATATAATGTCCGACGTCTATCACTTCCGTAAATATATATTCTCCGAAGGTATTTAACAATATGCTACCTGACACAACCAAAATAAATCTCATGGACTGAGCACTCATGCTGCCTTCCTTATTAAGGAAGGTCCAGTTTCTACCAAGAAAGAAAGCAACTGTTGCTCCTCCAAGTGCACCTATAAATGTGCCCACTACAGGGTTAAATCCAAGGACTTCTTTGCAAAATAATAATGTTGAAAAATCAGTAGCTGTTGCGGTACCCGCGCTGAAGTTGTATCTCAGCAAAGACTTAAAGAAAGGAACATTCTGCTTGCTATTACCAGATCCCATATGTCGCCAAAAATAAGAGAAGTAGCCTTAAAGTAATATTTGCATAGACACCCGCTATGAGATCATCGACAATCACGCTAAAATCAGACTTCAGGTCATCAAATTTTCTGATACCCAGCGGTTTCCAAATATCGAAAACTCTAAAAAGTATAAAACTCAGTATGATCGTCGTCCAACTGATTGGGATGAATGCTAATGTTAACCATACACCGACTACTTCATCTATGACAATCCTCTGATCATCATGCTCCCATCCATCTGGCAACTCTGTTATACTCCAATATCCGATCAGGGACCATGCTATAGTCAGCAGCGGTATGATCCATATAGACTCGAGCAATCCCATTTGCCATAGAGCAATAATAATAAGATTGCCAACCAACGTACCCCAAGTCCCAGGCGCAAAAGGCATAAAACCAGAATACAACCCAGATGAAACTAAGACATGAAAAAATCTCAAAGGCGATTATTAAGCCGCAAATCTACATATAAGTCATGTGGCAAACTGGCGTAAATACCAATCGTCTAACTTTTTGAAAACTTGAGTCTTCGCTACTTGCGACATGATGCCAAATGATAACAAGGCACAAAGAATACCAAGCAAGACATCAATGACATAATGATGTTGGCTATACACTGCTCCTATCCAAGTTCCAATGGCCATAATCGTGAAAAAGATAGCAAAGCCCTTATGCCTATACTTTATCGCAAATAAGAGACAAAGCAAAGGATAGGTCGAGTGTAAAGAAGGGATAGCGCCAAAGACGTTAGTGCCCTTAGAGTAAATACCACGAAAAACATCGATACCAATCAAACGATCAAATTCTGAAAGCAAAGCCTCACTGCCCATAACCGTTGTATCAAGGACATCTCCATGAGCGAGGTAATACCATGGTGGAGCAGCTGGGTACAGGTAGTAAACGGCTATGCCAATCATATTGGCCAATAAATAAGCATATGCAAACTGCGCAACAGCAGGCTTATCCTTCCATAAAAGGTACACCGCAAATATCATAGGCGCGGGCATCCAGAGTAGGTAGGACGTACCACAGAACAGACTCAAAACATCATTGAGTCGAGGTTGAAACCACTCGCACAAAGAAACAATACGGCCTCCATCTTCTATGCCAAATAAGCTCACTTCTAAATCATATAAATCCTTGATATGGACAGTGCTGACCTTATAATTAGGTAAAAAGGTCATCGCATCATAGAGCATGGTCCATCCAGCAAAACCTGTCCAAGCAAGTACCAGATAATAACCATATTTATGAGATAGACAAAGAACTGACACAAGGAGTAAGAACAGCGTATGATCTAGTCTCCATCCAACGAAGAAAAAGAAAAAGAGGAAATAGGCTATTGCAAATACAGCCGTGAACTTTAAACGATTGGTCAAATCTCCCATACAGACACTACTAACGATAAAGGCAGGATAGCGTTTACCTAGATGCTAACTTTTTTAATTGATGTTCTGAATGAAACAGTCTTCTTAAAGCTGTGATATTGGTAGATATGGCAAGAAACAGAAAACCCGCAGTGAAATAATCAAGCCCATCGATCAATATACCGCCGATGTCAGACGAAGGATTAACCCAGAACACGATGCCCCAAATGATAGCCCAAACACCTATAAATACAATACGCTCAGGTCTCTGCATAAATCCAACAGCACAATCTACTCCCAGCGCTTCTGCGCGTGATCTATTGTAACTGACCATAATAGAACCAATGAGTGCCACAAAGCTCAAGATAACACCCAAGAGGTGATCAAAATGATTGTAGTACAATAGGATACCCATAAACATGATGAACTCACTATATCGATCAACAACGGAGTCAAAGAATGCTCCGAACTTAGACTTCATATCATATAGTCGCGCTAGTCTACCGTCTATTGTATCCATCAACCCAGCAAAACCTAATATGATACCAAACCCGAATAGGTTATCTCCGTAGTTAAAGTGATCCCAATTAAAGTAATTAACTAAGTGCAATGCTGCCACGATATTGAGGATAAGACCTACCAATGTTATATGATTAGGCGTAATCCCAAGCTTTTTGATCACATGCACTAATGGATCAAACAAAAAATAGAGAACTTTTCGGCCAACTTCTTTATAATCCATTCGTGGTGCAAGATATAGGTTTCTATGATGTCGGCAATGAATATTAATCTTATATGCTCTAATAAATGCACTGCTACGTCCATTGAATAGACACATATCATGCGAAGATGAATATTCTTCTTCATCACATCTTGCTTAAAATAAAGGAAAACATATCTTTGCGGTCGCTTTATAAGAAAGCAATCATGCTAAAGTGTATGATTATTGATCAGAGCAGTATCAATCACCCATAGATAAACTGCCATAATGATCAAAAAAAGATAGTGTTTGGTGAGGTGGGTGAGTGGCTTAAACCGCATGTTTGCTAAACATGTGAACGGGAGACTGTTCCGGGGGTTCGAATCCCCCTCTCACCGCATGAGTTTTTTTCGGGGCGTGGCGCAGTCCGGTTAGCGCACCTGTTTTGGGACAGTAAATTTTTTCATTAATAATTGTTTAACTATAACATCCTATAATCCAAAACGTATTTATCTGTAGATTAAAATAAAGTCAATAAATGAAATGATTATGAAACTTTTTTTTACAAATAATAATTAATGTTATTAGAATAAAACATAAATATTATATCTAATATGTTTGCAGAATTGTTTGGAGTCTTAATAATCTTCCCAAGGGTCATTTTGCGCTGAGATTCTGTAGAATTACAGATAAATTCATTGGTAATAATAACAGTTTTTAATCTGCCAGAAGATTTATATGAACATGACACACTATAATATGCTTTAACCTACTTTGGGTCATAGTTGATCTTGGATATCCTTTCAATCTCTCCATACCACTAAATACTTTTCAGCTGTGCAAGCACCTGCTGGAGAAATTAAAACTAATCTAACAAGATTTTAAACAAATGAAAATGAGCCATTCCGTGATATGTTGTACGGACATTTACAAGGGTTTTTCGATCCCTGTAACCAAAGAAAAAATTATCAGAATATTTTTATTTATACAGAGGACATTCCCCCTACAGAACACAC
>CALDEM010000005.1 GCA_937942435.1 uncultured Saprospiraceae bacterium
AATTGATTGTAATAGTTTAGGTACTGCAGATGCGAGCTTTATGATTGACAGTTTGGTGGCGAGTGCAAGTGTGTCTGATAACTGCGATGGAAGTATCATTTTGAATAGTAGTTACAATACAGACCAATTAGACTTGTGTGCTGCATCTACTTATGATATAGTGATCACATTCACCGCAGAAGATAGATGTGGCAACCAAGCGGTAACAGAGACGACAACAATTACAATTTTTCCAGATACGCAGATCCCAGTGATTACTGCCCCTGGCGATATGACAATCGATTGTAGCAGTTTAGGCACAGCAGATGCGAGCTTTATGATTGACAGTTTGGTAGCGAGTGCAAGTGTTGCAGATAACTGCGATGGAAGTATCATTTTGAATAGTAGTTACAATACAGATCAATTAGACTTGTGCGCGGCATCTACTTATGATATAGTGATAACGTTCACCGCAGAAGATAGATGTGGTAACCAAGCAGTTACACAGACGACAACAATTACAATTGTACCAGATACACAGATCCCAGTGATTACGGCCCCTGGCGATATCACAATTGATTGTAGCAGTTTAGGCACAGCAGATGCGAGCTTTATGATTGACAGTTTGATAGCGAGTGCGAGCGTAGCTGATAACTGTGATGGCAGTATCATTTTGAATAGTAGTTACAATACCGATCAATTAGACTTGTGCGCGGCATCTACTTATGATATAGTGATCACGTTCACCGCCGAAGATAGATGTGGTAACCAAGCGGTTACAGAGACGACAACAATTACAATTGTCCCAGATACGCAGATCCCAGTGATTACGGCCCCAGGCGATATCACAATTGATTGTAGCAGTTTAGGTACTGCAGATGCGAGTTTCATGATTGATAGTTTGGTGGCGAGTGCAAGTGTGTCTGATAACTGCGATGGTGCTGTAGAATTATTTAGTGATTTCAATACGGCACAATTAGACCTTTGTGCTACATCGACTTATGATATTATTATAACATTTACGGCAAGTGATAAATGCGGCAATCCAGCAGTAACACAAACGACTACGATTACAATTGTCCCGGATACACAGATCCCTGTGATTACGGCGCCTGGTGATATCACAATTGATTGTAGTAGTTTAGGTACAGGGGATGCGAGTTTTTTAATAGATAGTTTAATTGCCAGTGCATCAGTACAAGACAATTGTGATGGGACTGTTGCCTTGGTAAGTGATTATAATACTGGTCAATTGGATCTTTGTGCTAGTGAGACTTATGATATAGTTGTAACATTTACGGCAAGCGATAGATGTGGTAATGAGGCGATAACACAAACGACGACGATTACAATCGTTCCAGATGTGATTGCTCCAACTATTGTTTGTTGTTCGGACTTCTCCGTCTCTATCGGTCCAGAAGGTACGACTACAATTGATCTCGCTGAGATAGATTGTGGTTCCACAGACAACTGTACGGCTCTTGATGATCTGAAGCGATATATGTTTAGAACTGTAAATGGGGTCATTGACAACGGAGTAAATGGTCAGTCCTTTGTGTTAGATCAAAGTGACATTGGAGATAACTTCATGACCCTCGTAGTTGAGGATTTCTGTGGTAACAAAGATTCTTGTGAAGTATTAGTTACGCTAACAGAAGCTGGAAGTATCGATTTGACAAAACGATTGGTTAGCCTCGAAGTTGAAGAAGATGGATGTGCCAACTTTGTCTATGAGTTTAATATTGAAAACAATGGTAATGTTGATCTTGATAGTGTGCAACTTACAGATGATTTAGATGCTGCAGGATTTAGTGGATGCAATTCATTTGTCACAACGTTGACAAGTGACGATTTTACAATTAATGATTCATTTGACGGTAGCTCCACAACAGTTTTACTTGATGGAGAAGATCAACTACCAGTTGGCGATAGAGGTTCTGTCTTGTTATCTGTTGAAGCATGCGGTTGTCCAGATGGTAACGCTATTGCAAATGTTGCAGACGTATCAGCGCTGAGTCCTGGTGGCCAAAGTATAACCGATGTGTCTAACGTTGTCAGTACATCGATCAATTCTGCCCCAGCACTTGGTATCGCTAAGAGATTGGTATCTGCTCCTATACTAAGAGCTGACGGATGTTTTGATATCACTTATGAATTGAAAGTTAAGAACTACGGAGATATTCCTATTGGAGATATTCAAATTACAGATGATCTCACAGCGACTTTTGCAGATGCTGACACTTTCTACCTGACCGCTGTAACAAGTGAAGAGTTTGACATCAATGTAGATTACGATGGAGGACGTACGGATGCTAACTTGCTTAATGGTAGAGATACGCTTCAAGTACAATTTGGAGACGGTGAAGAAGGAGCAGTATTGATTAGTATGGTGGTATGTTCGGATCAAGAGAGTAGAGAATATAAAAACCAAGCAGAGGTGACAGGTCAAGCCACTAATGGTGATGTTGTCAGTGACTTGTCTCATGATGGAAGCGATCCAGACCCTGATGGCAATGGCCCTGAAGCCAATAATGCCCCTACTAACTTAGTCCTTCAAGTCAATCCAAATGTAGAGTTGGTAAAACGAGTATCCGAAGGTCCATTTGATAATGGCGATGGGACTTTTGATTTTTCATATGAGATCAGAGTTGAAAATACAGGTGATGTACCCGTACAGGTAGATTCTTTGATTGATGATTTGGCAACAGCATTTGCGGCTGCGCAAAACTGGCAGATCACGAGATTAGAATCAGAGTACTTTGAGATCAACCCTTCTTTTAATGGTTCGTCTGTAACTAATCTCATCAATCAAGGAGAGCTGATGCTGCCAGAAGATGCCGGAGCAGTCTTCTTAGGTATGAGAGTAGCACCTGGATCAGATGATTTAGAATTTAACAATACTGCATTCTTATTTAGTGAGTCAGTACTCAATGGATCGATATCTGTACAAGGACTTGCCGAAGTGGATGATGCACTTGTATCATTGACTTGTCAGAACAAAATCATCTGCCCTGCATGGCCGGATACGATTGTACAACAGAATGACGCAGGATGGTGCTTTGCAGTTGTGAACTTCCCGCATGCAGAACCTGATTCTTGTGTAGGAACTGGGGCTGTAGACTTTGAATACTTCTTAAAAGGATCAGGTACACAAAGTGAACCATTAGAGACTTGGTTGCCTGGTCAGCCTTCTGGATTAGAATATTCAGTAGGCCTTACTGAGGTATTGATAAGATATTCATTTGAAGTTTCGGGCGGTATAGAATATTCAGATACATGTCAGCTTCATATTGATGTCATTGATAAAGAGGCTCCATTCTTGATGGCAGGTTTGCCAGAAGATATGACTGTTTATTGTTGCGAACCGTTGGATACTTTCCATCTTCAACAGCATCATATAAATGATAACTGTCCTGATAGTTTATACATAACAGAAGAGGTTTTATCTACGAGGAATTATGATCCTTTTGATTGTGGATTTTATAATTACACAGATACTTTTAAGTGGACAGTCACGGATAGCTCCAGGGTGCTTGATGATGGCACACTGCTCAATGTCTCAGTCTGGAAGCAAGTGATCACATGGATTGATACATCGGCTCCGAGGATTATACTGCCTCCAGATATAACAGTTACAGAGTGTCTCCCAGATACAACTTTCAATATCGTTGACTATGATATAGTTTCAGTTGATACAGTTACTCAACCATTCTTGGTTGATGATGTGTGGGTGGAGCTAGACGTAATTATAAAAGATACGATACCTGTTATAGATACCATACTTAATGACAACAGTTATGGTCAAGCTATAGCAATAGATAAGTGTTCTCCTGATAGTGTGATGGCAGCATTATTAACATACAGAGATAGCGTTCAAGTTATTTGTAAGGGAGACAAAGAAGCGATCATACATAGGATATGGTCGGTGACAGATCCATGCGGTTTCTCAAGTCAAGCCATCCAACGGATCACTATCTTGGATAAGAACCCTCCAGAGATAGAATGTGTAGGTGACTTGACAGTCTCGCTTGACGCAAATGGTAGAAGACAATTGACAAGAGAAGATCTGCTGATATCAGTATCAAGCTCTTGTTATGACAATACAGACAATGCAGAAATTAGAATAGAGCCACAATCATTTAATTGTGGAGATATAGGAGAGCATCGTGTAATTATAACTGCTACAGATATCTGTGGTGGAGAGTCGTCGTACTGTGAAGTGATCGTAACCGTGACAGATACTATTGCGCCAGTATTAAATTGTCCTACAGATCCGATTATAATTAACGAGGTGCCTGGTGATTGTGTTGTAGACATCCCTGCGCTTAATAATATTGTCGCTAACGGTGATTGTGATGTTACAATTAGTACAGATCCACCTTTGTTTTCTAATGGTTTGGCACCTGGTATGCATGTTGTTACAGTGACTGCAACAGATGCAAGTGGTAACGTATCCATGTGTGACGTAGAGGTAGATGTGCAGACCACACTCGATATACCGGGTTCTTTGGCTTGCTTAGGTAGTATCAACTTGTCCCTTGGCGCAGAGTGTACAGCTACTATAGCTCCAGAGATGTTGTTCTTAGGACCTGATGGTATCTGTCCTAACTTCTTATGTGTAACGGTTAGAGATGCAGATGGCAATCCTCATCCTAACTTCTTTGATGAGACTGATGATGGACAAGAATTTAGCGTAAGCATTAATGATTGTAATGGTGACAACAACAGTTGTTGGGGAACAGTAAGAATTGAAATGAAGAACGTCCCTGAATTAGCATGGCCTGAAGATGTTGATTTACTTTGTGTAGAACCAACCGATCCATCTTATCCCAAAAATAGATTTCCAGAAGCGCTTAACTGTGTTGAAAATTGGACTTTCAGTTATCAAGACAATTATATCAATTTTGATAGATGTGATATCCCTCGTGCAAGAATAGAAAGAACATGGTCTGTATTTGACGAGTTAGGCGGTATCCAGATGGATACGCAGATTATAAATATTCTACCATATACCAATGAGCACTTGCTGTGGCCTGAGGATATTACAATTGAAAAACCACTGGAGTGTGGAGAGGTTGATGAGACCTTAGATGATATTGAAAATGGAGTGCTCGCTGCAACTTCTCGTATCCATCCTGATAGCACAGGTCAACCTAATCTATTTGGTATTCCTTTAGATAACAATGGTGGTTTATGCTTATTTGCAGTTGGCTATGAGGATAGAGTATTGGAGATATGTGATGGCGCATATCAGATATTGAGAGTTTGGGAGGTGAGTGATGTTTGCAAGGGATTTGCAGATGGGACTAACCCTGTAAGTAGAACTCAAGTGATCACAGTATTTGATACGAGACAACCTACGCTTGTTGAAGCTCCTGATACTATCAGTATTACAATTAACCCTTGGGCATGTACATACACTGGCTCATTGCCTTTTGCTACAGTTCAAGAAGATTGTTCGGTAGCGACAATTGAAGCTTACATGTCAGGTGGCGGATACATAGAGGTGCAAGGTAGTATCGAGACTGAAGATCTTGAAGTTACAGGTGTTAGTATGACGATTGGTGAGCACAGAGTGACTAATGTCTTTAAAGACGCTTGTGGCAATATTGCAGTTTATAATTTTATTGTCAATGTTGGAGATGGCATACCTCCGGTTGCAATTGCAAGAGAGTCTATAAGTGTTTCACTTGCTCCAAGTAATTCTTCTGAAGAAGAAGATGGTATCACCAAGATATTTAAAGAATCTATCGATGTAGGCTCCCACGATGGTAACTGTTCTGAGGTTACAACATGTATGTTGCTCGCTCAAGAATTAGAAGACCCAATTATAATAGATGGCGTACATGTTACTAACGAAGAAGGTCAATTATTATACACTCCATATCAATGTGAGGTTGATGGCATCTTTGTCTATGAAGAATTAGATACAGATGGCAAGACAGTAAGAGAGGTAGAGCTACCTTATGTTGTTTGTAAAGATTTTGTAAGATTTTGTTGTTCAGACATAGGAGTTAACCAAGTGGCGCTTGTCGTAACTGATGCAGGCGGGCTCAGTGCTACCTCTTGGACTACTGTCAATGTAGAAGACAAAGGAACCATCGACGTAGCATGTGGAGATGTCTTGTTGATCTGTGGAGATGATTATAGTATAGAAGCATTAGGTAGTCCTAATATCTCAGGTGGCATATGTAGAGAAAGTGCCTTAAGACATGTCGATAATGAGATCTTGGATGTATGCGGAGCAGGTGTGATAGAGAGGACTTGGTATGTAGATAGTCTGGTGGCATGTGTACAAAGGATCACAATTGTTGGTAATGACCTCGCCTTTGATCCACTGACGATCAAGTGGCCTGCACATGCTGATGGAGCTGCCTATACAGGACTTAGAAGAGAGTGTGTTGTTGTTGATAAAGACAGTAATGACAACGATATCTATGGTATAGAAGAGTTAGAAGAAGACATCCAGATGGATGATGCTTTAGTATGTGGCGGAGATGTTGTAAGTACTCCTAATTGGTGTACCGCTTCATGTTCTTTAGTCGAAGCAACTTTTGAAGATCAAGAAGTAGTCGGTGATGGATCATGTAAGAAGATCATCAGAAGATGGACGATTGTAGATTGGTGTAATTATAATCCTAACTCGAGTGAAGAGCACGTAGATCATACAAGTGGCAGAGATCAGTTTGAAGCGATTAACGATGAGTGGTTAGGAGCGGGAGATTGGTTGGCGACATTGAAGCCTGAAGAGCCATGTGAAGAGTGCGATAAGATCTCCGGACCAAGTGCTGATGTCTACTTTAGATATACTGATGTGGATGTTGACGGATACTACACTTATGACCAAGTCATTAAGATTATAGATGATACGCCTCCTGTGATCGCAGTTGTAGATACGCTAGTAGTCAGTATCACCGATGGAGCAGAGAGCAAGAATGATGATTTTGATGATTGTACTGGACAGACGATACTAACAGCGCAAGTCAAAGATCTTTGTGGAGGAAACGCTCTTGATATATCCGATGCAGATTGGCTCGTCACTTTCGTAAATGCTGAAAATGTAATTATTGATGCACAAACGTTACGTGGAGATAGTGTTTCTATAATGTCTCCTCTGTCAAGTGTAGGATCTTTTGTAAGAGTGGTCTGGTCTGTGCGTGATGGATGTGGTAATGAAGCAAGAACCGAGTCGATTGTACTTTATCGGGATGATAAGGCCCCAACGCCTTTATGCATACAGCAGTTGAGTACAGCTGTATTGGCTAATGATGGCACTGTGTCTATATGGGCAGCTGATTATGATCAAGGCAGTTTTGATAACTGTAGCGAAGTTGATGTTATGTTCAAAGATGATGACGGTTCTTATGTGCCATCATTGACACTTGATTGTGATGATCTCTCTAACGGACTAAGTACGACTTTTGACTTGCAATTGTATGTGATAGACGATCAAGGCAATGAAGACTTCTGTAATGTCCGTCTGCGTATAGATGATAACAATGATGCTTGCCCTAATAATAATCAAGGTGCGGCGATCATCGCAGGAGAGATTAGAACAGAAGAGGGCGAGATGATCGAAAGCACCTTTGTTCAACTGAGTTCTGGTGATGGTATGATGACAGCAGAAGATGGAGAATATTACTTCAGTCAGAACCCTCTTTCAGCTTCTTATGAGATTGACCCAGAGAAAACTGACAATCCGCTCAATGGTGTAACTGTACTTGACTTAGTATTGATCCAACGACATATCATCGGGTTGCAACCGCTTGATAGTCCTTACAAGATGATTGCAGCAGATATCAATAATGATAAAAGAGTAACGGCACTTGATCTGGTTAGTCTTAGAAGATTAATATTGGGCGTTGATTCTACTTTTAGGTCTAATAGCTCATGGAGATTTGTAGATGCTGATTTCCAGTTTATAGATCCTACACGTCCATGGCCTTTTGATGAAGTGATCCAGATACCTACTTTAGATAACAATATGTATCAAGAGGACTTTATAGGTGTCAAGATAGGTGATGTCAATAGTAATGTTGTTTCTAATAGTTCACTCCTAAGTGGTAGAAGTGCAAAAGATATATCATTGGTCACGAGAGATCGATATGTTTATGCAGGTCAAGATATTGAAGTGACTTTCAGATTAGAATCTGCCATAGATTTAACCGGCCTTCAGTATACTTTAGACTTTGAAGGATTAAAATACTTAGGATTTGAGAAAGGTCAACTGCCATTATCGGCAGATGAGATTGCTCACTTAGATGATAATGTACTGACTTCAGCTTGGCATAAGGATTATGATTTAGAAGAAGAAGTTGTCTTTGAAGATGATACTAAGTTGTACACATTGATGTTTAGAGCTAAAAAGAATGGTCTACTCAGTGAGATGCTTACTATGACTACTTCTATCACTGATGCCTTAGCATACGATGCGATGGACAATGAATACCTATTGTCTCTGTCATATGAAAATGCCATCGATAATGATCAGTTATCTCTTCTCCAGAATGAACCTAATCCATTTGTAGAGCAGACGATTATTGGATTCTACATCCCAGAAGACGGAGAGGTTAAGCTGTCTGTATATGATATCGTAGGTAAGACTTTGTATGAATATCAGGGCACTTTTGGTCAAGGCCTACATGAGTTTAGTCTATCGTCTGAGGACTTAGATAATGCTTCTGGTGTGCTTCACTATCAGTTAGAATACAAAGGCGAAGTCCAAGCCAAAAAGATGGTAATTGTTAATTAAGAGGTTTTTGAAAGTGTCGGATGCAAAGAGGGTAGTGTGCTACCTTCTTTGTATCCATCTTTGATATAAGTGCGTCATCTCTTATGATGTGATTGCTTGTTGATTTGCCCGATGATACTGTTCGTATCATACCAAAGGTATCATGCTAACAGTATCTTTCGATAGTACTTACAGTTTATAGAGAAGTCATTCTTTATTTATCATTAATAAGATTGATCTTCAGATATTTCCGTAATTAAATATCAACATAAAATATTTCTATTCTATCATAAAATATTGATTATCAATATATAATGATTTATATAATATCATTATACTAAGCCAAAAGTGTAATTATACATCATATTTGGCTGACTATAAACACCCTATACTCAGCCAAATTCAGCAAAAAAACATAAATTTGGCTGACTATAAACTTTAATTCAACATGGATTTGATAGGTAGACATGCCGAAAGAGCGACCTTTGATCATTGTTTCAAAAGCTCCGAATCAAGGCTGGTAGCACTATACGGCAGACGTCGTGTTGGAAAGACATTTCTGGTTAGGAAATACTTCGAAGGTAAGTTGCGCTTTGAGATATCGGGACTGCACAATGCAGATATGCAAGAGCAATTACTTCACTTCTCTAAAACCATAGCCGACTATGGTTTGTATGAAGCGAGTCTCAACCCCGCTACTACTTGGATGGAAGCTTTTTATTTATTGGCTAAGCTGATAGATAGTATGAAGAGCAAGAAGAAGAAGGTGTTGTTCATAGATGAGTTACCTTGGTTTGATACTCAGAGGTCGAAGTTTTTGATGGCCTTTGGACATTTCTGGAATGACTACTGCTCCAAGAGATCAGATATATTGATGATCATCTGTGGATCGGCGGCTTCTTGGATGATTAAGAAGGTTCTCAAAAATAAAGGTGGCCTACACAATCGAGTCTCAGAGCGCATAAGGCTCACGCCATTTAGCCTACATGAGACTCAATTATTCCTAAGAGCTAAAGGAATAGATCTGAGTAGATACGATATCACCCAATTATATATGACAACAGGTGGAGTGCCATTCTATCTTGATGCCATAAGAAAAGGAGAGAGCGTTTTTCAATATGTCGATCGCGTTTGCTTTAAGAAAGATGGCATATTGAACGGCGAGTATGAAGAGCTATTCCAATCACTATTTGACGGAAGTAATAATCATTATAATATTGTAGCAACTCTTGCAGATAAAAAGAAAGGGTTAACGAGAAACGAGATTGTCGATCATTCTAATCTGTCAAGTGGAGGAACCTTAACTAAGGTGCTTGACGAATTAATCGAATCTGGTTTTGTACAACAGGTTATACCTTATCAAAAAAAGAAAACAAAGGCTCTTTATAAACTGGTGGATAGCTTCGTTATCTTCTATCATAAGTTTATGAAGGATGCCAGAGCTGTATCTATGCCTTATTGGCTCAATATGGTTGATAAGCAATCATGGATCAGTTGGTCGGGGTTAGCTTTTGAAAGATTGTGTTACTATCATAAAGACCAGATTAGAAAATCACTCGGCCTTGAAGCGATATACAGTGAGATGTCTTCTTGGTCCAACGATGAGGCTCAAGTAGACTTACTGATAGATCGAGCTGATCGAGTTATTAACTTATGCGAGATAAAATTTCATAGAGATGAGTATGCGATAGATAAAACGTACGCTGCTCAACTAAGAAAAAAGAAAACACAATTAGGTAGCCTAAAAAGCGCTAAGCGTAAGAGCATATTCATCACGATGATCACAGTATATGGTGTGCAAGACAATGAATATTTTAAAGAACTTGTACAAAGTCAAGTAACCTTATCTGCCTTGTTCAAGCCATAATTACCTACCACAAGTTCTCAGCATACTTATATCCACTTCCAGTATTGAGCATAAGCACATGCTCATCACTTTTGATCCATCCTTCGTTTTTCAATCGCTTTGCCGCATGCCAGACAGCTGCTCCCTCTGGAGAAAGAAAGATGCCTTCACTCTGTGCATATTCTGATAAAGCAGACTTCATATCATCTTCGGTGACAGCTAAAGCACATCCGCTACTTTCTGCAAGTGTCTTAAGGATGAGCTTATGTCCAAAAGCATGAGGGACACGCAGACCATTGGCGATGGTCTCAGCAGGATTCTCATACGGAGTAGAAGACATTAAGCCAGCATCGAAAGCTTGAACAATAGGGTCGCAACCAGTTGTTTGCACTGCAACCATCCTAGTTGGTATCTCATCTACCCAACCCAGCTCCTTCATCTCTTTAAATGCCTTCCATATACCGATCAGACCAGTACCACCTCCAGTAGGATAGATGACCACATCAGGGAGGCTCCAATTAAGCTGCTCTGCTATCTCATATCCCATCGTCTTCTTACCTTCTAATCGAAACGGTTCTTTCAGCGTAGTTACATCCCACCATTTGCCATCAACATTATCAGCGCGCATGGCCGCGCCAGCATCAGATATATTTCCTTCTATGACATTGACGGTAGCTCCCATGATCGAGCAATCTAACTGAAACATCTTAGGCGTAGCTTTAGGCATATATATATTTGCCTTGAGCGATCCCTTAGCACAATACGCACTTAGTGCACTTCCGGCGTTGCCCGCAGTAGGTATAGAGAATTCCTTGATGCCCAGTTCATTGGCTTTGCTAACAGCCATGCCCAGCCCCCTTGCCTTAAATGATCCAGTCGGGTTACCTCCTTCTTCCTTTAGGGTCAGTGTTTTTATGTCATAGCGCTGTCCCAGTTTATCCGCCTTGAGGATCGGACTAAACCCCTCTCCAAGACTGACGATATACTGATCATCCCACATAGGTAAGACTTCTTTGTAACGCCACATGTTGAGTGGTCTGCCCTGGAGGATGCCTTTGTTTAAGGGTTTGCTTAAGTCATATTGTGCGACCAGCGGTTCATGGTCATCGGTGCAAAACGTCTGTGGCTTGGTGATGTCATAGGCTTTGCCAGATTCGTGATTGACCAATGCGTTGTATCTCGTATTAATCTTAGCCATGAAGCGATGTTATTAAAAATCTTTATTCAAAGATAGAATTGATAAATTGTGAGTACTATTTCACCCTCCAAAATAAGAGAATGAAGAATAGAATATTGATAATTGCACTAATTATGTCATATCTGTCATTACAAGGTCAAAGTGGACTAACCTATCAACAACCACATCAAGACATTCTTTCTTTAGCGGATGTGACGCCTGCACCATTGATGCAGATGAATAAGAAGGCCACCGAAGCATTGTTGATCTATCGAAGCGCATACAAATCTATAGATGAACTCTCTGAAGAAGAATATCGCCTTGCGGGATTGCGGATCAATCCAAAGACTAACCTTTCAAGTCGAGCGCGATACTACATAGATCTCAAGATACTAGACGTTGCGACAGGTAAAGAAGTAGACGTGACAGGGCTACCTAATAGTCCACATATCACAAACCTAAGATGGTCCCCAGATCAAAATCATATTGCATTTACACATAGTGCAGCTAATAGCTTAGATCTATGGGTGATAGACATGAAAACTAAGGCGGCTCGTCAGTTAAGCCAACAACCGCTTAACGCAAATATGGGTTCAGTCATCACTTGGCAAAAAGACAATAGTAGTCTAATCGTCAAGATGCTGCCTGAAAGTCGACAAGCACTTATCGATCGGAGCTCTTCGATCCCAACTGGTCCGACAGTATCTATCAACGAAGGGCAAAAGGCACAAAACAGGACATATCAAGATCTATTGAAAAATCCTACCGATGAACAAAACTTTGAGACACTTGCTAAGAGCGAGCTTTGGGTGATCCAATTAGATGGAAGTGCGCGTAAGTGGTTGCCATCTGATATGTATGATAGCGTAAACATGTCCCCTGATGGCAGATATGTTATGGTCAGCACAGTGGGGAGACCTTTCTCCTATATAGTGCCTTATAGAAGATTTCCTAAGGTGGTAGATGTGTATCACGCCGGAGGAGATAAGGTAAAAACTATGGCCAGCACACCTTTGATTGAAGAGATGCCGAAAGGATTCATGTCAACCCAAACAGGGCCAAGAAATTTCAGCTGGAGAGCAGATCGACCATCGACTGTATATTGGGTAGAAGCACTGGATGGCGGAGATCCAGCAACAGAGGTTGCTCATCGAGATAAAGTAGTTCAGTCTGCAGCGCCTTTTAATCAAGAGCCGAAGCTACTTGTCAAAACAAAAGATAGATATCGATCTATCACTTGGGGTAACGATCAAACTGCCGTGCTCAAAGAGATCTGGTGGAACACACGTACGGTCAGAACGGTCATCTTCGATCCTTCTAATCCTAATAAGGAAGGAAGGCTCTTCTCTGAGCGTAACTATCAAGACACTTACAGTGATCCGGGTTACTTTGTAACAACTGATAACCAATACAATAGAAGAACACTCGATATCGATGGAGATCAATTATATCTTTTAGGAGATGGATTTTCAGAAGAAGGCAAGTTTCCATTTGTGGATGCATATAGTTTGACTTCAGGAAACACATCCAGAATCTGGGAAGCAGACGATCAAAAGATGCTTGAAGATATATCCACGTCAATAGAGATGAGCAATGGTGACATCCTAGTTAGAAGAGAATCTCAGACAGAGTATCCTAACTACTATATCAGAAACATAAAATCTGGTAGCTTAAAGCAAATAACTGATTTTGAAAATCCATTTGCAGCACTCAACAGTGTGCACAAAGAAATTATAAATTACAAAAGAGAAGATGGTCTCGAACTCTCTGCGACTCTTTATCTTCCTGTAGGATATGATAAAGAAAGCAAAGAAAAGATGCCGATGTTGATGTGGGCCTATCCTCGCGAATACAAAGACAAAAACAGCGCAAGCCAGACGACGAGCTACGCTAACGAGTTCACATATCCTTACTATGGCTCACCGATCTATTGGGTTAATCGAGGTTATGTAGTTTTAGACGATGTAGCTTTTCCAATTGTAGGAGAAGGAGACGATCAGCCTAATGATACTTTTAGAAAACAACTTGTAGCAAATGCAAAGTCTGCCATAGATGCAGTAGATGATATGGGTTATGTGGACAGAAGTAGAGTAGGAGTGGGAGGTCATTCTTACGGTGCATTTATGACGGCTAATCTTTTGTCTCATTCTGATTTGTTTGCTGCAGGTATAGCACGAAGTGGTGCTTACAACAGAACATTGACACCTTTTGGTTTTCAATCAGAGGAGCGATCTTATTGGGATGCACCTGAGGTCTATTATAACATGAGCCCATTTATGCATGCGGATAAAATGAAGACGCCGATGCTGCTCATACATGGAGAAGCTGACAATAACTCAGGTACTTATCCGATGCAAAGTGAGCGATACTTCAATGCTCTAAAAGGACTTGGAGCTACTGTCAAATTAGTGATGCTTCCAAAAGAAAGTCATGGTTATGCTGCAAGAGAGAGTATCATGCACATGCTATGGGAGCAAGACCAGTGGCTCGAAAAGTATGTGAAGAATAAGAATAAGACTGATAGACCTTAACAGAGCAAAACAATAAGAATGAATTTGAAAACCTTTGTTCTCATTACAGCTATTATAGAATTGTTAGCTGGTGTAGGTTTGTTTCTCGCTCCACAGTTGATGCCACCGATGGCGGATCAAGGGCCTATGGCTTTTACACTTGCTAGGATGTATGGAGCTGCGGCGATTGCCATAGGCTACTACGCGCTGATGGTCTGGCGCCATTATAACCCTGGGCCAATACAGGGATTCTTGAAAACATTCTTGGTGTTTCATGTTGGAGTTACAGCAGCAGCACTCTATGGTTATAATCAAGGTGTCGCAGAGTTTCTTCCTGTGGTAGCGCTGCATGCGATAATGGCTGGTCTGACCATATACTATACGATAGCTAAAAGATAGTGGATGAAGCAAACATTTACTTTGGTTATTATCATCACTCTGTTGTTGATGTACACCAACACTTTGAGTGCCCAAAGTGAAGTAGTTGATTCGGATCAAACCACAGCTGATCATACTTCATATGTCATCTTGCCATCTGCTTTTGGCCCTGATAAGTCGCAGCTGATTTTAGAAAATATAGCTCTGGGGTACTTCAGTGGAGAGTACGGCCTCGCTAATAACCTAAGCTTTAAGGGTTCGTTTGAATTGTTTAATCCTCTTTTTGCATCAGAGGCTCCGACACTTACACTTCAACCCAAAGTGCATGGATCTGTAACCGACTATGTGAGTCTTGCAGCAGAACTCATTCATGTTATTGGGTTCGGGGATGGATCGATAACTGTCCCTCATGGCTTAGCAACAATAGGGTCCCGTACAGACAATTTTTCGTTAGGCTATGGCAGGGTGTTTTATAATTATTTTGGAGTTGATGACCAATATAATGCGGCGTCCATAAGTGGCAAGTTAAAACTTAACGATGTTTGGTCTGTGGTTACTGACAACTGGTTGTTATTAAATGTTCCTGATGAAACCTTTGCTAATGTGTTTAACTTTTACTCTGTAGGTCTAAGTAAGAAAATGAAAAAGTCTTTCCAATTAGATTTTGGTCTTACGTACTTTAGTGAGGAAGAAGATCTTGGGAAATTCCCTTGGCCCTATTTTAAATTTAGAGCAAATGCCTCTAATGCTAAATCGCTTTTTTCTAAAAATCCTAATCGTGTTAAGAAGGTGAAAGAACCGATCGAAATAGAGAAAAAAGAAAAATTGCAAAAAGCGATTTATGGTGAATTCTTGGGATTGGGTATATTATATTCTGTCAATTTTGATGTAAGATTGTCTTCTACTCAAAAAGGTGATGGCCTTGGTCTGCGAGTAGGCTTTAGTGCATTTGGCCCTTTGGTTGTCCCACTGCAAATCAATTATCTAGCTGGTGGTCCAAGGCACTTTTTAGA
This sequence comes from uncultured Saprospiraceae bacterium, assembly GCA_937942435.1. Classification (GTDB taxonomy): domain Bacteria; phylum Bacteroidota; class Bacteroidia; order Chitinophagales; family Saprospiraceae; genus JAJRXG01. The sequence continues at coordinate 15,635 of CALDEM010000005.1, forward strand.
ACTTGGTTCTGGGGTGACTTTAGCAAATCAAAATTTTGACGTTAGCAATGGTATGTATGGCTCTTTCAATGTAAGCCCCAGTTCATCCCTTGGGTATAGGTTTCAAGCGCTTAACTCTGGTTTCTTTTTTAAGATAGGTGCTGACTACTTTTATACATTCGATATATCGGATGATGGAGCGACGATATGGCCGACTGTTGGGTTTGGATATAGCTTCAGATAATCGTTCTTCTTGATGGATGAGAAAGTGGAGCCTAGGGGAGTCGAACCCCTGACCTTTTGACTGCCAGTCAAACGCTCTAGCCAACTGAGCTAAGGCCCCAATTTTGATATCACGCAGTCTTAAGAAGTTTACCTTCAACTGCAAGTGTAAGCCATTCAAGAAGATGCGAATTTACACTATTAACTAAATAATTTAAAGAACCGTCTCGTTAAAACAATCTTCATTTCTTTATCAAAGAAGTGTGTCGCTCGGTTGCATCAATTACAATTATCTGTTATATTGTTAGAGACTATTAAATCATATAAAGAATGACCCTAAAATCATTGTTAAGTGTCTTTTTTGGATTCGCTCTATTAGGATTTTTTAATGATACGCCAACTGAGTATATAGCACTATTAGAAGAGCGGGTCTCTACTTATCCTAATGAAAAGGTATATATCCATCATGATAAACCTGCATATGCGCCTGGAGATGACTTGTGGTTTAAGGTATATTTGGTAGATGCTCGATCACACTTACAGATTACACCAAGCCGATTGGTGTACGTTGATCTGCTTGACCAGCGAGATAGCATCATCGCGATAAGAGCTATAAAGATAGATTCGTCTTACAGCTCTGGCGACATAACGATACCTGAAGATGTAGAGACTGGTGATTATGTGCTTAGAGGTTATACTAACTACATGCGCAATTTTGATGAAGCATTCTTTTTCTCAAAACAAATTAAGATAGTTGGTGTAGGAGACGCTAAGAAAGAGGATGTGGCTAAGAAAAACCTGAATATGGATTTTTTTCCTGAAGGTGGAGATTTAGTCGTTGGCTTAAAGAGCAAAGTTGCTTTTAAGGGCATCAATGAAGATGGGCTAGGTCAACAGGCTGAAGGTATAATTGTTGATGATCGTGGCGAGCAAGTTGCCATCTTGCGCACATTGCATAGAGGTATGGGTTATTTTGAATTTACGCCTTTGGAAAGTAGATCTTATAAAGCGGTTGTGCAGAGTGATAATCAGGACATTGAGTTCTCTCTACCAGATCCGATAAAAGAAGGTTATGTGCTCCAAGTCAACCCAAGTCATAAAGATTATCTGACGGTCAAAGTAAACCATAGTGATCCATCGCAATTAGAAAATGCATTTGCAATCGGTCATATCAGAGGTGAGCCGGCTATGGTCCTACAAGATTTAGAAAATGGAAAACTACTTAAGCTGCCTAAAGCTCAATTACCAGAAGGAGTGCTGCACGTTACTCTATTTGATAGTAGATCACGACCCGTTGCAGAGAGACTAGTATACGTCGATAACGAGAAGAGTACAATAACTATAGATGCTGAATTAACTACACCCGGTGTTGCACCAAAAGAGTTAGCAAAGATAGCTTTGAGAATTAATAGAAGTCTCATAGATACTGTAGGTACTGCTAACCTGTCGGTGTCGATAACAGATAAAAGTTTGTTCCCCATTCTTTCTGGATCTGATATTTCTAATTACTTGCTATTAGATTCTGAACTATATGGTTCTGTAGAAGATATTGAGTATTACTTTACTGAGCGCACGCGAAAGAAGAGAGTACTACTAGATCTGGTTATGATGAGCAATGGTTGGAGAAGATTTAATTGGAATGATATTATAGAAAAGAAAGAGCCTGCCCTTTCATTTCCTCCAGAAGCTGGATTTGAAATTAAAGGTATGGTTACAAAAAAGGATAAGCCAGATAAACCTCTTAGCGCTGACCTGTTTCTTACCGTGATGACAGAAGAGTTTCAGATGCATCAACTAAAAACTCAGTCTGATGGGCGATTTGTATTTAGCGAGTTAGCTGTAGAAGGTGTCACACCTTTAGTGCTACAAGCCAACGAAAGCAAGGAAAAGAAAAAGTCAAAGAAAGGTAAGGATGATGGTCCTTCTGGAAATAGAAATGTTGATATCATCCTTGACTCAATAGTTTATCCTTCTAGTGGCCTGAAGTCCTTCCAAATGATAGGCTTTGCACAGCGTGACACGAGTTATGGTAGTTATAATGACGTGTTGAGTAGTAAGTTAGAATTAGACAAATTTCTCGAAGGGGAGTTGTCTGTAGATTTATCAGAGGTAACTGTCAAAGGAAAACGTATCACAGAAGAACAGTCATATGATAGACCTGGTCAGCTGTATAGAGAACCTGACAATCGGATCATACTGGAAGATATTCCTGGTTTAGTTCCGACGCGTACTGTGTATGATATCGTACGTACGAGAGTGCCTGGAGTTGAGATCATTGGTATTCCGGGCATAGATGCAGAATTCAGAATTAGAGGTATAAGTTCCATTAATCTTACTTCAGTAGCAGTGGTCTTAGTCGATGGAGTACAAGTAAGTTCATCTTATGTTAACACACTTGTTGCCGAACAAATAGAATATATTGATGTGCTTAAAGGTTTGAGCAGAACTGCAGTCTATGGAGCAGCTGGAGCCAATGGTGTCGTTGCGATATACACCAAGAATGTCGGAAGCTTGCGTAGACCCAATCGTAAATCAGTCAATGGCATCCTTAACTCTACCATCAATGGTTATTATCAAGCCAGAGAGTTTTATGTCCCAGATTATCTTGCATCTCCTAACAATCAAGGAGTGCCAGACATACGACCTACCTTATATTGGAATCCTAATGTTACGGTAGACGAGAGCGGTGAAGCTATCATTGAGTTTTATACGGCTCAAAAAAGATCCGACTATAGGATGGATGTACAAGGGCTTACGCAAAATGGTATCCCGGTCATTGGCAAAATGGAGTTTGAGGTGAGATAGTGTCTTAGATCTAATAGGCTGTAAATCAATTGTTTAAAGCTAAGCAATAGAGGTTTTTTAGCATTTCACTCTACACAACAGACTACATTTATCACATTATTGGAACGAATAAATGTAATTTTATCACATTATTGGAACGAATAAATGTAATTTACTCACATTATTGGAATGAATATTGATCTTCCTTTGTAAGTTTATGTGAGTTATGCGGTTTAACAGGGAGATCTATAAAGAGCTAAAGGCTTGGAAAACTAAGTCAAAAAGAAAGCCATTGTTACTAATGGGAGCAAGACAGATAGGTAAGACTACTGTTTTAAAGTCCTTTGGTACCGGAGAATATGACTCATGCTTGTACCTAAATCTTGAAAAACAGGTAGAGGTTCATGGCTTTTTTATAAAGGACAAAAGCCCGCAACCCATATTGAACAACTTGAGCCTGATTCATGGCAGGCCAATTAAGCCCAATGAGACATTAATTATCCTCGATGAAATACAAGAATGCAGAGATGCTTTGATTGCTCTAAAGTATTTTCAAGAGGAGATGCCGGACATACATATAGTTGGAGCGGGTTCTTTACTCGGTTTGAGCTTAGGTAATACTCGATCATTTCCAGTTGGAAAGGTTGAGATCTTGGATATGTACCCTTTGTCTTTTTCTGAGTACCTATTTAACGCTGATAAGAAGAAGTACAAAGCGTTTCAGCATTTCTTAGATTTAGCATCCATAGAGCAGATTCCGGATGCATTTTTTGGTCCGTTACAAGAGGCATTTAAGGAGTATGTATTATTCGGAGGTATGCCAGAAGTCGCATCTCATTTTTTAGAGTATAGAAATATTATAGATGCACAAGACATTCAAGATCAAATCTTAAGGGCATATGAGTTGGATTTTGTTAAGCATGCTGATAAAACCAACGCAACAAAGATCCAGCACATATGGAACTCTCTTCCTTCGCAACTAGCAAAAGAGAATAAAAAATTCCTGTACAAGGTAATCAGGTCTGGAGCTCGAGCTAGGGAATACGAGGAAGCCCTCCAATGGCTAAAAGAAGCAGGGCTGATATACAAAGTCTCACGGATAGAAAAAGTAGGCGTCCCATTAAAAGCATACGAAGATTTGTCAGTTTTTAAACTCTATCTCTTTGAAACCGGTATGTTGATGAGATTGGCCGGTTTGGATCCAAGAACATACATTGATGGAGATCAGTTTTTTACTGAGTTTAAAGGGTCAATAGCGGAAAACTATGTAGCGCAGTCTTTGCAAAAAGTATATAACCGAGCACCTTCATATTGGACTTCTGAAGGTAAATCGGAAGTTGATTTTATAATTGAACATATTGGATCAAGTGTTCCCATAGAAGTGAAGTCAGGTAGTGCTACTAAAGCAAAAAGCTTAGCGGTTTATAAGCAGAGATATGAGCCAAAGCTTAGAGTCAGAGTTTCAAACCTTAATTTGAAAATGACGGATGATTTACTCAACGTTCCTTTGTTTTATGCTGATCGCATAGATGCCTTGATTGAAAAAGTAATTGGTTAAATTATATAATCAATTCATCAACCAAGGATAAGCGCTTGCAAAAGACTTTCGCCATGTCAGATGCCAATGCCCTTCACCAGGTATAACTTCATACTTCACTTGCTCATCGCCGAGACCCATCTCTTTGAACTTGTTATAAATCTGTTCAGCATGCGGAATCATGACCCTCCCTTCATTTTCTCCGACACTAACGAATATCTTTTTACCCATCAATTGCTCCTTACTTAACTCCATATCCATCAATCGATCATGATCGACCCACATAGCTGGAGATTGTATGACAGCATTGCCAAAGATATCAGGATGAGCCATCATCATATAGTAGGCCATCATACCACTACGAGAGATGCCGCCGATAGACGTTGATGAAACATCTGTCCGAGTTCTATAATTAGAATCAATAAGTTGTTTCAAATCTGTTGTTACCCAATTTGCAAATTTCTCCCCATGAGCATCTGGATTATCCTCATTAACCCAAGGCGTATACTCTGCATCTCTATCTTCTGCTTGTTGTATGCCTACAACGATTGCAGTTTGCTGACCATTGGCAGAAGCCTGATTAATGACTTCGTCGATTTGCCATTCAGGCCCCATGAACTCCATGTCATTAAATGAAGACTCACCATCCATAAAATACATTACTGGGTATCTCGACAAAGTATCCTTATCGTATTCTGGCGGAACATATATATGCACAGTACGTTTGTCATTCTGATAACCAATCAGAATAGAATCTCTCAATACAGTTACAGTCGGAGAAGCACTTTCTTTTAAGTTGTTATAGTATACAGCTTGACGCTTCTTTTCTTTTTGACCATGATAGAATCTATAACCTTGGTACCCTCCAAAAATGATAAGACCTGGCAACATGAATTTTAAAAACTTCTTCATAGTAGTCGTTTGATTTGATTGAAGTAGAGCTTCATCAGCCAACTTCACTTTTTTCAAGATAACAACTTCTATTTTATAAATATTAGAATGTAGATAGGTTAGTAAGTTTACACGATAAGTGGTAGCAGACCATAGATTAAAAGGACAGGGACTATCTTCTCACACCACCAATAAACTTATCAATCTTTTCTTTTAACCCACCTTTTCCCTCAAGCGCTCTAATAAAAGCACTCCCTATGATCGCACCTTGTGCATACTCACAAGCGGTGTCATAAGTGGTCTTATCGTGTATGCCAAATCCAATCAGTCTTGGTGTCTTCAAGTCCAGGCTATTGATATGATTGAAGTAAGCTTTTTGTCGATCAGATATCGTGGATGAGGATCCAGTGATACTTGACTTAGAGACCACATAAAGAAACCCATTGCTCAACTTATCTGCCTTTCTTATACGGTCGTCAGAAGTCTCTGGTGTGATTAAAAAGCTCATGGTGACATTATATTTCTCAAATAAGTCCTTGTATTGATCTGCATAAACATCCATTGGAAGATCGGGTATGATCAATCCATCGACACCTGCTTCACTGGCCTCTTGTAAGAAGCGCTCTTCACCGTATTGTATCATCTGATTATAATAACCCATGATGATGATCGGGATGTTAGATGACTTGCGCAACGTTGTGATTTGCTTCATGAGGAGAGCAAGTGTCATCCCGTTAGTCAGCGCCTTTTGACTACTATTCTGGATGGTTTCGCCGTCTGCCATTGGATCAGAGTATGGCATGCCTATCTCAACCAGATCAACACCTTGACTGTCTAGTGCCGATATAATCGAAGCGGTATCATCAAGTTCTGGATGACCCGCTGTAAAGTAGACATTGAGAACATCACCACCTTTTCTTTCAAAGAGATCTATAATTCTATTTTTCACTATTTGCTTTTAGTCCTTTTTTTTAATTGTCTTTGCCCGCCGTTGGTTATGTTAGTTCATCCAGATGATCGATGTAAGTAGCAAGATCTTTATCACCACGGCCACTCAAGTTTACAATGACAATATCTTCTTCCTTAAGCTTCATCTTATCGAGTATGGCTAGTGCATGTGACGTTTCAAGAGCAGGGATGATCCCTTCTATTCTTGAAAGCTCCATGGCAGCCGTAAGTGCTTCTTTATCTGTTGCACTGTAGACTTGAGCTCTTCCCGATTCTATAAGATACGCGTGTTGCGGTCCGATACCTGGATAGTCAAGACCAGCACTGATAGAGTAGGGTTCTATGATCTGTCCATCTTCAGTTTGCATCAATAATGTACGACTACCGTGTATGATTCCTATAGTACCCAACACAGAAGTAGCGGCAGACTCTCCAGAGTCTACGCCAAGACCGGCTGCTTCTACAGATACAAGCTTTACTCTTTCATCATCGAGATAGTGGTAGAAGGCACCAGCTGCATTGCTTCCTCCGCCTACACATGCTACGACATAGTCAGGATGTTCTCTTCCTTCTTTCTCCTTTAGTTGCCACTTCATCTCTTCGCTGATCACAGATTGAAATCTGGCAACCATATCTGGATATGGATGAGGACCAACGACAGAACCTATGATGTAATGAGTGTTTTCTGGATTGTTGATCCAGTCTCTGATGGCTTCATTGGTGGCATCCTTAAGTGTTCGACTGCCGCTCATCGCTGGTCTTACCTCAGCGCCAAGCATACGCATACGTGCTACATTTGGCGCTTGTCGACCGATATCGACTTGGCCCATGTAGACGATGCACTCCACCCCCATCAGAGCACATACAGTCGCTGTGGCAACACCATGTTGCCCGGCTCCTGTCTCTGCTATGATTCTCCTCTTGCCCAATCGTTGTGCCAAAAGAATCTGACCAATTGTATTGTTGATCTTATGCGCTCCAGTGTGGTTCAGATCTTCTCTCTTGAGATAGATCTTACCACCATAGGCCGCTGAAAGTCGCTTTGCCAAGTATAGTGGTGTCGGGCGACCAACATAATCCTTCAATAGATTGTCAAACTCTTTTTGAAAGTCCGCTTCGTAGATAATATCTACATATCTCTTTTTTAAATTTTCAACGTTGGCATGAAGCATCTCGGGGATAAATGCTCCTCCAAACTCTCCATAATATCCTCTATCATCAACTTGATATGTCATGATTTTATTTTTCTAATTTCTTCTGTAAATGCTGCGACAAGACTAACGTCTTTCATCGCCGGACTTATTTCAAACTTACTATTGATATCAACTCCCACAAACTGTGGGTGTTTTATGTTCTTTATGGATGCTGCATCTTCTGGGCCGATACCTCCGCTCAATAGAAAAGGCGCATCTATTGTATAGCGACCAAGTATGCTCCAGTCAAATTTCTTTCCTGAACCACCAAATAGCTTGGTCTTTGTATCAAGCAGGATATAATCAGCAAAAGCAAAGTCTGACATAATGTTCCAATTAAAGTCTGGATCTATCCTAAACACTTTTATAATCGGTTTAAGTGTTTGTGCCTCTTTGCAGTAGGCTACATCTTCATCACCATGCAATTGTAGAATATCTAAGTGATGATCAGCTATAGCTTGCTTAAGATCAGTCATAGACGATTTTACAAATACGCCAACCCTCCGCTGACCTTCTATATGTTCTAATCTGTAATTGCTTATAAACCTAGAAGAAGGTTCATATAGGTTGATGCCTATCATCTCAATATCAAGATTGGATATCTCTTGATGGTTCTGTCGATCTCTTAACCCACAAACTTTTATAATCACGACATTGATCTTTTTGACAAGAAGTCGTTTATAAAATCTCCACATGCAACACCTGGTTGCGCTTGCTTCATGAATTGTTCTCCGATCAAGAATCCTCTAAATCCATAATCGTATAACATAGCACAAGTGCTTGCTTCGCTTAATCCACTTTCTGCTACTTTCGGAACATCCTTAGGGAGCTGATCAAACAGTTTTTTAGATCGATCGAAGTCAACTTCAAATGTTTTTAAATCTCTATTGTTCACGCCAACCATGGTGACTTGGTCACAGTATTTTTCGATTTGATCAGCACTGTGCATCTCTAGTAGTACTTCCATGCCAAGAGATCTCGCCAAGGATGATAGATTCTCTACTTCTTCAACTGTAAGGATCTCACAGATGAGTAGTATGATGTCCGCACCGATTGATTTTGCTTCTATTACTTGATATTCATCGATTATAAACTCCTTTCTCAATAGCGGAGTATCAGGCAGTTTGACTCTTGTAGCAGTTAGGAAGTCATCACTTCCTCCAAAGAAGTGTTCATCCGTTAAGATGGATATAGCATTGGCTCCACCCGCCACATATCCTTGAGTGACAGATGTTAGATCTGCGTCCATGTTGATGTTAGAACGAGAAGGACTTTTTCTTTTGAATTCTGCGATCACGCCAGAACTCTCTGTCCGAGATATGGCATCTATATAAGAATTGCAAGTCCTTTGAAAGTATTGAGATAGTTCCAAAGAAGATACAGCTGTCTTGGCCTTAGCAGCAGCAACCTCCTTCTTTTTATGTTGTACTATCTTTTCTAATATATGCATACCTTAATCCTAATAATTTTACTGTGTGACTTGTTTCAAAATCCCAAGCGCTTTGCCGCTCTCTAAACTTTCTCTTGCTTCTGCTATGCTACCTTCCATATCAGATTCCTCTTTAAAACAATCGATAGCCAGTGCACTATTGGCAAGCACAACATCTCGCTGGGCCGGTGTGCTATTGTTCATTAAGACATTGACAAAGATCTCTTTCGCATCTTCTATACTTGTCCCACCGTTGATGTCACTAAGATTGTAATCGGGTAGCCCAAAGTGACTCGCCTCTAAGATGGCTGTCCCGCTATTAGAAGTGACAACCTTGGTTTTGTCTGTAAGCGATATCTCATCAAATCCATCCAATCCATGGACTATGCTATACTTGTGCCCAAGACTTTCAAATATACCTTCATACAACCGCATCAGCTTCAAGCTAAATACACCGACTAATTGATGGGTAGGCGAGGCCGGATTAACTAGTGGTCCTAACATGTTGAAGAATGTCTTTGTACCCAAATCTCTACGTATGGCTCCAACGGATTTCAATGCAGGGTGAAAGAGAGGTGCATGAAAGTAACAGTAGTTCGATTTTTCTAATTGTCTCAAGAGAGTAGATGCGTCATTGGTGAACTCGTAGCCTAACCTCGCCAATACATCTGATGATCCGCAATTAGAAGAGACACTCTTGTTGCCATGCTTTACAACTTTGTAACCTGCACCTGCGATTACAAATGACGACAGTGTTGATATATTAAAAGTGTCCTTGCCATCTCCGCCTGTACCACACACATCTATGGTTTGCATGCCTCCGACATCTACACGATGACACAACTCCATCAATGCTGAGCGAAACCCACTTAGCTCATCAACTGAGATGCCCCTCATCTGAAAGGTCGTCATGAATGAAGCGATCTGGGCAGCGTTGTATTTCTCTTGAGTTATATTAGTAAGCACCTCTGCTGCCTCAGCTGAAGTCAATTCCTCGTGATTGGTTAATCGATTAAGTATATCCTTCATCTTAGACATTTAGAAAATTAGAAAGCATTGTTTTTCCTTCAGGAGTCAATATTGATTCTGGATGAAACTGCACACCATAAAGCGGTAGCTCCTTATGCTCAAAACTCATGATCTCACCATTAGCATCCTGGGATGTTATTTCAAATTCTTCATTGATCGTTCCCTTCTTTACGACCCAAGAGTGATACCGCCCACCAGCAAATGAGTTTTCCAATCCTTTAAATAGTACATTCTCTTGGGTCTGCTCGATTGGCGTTTGGACACCATGATAGACTCGTTCAAGATTTTGCAATTCTGCACCATATACCTCGCTGATGGCTTGATGACCAAGACAGACACCAAGCATCTTTTTCTTTCGGCTATAACTCGTTATCACTTTCTTCAAGTCGCCCGCTTCGTCTGGGATACCCGGCCCTGGAGAAAGGATGATGTACTCATATTCCTCTATTTTCTCATAGTCAATCTGGTCGTTACGCCATACATCGATCTCATGCCCTAGGATATCTTCCACTGCATGGACTAGATTGTAAGTGAACGAATCGTAATTATCTATGATCAATACTTTTTTCATTCTAGTCTAATTTATGAGTTGAGATTTTGAGCAAGATTGAGTGCTGTCTCCAGAGCCGCCAGCTTGTTATTGACTTCTTGTAGTTCTTTCTCTTCTTTAGAATCAATCACTATGCCAGCGCCTGCTTGTCGGATCAACACTCCTCCTTTACTTAAGAAAGACCTGATCATAATAGCATGATTAAGGTCGCCATTGAAGAAGAGTAGGCCGATGCCACCGCCATAATACGATCTGGCATTCTTCTCATATGAGTTGATCAGTTGCATAGCTTTATATTTCGGGGCTCCTGACAACGTCCCTGCCGGAAATGTATCAGCGAATATATCAAACGAATGGGCCTCCTCTTTTAACGTTCCGGTTACTCTTGAGACCAAGTGGATGACATGACTGAAGTATTGCACCTCTTTGTATTTGTCGACCAGAACGTTTTTGGTATTTCGACTCAAGTCGTTTCGGGCTAAGTCGACAAGCATCACATGCTCCGAGGTCTCCTTAGGATCGTTCTCCAACTGTATAGCGAGCTCTTGATCCTTACTCATATCGCCTGTCCTTCTAAATGTCCCTGCGATAGGATGTATCTCAGCTACTTTATCCTTAACAATCAGCTGTGCCTCCGGAGATGAACCGAAGATGCGATAGTCAGAGTAGTCAAAGTAGAAGAGATAAGGACTCGGATTGATGGAGCGAAGGGCCCGGTATACGTTGAAGTCATCGCCCTTATATTTTTGATAGTATTTGCGCGCCAGCACGATCTGAAATACATCCCCTCGTTGACAGTGTTCCTTTCCTTTAGTGACCATATCCATATATTCTTGATCACTCATATTGCTATACCCGTCACCTACGGTGCGAAATGAAAATGTCTGCAGATCTCGATTCTTAATCGTCCTTGTTATGGATTCGAGCTCTGAGCTTTCTCCTTCAGGCACATAGTCGATGAGATGCATACGCTCATGAAAGTGATCAAATACGATCATGTGACGATAAAAGTCATAACGGAGCTGAGGGATGTCCTCTGCAGACTTAGAAGTATCAAAGGTGATGTCTTCAAACTCCTGAACAGCATCATAGCCCGAGAACCCAAGAATGGCATTAAACTTCGCCATCTCATCATCAGAGTCGATGTGTATACCATCTATGAAGCTCTTTATTTCTTCGCGGATATTGAAGTCTTTCTTTTGTATACTTCCATTAGTCAAGACGCCATCTTTTACTTCGATCTTAGCTTGACTATTAAAGACGATAAAAGATAAGCTATCCTCCTTAGTCGCATAAGTAGAGGTCTCTAATAACATAACACTATTGTACTTATCTCTCAACTTCAGGTAAAGCCCAACAAGCGTATGCTTGTCACTTAGCTGGGTAGTCGTGTTGATTGTATATTTCATATCGCTCTTCTCCTATATTCTTTTAATAAAAAATGGCCTGTCGGTGATCGACAGGCCATTCATATATATCTTACAACAATGGGCTACTGAGATACCGAGTTATCCGAGATCTTTCTGTGCCACCACCAATTGTTATTATTAATCATCTTTTTCTTTCTAATGCGAATATAGAGTCTTCTTCTATAAAAATCTGCGGCTCCTCAGTTTTTATTTGGAAAAGTAGGCTAAGCGTCATTTAGGCGCAAGGTCTCTTGGTGATCAAGACCCTCCATTTTTGATGATCTTCTTGAGTATGCTGATATCTACAGGAGGCTTCTTTTTGAGACTATCGATCATATTTTTTTTCTCACCAAACAAGTCTTCAATCTTTGTCATCAAGCTATCCACATTGCCAGCTTTTATACTATCTATGATGGCGCCACCTTGCTCTTTTATCTTATCTGTTTCTGTACTTACGAGATCTTCAAGTGATACGATATTAGAATCAACCATATTGGTGATCACTTCTTTTGTGCTATCTATTTTATTGAGGATCGCATCTTTCGTGCTATCGATCTTCTCTTGGACCATATCCCTGGTCGCCGATATTGTATCTTCTATGACGGTCTGTATACTATCTCTTGTATCCTCAAGAGTAGCAACAACTTGATCCTGGATGTTTTCTACCACAGATCCTCTTTTTAGATTGATCTTCTGTACTGAGAAGGTCGGCTTAGTGATGGATCCACCCATATACAGCACAACTTGTACCATGACATCATCAACAGAAGACTTCAGCTTATCTGAAAACTTAAATTTGTCCTGAACAAATCCAATCAGCTGATCTGCCTTAAGCTTGTTTTTAGGGATATCGATGACTACCTGATAATCCAGATCTTGATTGAAGCCGTGGGAACCACTCATGAACATTTGGATACCTTGTTTTTCTAATTCTATGCCCTTCACAACCACTTTGCCTTCTTCTACGACAAAGTACTTCTTGGTGTTAGATAATTGTAGTTCATGACCTTTATCAACCTGCACGATCTTTCTGATAAATGTATCTATCGGCAATAAGCTACTGATTTTGCCATCTTCAGTTTCTATCTCCCCATATGCCGTAAGACTATTAAGATCTGGTATGTATGAAGAACTAAGATCCGACTGCCATTTTAGATTTCCAGAGTACTCACCTTCTATAAACTTTGCTATTGGTATGAGTTTAGAAAAAAGTGCAAGATTGCTAGCGGTCTCGCCAAATTGTAATTGGTCTAACTGAAGATCGAGATCGATGTTAAAACCTTCCGGGCGATCCGTGTCAAATGTGCCAGTGAATAATATTTTTCCACCAAAGATGTTTCCTTCGTTTTTAAAGATGACTTTCTTTTCCTTTAGGCTTACTTGCCCAAGAGCTTTGGCTATGTCTATGTTTCTAAACTTGATCTCATCTGAACTATAGTCTATATCGAGATTGATATTTGCTGGTATGAGATCAGTATTTTCTACCACAAGACTTGTGTCCTCTGCTGACATAAATCGGTCAAGAGCTAAGCGATCAGACTTTATATTCACGGATCCTTCTAAGGTGTCACTATTGAGAACATAGCTAAGTATGTTTTTCAAGTCTGCTGTTCCTTCTAATTTTGAGCCCTTAAACTCCTCAATAGAAAAGACTGATTTGCTCAGTTTGTTATCAAGGTTGCCTGATGCTTCTATGCTATTGAGGATATAATCACCATATAGTATTTTGGTAGCCTCTAGATTGTACTTGATGTTTGCTTTTGGTATGCTAAACGCTGAAGCAACAATGGTAGTGTCAGTTTCACCTGATAGAGCATTGAGATCTATTGTTTCTGCGACTATATTAGTTTCTCCAGTCACAACATGATTGCTGTCCAATGCTGCGCTAAGAGGTTGATTGATAGTGCCATGTATCTTTGCATTTATTGCCTTGCCATATTGTAGACTTTCTAATTTGTAACTCAGTGCATCTTTGTCCCCATCGATTGATCCGTGACTGATAAAGATGGAACTTTCTCCATTTATATAATTGATGTTAGAGAGGGTTACATCACTTTCAAAGGCCTGATCAGAGACACGTGCGCTATTGTCGTTTGATATGGAAGCACCTCCACTAATCTTTCCTTTTATCAGACCGCTTAACTCAGAGGTCTCGCTGAGTACCAAGCTTTCCTTGAGGTCGCTTAAGTTGATATCTCCTTCTATATTAAAAACAGTTTTACTGGCCACTCCATTTCTTACATCTACATCGCCATTCAGAAAGCTTTTACCACTCTTGATGTCAAGATCTTGTATAATGATGGACTCGTACAATGTCTTGTTGGACTTATTTTCTGCTTTCATGTCAAATGACAACCTATCTATTTTGTTAGCCAGCCCTGGATATGATATGGATCCATCTTTTGCATTTAGCTGTATCTTATAGAGAGGATATTTGTTGTTACTCGTTCCATTGACTTTGCCATTTAAAGCATAAGTGCCACTTGTGATGATACTTCCATATTCATTTTTATAATACGTTGGTAGTAATGAGATTAACTTTTTTATACTTGTCGCAGGAGAATCAAACTTAAAGTTATAACCAGTATCATCGCTGCTGAGGCTGATGTAACCACCTATATTGATAGGTAGGTCATTGAGCGTTAGATCAGCAGTATTGACTTCTATTGTATCCGCAGCCGCATTGACTCGTAGTGCAGTGTTAGCTGATAAGGTTGCTTTGTATTTAGGTAGGATATGACCATAATCAAGGCCTATGTATCCATTCATTTTGCTTTCTACTATGATCTCAGATGACTTATATTTTGCTTTACCTTCTATATCGATATCGCCAAGTTCAGTTGTCTGTCCTGCTTTGACATCCTTGTAAGAAAGCGTGCTGTTACTAATTGAAAAGTTGTTTATGTCAAAGTCCATAGCCGAAGAGCTTTCTTCGTTACTTTCTGGTAGAATGGAGTAATTGTTAGAACCATCTTTGAAAGCGACGAGATGGATCATTGCGTCGTCGATATCGATGCCATTGACCTTTATAGTCTGACTACTCTTAAGTGCAGTCATGAGATCCACATCAAGGGATAATGAACCAACGCTCATAAGCTGGCTACTTTTTTGTCCTGCTTCAGAAGTTATACTCATGTTTTCAAGAGTGATACGTAGATCAGGAAATGACCGAAACAGAGACACATCGGCATCTTGGTATAAGATCGTTCCATCGATAGAAGTATTGGCTTCATCTACTGCTGCTTGGACAAGAGCTTCCTTATTGAACTCTATATATGCCACTGCTGCGATCAGAAGTATCATGATCAATCCAAATATTCTAATTCCCCACTTCTTCATACCTCTGTGTTTTATATTATTTGATGACAACCCATTAACGCTGATAGTTGGGCATTAATTGGTTCGATATCTAAGACGAATTGTTAAAGAGAAAGACATAAGGGTTTTCCCGGCTCTCATGAGAAGGATCGATAAAGGATACTCATTACTCTTGTTCTATGATGAACATTTGATCAGTATATATATCTTGTGACTATGTCTACAAGTGATGGTGATATCCTCCTCAGCGTTACAGATCTCTATGTGAGATTTGACAACAATGGTGCTACAACTGTAGCTGTAGATGATGTTTCTTTTGATCTACTGAGAAAGCAGAGTCTGGGTATAGTAGGTGAGTCAGGATCGGGCAAGTCAGTGACAAGTCTATCTATACTTAACTTGCTTAACGCTGACCCGCAAAACCATAACAGCGGCTCTATTCTGTTTTATGAAGGACTTGAGGCTCAAGACCTTTTAGCGGCAGAAGAGTCCACTCTTTATAAGATAAGGGGGCGTAAGATTAGCATTGTTTCTCAGGAGCCCATGAGTACTCTTAATCCAGTAAGGCGCTGCGGTGATCAAGCCAAGGAGATCTTGGAGGTACATGACCTTGGACATAAGCATGAGCGTAAGGCCAAAATCATTGAGCTGTTCAAGCAGGTTTCTTTACCGGATGTTGAGCGGATATATGACTCATACCCTCACCAATTAAGTGGAGGACAATTGCAAAGAGTCAATATTGCGATGGCCTTAGCCTCTGATCCTGATATCATCATCTGTGATGAGCCTACAACCGCGTTGGATGTGACTGTACAGAGTCAGATCATTGATTTACTTAAGGATATTGTTTCTTCGCAGGACATAGCGTTGATTTTCATTAGTCACGATCTTGATGTTGTAGCAGACATTTGCGACAGCGTAATAGTTATGTATCAAGGTAAAATCGTTGAAAAAGGCTCCCTCCCTAAGACTTTTACTACTCCTCATCATCCATATACCAAGGCATTGTTATCATGCAAGCCCACCAAGGACAATAGAGACAAGATATTGCCTACAGTTGATATGATTGTTGGGGGAGCATATGTCCCTGCTAAGAGACAGTATGTATCAACAGGATCTGAAGATAAGGTGGTGTCTGTTCAAAATCTTAGTGTTTATTTTCCTAATAAGAGAACTACTTTTTTTGGACCTAAGTCCTATGTTAAGGCAGTAGATGATTTATCATTTGATATCCGTCAGAGCGAAATCCTAGGTATAGTAGGAGAGTCCGGATCTGGCAAGTCTACGGTAGCCAATTGTATAGCTGGACTGATCGAGCCTACCAAAGGAACGATGACGTATAAGGGCAATCAGTTGACTAAGAGAGCATTAAACAAAGATAAAAAGCTTAGAACAAGTATACAGTTGGTCTTTCAAGACCCATATAGTTCTCTCAATCCTAAAATGACTATCGGGGATGCTATCAAAGAACCATTGAGATATCATAAGATAGTTGCCAAGGAGCGACTATCTGAAGAGCTCAGCAAACTGCTCCATCAAGTAGGCCTCGATGATACCTACACCGATAGATATCCTCATCAATTGTCAGGAGGTCAAAGACAAAGAGTATGTATAGCTAGAGCACTCTCGGTAAGACCCGATCTCTTGATCTGCGATGAGAGTGTATCTGCTCTGGATGTATCTGTCCAAGCTCAGATTCTTAACCTACTAGACCAACTGCGCGCAGACCTCAAGCTGACTATACTTTTTATCAGCCATGATTTGTCAGTTGTTCATTATTTATGTGATGCGGTCATTGTCATGAAAAATGGTAAAATCGTAGAGAGAGGTAGTGCGACTAAGGTCATGTTAGAGCCTGTTCACAAATACACAAAAAAGCTAATCAGTAGTCTCCCAAAGCCCATATCTGAGATTTTCTGATATTAATTTTAACTAATCTGTAACTTTTTGAAGCGTTTGTGCGTATTAACTATAGACACGCTTGACTAAGCGATCTGACTCACAACTGAAACCTTTATTTGCATGAAACCTAAGGCTAAATCAAAACGCTCTTTCTCAGCAGTTTTCTTGGTTTTCGCTTCGCTGCTGTTTTACATGACTTCTTTTTTTTCACCAGATAGCACATCTATAGCTTCGAGCAGTATGTTCAGTAGCTCAACAGCTACAGACAACTTGGATATCACCAATGTCGTCCAATTTCTATTGGAAGTTGTAGCTTATTCTCTTTAAGATTTATTCCGTTTAGAAAGTCTTTAACGGGCATCCGTTTTTTTCCTTCGTATTGTACTTCGTCTAAGAAGATGAGACCGTCCTCACAGGCTACTGATAGATATGACTTACCATCAGAGTGATATGATCCAGGCTCATATTGATGTTTGTGATAAGAGTATCGACACTTGTAGACCTTCAGTTTCCGTTGACCAAGTCTTGTCCAAGCCACAGGGTAAGGGCTTAGCCCTCTTACCTTATTGTATAGGTCTTCTACGTTGTGATTCCATTCGAGCTTGCAGTTATCGTGATAGAGCTTTGGTGCTTTGGTGACGGCACTTATGTCTTGCTCGATTAAGGCGATTGTCCCTTGACACAAGGCATTCATGGTCTTGGTAACAAGCTGCGCCCCGACTTCCATCATGATGTCATGTATATCATTGAGATAGGCGTTCTTTTTTATGAGTATCCTCTCTTGATATGCGATGCTGCCGGTATCTATCTCATGCTTTAGTTTAAAGGTTGTGACACCCGTATACTCTTCACCTCGGATGATCGCCCAGTTGATCGGTGCTGCTCCCCTATATTTGGGTAATAAGGATCCATGTAGATTATAGGTGCCATACTTAGGCATGTCCCAGACTGATTGAGGGAGCATCCTAAAAGCTACAACCACTTGCACATTAGCCTTTAGAGATTTTAGCTCTTGCTGAAACTCTTCATTTTTGAGATTAGTTGGTTGCATCACCTTGAGATCCTTACTAATAGCGTACTTTTTTATCGCCGAAGTGATCACTTGCTTCATACCTCTTCCTCCTTTGCGGTCAGGTGCGGTGATTACACCAACGACGTTGTACGCACCTTCGATTAAGGCCTTTAGTGACGCTACTGCAAATTCTGGAGTGCCTAAAAAGACAATTCTTAAATCCTTCTTATCAACCATTTATTCTTATCAGCTGGCAAATATCAGCGATTTTGAGGTAACCACACCCATAAAATCAATCGACACATTATATTAGCATTTTATATTATATGTGACTTTTTAGAGCATTTTCGTCATATAAGAGATTAGTCCTATGAAGTACGTATTAACATTTTCCATCCTGATGCATACGATTTGCGCTTTTAGCCAGTTCGATATCGAAGGATATGTATATGAGACTGGCAACAGAGGGTACATTGATGGAGCGACTGTAACCCTTTCCAATCTCGATCAAACAGAGTTTTACGCACAGACCACATCTGACGTTTCAGGTATTTATAAGTTTTCAGTTACTCAAGTTGGACCACTACTTTTAAATATAGAGAAACCGCCTTTTTTTGATTACCAAGAACCTTTAGAGATACCTTCAGGGCAGTCGGATAAGATGTTTCTGAAGCATGAGATCCAACGTAAACCAGGCTACATATTCGACATTACATTAGCAGAGAAAGATCCTGATCCGGACGCCTATAAAGAAGCGCTACATGGAGCACTGATAGAGGTGTATAACAATACAAAGAAGAGAGAAGAGCTAGTTATCAGAGACTTACAGACACCAGACTTTCAAGTTGATTTTATAAAAGGTAATCACTACACTATTTTGGTGCGCAAAGAAGGCTTTATAGCAAAGAGGATGGAGGCCTTTGTAGATGTAAAAGGTTGCATCTTATGTTTTGAAGGAATAGGAGAGATAACCCCAGGTGTGATGGATAACCTGACACAATCAAACACCATGGGCGTTCTTTTGGCTAATGTTGAGATGGATCGTTATTTTGAAGGAAAAGTAATTGGACTCAATGACATTTACTATGAGACTAACAAATCAGCTATCACAAGTGAAGCAAGAGTCGCCCTAGATAAGGTCGCTAGATTTATAAAAGACAATCCCGATATGTCTATCGAGTTAGGTTCTCATACTGATAGCCGAGGGAAGTCCAGCTACAACAGATCATTATCTGATAAGAGAGCAAAGGCAGCTGTAGCCTATTTGACCGATTATAAAGGAGTCTCTCCTGATAGACTGGTTGCTAGAGGTTATGGAGAAGATATTCCTACTAATAAGTGTCGTGATGGAGTGTCTTGTACAGAAGAAGAATATGCAGTCAATCGAAGAACAGAATTAAAGATTCTAAAGGTGACAAGCGAGTTAGGATTTAGAACCTTGCAGCAGATGAAGACTGAAGAACACATGGATGAGATACTCAGTGACCTAGATGCAGCCGGACAGATACGTGTTCCTGAAGATGGTAATGTGGAAGATGCCATTGCAGCGAGAGAAGCAGGTGCTCAAGTCGAAATTGAAAAATCCAAAGCAGATAATAATGAGAAACAGAGACAAGAAGAAGCTTATAGGGTAGAAGAAATTAGAAAGCAGCGGCAGAGGGAAGAGGTGATTAGAGCTGAAGAAATTAGAAAGCAGGAGCAGAAAGAAGAAGAAATTAGAGCTGAAGAAATTATAAAGCAACAAGCAAAATTAGAATTAGAAAAGAAAGATAGTGAAGCGGCTTTTGCGGAGCAGCGAAGATTAGAATCTGAAAAAATGAAGATTGCTGAAGCTCGGGTGCAAAAAGAAAAATTGGAAATCGGAAATAAACTAAAATCAGAACAAACTATTACTGAAGAAAAACGAGAAGATATACCTTCAGATAGTGATTCACCACGAAGCGGTTTAGAAAGTTGGATCGCCAATCAGGCTGTCCCTGTTGAAGAAGATCCTTCAAGATATAGTGATACGTATTCTGGTTATAAGATTGTTATTTTATTTAGTAGATATGCTTTAACAAAAGAGCATCCAATGTTTATGAGATTCAAGGATATGGACGTATATACTACTGCTGATGGCAATAAACTCTATATGATAGAATCTTTCCAAACAAGAAAAGAAGCTGAAAGTAGGTTGAATAAAAGATTTAAGTCCTCTTTCCCTAACTCATATGTCGTTGGCTTTTCTGATGGTATTATTACCGACTAACTTTTGATTTATTCAAAGGAATCCTCATAGTAACGATGTCTATTTGGGGGGGGACAAAGCCGCTATCATTTTGATGGAGATTATGATAACTTAAATCTTCATCAGTATCAAAATTTATAAGATGGCGATCAACAAAAGCTTCAACTATTGTGAGAAGGTGGGCGCCACCCATGATTAACCAAGCAGTTTCTTTACTGCCACGAGCATCATTCCACTCACCAAAGACGTCATTCTCTGTTATGATGGTTTGATTCATCATGTCATCCACTCTGATACATTGATCAGAAGGTGTAGGATCTGCTTCGATATATGATCTTCTACATTCACTTAAAGATCTGACCTCACTGATGGATTCAGTTAAGTTCTTGATGGCGAAGTACTCGATAGTAAGTGCGATTGGTACTTTCCAATATTTCTTGTTGTATGCTTGACCGCCTCCAGGTATGCCAAGTGCAATTAAAGCAGCCTTGCCTGGCTCGCCGTAGAAAATAGATGTGAAAGAATTTGATTTATTTTCTCTTGAGATTTGAGTAGTGTCAGGCAGAGACGCCTGAGCATATGATATATTATATGCAGCGATTATTATAAAAACAAATATCAGCTTTTTTATAATCATGATTTCTACTTATCCATGATAGCCTCTATGATGTCATTTAGTTCATCGTCTGATGAAAATGGAATTTTCATAGTCCCAATACCTTTGATATTGCGACTGATCTGTACTTTCGATCCTAAGTATTCGGACAACTGATTCTTTAAGCTTTCTAAGTTGGCATCTTTTGGGTTAGGTGATTGAGATGCAGCATTTTTTGTGGAGCGATTTTTTATGAGGCTTTCCGTAGCCCTCACGGATAAGTCATTCGTTAATATTTCCCCTAAATACATAGTTTGCATTTCTATGCGCTCTACTCCGCCTAAGACTTTTGCATGACCAAGTGATATCTGACTACTTTTGAGAGCACTTTGTACCGAGGGGGATAGCTTCAATAAGCGGAGGTAGTTACTTATGCTACTACGTTTCTTACCCAGTCTTGATGATAGTTCTTCATGTGTTAAGGCGCATTCATCGATGAGACGCTGATAGCTGATTGATATCTCTATGGGATTAAGATCGGCTCTTTGTATATTTTCTAGAAGAGCCATCTCTAACATCGTCTGATCATCTGCCTCTATGATATGTACTGGTACTTTTTCTAATTTTAGTTGTTTAGCGGCTCGCCATCTTCTTTCTCCCGATATGATTTGATAAGTCTTTCCGTTGAGTTTTCTTACAGCGATGGGTTGTATGATGCCATGAGTAGAGATAGATGTAACAAGTTCTTCGAGTTGTTCTTCATCAAACTCTCTCCTGGGTTGAAAAGGGTTGGCTTCTATTTGTTTTATAGGTAACTCTCTACTTACATTTAGAGCTGATGCTGCTGGATGCGACTTTGCCTTCTCCTTTTTATCAATATTTGAAAGTAAAGCCCTTATCCCTTTACCTACTTCTTTTTTATTTGATTTGCTCATGGCAATGATCTTTATTGACTTAAGTCGTCATTAATTTTTAAAAACTCTGTCGCTAGATTTAAGAAATTGACGGCTCCTGTGCTTGTAGCATCATACATGATGACTGGTTTACCGACGCTTGGAGATTCACCAACTTTGGAGTTTCTATGTATGATAGTTTTAAAAACATAATCGGATACCATTTCTTTGAGCTCTTCTGCGACCATATTGGCCATTCTAAGTCTCTTATCATACATAGTAAGCAGTATTCCTTCTATTTCAAGCTTTTCATTGTATTGATCTTTGATGGCGGATAGAGTACTTTTCAGTTTGCCAAGTCCCGCTAATGCAAATATTTCACATTGGATAGGTATAATGATAGAGTGTGCAGCAGTCAAGGCATTGATGGTTATCAAACCCAAAGAAGGCAAGCAGTCAATGAAGATATAATCATAGTCGTCTTTGATCTTCTTGAGAGCTTTCTTAAGTACATTTTCTCTTTTCTCTCTATTGACAAGCTCTATCTCTGCACCAACTAGATCTATAGTCGAGGGAAGAAGATCAAGGTTAGGTACGTCTGTTGCGATAATACTTCCCCTGATTTTGCTTGGGTCGATCAAACAATCGTAAAGTCCTATACTTAGATCGTCTTCGTTGATGCCTAGTCCTGCCGTGGCATTGGCCTGCGGATCTGCGTCGATCAATAGAACCTTTTTGTCAAGAAGTGCAAGTGCCGCAGAAAGATTGATTGCCGTTGTAGTCTTTCCAACACCACCCTTTTGGTTAGCAATGGCTATTATTTTACCCATTAGACGCTCCTTTGTTGTATTGTTTTCTTGTGTTTTAATGAACAAAGAAAAGCTAAAATAATCTATTGATAATTATTAAAATATCATCCGTTTATTGGACTGTGATATCGCACTTCCTTTAACCTGTCTTTTTGAACCCATGTTTAAATAATATAGGTATAAAACAATTTAGCTATTTACATAATATGTTATTGAGATATTCTTTCCAATAACTCTTTTTGAGAGATATCATATGTTGTATTAGCATATATGTGTTTTCTATTTATTATATGCTGTAAGCGTTATTCTTAAATTTTAAGAATAATTATTATTCATATATACTTTCTTTTAAATAATATTATCATTTTTCTTGTATGTCTTTTTTCATTTTGTCTGATTAATCATGCTCAAAACATGTCAGTTCGTGTGGCAAAAATGCCCTGTCTTATTACATATATTTGCCATATGAGTCCTCTGTATAAACTGGTATTTTAATGTTAAACAGTAAAGTGCCTTATATTTTGAAAAGCAATGTTAATGTTTGTATATGCAAACTTTATATATTTCACTTTGGCAAGTAGACTGTCTCTATTTGGACATTTTCGTGTGTCCAAATAATTCGGTTGCCCCACACCTATTGGAAAGAACCTCGTAGTTATGCATTGAGTCATCCGTGTAAATGAACTCAATGCTTTAATTTATTTTAATGTTAAAACTTAACCTAAGATGAAATTGTGTTTAACGCGTTCCTTAAATCACAAAACCGTAAAGCTATTCGCGCTGAGTAGTTTTTTGATTTTGTGTTTTACCACATCACATGCCCAAATCAAAATGGGAGGAGATCCAACAACCATCGATGACGGTGCGATTTTGGAGCTAGAAAGTACTGACAAGGCTTTCATTCCTCCGCGTATGACATCTCTTGAGAGAGATGATATTCCAACTCCACTTACTGGTGCTGTTATTTATAACATAACAGATTCTTGCCTTCAAGTTAATGTGGGGATCCCAACAGACCCAGAATGGACATGTCTTGGTTCAGGAGGTGCTGTCGGTCCAACAGGAGCGACAGGAGCAACTGGAAGGGGTATAACGTCGACCGTAAATAACGGTAACGGTACTTACACTTTTACATTTTCTGATGGAACAAGTTTTACAACGGATAATCTAATAGGCCCGGCAGGCCCGGCAGGTGGCCCCGCAGGTCCACAAGGTCCGGTAGGTCCCGCAGGTCCACAAGGAGCTACTGGTGGCCAAGGACCACAAGGGCCGCAAGGAGAGACCGGTCCAGCTGGTTCAGCAGGTCCACAAGGTCCAGTTGGCCCTCAGGGCCCCAATGGTCCAGCAGGCCCTCAAGGAGAAACTGGCCCAGCAGGTGCTACCGGTGCAACAGGAGGTTCAGGCCCGGCAGGATCAGCAGGTCCACAAGGCCCAGTTGGTCCACAAGGCCCGGCAGGCCCTCAAGGTCCGACAGGAGGTTCTGGCCCACAGGGCCCAGCAGGTCCACAAGGTGATACGGGAGCTACAGGCCCAGCAGGCCCGTCAGGACCAGCAGGTTCTAATGGTGCTCAAGGAATAGCAGGAGAACAAGGCCCACAAGGCCCAGCTGGTCCATCTGGTTCAGCAGGCCCCCAAGGAGCTGCAGGCCCTCAAGGAGCAACTGGTCCTGATGGTCCAGCAGGTCCAGCAGGTGCTACTGGTTCAGCAGGTCCACAAGGTCCAGCAGGACAACAAGGAGAAACAGGTCCTCAAGGCCCAGCCGGCCCTCAAGGTGAGACAGGCCCACAGGGTGCTCAAGGACCTCAAGGTTCGACAGGGTCTCAAGGTCCAGCCGGCCCAGCAGGTGCTACCGGTGCAACAGGTTTGACAGGTGCAGTGGGTGCAACAGGACCAGCGGGACCAGCAGGCGCTACTGGCGCGACGGGAGCACAAGGACCAGCCGGTCCAGCGGGCGCTACCGGAGCGACAGGCTTAACAGGAGATACAGGTGCTACGGGCGCGACAGGTCCAGCGGGACCAGCAGGCGCTACAGGTGCACAAGGACCAGCCGGTCCAGCGGGCGCTACCGGAGCGACAGGCGCACAAGGTGAGAAAGGAGACACAGGAGATACGGGTGCTACAGGTGCAACAGGCCCAGCAGGTGCTACCGGTGCAACAGGTTTGACAGGTGCAGTGGGTGCAACAGGTCCAGCGGGACCAGCAGGCGCTACTGGTGCCCAAGGTGAGCGAGGAGATACAGGCGCTACGGGTGCAACAGGCCCAGCGGGTCCAGCAGGCGATACTGGTGCTACAGGAGCTACGGGTCCAGCGGGTGCTACCGGAGCGACAGGCTTAACAGGCTTAACAGGCGATACTGGTGCTACCGGCGCGACAGGTCCAGCGGGCCCAGCGGGCCCAGCAGGTGCTACAGGTGCACAAGGTGAGCGAGGAGATACAGGCGCTACGGGTGCTACAGGCCCAGCGGGCCCAGCAGGCAATACTGGTGCTACGGGTCCAGCGGGTGCTACAGGCGCCACA
>CALDEM010000006.1 GCA_937942435.1 uncultured Saprospiraceae bacterium
TTGATCTCGGGTACAATCAGCGGCTTGTCTTCATGCATCCTCCAAGCCGAACTATTATCAACTACAAAGGTGCCTACTTCAGCAAACTTTGGGGCCCACTCTAACGAGACAGAACCACCGGCTGAAAACAAAGCAATATCCGGCGCCGCTTTCACGCCATCCTCCATCGAAACAACGGTGTAGTCTGTTCCTCTAAAGTTTACCTTTTTACCTACGGATCTTGCTGAAGCAACGGGTATCAACTCACTTACTTCAAATCCTCGTTCATTTAACACTTCGAGCATAACATTGCCTACTAACCCTGTTACTCCAACTACTGCTACTCTCATACAATTAAGTCTGTATTATATAATCGTTTACCTAATCCAAAATGCGTGCCTAAAACTCAATTATATTTCATCTTATTAAGCAGTAATGAAGCGATCCAAAAATCGGATTTAAAAAAGCTTAAAATTATCCTACTTTGCAAAAGATGAAACCCACCTTATGAAGAGGCAAATGTGGTCCATATTTTTGTTAATGACAAGTACATTGGTGACGTATGGGCAAATAGTCGATGACTTTAACTCGCCATCTAGTCAGATAAACGACTTATGGAAGGGGGATAGAGATCAGTTTGTGATCAACGCTCAAGAACAGCTACAACTTGCCGATACTGAAGCTGGCACTTCTACCTTGTACCAAAGCTCAATATGGATGGAAGATATGTCGTGGGAGATATATTTTGAGTTAGATTTTAGTCCCTCTAATAGCAATAGACTTGAGCTCTTTCTCTGGGCTGATGAACCAGAGCTTACATCCTCTGATGCGATACTCTTAAGAATAGGAGAAAATGGAAGCGAAGATGCTCTGCAACTCATACGTCAAAGTGGTACAGATAGAGAAGTTTTATCAACTGGTTCCATGGGATTGGTTGCCGAAGATCCAGTTATCATCAGATTAAAAGCCACAGTAGTAGATGACATGATCAGCGTCTCTGTTGACGAGACTGGGGCGGTCTGCTTTGCTCCTGAGCTCGAAGCTGATATTAGTCCTTTGGACATTGGGACTGAGTTCTTCTTTGGTTGGAAAGCTCTCTATACCTCGACTCGAAGTGACAAGTTTATATGGGATGACATCTATGTTGGGACTGAACGTATCGATGTGACCCCCCCTCAGTTAACCAGCCTTTCGGCAAATGGCGCATCTATAAATTTGAATTTTTCAGAGGCACTTGAGATCTCTTCCATAGGACAGGATCAGATATCGCTCATGCCAAATGTCGGATATGATGTTGGGTTTTCAAAAGAAACGATAACACTCACGTTTCAGCAAGATCTCAATAATCAGACGCTTTATCAGCTCAGTTTAGAAGACATAACAGATTTAACTGGTAATGCCTTAGATACAGCGATCACATTTAGAGTGCCAGGTCAACCTGTATCACAGTCGCTGCTGATCAATGAAGTATTATTCAATCCAGAAGGATCAGGTTCTGATTATATAGAGATAGTCAACAATACCGATGGTCTCCTTGATCTATCACAGGTTGTCCTGAACAACTCGCAAAATGGCCGCTCAGTTGAACTTGCTGAACTTCCACTTTTAGAAGCAGGAGCATTCTTAGTATTGACACCAGATGTTGGCGATGTGATTAACAACTATCCAAACAATGATCCATCAGTCATCATAGAAGTGGCCATACCAAGTCTCAACAACGATGATGGCAATGTTACTTTAACTAGAGGAGCGACAATCATTGATTTGTATGACTATGATGAAGATCATCACCAGACATTTATAGATGATGTAGATGGTATCAGCTTAGAACGGATATCACTGATACGCGAGACCAATAACCCAAGTAACTGGACAAGTGCTTCTGAGGCTGTGGGATTTGGGACTCCAGGCTTAGCCAATAGTGCTTTGGCTACCTCTATCGTTGATGAAACCAATGTATCGCTTTCATCAAAGGTATTCTCTCCTAATGGAGATGGCGATAAAGACGTAGTCGGAGTTATGTATGAGGTAGAAGGATCTGGGTATCTCGTAACTGTAACTATCTATAATGACAGAGGGCAGCTAATCAGACGCTTAACCACTAATGAAGTGATTGGTCAAACAGGTAGGATCAACTGGGATGGCATCAACGACGACGGCAACCTAAGTGATATAGGCATATATATCGTACATGTCAGCTTATTCAATGCTGAAGGTGCTCTCTTTGAGGATAAGCTTAGTGTTGGATTAGGAGACTTTATCAATTAAGCCCTTTATGATTTACAGTATTTACGAAAGTGCTATCAGCCTATCTGATTAAGTGTCTCATGTGTCAGACTTAGCGTATCCTTCACTTGATCCATATCGGGTGCTTGAGCATAGACCCGCAGGACAGGTTCGGTGCCCGAAGGTCTTATCATCACCCACTTATCGCCTGGGAGATAGTACTTGTGGCCGTCAGTGTTCTCGTATTTGACGACATCCATATCACCGATCTTTGTGATGTTACCAGCGGCGCAATGATCGATAATAGCGTGCTTCTTTGCTTCGGTGAGATGGAGGTCATCACGACTGAAGTCAAATGGGCCAACGATGTCATAAACATCCTGGATCAACTCCTTTAGAGACTTACCAGTTTTGGCCATGAACTCCATAATCACAAGTCCTATCCAAACGCCATCTCTCTCAGGGATGTGGCCTGCGACAGCCAGACCGCCAGACTCTTCTCCTCCCACAAGCACATCTTCTGTCTGCATGATCTCAGCGATATACTTAAAGCCAATCTTAGTCACTTGGATATCCAATCCATAGTGCGCTGCTAGCTTCTCCATCTTATCCGTTACCGAAAATGTCACGATCACTTTCCCATCCATGCCCTTGTACTGACGCATGTACATGAGTAGCAACAAAAGGATATGGTGAGAATCTACAAACCGGCCATCTTCATCAAAAAGACCAATCCTATCGGCATCACCATCATTGGCCAATCCAATATTATACTCTGGATCATGCGCTAAGAAGTCAGCTATCTCAGGCAGGTTACGCAAGATAGGCTCTGGTGCTCGACCCATAAAGGATGGATTATAATCGCAATGAAACAACTTAGCATTGTCAAATAACTTTCTGATCACATTCTGCCCTGCACCATACATAGCATCAAATGCTAGCTTAACATTGCTTCTTATGGCGTCTAAGTCAAAGTTAGCTGCTACATGATCCATGTAGAGCTGTTCGAGGTCCATATGCTTCACTAGGCCTTCTTCTTGGAGAACACCAAGAGTCTTCACTGACCCAAGAGGATTGTCTGGTATGATGGATTCGACTTCAGCTATCTCTGTCGGCACAGATGGTCCTCCATAGGCGGACTTTAGCTTGAAGCCGTTATAACTCGGCGGATTGTGACTTGCAGTAATCACAATGCCCATATCAGCATTGTTTTTGACAACTCCAAGAGAAACCATCGGTGTGCTTACAAAAGAGTCTGACAATATCACCTCTATGCCAAGATGACCTAACACCTCAGCTGTAACTTCACTGAACATCTTACCTCCAAAGCGACAATCGTAACCGATAACGGCCTTCTTCATCCCTTTGGTAATCATCCATCTACCTGTAGCTTCCGATACGCGCTTGAGATTATCAACTGTATAGTCCTTAGCGATAATCGCCCTCCAACCATCAGTCCCAAACTTAATTTTGTACATATTACAATTATCTTTAATATATTAGCAGTTCATTTACAACTACTTCAGTCTATACTCACTAATGAACTACAAACTCACCACTACTCCTTCTCCCATCTTAACAGATACATATCGTCATAGAGGACTTCGCCAGAAGCTCGTAAGCATACTACGAAGAAAGGGAATTAGGGACGAAAAAGTACTACAAGCTATATCTATTATTCCAAGACACTTTATGCTTGATAAGGCATTTTCTGATTGGGCATATAAAGACATGGCTTTTCCGATTGATGCTGATCAAACCATCTCGATGCCTTATACGGTTGCACTACAATCTCAGCTTCTGAAAATACAAAAAGGCGACAAGGTATTAGAGGTTGGAACAGGTTCTGGATATCAAGCATCGGTGCTTTATACGATGGGTGCAAAAGTTTATTCCATAGAACGTCAAAGAAAACTATTCGTAAAGACAAGTGAGCTACTTATACGCATGTCTATGCAAGGTATCAGAACCTTATATGGAGATGGATACGAAGGTGCTCCAAGGTTTGCTCCATTTGATAAGATCGTTGTTACAGCTGGGGCATCTATCTTCCCGGATAAGCTGCTAGCTCAACTAAAGATCGGAGGCATCATGGTAATACCTGTCGATAGCGGGCGAGGTCAAGAGATGATCAGGTATATCAAAACAGCAGAAGGCTCTTGTCGCAAAGAAAATCACGGTCCTTGTGCGTTTGTTCCGATGTTAGGTGGTACAGCTCGATAGAATTGTCTTATCGATGTGATAAATTTATTGACTAATTCTGGTGATATAAAAAGTCAATATGACTTTTCCTTTACACACTATTATAAATTGTGATCGTCATATTCAGATCAGATATCAAAGTCATCTTTTACCCTCTACATACAATTGGAGCAAAATGTTGAATATGAATTTTGTTACGCTTTTATGTTATAACTTCGTTCTATGAATCTGTCTTTCAGACATATACTTATTGCTACGAGAAGTAGGCGACTCAGGGCCGACAGGTCCTAATATTATCTTTCAGAAGGGATAGCTTTCGCTGTCCTTATATCATACATTTTATTATTTCTAACTAACCATTCAGACTACATCTGACTGTTTTTATGTCACAAGAGATCTTAATTAGACTTGCACAAGAAGACGACTGCACACACGCGGAGACTATCTCCGCATGGTATATCCGTTCTTCTCAAGAACGAGGCACGGGTATCGCTACCAGAACGCCAGAATACCTGAAGAAAAAGATAAAAAGCAAAAATGCAGTGATTGCATTCGTGGGCTCAGAGCTGGCAGGTTTTTGCTACATAGAGGTTTTCAGTTCTGGCGAGTATGTATCCAATAGCGGGCTCATTGTAACCAATGGATTTCGCAGAATGGGCCTCGCTAAAAAAATCAAAGAAGCTGCTTTCAACTTAGCAAGAGATTCTAATCCTTCTGCTAAAGTTTTTGGGATCACAACAAGTGATATCGTTATGGATATCAATAGCAACCTTGGCTATAGACCAGTATCGTTTGGTCAACTAACACAAGATGAAGAGTTTTGGAAAGGTTGCAGCAGTTGCAAAAACTACGATATCCTTACAAGAAATGAAAAGAAAATGTGCTTATGTACTGCAATGCTCGCACCATCAAAAAAAGAAAAAATGAAATTGGATTTAGAAAATATGATCATTCAAAAGAAATCAGAAGACAATGAGTAAGCCGAGTATAGTTTTAGCTTATAGTGGAGGACTTGACACTTCATATTGCATCCTTTACCTGCAAGAGCAAGGTTATGATGTACACGCCATCAATGTAAACACGGGCGGCTTTAATGAAGAAGAAATCGAAGAGCTAGAAAAGAGAGCTTTCTCAATGGGAGCAGTGACTTTTAAAAGCATCAATAACGAACAAGAATATTACGCTAAGTGCTTAAGGTATCTGTTATATGGCAATGTACTGCGCAACAATACCTACCCTCTTTCAGTCAGTTCAGAAAGAGTATTTCAATCTATAGCTATACTCGACTATTGTCAAGAGATTGGTGCTACCCATGTTGCTCACGGCAGTACAGGCGCTGGTAATGATCAGATAAGATTTGATGGGGCGTTTGAAAGTCTCGCTAGTCATATCACCGTCATCACTCCGATTAGAGATCAGCAGCTCTCTCGTCAAGAAGAGATAGAGTATATCAACAATCATGGTTTTGATTGGAAACAAGAAAAAGCTGACTACTCGATCAATCAAGGATTGTGGGGTACAAGCATAGGTGGCAAAGAAACATTGACCAGTAGGCATACGCTACCAGAAGATGCATGGTTACATCACTGTGAAAGAGAAGAATCAACAGACCTTGAGGTTACATTTAGCAAAGGCCAAGCGATTGAGATGAATGGCGTCCGATATGAGACTCCCGTTCATCTTATAAAAGAGTTGAATAAAATAGGATCAACATATGCAATTGGCAGAGACATACATGTTGGGGATACGATCATTGGGATCAAAGGACGAGTAGGATTTGAAGCACCCGCTGCACTTATGTTAATCAAGGCGCACGAACTTTTAGAAAAACATACGCTGTCTAAGTGGCAGACACATTGGAAAAAACAACTAGCTGACTGGTATGGCATGTTCATGCATGAAGGCAAATACTTTGAACCGGTCATGCGAAATATAGAAGGCTTCCTTACCGATTCTCAAGATACCGTAAATGGAAAAGTACATCTCCGATTGCATCCTTATCGCTTTGAGTTAGTAGGTATAGAATCAGACAACGATCTTATGAATTCTACTTTTGGCCAATATGGAGAATCTAATCTCGCTTGGACAGGAGAAGATGCAAAAGGATTTACAAAGATCTTCTCTAATGCGGACAAAATATTCTATCACGTTAATCCGGATAAAATATGAGCAAGGTAAAAGTTGGTGTTGTTGGTGGTGCTGGATATGTAGGTGGAGAGATGATCAGACTATTGCTTCATCATGACAACTGTGACCTAAGTTTTGTCTCAAGTAGAAGTCAAGCAGGGAAAGCCTTATATGAAGTTCATCCAGATCTTACAGGCTGGACAGATCTCTCATTCATTGATTCTTACGCCTCAGATGTAGATGTACTCTTTCTCTGTATGGGTCATGGCAAGTCAAAAACATATCTTGAAAAATCAACGATAAATAAAGACTCTCTAATTATAGACCTCAGTCGCGATTATAGATTAAACGAAGATGCCGAAGGATTTGTCTATGGATTATGCGAACTTAATAAGACGCCTATAAGAGCATCTAAAAAAATCGCAAACCCAGGTTGCTTTGCTACTTGCATACAATTAGGATTGCTTCCGCTAGCAGCTCAACAAAAAATAAATAGCGACATCCATATAACTGCGATAACGGGCAGTACTGGCGCTGGACAAAATCCAGTAGCAACTACGCATAACTCTTGGAGAAACAATAATATCTCAATTTATAAACCCTTTACTCATCAGCATCTTGGAGAGGTAGCACAGAGTATAAAACAGTTGCAATCTAACCATGATGCAGACATCAACTTCATCCCGATGCGAGGGAGTTTCACTCGTGGGATATTTGCTAGTATATATCTGGAAAGTGACTTATCCGAAGAAGAAGCTTTTAATATGTATGATGAGTATTATAAGGATTCTCCCTTTGTACATGTTTCTAAACATCCGATCTCTGTCAAAGAAGTAGTCAATACCAATAATGGAAAAATCTACATAAGCAAACATAAGAACAAGTTAAGAGTAGAATCAGTCATCGACAATCTCTTAAAAGGGGCAGCAGGGCAAGCGGTACAAAACATGAATCTGGTTATGGGCTGGAAAGAAAACACTGGCCTCAAATTAAAAGGCAGTGCCTTTTAACTAATCAAAAAAATCTAATTGTGAATATATACGACGTCTACAGTCTATACGATGTTACGCCTGTAAGAGGAAAAGGATCTTACGTTTATGATGAGCAAGGAACAGAATACTTAGACTTTTATGGTGGACATGCTGTGATTAGTATAGGCCATAGTCATCCTCATTATATCAATAAGCTCACCGATCAATTAGAACAGATAGCTTTCTACTCCAACTCAGTTAATAATCCATTGCAGATAGCACTAGCTAACAAATTAGAAACTGTAAGTAAGGTCAAGGGATATGACTTGTTTTTAATCAACAGTGGTGCTGAGGCAAATGACAATGCTTTAAAGCTAGCTTCCTTTTACAATGGACGCAAAAGCATACTTGCCCTTACTAATAGTTTTCATGGACGCACATCAGCTGCAATCAATGTAACCCATACAGGCAGAAAACATCAAGCGCCAATCAACCATGGAGCTGAGGCGGTTTACTGCGATCATGAAGATTTAGAAGAGATTATAAAAGAAATCAATAGTGGTCAACATGCTTGTATCATCATAGAAGGCATACAAGGCGTAGGAGGGCTCGATATGATAGATCCAAGCTATCTAAGTGATATTAGAAAGGCATGTGATGATAGTGATACGATTTTAATCATGGATGAAGTGCAGTGCGGTTATGCCCGCTCTGGCAACTTTTTTTCTTTTCAATCAACAGATGTTAGACCTGACGTCATCACTGTTGCCAAAGGCATGGGAAACGGCTTCCCCGTAGGCGGAGTGCTC
Organism: uncultured Saprospiraceae bacterium; assembly: GCA_937942435.1. Taxonomy (GTDB): domain Bacteria; phylum Bacteroidota; class Bacteroidia; order Chitinophagales; family Saprospiraceae; genus JAJRXG01. The sequence continues at coordinate 8,315 of CALDEM010000006.1, forward strand.
ATAGATCCCATCAAGATGCCCGCAGTAAAATCAAGATTAGGAACAACTTATGGTGGTAACCACTTGGCATGCGCAGCCAGCATAGCTGTACTTGAAGTCATAGAAGAAGAGAAACTTGTCGATAACGCTGAGACACTTGGTGCTCAATTAAAAAGCGAACTTGCCAAATTACCTTATGTCACTAATGTCAAAGGTGCTGGCTTGATGATGGGTTTAGAATTAGAGTTTGCAATCAAAGACTTGAGAAAAAATCTGATTTTTAATCATCAACTATTCACTGGTAGTTCAACAAATCTTAATCTACTCAGGCTCCTTCCTCCACTCAATATCAATACAGGACATGTAGAACAGTTTTTAGAAAAACTCTCTGCTGGTCTAAAACAAATATAGCCATGAACAACTTTTATTCAGTCGAAGATGTAACCAATCTTGATGAATTGATCATTACTGCTCAAGGCATGAAGGCACATCCTTTAAAGCATCAGGCTTTAGGTTCTGGCAAGTTAATGGTACTGCTCTTTTTCAATCCAAGTTTGCGCACCAAGCTTAGTACACAAAAAGCCGCTATGAACTTAGGTATGCAGGTGATCAGCATGGACATGAAAGACAGCTGGGCATGGGAGTTTGAAGATGGAGTGACAATGAATAAGGATAAAGCAGAACATATCAAAGAAGCAGCTAATGTCATCTGTAGTTATGCTGATATAATTGCTATCCGTTCATTTCCTTCATTAAAGGACAAAGAAGAAGATTATCGTGATCAGGTGATCAGAAGTTTTATAAAGTACAGTACAAAGCCAATCATCAATCTTGAATCAGCGATCAGACATCCGCTTCAGTCATGTGCTGATCTATTGACGATCAGAGAACATTGCAAAATTGAAAATCCAAAGATTGTATTGTCATGGGCTCCACATCCGAAAGCCCTTCCTCAGGCTGTATCCAATTCTTTTTTAGAATGGATGAATGCCGCTGGTCATGAAGTAACTGTGACTCATCCAATAGGTTATGAACTTGACGAAACATTTATGCAGGGACATCAAGTGGAGTACGATCAAGAAAAAGCATTTGCAGCAGCAGATATAGTTTATGTCAAAAACTGGTCGTCACTGTCTAATTATGGACAAGTGATATCTCAGGATACCAGCTGGATGATCACAGGAGAAAAGCTGTCTCGGACCAATAGGGCAAAGCTCATGCACTGCTTACCCGTAAGAAGAAATGTCGTTATCGCAGATGATGCAATAGACAGTGATCACTCTGCAATCTATCAGTTAGCAGAAAATCGACTATATACGGCTCAAGCTGTTATCTATAATATTCTAAAGAAGAAGGCTTAGATTAAGTAGTTTCGGTAGACATAAATGTGGCCTTCCACACTTTCATTTGTTTTTGAAAGAAAAAAGAACATAATCCAAAATAGATAAATAAAATCACGCTAAAGGTTGTCATATCAGTGATCCTCGTTCTTGTGATTGTCTCAGATATAAAAGCTGCGTACAACCCTACTACTGACCAATACATAAACCCAAAATGAAGACCGATCCAACTCTTCTCTGGACGACGCAATATAGCCGGGACCAATCCAAATATCAGTGATAACGATGAAACAACAGCCATATAATGAAATATGCCCCAACCATTAAATAGACGATAAATCATAAAAGCCGTCGCTATGCAAACGACCATCGAAACAGCATACGCGTAACCGATCTTCTTATGTCTATCAGTTCCTTTTTTACTAAAGATGACTATAGCTCCTAAGATCATAGCCAAGATTGAAAAGATCAAATGGATGAGTCCAGTTGTGCTGTATACTATAGAGTCCATAAGTTGATTTTTGCCCTTCTCAATTAAGGTAGCAATCAAAATCAACTTAAAAGATGAGAATCGACAAAGAGAAGTTATAAGTCTATGAAGAAGCCTATATGAAGTACTATTGCTTATCCACATAGTTACCCCACACCCAACCTTCTTGATCGGCATACTTGATGCGACACCATTGTCCCATAGCTCCATCTAAGAACAATTGTCTCTCATCGTAGTATAAAATACTCACCTTACTACCAGTTGGGATTCTAATTACAATTTCACTTTCAAGCGAAGCTTCTGAACGCATATTGAGTGTAGCTGACGATGTATTGATGATACCTTTTTGGAAACCATCCCCAGTCTTACATTGCTCGAGCTCTTCACTAAGTGCTGCGATATCGGCGTCTCTTTGCTCTACAAGCGCTATAAGATCAGATTTGTCGAGTCTTCTTAGATCATCTGGAGATAGATCAGAAGCGAACATGGTTTTCAGTACATTGACTGGAGATTGTTTTGTAATTACTGAATAGCCTAATAGACCTACAATCAAGCCAAATACGACAAAGCTAACCCAGGGCCAAATCTTGGACTTTTCTTTATATGATCTACGACGAGCCACTGAAAACTATTGCACGGATTTGTACATGGATTTGATCTGATCTAGTGTATGCTTACTTGACAATCCCGCTTGGATCACATACTGCTTATCTCCTCTGATCTTTACATGACGAAAATCATAGTTGGTGTAAGTGTCATCTACTTTCTTTTCAAAAAGAAACCCCGCTTCATCTTCGCTGATGATTTTGGAGAAATATTTTGATCCTTCAATTTTGGTTTTTATGGTACTGATAGCATCTGCCACATTAAGTTGTCTGGCTTCTGATTCAAAGATCTGTATAGAATATCCATCATCGTTCTTGACCGTTACATCCTTCATGATACCGAGGTCACTTGAGGAAACCTCTACATCATCAGGAGCATTGATCTTTAGAGGTAGCCCCTCTGAGAGTAAGTCAAGAGGCTTCAATGGTGGGCCTGAAGGTTTGCACGCTACTAACGAAGCAACAAAAACGATAAAAAGAAAAGATCTCATAATTATATCGGGAGCTAATTAGTATGGTCAACGCAACGGAGTCGCTAATATAAGTTATCGTCGAGGTAATAGCACTAGAGGTTAACCCCTTAGGTGAAAAACGGACAAAAAAAAGGGATCGCGTCTATCTCAACTACGATCCCTTTTTCTATTTATTACGATGCTCTTAGAGCGCTGGTATTCTTAGTAACTGACCAGGGTAGATCTTATCTGGATGCGAAAGCATAGGCTTGTTCGCTTCGAAGATGGCATTATACTTCATCGGATCGCCGTATACTTCTTTAGCAATCTTTGATAAAGAGTCTCCACTCTGCACTGTGTGAAATACTGATTCTGGTTCTGGATTGAGGACATTGATATTATCTGCTACTGCACCTATACCTTCAACATTCCCTAGCGCAAGTATGATCTTCTCTCTGTCTGCGTTAGTCCCTGTTGTCCCTTCTACGATGACTTGTTCAGCAAGATCAATGTTTAGTCCATTAACAGGAATGCCAAGTTCGGCTACGGCATTATTCAATGCTTGAATTTTTGATTGCTCTGCAGTTAAAGCTGGAGCTGTTTCTTTGTTACCGAATATCTTTTTACCGGCACCTTTGATAAAAGAAAATAAACCCATGTGTGTTTTGATGTTTTAATTTTTAAAAAAACGTCTTTCAGACATTTATATAATGGCCAAGACCTAATGATAAGTTCCTGACTCTTGCAATTATAGCTTATATCCGCGACCGATAGAAGATATCTACTCATTATCTGAACCTTGAAGCAGACTATAATTTTGAATGATATAGCTCACCTTAATACCTTGTAGTGTAGTAATATCACTCCATTGTCGTAAGACTTGGTATGTAACCTTTCTAATTTTGCACCTTCTAACAGTCCGTTGAACATCGGGATACCACTACCCATGACTATAGGACAACTCTTAAGGTGTATCTCATCTATCATACCTTGATCCAATAGATATGATGCCATGACTCCGCCTCCACAGAGGTATATAGGCGCACCTGACCTACGCTTGAGCAGCTTAACATGTGGGACAATGTTGGTGCGGATCACTTTGAGGTTGGCATCTTGATTTTCAAACCTGAGTCCGCTACTATAGACAAATGTGTTCATGTGTGGGTATGGATTATCGCCAGGTTTCATCCCATACTTATATCCAAACTCATATGTCCGTCTACCCATGACCGCTGTATCATACTTAGCTAAGCTATCTACGTAGTCGGCTATATGATCTCCCTCAGTGGGAAATAAATCGATACTATCATTTTCTCGCGCAATGAATCCATCTATCGATATTGCAACATGATATATTAACTTACGAGTTGACATAGCTGATTATGAATTTTAAGATTACAAAGATTGAAATTATTCCATTGCAGATAGAACTCAATGAGCCTTTCATTATTTCTATCGGACCTATGACCCATGCAAGGATCACTGCTGTAAAAGTACACATCAACAATGGTCTCTTTGGCACCGGCGAGTGCTGTCCTTATAGAACGATACATACAGAAAGTCAAGAAGGGTCTGTTGAGTCAGGGCAACATTTGGCGAAAGCTCTAATAGGTAAAGATGTGACACAAATCATGAGGATCAACAAGATCATGCAACAGTTGATACCAGAACACGCATCTATAAAAGCTGCAATCGACATGGCGGTCTACGATCTCAACGCCAAGATAGTAGGTCAACCATTGTATAGATACCTACATGGTGATCGAGATAAAAGGATATATACAGACATGACCATCAGCTTAATGGACTTGGAGAGTATGGTTGAAAAGTCTATCGAGAACAAGAAAAAGGGATTTCCAGTACTGAAGATAAAACTTGGGGATCCTGATAGTGCCAATGATGTCGATAGAGTGACTGCGATACGTCAGGCTGTCGGCGATGGCTACCCACTGTGTCTGGATGCCAACCAAGGATGGGATTATCAAGGCGCTGTAAATGCACTAACAGCTATGGCCTCTTTAGATATCTCACACTGCGAAGCACCTATATTTAGTGGTAAGCATGATGAGCTCAAGGCCATCAGAGAGATATCTCCGATACCGATCATGGGTGACGAATCAGTGTTTAGTCCCGAGGATGCACATCAGATGATACATAAAGGATGTATCGATCAAGTCAATATCAAACTGGGCAAATCCAGTGGCATATATCAAGCCATGAAGTTAGCTTCAGTCGCCGAGTCAGCAGGTGTGGAGTGCCAAGTAGGGTGCTTCTCTGAGACACGACTCGGGATATCTGCATTGGTACATTATTCGATGGCATGGGATCATATCATACATCATGATCTTGACTCCCCACTCATGCAATCAGAAGATCCTATCTTAGGCGGTCTCACCTATCATGATGACTGGTCCGTGAGCGTATCTGAGGAACCAGGTATAGGTGCGTCATACGATCAAAACTTCCTTGATAAGTGGGATAAAATCGAAATTACTTGATTTCCATAATTTTTGCCCTTGAAGATGCTTTATCTTATATAATAAACGTTAGTGCTATATAATCGTGAGGATATTACATTTGTAGGACAGTATCATTAGCATGAAGAAGATATACAACCTAGTAAGTTTAGTTTTATTGATGGTTTTAGGGTATACAGCTCAGGCCCAAGACCAGTTTGAGAGAAGATACCCATTACAACAGACAGATGTTATCACTTCTGCTATGGAACCCGTCGGAGAAGGCTATGTCACCATCGGTGTAGAGATCAATCAGCAAGACGAAAGGGACAACATGAACCTTGTGTTCTTTAATAGCAAGGGGAATATCGACCAATCTGTATCTTTCTTTTACCGAGATACTGTCGCCAATGAAGAGTTTTTTGTGGCACAGGCAGGTGATGTCATTAGGTTTGATAACAACTTCATCATATCAGCCATCTTAGATAAAGACTCAGAGAATAAGGCAATTAGCTTAATCAATCAAGGAGGAAGCATAGCCTGGACTGTGCTTACTGGTAAAGATGGAGATACCAAAGATCTTAGGTCTTCTCAATCACTACTTTTAGAACTCCCTGATCAGAAGATATTACATAGTCATGTGGTATCTGGAGCAAACAACACAACAGATATACAACTTACAAGACTTAACATCTTTGGAGAGATAGAACACACCAACACATTTGGCCTTGAGCTTCCTAATGGCAGACAGCTCAATGAGGACTTTATCCAGATGCAGATGGGACTTGACTCTATGATCATGATCTTAGGAACAACTGATGATCCTAATAGACCATTCTTCTTGAGTAAGATGGATACGCTTAACAATGTCTTATGGACAAAAACATATAATGGCGACTTTGGCCGTCTCTTAGATAATCAAGGATATGACCTCGTACAATTAAAAGATGAAACTTGGGCAATATTTGGTAGTGTCCTACCAGATGGTGGTACAATGAGAAATGAAGGTGTGCTGTTACACTTGGACAACAATGGTAATCCTTTACTAACGGAAACAATTAGAACTACCTCACCGACATTCCAACTCTACCCTAACGGTATCGTAACGACGCTCGACACCACGGTGATCTTTAGTATGGTCAGAGAAAATATGATTACTGATGACCTTAACCCACTGATCGTAAGTTACAATCTTGACTCAATAATAGGTTACCAGACACTACTTGACACTTGTATATCTACAGATCCTAATATGGTAGAGCTGGTTACTGTAGATAGCATATCAGCAACGTACATGACAACCACATCTAAGGATGGTAACGATATACCTTATCTGGCCAAAGTCGACGAAAACGGCACAACACAATGTGAAGAAACGGATATGGCCATCATCATTGACTCTGTCAATTTTATAGTAAGTGATATCACAGCTGTTACGGATACATTTATGATAGTTCAGGATTCGGTATTCGCCCAGAGTAGAGGCTTTAATGGCTACACTCCTCCTATCCTTAGTCTACAAGACACAACATACTGTCCACAGGACCAGATCAACTACTTCGTAGATGGTACTGTACGTGGTGGCGTGACATATGAGTGGGACGATGGTATCGATGTACCTGAAAGAATATTTACAGAAGAAGGCATGTTCATGCTTACTGTTACGGTAAGAGAAGATTTATGTTTTACGCTTTGTGATACGCTCACCATTACCCAACTTATGTTTCCAGAGGTAGCCATCAGTAAAAACGATAATAACTTCTGTACGACTGGAGATATCATCCTCAATGCCGTAGTGAGCGGGGCATCCGCTTCAAGTTTTGAATGGTCTACTGGTGAAACAGAAATGTCCATCGTTGTTGATGGTAATCTCATAGCAGACTACAGTGTAGTCATCATGGATGACTGTGGTAACTCTGCTACGGCCAGCACAAGTATAACCGAGGCAGATCAAACACCTCCGGTCGAAGGAAGTATAGACTTCTCATGTGGTAACCCAGGACAGCTGACTCTTACTGGTTCAGGATTTAGTAGAATAGAATGGTCTACAGGTGAGCTTGAGTCCATTATTAATATAACAACTCCGGGCACCTATTCTGTAACTTTATTTGATCAGTGTGATGTACCTATGGATGTTGTTGATCCAATAGAAGTATCAGCTGAAGATCTGGATGATTGTACAACATGCGACAATCCATGTCTGATATGGCCTAATGCCTTGTATCCAGAAGACCCTGACCCAGACAACAAGGTATTTGGTCCGGCTATGAGAACAGGTTGTAACAGCACCATTGTTAGCTTTGAGATGAAGATATTCAACAGGTGGGGCAAAAATGTCTATACTTCTAATGACATCACAAACAGATGGAATGGAGCTATCAATGGCGACCCACAACCAGGAGGTGTATACTATTATTGGGCACAGTATAATGATGGTACTACAACATGTGAACGTAAGGGAGACCTAACACTACTTAGATAGACATGTCAGATATATTGGATCTGCTGATTATCGGTGGAGGACCTACAGGTATCAACGTAGGTGTCGAGGCTAAGAAGGCTGGTCTTAACTATCTAATCATAGAAAGAGGAGTTCTTACTAACTCGCTTTTTCACTTCCCTGCGAACATGACTTTCTTCTCGACCTCAAAGAATCTTGAGATTGTCGATATACCATTCATCTCCCATACGGATAAGCCTACTCGTAGAGAAGCACTCGAGTACTACAGGCGCATCGTAGAAAGCTATGAGCTCAATATCAACTTCTATGAAGAAGTGAAAGAGATGCATCAAGCGAGTTCTGGGTTATACGAAGTATCAACCTCTAAATCGCAGTATCGAGCCCACAACGTAGTCGTTGCTACGGGTTTTTATGATCAACCTAGGATGCTTGATGTCCCAGGCGAAAATCTACCCAAAGTCAAACACTACTATGACGAAGCACATCCCTATGTCGGACAAAATATATTGGTTGTAGGAGCAGCTAACTCAGCTTGCGATGTGGCATTAGAGACTTGGCAAAAAGGTGCTCATGTAACCATGGCGGTTAGAGGGTCGGAGCTGTACGATCGAGTCAAATATTGGATACTGCCCAATATCCAAAATAGAATAAAAGAAGGCTCTATCCCAGCCTACTTCAATACCAAGCTGATCAAAATCACAGAGACTACAGTAACTTTAGATACGCCAGAAGGCCAAGTAACTCTAGAAAATGACTTTGTACTTGCGATGACCGGTTATAAACCTAACTATCAGCTGATGGATCAACTGGGTGTGCCACTCACATCAGATGAAGCAAGGAAACCTAATTATGATGAAAACACTCTTGAGACGACTAAGAAAGGACTTTATGTAGCAGGCGTACTGAACGCCGGCATGCTAACAAGCAAGTTATTCATAGAGAACACAAGACATCATGCTGGGCTCATTGTTAATCATATTAAGTCTAAAGTGAAAACTCCAGCTTAGGAGTAAGCTTATTTTAGTAAAAATTATACTTTTGCAGCACTAATAAACACATTAATGGAAACAACAGCTGATAAGAAAAAGTACTGGTTATACTTTGGTATCTCAACAGTGATCACATTAGGCTTACTCATCTTCGCCAACGAATGGTTTTGGGCTGGTCTTCCATTTATGCTAACATACCTCGTCCAGGCTATGGACAAAATGTAGGTTTCTTTAATCCCTTTTTCAGTTCATAATAATAGATCTTATCTATTATATATAAGTATGCTTACAGGCGTTGGTATCTCCATTGTCTATATATCTTTGCCAATACAACTAGTCTTTATTGTTAGAATAACGATGAAGTGTTTATGCTCTATCTTGTGATATCTCGTAGACACTCAATCCATGGTTTGAAGAGATATTTTGGAGGCATAGTCTGTCTCATTTGCCTCTTAGCAAATGGAAAATCATTCTGATCAGTGCATCCTTTTTTGCATTCTCTCATTACTGGTTTTGGCATGATTGGTTTAAGTCTTGGATGATTACAGTACCTACTATGATATCGACATTTATCATGGGTGTTTTCTGGATGCGATTTTATCTAAAAGAAAAAAAATTGATCTATCCAATCATCTCGCACATGGTCGTAGACTTCTTAAACTTATCAGTTGCTGTTTTTTATGGTTCTGATCTCTATCTATCTTATTGATCATGATTTTTCTAAGACTTAACTTTCTGATAACCCTAACTTCTTTGTTCATATCGTCATTAGAGTACATTTTCTAACTATTAAAATATCATATCATGAAAAAATGGATAACGACAGCTGCGTTCATTCTAAGCATAATGACGATAAGCCAAGCACAGACGACGGTTACAGGTATGATAGGCGTACACTCTAGCATGACCTCGGCCAATATTTCCATTAATGAGGATGATAAAGGATTATTGGATCTGAAACCGATCACCACCTTTACGGGAGGCATAGTTGTAGACCATACACTTGACAAAAGATTAAGTGTCTCGAGTGGTCTCTATTTCAGGACAAAGGGCTTCCAAGTATCTGAAGGTACAAGCGTTGATGTTCTAGGGTTGGACCTTGGTGTCGGTGTAAAAGCGACAACTGCACTTAGTTACATAGAAGTACCACTGATGCTCAAAGCTAACTTTAACAACAGTACATCCATAATACCTTATGCCGGTATTGGCCCAAGCGTATCTTACGCCACTAAGGGCACTCTGCGCACTTCTGCAACAGCAATCTTGAACTTTAATGTATCCGAGACGGATATCAATCTTGCCAGTAACAATTATAATAGATGGCAGCTTGGTGGTCAAGCGGTAGCAGGAGCAGTGATCCCCTATGGAGAAGGTCACTGGTCAGCGGAAGTAGGCTACTCAGCTTCATTTACAGACTTAGTCAGCGATGACTTCTTGATAGAAGCAGGAGGAAGGCATCGTGGAGTAACCTTCTCTGTAGGTTATGGCATGAGTTTCTAAAAACATATGACAAGGCGGAAGGCGACTACGTCATAAGCGGATTGGATATATTCTAATCCGCTTTTTAATTTTCATTTTGGCGTATTGAAAGAGATCAAAGATGCTAATCAAACCATGGCACTTTACATTTGACCATTCTTAGTTTTTTTAATTAAAAAATTAATGTTAACGGCTCACTTAGTATTTCCATAATGTTAACTGTGGTTAAAGTCGACTTAAACCCCTGATATTTAGCGGTATATCTCCCTTCTCATACGTCTTCTTTATAACTAAACTGCAATATTATGAAGACCACACTTTACACTTCAGCGATTATCTTCTTCTTACTTATTACTGCATGTAGATCAGTTGAGAAACTGGTGGATCAAGGACGTTACGATGAGGCCATCGTATTGGCTACTAAAAAGCTATCAGGTAAAAAGAATAAGAAAACAAAACACATTATTGCTCTCGAAGAAGCCTTTATCAAGGTCAACAACTATGATCTTGATCACATCGACTTACTCAAGGAGAGAGCGGCAAAGGGAGATGATAGCTCTTGGGAAGCGATATATGACTACGCTCTTAAGATCAGTGCGCGACAGCAGCGCATCATTCCATTTTTACCATTGGTCAGTAAAGATCATTATGTTGGATCATTTGACTTGATCGATACAGATCCTATCTTATCAGAATCAGCAGCTCAAGCAGCCGCTTTCTTCTACGGACTCGGTACTGATCAGTTAGCAGAAGCTAAGACCATGGGAGACAAGTTATTAGCTCAAGAGGCACACTATACCCTACAGAAGATAGGTAGATTCTATGACGATTATAAAGACGTGCTTGGACTACTTGCAGAGAGCGATGACGCTGGCACCTTCCATATCTTACTAAAGGCAGACGAAGATTACGCCAATCCTTTAACGCTTGATTTTATATCTGCAAGAGATCTTAATAGCTTTCATAAAAGATGGACTCGATATCACCTTGATTTTACTGACGGGATCACTTTTGATGCGGTAAGCACGATGGGTATCACAGATATAGATATCTCTCCAGAAAACGAAGTTGTCAATAACTTTAACGAACGCAGAGAGATAGAAAGATGGGTAGATGAAAGAGATGGAGATGGTAATGTCGCAACAGATAGTTTGGGCAACACAGTCAGGTATAGAGAAGTCGAGATCGTACGAGCGACGATTACTGAAGTCATAAGAAACAAGGAGGCCCGACTGAGAGGCGTCGTTGAAACAAGGGACTACAATAGCGGCACCTTGATCGATAATGAGCAGTTCTCTCATAGTATCAACTTTGCAAGCGATGCTTGTGAGTTTAGGGGTGATCGACGAGCTTTGTCTGACAACTTCCGCAAGCGAGTGGACTTAACATTAAGCCCATTTCCTACGGACTACGATATGATAACAGAAGGAGTAAGCCATCTGAGCAAAGACTTCTTAAGACATATAGAGCGCGTAGATTATGAGCGATACTATCGCGACCACTTGGCATCTAGGTGACAATTAGTTGAAGAAACGGACGCATGTGTAATCTTTTAGATTGCACATGCGTTTTAATTCTTGATGATCAAAACGCTGTATATATTGTCACTATTTTCCTTCATGTACCTCGATCATGATATCCATGTTAGCGTTTGTGATATCGAACTCAAGCAATCTTCAATTGAGGTAACCGTAAAGACATTTATAGACGATCTTCAGATAGCAATTGGACTAGTACCAGGTGAGGAAGTACCCGCAGATTATACTTCAGCAGATGAGGTGATAGCTAAATATTTATCATCAACCATCAGCTTACATCTTGATGACCAGATGATCGATCTCAAGGTGGATGACATATCGGCATCCAATGATGCTGTATGGATCACACTGACATCAGGTACGCTGGCTTATGACAATGGAAGTCTTGACCTCGACTATAGTTTACTGACCGAACTATACAATGATCAAACTAATATTATAAACATCAGACACAAAGAGACTAAAGAAACGTTCTCATTAAACTATACTAAAAAAGAAGTAACCTATGAATTGGATTAAATCAATGATTAGCATCGGGGTGGTTGCATTGATGATCGTGCTATCATCATGTGGGGACGATCCAGAGTTCAGCACTGTTGATCTCAACTTTACGCTTACCTATGAGGATCAGCCTTTGGTGGCCTTTGATGAGCTTGACTATGCACTTGACTTTAAAGTGTTATTTACAAAGTATAGCTTGTTTATGTCCGATATCACTCTAAAAAGTACTGAAGGAGACCATACTTTGAGCAACGTCGAGTTTGTAGATCTTCTCACTGGTGTAAATGATGTACCAAGTGCAGAAGCTGGCAAGACACTTACTTTTATGCAAGTGCCCACAAGAAAGTACGATGGTATCTCTTTTAATATAGGTGTACCTACTGACGTAAATACTACGGACCCAGCATCTTATGATGCCTCAAGTCCACTTAGCAATAATGGAGAGTATTGGGTTGGATGGTCTAGCTATATATTTCATAAGATAGAAGGCAAGATGGATAGTGCAGGTGACGGTACATTTGCAGATGGGGTAGCTCTTCACATCGGTTCAGATCAAGCATTTAGATCTTTTGATATCAATGCAAATATTGAAATCGATGAAGACAGTGAGTCTATCAAATTAGAATTTGATTTAAATGACATACTCAATATAAACGGAGCATACTTCGACTTCAGGGAGACCCCCCAAGTGCATCACTTGGGTGTGCTCCCTGCAGTACTTCCTATACTTGACAACACTGACTCGGGTATCTCAGTAACCGTAGAATAATATTAAGGAGAATTAAAATAGAGAGGGCCATTCAACGATAAGTTGAGTGGCCCTCTCTATTTTAAAGTTAACCTTCTTACTTGTCGTATATAGAGATGTACTTCCCATTATAATTAGCGACATACAACCTCCCTTCATCAATCATGAGATCTGTAGGTTTATTTAATCCTTGATCCATCATCTGCACTAACTTCCCTTCCATATTAAAGATTAGAATACGATCATTTTCAAAATCAGTGATATAGATATCAATACCATCTGTATAGATACCAGTAGCTGCATTAAGTCCTTGATCTTCGCCTATCGTTTTGAGGTGATTTCCTTCTAAATCAAGTATTTGGATTCTATTGTTGTATGCATCCGCAACATAGATCTTCTCACCCATAATCTGTACGTCGGTCGGATAGTTAAACTCAAGAGGCCCTCTACCCTTCTTTCCGATCTTCTTCCAACTTGACCCGTCGTATATCGCAACTTGATTATTATAAAAGTCAGCAATAGCGATATGATCTCCTACCACTGACACGCCTGCAGGCGCTTCTAACTCCACATCTACTTGGAGTGTATCGATGTTATCTCCATTCATAATTAAGATATCATCAGAACCATATGATGGCACGTATGCCACCTCATCTACGACATCAAGATGCATGGGCCTTTCGATTTCATCTATAGTCTTTACAATATCTCCATCTTTAGTTACGACAACCACTCTGTTGTTATCTCCATCCGATATCCATATGTTTTGATCAATTACACCCATGCCGATAGGTGTTACTTCGTTTAGGAAGATACTTCCAGACGGTTGCCATCCAGAAGGACCACACCCTACGATGAGGAGTGCCATGACCAGAGCACTACAATATTTATTGATATTCATATTATAATCTAAAAGTCTACCCAAGTCAATATGACTTGAGTAGACTTGTTATTAAAGTTTTTGATACTAGTTGTCGTACGACTTGCGTTCGTAATAACAACATGCAGGCAAATTTTCATAGACGTCGTCAGGTGCCTTTATATTTTGAGTATCATGCCCTACTGCAGATACTGCCTCTTCGATGGCCGTTGTATTAGTTAGATCTTTGTCATACTTAACAGTCAGTATCTGAGTATCCTCGTCCCAATCACACTCTACTACCCCTTCTATGTTACGAGTCACTTTGTTGATACGTCCTTGACACATACCGCAAGTCCCAGCTACAGGTATAGAAGCTTTGACAACTCTGTTTTGATCTATCTTGTCAGATATTTTAAATTGAGTCTTTTCAACTTCTCCATTATATCTCGTTACAACAGTTCCCATAGCAGTATAGCCTGCTTCGTCTACTTGCTTCTCGACAGCTTCTAATGTCAACAGCTTATCAGCTGGATAATTGAAAGTAAGCTTCGCCTCTTCCATATCAATCTTAATCTTCTTTATGCCTTTTAGTTTCTTGATTTTCTTTTCAAGACCGTAAGCACAAAAAGGACAACCTAAGCCATCAACATTAACTATAAACTTATCCATGTCACCTTTCTTCTGAGCATTAATCTCATTTATAGAAGTAAAGCCGATCACAGAGCAGATAATTAGAATTAACTTTAAATATTTCATTGTGTTAATTTTATAATTCGTTTTTAAAATATATATCTCGTTCCCAAAAGAATATTAGAATTCAATTGAAATTGATCAAAGTTGTTTTGGATGAGCGGCACTTGAATGGCAGCTTCTAAAGTCAGACGCCCTTTGGCATATTGTATACCTTGAGCATATAACATCTCATACTTATCCGTCTCTACACGCCAGTTACTACTGTACTCAAAGTAGAGATTGATTTGCTTAACTGGATAAGTAGGTTTTAGTAGCGGCAGCCCCACACCAAACTTATATCGTAACTCATCTTGATTTCCAGAAGGACTTATGTTATAACCTATCTCGTTAGAGAGGCCATATTTTATGGATTCATACCCAGCGACGATCCCATAGTACCCTTGGTATACGCCAGCACTTGTCTCATCTGGCCCGAAATTCTGTCCAGTAGGTAAGGTCTGAAGTGTTTTTACCACCATGCGGAAAGTCTTAGCCTTTCCATCCTTTCGATAGAACTGATACTTACCAAGGATATTGATGTCTCCGAGGTATGATCCGTTGTTACCAAGGTCATCATCATTAAATGAATAACTCGTCAGTGGTACATGGACCGCTACCAAAGTATTGGAAGTAGGGAGATAATGAAACATGAACGGCACTTTCGTAAATGAGCCCTCATCTGTGTTCCTTATTTCCGTTAAGGTCTTTAAGATCACTGAGTTAGCACCCAACATGATGGGTTTGTCAGCTGTGATCGGCGGACCTTGCGCCTGTATGTTTAAGTTCATCAAAACACTCAAGAGTGTCAGGATGACTATTTTATATAATTTCATCTTGAATAAAGGTTTGCATTGTCAAATAATAAAATCTGGGCATGGCCCAATGACAATGAATCCTAGCAGAGAAATGACTGGTATCGTATGCGTAAAAGTTGTCCCGATAAAGGAGGACCTGTATCCGATAGTACTATTCTATCATTCTGGACCTCGGCATACTCTTGATCAAGTATTAAGACTCCTACAAGTGGTATGACATCTAAGTGATCTTTCTGAATCGTAACTGACGATAAGCCATCATAGTCCATAGCTGCAGAAAGGGAGGTATCATCACAACAATCACCACCTTTCTCTACACATGGCTTAACACAACAACTTGAGTTGCCGTTATCACCTGCAGTATCCATCAGACTAATACCAGCGAAGTGCCCTCCACAGAAGTGAAGATCAACATTAACACCGATGGCGCTTACCGCAAAAAAAGCAATAAGTACGGGTGATAAGCTTTTATATGATCTGATACGAGATAACATACTATGCACTAAACGTCTTAGTCCCGAAGATAGTTCCTATTAGTACAATTTCTTTGTATTTCAACAGGTAGAACAGCACAAGTTTTGGTTCGAAGTTACAAATTGCTGGACAGCGGCTTAAAAACTGTATTGAAGTATGACTTTGATGAAAAATGGAGCTCCCGGTGTAAAGTGTATTTCTTCTACAGGCTGGATCTCCTCGAACAATCTTGACTCTGTTGCAAATTGTGTTTCGTTCCATTCTGTATCAAAGAGGTTTTGAATCTGAAAACCTACACTCATTTTGTCAAACTTGTAACCCATATTGAGATCTGCAACAGTGTACCCTTCTGCCACAAGACTATTGTCCTCATTGGCTGATCGATTATCTAAATAGCGAATATTAAGTCCTCCATAAAAACCTGATGAGTGGTTTATGTTGATCCCACTTACAAGTGTAAAATCAGGCGCTAATGGGATGAAGTTTTGCCCTTCTGGTTCTTCGGTTGATCGCGCATAAGTATAGTTAGCATCCAGCGACCAGTACAACCATGGCAGTGGTTGATAGCGATAGCTTAAGTCTATCCCTTGCCGTCTTGTTCTACCGCTGGGCTCTACGATACCCGCATCTCCTACATACACAAACTCTTGTTCTAAGAAGAGCTGCCAAGAAGTCAAGTTTAAGAACATGGTTGAAGTAGGCTTCCAAGTTAGTCCTACATCAAAACTATATGCGGCAGGGAGAATCTCCCTACCCTCTTGAGCGACAACAACTCTTGTGTCATTAGAATGAAACCCTTTGCCAGCTTTCGCATACAGCTGTAGTTGTTCAGATTGAGTATAAAAGACATTGAGCTTCGGGCTTATGGTAGACTTTGCCTGGCTACTCGCAGTGATTGTGGATAGCAAGGCGTTCTCATATTGGAAGTCAAAATAGTCTAATCTTATCGACGGATTAATCGTCCACTTATCTATATCTATAGTGGTCCCCAGATAGGCAGCGATGTTAGTCTCATTGATATCTCCTAATTGAATACGCTCAAGGATATCCACTCGGTTGAGTGTACGGGATAGTTCATTGTCTAGACTGAGGTCTTTACGGAGTTGGATACCCGCAATCCATGTTCCATCAACTGCTTGGGTAGAAAAAGACTTTTGTAATTCACTATTGAACCCATATATCGTTCGATCTTCTTTTTGTCTTATCTGATCACCATTAACTGGATCTTCTAAAAAGAATGTAAAATTAGAATAAAGCTCGAAATCATATCGACTCAAGTAGAGAGAACTCTTGAGAGAAGTTTCATTGTTGATAAACTTGTCATAAGTCAAAAGCAGATTGGTTCTTGAAGTGTAACCTCCTTCCGTATCATCTATTGCTCCAAACCGAGTTATCGATCCACTCTGTACTGCACGTTCAGGTATCTGACCAGAAGCATCCCAGCTGCTGCTAAATGTTGATGCTGTAACACCTACTCTATCTGTGTCAGAGACAAATCCAGTGTACTTCCCAAACACGTTGAGTCTATCAAAATTTTGAGGACTCTCAAAAGGGCCATCAGAAATTAAGTATTCGGTAGCTACATAGGCATCGTGGTTGTTCTTGTCCAGTACGTCTATCATACCAAGCACTCTATATGTATCAAACATACCCGCCTCCAGTTTTAAAGAACTGTCATCCAGCTTTCTCTTGGTCATAAAATTGACATAACCGGCTGTGTTAAAGTTGCCTTTGTTTTCATAGTAAGAACCGATACCAAAATCAATTTTTTCAATCGTCTCCGGAATTACAAAATGCAGATCAGCGTACCCTTGACCATGCGCATGTGATACCATATTGACTGGGAGTCCATCTACAGAGATACTGATATCAGTACCATGATCAATATCAAATCCTCTTAAAAAGAGTTGCTCTGCCTTGCCTCCGCCTGCATGCTGTCCTATAAACAGTCCGGGCACCTTCCTCAATATATCTTGAGAAGAATTGACAGGGCTTATTTCGATATCAATGTCAGTTATTTGTTTGAGTGGGTCTCTCTTGGGAGAGATTATCATCTCATTGAGACTTACAATATTGGTTGTTAAAACTACCATCATTGGTGTCTGCACATCAGTCACTTCTAGTGTCATGGTCGTAAAACCTATGTGCATAAATTGTAGCGTATCTCCGATGGACACTTCATCAAAAGTAAAGTTTCCTAAGTCGTCAGAATAAGTGTAGAGGCTTGTGGTTTTATTGAAGACGCTAACTGAAGGGATTGGCTCTTGGTAATCGTCTGATACTATGCCAGAAAGTTCTTGGGCGGATAACGAAACATTTAACACCGCCATTAAGCATGTCAAATATCTTAAGTTCATCTATAATCTGTATAGTTTATAATATCTCGGCACTCATCTGAAATGACATATCCATATGTCACCAATATTAGGACCTTACTGCACTAGACCGACAATATTAACACATTTCGCAATTCTTAATTGTCACATTTTGTACATCATTATTTAAAACTATGTTGGCTCACTAATGTGCCCCATCTCTGTGGTTCCCACACTTGACTGCATGCCAGCTATTCATCCATCAAAAAGAAACAGGTACACTTGACTCCTTTATTTTCTTCACAAATCAAAAGTCAGGCTGTTAACATAGTCATATACTGCCTGATGCAGTTGTGGTCGAAGGGACAACCTATAGAGGTTTCTATGACTCCGATAAGGATATACTCGGTTAGATAAAAAGACATAAACCAATTCATGCTCAGGGTCAGCCCACACCATCGTACCGGTAAATCCCGAATGGCCAAAACTTCTAGGACTCGAGCTTTCAGCAACGTAAGAGAGTTCAGCATCATACTCTCTCAATGGTTTATCAAATCCAAGCCCTCGTCTATTGTCATCATACTGATAACTGGTAAACATCTCTACAGCTCGCTCCGATATGATCTGTCGACCATCCCAACTTCCTTTGTTAAGATACAACTGAAAGAGGCGGGATAGACTTTCTGCAGATCCAAACAATCCAGCATTGCATGATACACCATCGAGCATGGCAGCTGCTTCATCATGCACGGTGCCGTGAACCAATTGATGTCTCCACAGTGTATCATACTCCGTAGGAATTATCTCGTCTATACTAAACTGCTCTGTCGGATTGTAAGTCAAATTATCAGCTCCAATGGGCTGATATATCTCTCGTTGTAGGTATGATTCAAACTCTTGATCAGTTACGTCTTCTATCATATCCGGCATCAACAAAAATGCTAGTCCAGAATAGACATACTCCTTCTTATCTCTTAGTTCAGATTTTTTAATCGCCTTATGCATCTTTTTATGATAACGCTTATGCATGAATAGGTTATCAGTTATTCTAATTGGATACTTTTTAGAATAACTTGTCTTAAAGGTTCTTCTTTTATAATCTCCATTGTCCTTCTTAGCTTCTTGCCAAAAGATAATGTATGGTTTTAATCTTGCTTGATGAGCTAGCACTTGCCGAAGGGACAGGTTCTTTTTATTAGATCGCTTAAAGCACTTGTAGTAATCACTCAGTGGTGCATCAAGATTAAGATGCCCTTCTCCATACAGCTTCATTAGCAATGGGAGTCCAGAGCTCACTTTTGTAACTGACGCAAGGTCGTAGATGTCTTTTTGCTTAACCCGTCTATATCTTTTTGCTTAACCCGTCTATAATTATCATAAGTATGATAACCCCATGTCTTATGAAAGATGATACTATCTCTATACCTCACCAATATCTGCGCACCTGGAAATGCCATAGAATCTATCCCCAACTGAATCAGACTGTCCAGTCTATGGGTCATAACATCATAGTTGTTATTTTGCGCCAATCCAAGCGTTCCGTTTATCAGCAACAACATTATAAACGAAAATCGTCTTTGACGCCCTGCGATCATTTGAGCATTAGATTAACTGGACAGTGATCAGAACCCATGATATCATTATCTATGGTGGCATCTTTGATTTGATCTTCGAGCTTTTTATCCACTAAGAAGTAGTCTATCCTCCACCCAACATTCTTTGCTCTTGCCCCAAATCTCATACTCCAGAAACTGTACTTCACTTCCTCAGGATATAGATGTCTAAAGCTATCTACCAACCCAACTTTGAGTATACCATCTAGGCCATCTATCTCCGCCTGAGTATATCCAGAAGTCTTATTGTAATTAGGTTTGGGTCTTGCAAGATCTATCGGTTGGTGGGCTACATTAAAATCTCCAGTGACCACTATGGGCTTCTTCTTTCTGAGCTTTTTAAGATATTTGGCGAAGGCCTGATCCCACTCTTGTCTATAATCCAAACGCTTGAGACCACTGCCAGAGTTAGGCACGTATACGTTGACCATGATCAGCTCTTCAAACTCACAAGCGATCACTCTACCCTCTTGATCGTGCTCTTCTACACCTATGCCCTTTGTCACTTTGATGGGTTCTTTTTTAGAAAGTATAGCTACACCTGAGTATCCTTTTTTCACAGCA
Source organism: uncultured Saprospiraceae bacterium (assembly GCA_937942435.1). Classification (GTDB taxonomy): domain Bacteria; phylum Bacteroidota; class Bacteroidia; order Chitinophagales; family Saprospiraceae; genus JAJRXG01. The sequence continues at coordinate 28,728 of CALDEM010000006.1, forward strand.
GAAGTAACACTGATTGTATACCCTTCAACATCAGCCAAGGCCTCTACAACTTGGTCATCTTGAGCTTTTGTCTCTTGGAGACAGTATATATCCGATTTGCTCTTTTTTAATTCATTTAGAAAATCCTTTTTTACCGCAGCCCTTATCCCATTTACATTCCAAGAAGTAATTTTCATATTCTAATTTCTATTTTAATTTGATCCAATTGCCATGAGCGCCTCTCTTACTTGACGCCATGATACAAGGTGAATGTTTTTATCTTTTAGTTTCTGTTTATAATGATCACCGGTTACATAATTATAATCCTTCTGACGCCATGCTGCGCCAAAGTCTGGGTGATCCACCATGACAGCTTGCATCTCAGCGTCATCATAACCGAGATGGACGATGATCTCATTAAGACCTGGTACAATCTGATCCATCATGTCATCATACATCTTTTGCCAATCAGGCACCATCTGTCCCATCATGATCAAGTTATCCAAAGGATAATGTATCGGTCCCGCTATAGAATCAAGTCCCCATGAAGGAGGTATCCTCGCACCTGGCACCATAATCGGTAGATCATACTCTTTGCCTAACTTAACATAGATAGAGAAGAACTCTGGAGTCGCAAACAAAGTGCCCATATGACTATCCAAATGAGACACTGCTATCCCAGCCTTGAGTGCTCTTTCTATCTGTGCACGGATCTCTCTTTCTACTTCTTCTAACACAGCGTTCTCTACCACGTCGATCACCTTATCATACATGACTCCTTGCTCATTGAGCAGTGATGGGATCTCACTTGATGATGCCACACCATCCCACTTGTAGTACTTCCATTCTGATGTAAGTGTGAGATGAAGTCCCCAACAATACTCCGGATGCGCTTTTGCAAATGATGCAATCTCACTAAACCAAGGGCAAGGGACCATGATGCTACTGCTCGAGATACCACCATCCTCAAAGGCATCTATACTGGCCTGGTTAACGCTATGTGCTACACCCAGATCATCTGCATGCATGATCAGTAACTTGGCAGTCGGATCATAGCCCATGAGCTCTGCTATGTTAGGCTTTGATTGGCTATAAATATGGAGTGTTAAAAAGAGAAATAATGATAAAATCGAACCTGTTAACTTCATATCATAATGCTTAATGTAGCGTTAATCTTAGATCAATGAGCGTACAAAATAGTTAATGTAGCATTAAGATATTAGTCTCTTTATTTTTGAACCATTATCATTGATAATACTAAATCATCAAAAAATGAGATTAATACTTGCTTCCATTACATTCTTACTGTTACTCTCTTCTTGCGGACCTAACCTAAAGTACTTCACAGAAGATATGTATGATGAACATCAATGGTCAGATCGCGAACTGAAACGTATACAGTTCTATGTGTCTCAGGACATCGTCTTATATCGTGGCTTATCTGATAGTAATTCTAAGATCGAAAATGGACAGATCAAAGTCAATAGTGATCGTAAGGTAGAAGAAGTAGTGATCAAAAAAGGTACGCCTGGAGTCTTTGTCCAAGCACCTAAGCAAGATCGATTTGCCATTTCTTTTGGTAACGGCAAGGGACAGTTTTTGATGTTTGGGCCTAACTCTAAAGCCAATGGGAGGTTCGTATTGCTCGCCAAAAACTGGGATAGAAGATCAGGTCAGATATCCTATGGAGGCCAAATATATGAGACCAGTTCAGAGAGCGCATATGCGGCACTCATGGTAGATGTCAAAAGAGCACGTAGGACAAAGACTGACACCAAAGAAGCAAAAGGACAAAGAGTACGTACGAGATGATCCTAATTGAGATATGCCTTGATCTTATCTAACAATTTGTCTGGTGGTACTGCCTGTGAGGCGTGTTGCTTTAAGATATTGATCAAGTCGTTAGTGAGCTCTGGTCTAAATCCCAATCTAAATCCAAACGACTTAACCAAGCGCTCTTCTTTTTCATCTATGTGGCCATCAGCATTCATAAAAAACAAAAAGTAGTAGAGGATCATAACTCTATCTCTTTCCTCTGTTGGTGGCTTGAGCGGGTATTCGTTTTTTCTACCTTGGATCTCATAGACATCTTCTTCATTAAGACCTAGTTGAAGTGCAACATGTAAGATATAGCCAAGCTCAGAAGGAGTATCTGTTGCATCGACATCCTTTAGCTTAAGGAGTAAGGCTATGATTGCTTTTTTTGCGTGGTCGGGAGTAGATATAGGATCAAGCATTAAATCTTTGTTTTGACTCTTATAAATATAAGAACAAACACAACTTAATGCTCATACACCTTTACTCTATGATCAATAGATGACACTAATCCAACTCTCCTTTCTTATCTAAGGCAGCAGCGTACTCTACGCCTTCATTCCACCATGAAGTCATCTGGACAGGGTCAAATAGAAAAGAATGCTCCGTCAGCACTCGAGGTGTAAATATAAAATTGACATGGACAGAGTTATCATAGACACTCTGTAAGTGACCTATGTACAGATCATTTCTTGATATACGATTGTGCATAAAGTCCATCGCCTTGAGTAACACATCAAAAGCATTGTTTGTCTTTGATTTGTTAGGCATGCTATAGCGCGGATTAAGAACGATGACGTCTACTTCAGTGGCACCTGCATTGATAGCTTCTTCTATAGGGATTAGACTCCCAAACCCCCCATCTGCATACTCATATCCATCCTTTTCTACTATGCCCATAAATGGTACAAAGCTCGTCGAGGTCCACATCCATTCTGTAAAGTCCTTATAGTTGTGATCTATGGCATACTTATATTCTACAATGTTGAGAGATAGATTAGAAACAGAGACCAGCACCTTCTTCCCAGAGTTTCTAACTTGCTCGTATTCTTCAGGAGACATAGTCTTCCTTATCGTAGTCAACAGATTCTTGTGCTCTCCAAAGGTCTTCTTTCCTTTGAGAAACATTTGTAAGATATTACGATGATTGATCTTTGTAAAGATCCCTGACTCTCCTTGTTTGATAGTAAAAGGACTTACATTGTAGATATCTTCTTGACGAACACTCGTATATGCCTTTCTTATATTATCGATATTGTTGATAGCCAGATGCGGCACGAGCAGACTTCCCGTAGAGCAACCTGCATAGATATCGTATTCTCTTTTTTTCTCCTCTATAAGGTATTGAGCGATCCCACCGCCAAAAGCTCCTTTACTCCCACCACCGCTTATAACTAATGCTCTCATGTTTCTAAAATAATTTGTCGCAGATATTTGTCGCAGATGCAAGAAGCGCTAAGATAATACGCTTGAGTCGTTATCTTCTATATAGACCCGTGGTACCCGTGTATTAATATTAGTCAATATCTCATACGGTATAGTGTTAGCCCATTCTGCTAAGTCTTCGATTGTGACCTCCTCATCATCTCCCTGCTTTCCGATCAAGATCACTTCATCTCCATTGTAGGCAGTACCATCACCGATATCGATCATCATCTGATCCATACAGATATGTCCTACCTGAGCATATTTCACTCCTCTTACTATGACCTTAGCCTTGTTGCTCATCGCTCTCATATATCCATCACCATAACCAACTGGCAATGTTATGATACGTGTTTGTTTATTTGATTGCCAAGTACTCCCATAACTTACAGGATGATCTTTTTCGATGACCTTGAAGAAAACCACATGGGTTTTCCAAGACATCACAGGTTCTACCATTATCAGTTCTGTAAAATGAGCACCCGGATACACACCATATAGCAGCAAGCCCACACGTATCATATCATAAGTAGGAGCAACAGATTGTAACATACCTCCACTGTTACTGGCATGCACCATGGGCCGTTTTACATTTTCACTTTCGTAAAATGATAGCACCTTATCAAATCTCTCTACCTGCATTTTAGTATACGAGTCGTCTACTTCATCAGCATTGGCAAAGTGAGTAAATACTCCTTCTATAATCGTATGCTTACACTGTGTAGATGCCTTAAGTAACGCATGAGCGGTATAGTAGTGCATCCCTATCCGCTCCATCCCTGTATCAATCTTCAAGTGCGCCTTTGCAGTTATGCCCTTACTTTCTGCAGCAGCTTCTATTTGATTTAATTTTTCAATTGAAGAAGCAGTGATGGTTAAGTCGTGCTCCAAGAAAAGAGGTATCTGATTACCTATGATACCACCTAATACGAGTATAGCTGTCTTGATGCCAGCTTCTCGAAGCATGATGCCTTCTTCAAGGTAAGCTACTCCAAAATAATATCCTCCTAACGCTTCAAGATGCTTTGCAATTTTTATAAGTCCATGTCCATAAGCATTAGCTTTTAGAATAAACATGACTTTAGAATCACCTGCGTACTCTTTTATGGCATGAAAATTTTTAGATAGCGCAGGCAGATCAACTGTAATAAAAGTTGGTCTTAAGACACTATCAGACAATGTATCTTCATGAAGCATGGATACGTTCTAACTATTATTGTTTTATAAATGCAACTGTAAAGCGCTCTTCTTGATCACTGATCTCTATCAAGTATAAGCCAGGTATAAGGGCGGCTACATTTTCCCGCAACTCATGCTTGCCAGCAGTAAGTTGTATTGATCTTTGTAAGGCCACACGACCATCAACACCTATGATGCGCATTTCGCCTTCTAATCTATTTTGAATTTCCAATTGAAGAAAAACAATTTGATCTGCTGGATTAGGATGAACAGCTAATGAAAAATCATCTGTAACAATCTCAGTCACTGGATCAATCAAAGCGTTAGAATTTATCAATGAAAAGTCTTCATCACATACTAATGCCTCATTGCCACTGATGACACAAGCTTGTCCAGAGACTGTTCTACGCTCGTACAATTCAAAATCATCAATCGACCATGCAAGCCCACCTAATCTATCATCAAATAAAAGTGATATATAGTTAAACCTTACCAGTATAGTCTGACCCATATAATCTTCAAGATCTACAATTGTAGTCTGTTGATCTCCAACGCCGGTAAAGGCCCCAGTTACATTACGATAAAAGAAATCAGGTACAGGACAATTGTTAAAACAGTTACTAATTTCATCAGGTAGACCATTGACAATGTATCGCTCCACAGCGACAGCCGTCCAAGTTGTACCTCCATTAGTAGACACCTCTACTCTACCTCCATCAATGCCCAGATCCGCTTCATATCTATGGTTGAACTTCAAGAGTCTATTGGCAGGGCTAACTTGAAAACTCTCTCTGCGTGTAGCATAAGACTCCCCTCCAAGTGTATCTTGAAAAACACGAAGACTCATCGACCCTGATCCATCACTTCCAGTGATCAATCCCCACCCTGCCAATTCATTATTGGTAGTAGTGTTTTCAAATGATATCTCTCCATCTAAATCATCATACAGCTCAAATGATGAGAATGGAATACCTTCTGTTCCTAATACGTAATTGATTGTTATTTCTTCTCCTATAGCTAAAGATCCAATATCAAAATTTAGATTATCACCTCCTATCTCAACCAAAACCTCAGTATCAGAGCTTATAAAAGTTGTTCCATCTGGTATGTCATCTATAATAGTTACATCAGTTAGAGATTGATCATAATTACTAATCTTAAGTTGCACAGATATATCTTCACCAGGATTAAAAGAAGGAGTCATCTCCTTTTCAATAGTTAGTTCTCCAGAACATGATCGTGGCACTTCAAATCCATCTACATTATCTCCTCTAAAGTCACTGTCATTAGCCATCGCGTCAACGCCCAATCCTCTTCTTGCAAAGACGCTCCAGATCATACATTCATTTCCTCCAAAATTGTTCAGTTGATCAGCCTGAATAATCGCATCTCTCGCTTCTATCAGACTAGGGTCACATTCTTGCAATTTTAAACCATCCATTACAATTTGTATGGCACGGAGATTACCGGCTGTCGGATCAGTCCATGTGGGATCATATCCATCTTGCTCTATAAATGCCCAATACATATCCCACAGCGCTGTGGCCCATATTTCTCCGACGTCATGAGGCCTAAATGAAAATCGTATGTGACTGTGGACTTGTGGATTGACATTCATATCAGTGCTATACTGATATCGACGGATGCCACTTCCATCTCGCGGCTCAGATAAAACGTAATTTCCAATCCCTCTACTTTGACTTCCGACGTCTCCTTCTAATTGAGTAAGAACAAGAGCAAAAAAGTCACTCCAGCCTTCTCCCATTTGCTCATCGTTGTCCAAGCAAGCACTTGTGCTAGCCCCACCTGCTAATCTCAATGAGATACCATGAGTGTATTCGTGAGCAACTATACCATTGTCAAAGCTTGATGACAGTTGTTGGGGTTCGTTAAATCTGCCAACAACTCCTCCACCCAATTCATCTTTTAATAGCTGGCAGTCTTCTCTTGACAAAAACAAAGAAGGTATAGTAACAAGATCGGCATTGGCACCAGCTGCCATAGTTATGAGTGGCGAGTCATTGAGATTGTTACATACGATACATCCTATAGCTCCTGCTTCTTGAGCTGCGTGTACTTTAAAACTAAAATCACACATACCCCTGTCTATAATTGCAATATTTCCAGCAAGGGCAGAGGCATTAACAATCGGATCGCAAGCGTCTCTTACATCACCATCATTATCTTCTAGGTAAACTAGAGTACCTATGACTGGCTCGATGAGTGAAGGGCCAAAATTAGCTGATCCAGTCTCGTAACTCCCACTCACACCAGCAGGTGATAGCACTTCAAACTGTTCACCTATATTCCATTTAAACATTTCCATGGATCCGCTAGCGCCATCTCTAGGAGCAGAAAAAACTGCATTATTCGTATCTGATCCATCCAAGGTTTCGGCTAAGACATGATCGTCTTGCTCTCCACCTTTTCCATAATTGTTATCCTGAAAATTACCAGCAGCCTCTGTAAAACCAAAAATGTAAGACCAATCATGCATGAAGTTATTCCAATAAAAAAGATTGGTTGCATCTGCATCTATATTATCCTCTGGATCTGATGTCTCAACAATTGGAAAATCAAATACCAAATCCTGACCTACTGGTTGATTTTCAGGAGCCTCGTTATCCGCATCAATATCCTGATAAGCATGAACATTGTTGCCTCTTAATATATCAAACTCAGGTCCTTCTACTCCATTGATATCATGCCATCCAAAAGGCGAAGCATTGATATCAGCAGGCTCAACTACAATCGTTCTTTCTCCATCACTTGGAGATCCCAATGGTTGCGCGTAAACATTATATTGTGATCCATCTTGAACCTGAGAAAATTGACTCTGAAAATTATTATTTATTCCAATTTCATTTTTCACGTGCTGAGCTTCGTGGACACTATGATCGTTATCGATACACTCATGTTCTTCCTTCTTGTATGTGCAGTACAACGTACTATTACTTTCGCTTAAGACGGAACCATCATGTGCGTCAATAATAATCTCCCATTGATCAGAGCTAGTAGATGGATTAATATTGATCATCCATGAATGGCCATATAAGCCATCCTTATTCTTTGCCCACACTTTTTTCAATTCAGTTTTACCATGAACATGAGTCATCTCAGGGACAAAGTAGGCGTCTTTAGATAACACCTCAACTGTGATAGATGATTTTAATATAGGAAGATTAAGATGTCTTCTTATTAGTTCGACTGCTTGGTATGGTTCAATCGTAGATTTATCATTTAGAAACAGTTCTTCATTATTCAAGAGACGCGATTTTTTTAAAACTACCAGATCATCTCTATATGCTAGATTGCCAATGGCCTTATAGATCTCTACATCTTGATACACTTGTTGATAATAGATATATGTTACTCCATTGTCAACATTAGTATGTGTGTTTATTATATTGAGTTGACCTATCGGTAGCACATCGGATTCTTGCTGGATAGTTCTATTCAGCAACATCAATTGTTGGTCCTGACTCAGAGCTTTATCTTTAGTTGTCTGTCCTTCTAATGTCCAAACACATCCTATGGACAAAATAAATATGGAAATAAACTTGATTACTGATACTTTCATTGGGATGTCTATCTACCTTTATTCTCTATGATGAGCAGATGATGCTCGTTGCTTCTACAACGAAGATAGAGCAAGGGTACTATTCGAATCATCCATTATTATTAATTATTCCTTAAAAGAAGAACAATCATGTCGAGCCGACAAGATCGCGATGTCCAACTTATATATGGTCGCAATCCTATAGTTGATGCACTAGACGAGGGAAAATCTTTTGAACGTATCTACATGAGGGATAACCTCACAGGAGAACTCGAGAAGTTAGTCCGCCAGAGATGCAAAGAGCAAGAAATACCACTTAAGAAGGTGCCGCTCGTTAAGCTAGACCGCTTGGCACATAATAGAAATCATCAAGGCGTAGTGGGCATAGGTTCTATCATCACATATCAAGAGATAGATATGATGGTACCCCATCTTTATGAGCAAGGCATAGATCCGATATTGGTATTGTTAGATAATGTCCAAGATGTGCGTAACATCGGAGCTATAGCAAGAAGTGCTGAAGCTTTTGGGGCGCATGGCCTAATCATCAGTGGCAAGCAAGCAGGTATGATCACCCATGATAGTCTGAAGTCTTCTGCTGGTGCATTAGCGAGGATCCATGTATGTCGTGAGAAGAACACAATCAAGACGATTGAAGCGCTGCGCGCTCATGGTATAAAGACAGTAGGAACTACACTAACACAAAGTTCTCCTATACATGAGACCGCTCTAACCGCTCCAGTTTGCCTCTTGCTTGGATCAGAAGGTGATGGCTTACATAAAAGCGTCGAGCAAGCCTGTGACCAGCTGATCTCCATCCCTCAAAGCGGCGACACGGACTCGCTCAATGTCTCAGTAGCTGCCGGAGTAGTACTTTATGAAGTACAACGACAGATCAATCAAAACAGTTAAATGACCCTTCAATGGAACAAATCATTGATATAGATCATTAGCATACTATAGAAACAAAGCGATAACTTAGACTTTAAGCAATTACAATATGACCAATACGAAGTATCTCATGCTCTCTCTTATCAGCATGATCTTATTTAACGCAAGTTGTAAGACATCTGAAACATCTAAAGTTATGGACACTGCAGATAAAGTGACCATGGCTGATGCAAAGGATGAAAAAAGTCTTCTGTGGGAGATCAGTGGTAATAATCTGACCGAGAGCTCTTATCTCTTTGGGACTATCCATATGATCGAAAGCAAGGATTATTTTCTGCCTCAAGGCACCTTAAGTGCGATCGATGCTACAAGCAAGATGATGTTTGAGATTGATATGGCTGACATGAGTGACCCCATGAAGTTGATGCCACTACTACAGAAAGCATATATGAAAGGTGACACTACTCTTAAAGACTTAGTAACACCTGAAGACTATGCTTTGGTGGAAGCAAAGTTTCAAGAGATAGGTATGCCACTTTTCTTATTAGAGAGGATCAAGCCTATGTTTTTGTCAGTATTTGCTACTGGAGATTTTGATCCTCAAGGGATGGAAAACGGCACAATCAAATCATACGAGATGGAGTTTGCCAAGATGGCTGAAGATGGTGATAAAAGCACTGGTGGATTAGAAAGTATAGAATATCAAATAGGCATCTTTGATGCCATCCCTTATAAAGATCAAGCTGACATGCTTATGGAAGCCATCAAATCAACCGGCACTGATGACGACTCTTTTGTCAAGCTGGTTAATTTATATAAAGATCAGGATGTACATGGCCTCTTCGAGATGATGAAAGAAGACGACTCTATCGAAGAGTTTGAAGATGTTCTACTGTTTCAACGCAATCGCAATTGGATACCTATCATGGCAGAAGAAATGAAGAAAGAGAGAGTTTTCTTCGCTGTGGGCGCTGGTCACTTAGGCGGAGATATGGGTGTCATCAATCTCTTGAGAAAACAAGGTTATAAAGTCTCTGCAGTCAAGAGCTAAGCATGGCTACGATTATACCTTTGGGATCGAGAAAGCCCTCGATACATGAGTCATGTTGGCTTGCGCCAAATGCTACTATCATAGGTGATGTCTCTCTTTCTGAAGATTGCACAGTTTGGTTTTCTGCGGTGGTAAGAGGTGATGTATGTAGTATAGAAGTAGGCGCAAAAACCAACATACAAGATGGTGTCATTATCCATGGCACTTATAAAAAATCAAAGACTGTCATCGGGAGTGAAGTTTCGATAGGTCATGGAGCTGTATTGCATGGTTGTACCATACATGATAAAGTACTTGTCGGCATGAAAGCTGTCATCATGGATAATGCGGTCGTTCAATCAAATGTCATTGTTGCTGCAGGTGCAGTCGTACTTGAAAACTCAGTACTAGAATCAGGCTATATCTATGCAGGTGTGCCTGCTAAACAAGTCAAAAAAATAGATCAAGAACAAACAGAGTGGCATATCAATCGCACTGCTGATGCATATCTGCTCTACTCATCTTGGTACCAAGAAGAACAATAGAGCATCTTCAATAGTCGATCCTCTCTCCTTCTGCTAGATATGCTCTCAGGTCAGCCAGCTGCTGATCGCTCATCCGCTCTTCTGTATAGTGAGGCATGTATGACCTCTTACCATATTTTGAAAAAGTACCATACCGCACAACCTGATACAAAGAGTGATTATTATAAGTATCAGCTTTGCTATCCAGGTGGTTAAGGCTCAGTGCTCTCTTATCCAAATGCAAAAATGAGTATCTCTTCTGATAATGACAGTGCAAGCAGCTTTGTTCATAAATGCGCCCTCCATTGGTTACATCGCCTTTTAGTCCTACCCCTATTTTACGATCTGCAGGTGGGTCAAGAAAGGTAGCCTCGGATTTTTTAGCATATTTTGAAGCAACCAGCCTCAATCCCTCATTATGCAGAGCAGGATTATCCACTGCATCTTTAAGAGATGCTAACTCCTCATCAGAGATATCAAGATCTCCTACTTTAAGATCTATCGTCCAGAGATAAGCTAATATGGACTCTAACTCCCAGTCTTTAAGCTTCCTACCCTGAGCGCACTCTAAAGCACACAATTGGATAGCTCCTCTGATGTCATTACGGGCAGGCTTAACAAGGTCGCCGTACTTTTTCTCATAGTCTCCGTTGTAGTAAGTGTCTCTATTGACAGCACCATACAGCGTTGTTGCTTGTAAAAAAGGCAAACCTTTATTAACCGCATACTCTAATCTGTCTTCAGGAGTAGGATGAAGAAGATTGGGGTCTTCTTTTTTGACATTATGACAAGACGAACATACAAAGTGCTTACTCTGCCTTCTTGACTTCTTTTCTCCTTTTCGTTTTGAAAACCCGTTTTTCACAATGTCTTCGCCGATAGAAGCTTTCACTCCTCGAACTTTTGTATTGGGTTTTTTAGATCTATAATCAGTACCTAACACTTCTTGAAGCTCTACTACACTAGTAGAGCGATCAAGTTTAAACTTCTTGTTCAACGGTATGAACGCCATCAATATAAAGATGGCTATTGTTCCTATGATGACTTTTTTCATCTTCAATTACAAATTAAATAATCGAGAAATCGTAAACCCTAATCTGAATTCTCCATCTCCCCAATTACTCCGCGTATATGGGATATAGTCAGTCTCTGCTATGCCTTGAGAGTTAGTGAGATTGATCTGAAAGACGTGTCCTCCACTTGTATCAAACTCAAATCCAATCCCAATCGAAGGATAAAACCCACTATCCTCACTTGATCGTAATTCTGACAATACAGGAAACGTAAAATCTCCTAGGACTGCGATTGCCTTGGTCACTTGTGCTCTAAAACCACCACCTAAACTGGCCAAGTCATTTTCATCACCGGTCAGGACAACATTGCGATAAGTCCATTGAGCATTGAATTGTCCCGAAAATCGATCTGAAAACTTTCTTGCAACATGAAGACCTATATGAGAGGTGAGTCTATGCGATCCCTTCTCAAAAAAGTTTAGGACGCCTTCTATCTCACTTTTTTGCATGGTAGAAAAAGACACTGCTCCGACTACCGACATACTGATAGGCAAGTTGCCATTGCGCTCTTGAGTCATGATCCGAGCTTTAAAAAGGCTATTGATATTTTGCTTGAGTGGACCCGCTCCTTTAGTTCTATTGATACCCACCATGAGGGCATCAGTGATACCATACTCAAATCCTATAGATACATCTGAGGCATTCTCTAGGCCATAAAAAGTAGGCCACCCACCATTACTTCCTGCCAAATCTCCAAACCTATGAACGATGCGAAAATCCATCTTCCTGGCAGGCAGAGTCTCTACAGAATGAGAACTGATAATCCTAGAATGTCTAAAGGTCTCAATTAGTGTTTCTTCTACTCCTTCTTTCTGGCCTGACATCTCTATCATTGCTCCGAATAACAGTAGGCTTATAAACATTATGCGCATAGATCGATTTATATCGTGAAGAACAAAACTCTTTTTGTCCTAAATTTGTATTGTTTAAGTAGGATAACGTATTCCTAACGCAATATTTGAATAAAAATCTTAATAAAGACAAATAAATGTATCCAATAGAGCTAACCATCCCAATGTCCAAAGATCTTACTGATTTTGGATTTGAAAGTCTACCGTCTGACGCAGATGTAATCAGTGCCCTCGACAATGCTGAAGGGACAACCCTTCTTGTTGTTAATAGTGTATGTGGTTGTGCTGCTGCCAACGCTCGTCCAGGTGCCAAGATGGCCATCCAAAACGACAAGCGCCCTACCAAGTGCTATACAGTATTTGCTGGGGTAAACAAAGGAGCAACAGAAAAGGCAAGAGAATACTTGCTTCCATATCCCCCATCTTCTCCAGCGATCGCCTTATTCAAGGAGGGTAAGCTGGTTCATATGCTGGAGCGCCACCATATCGAAGGTAGATCAGCGCAGATGATTGCTGAGAACTTAGTTAGTGCCTTCGATCAGTTCTGCTAGTAGAGTAAACAGATATACAAAAAGAGCTCCCGTAAGACTTACTTACGGGAGCTCTTTTTTGTTTAGACTAAAATTAGATCGCCTATCTGGCGACTTGGATTAATTTATGTTGTTGTGTACTTCCTATCGTTGCTAAGATTATATATGAACCGCTCTGAAGATCTGAACAGTCGATATTGATCATATTGTGACCTGAGAAGACATCATAAGCTATAGCTGATCTGACTTCTCTGCCCAATAAATCCGTAACTTTTATTGTAGCAACATCATCAGTTGTGACCATTAAGTCAAGCTGAGCATTCTGCCTTATTGGATTAGGATATACCTTAAGTGCAGGCTGACTATTGAGTAAGACATCTATAGCTATGATATTACTGTAGTCGTAGCCTCCATCAAAATCAACTTGTCTCAATCTATAATAGTATGTACCACTTCTATTGACATCCTCATCAGCATATCCGTATTCGTTAATAATGGTTGTTGTACCGTTACCATCGATAGTACCGACGACTTCCCAATCACCATTGCTATTGACTATTCTTTCTAATTCGAAGAAGTCATTATTAATCTCAGTTGCGGTCACCCACTTCAGTACGTTAGCACTTCTTAGAGCGTCCCAGCTTCCGCTAAATGATAATAGCTCAATAGGTAGTGCCTCTAATCTTATACCTGCATTGACACCTAATACCGAATCTTGGGGGCCTACAAAGAATACACCTGTCTGACCTGTGTTATTGTCTACATCACTATCTAATAATGGGTCTCCACCTTGATTTGGAGCGACATAACTTTCTCCATTCTCATTTGCTAAGAATCGTACATAGTATGAACCAGCTGTGAGTCCATTGACACAATATCTACCATCACCACCTGTCACTCCTACTGACACTACCTCATCGGTATCAGAACTAACTATCTCCACTTGAGAATTATCGACAACCTCATCAACTCCTTCGTCATATACGCCTTCCGTGCCTCTTTCGTTTTCTCTCCAAACCAATCCACAAGTGATTCCTCCAGTATAGATACCAAATGCGACGTTCTCTGTTTTTACTCCTTCGCTCGGAGATATTATATCTGTAGTACCCAAGCCAAAGGCTCCAGTAGCGTCACTATCTCGTTCATCATCGTTACCCACATCAGGCTCAGTTAAAGCCTTTCCGTCAGGAAGAATGATTTCAACGTAGTAGTCTCTTACCGGTATGTTATCAAAGCAGTAGAAACCTTCTTCGCCCGTCTCGGGATTGGTAAGTGATATAGTCGTTGCCACTCGGTTTCCATTAGCGTCGTATAAGTTGATCGTTGCATCATTAACTCCTACTTCTGTATCATCTCTACGTCCATCTGCATCTTCGTCTTCCCACACGAAACCTCCGATACCTGTAGATGTTCTGAACCCTGCATCTATATCAGTTCGTTCTTCTCCCTCTCCGATAACAAGTGTAGTGGTTAATCCATTGTCTCCAACATCACTATCTCCTGCTGCGTCTCCTTGATTTTGAGTAGTAGGTACAAAGCCCGTCGGCGAATCAAAGCCAATAATATAACTACTTTGATATACATTGAAATTATAAAATCCTGGCTCGCCTGTATCTGGGTTATTGGCAGTCGTAGTTGTGCAAGATGGGAAGTCTGGAAAATCCGGAATACCATCATTGTCAAAATCTGTAAACAGGTTAACAGTGACTCCATTGATCCCTGACTCATTAGCATCTTGACGACCATTGCCGTTAGCGTCTTCCCAAACAAAATCACCAAAGTTTGATATTTCTTCTCCTGTGATATCTTGAGATACTACTCCTACACATCTATTGTCCAATGTCACTGTAACTGTATAAGTCTCAACTTCAGTTGCTGATACTTCTATAAATGATTCTGTCGCACCTGTACTCCACTGATACGTTGTGAATGTCTCCCCAACTTGCAATATAGCAGTCGTTGTTATATCACATCCCTTCAGATCAAAAAAGATAGTTGGATTGAGCTGATCACACACTCCGATATTAAATGTTTGTAACACTGTTATATCTCCAGGTGTAATATCTCCGATGTTCTGACCTACTTCTAATCCTTGTATGGTTGCTCCTGTCTCAAAATCTATAAAAAACGCTACGTATATCGCTGCGTCTAAACTCCCAAAGTTAGTTTCATCACCAATGCTGACAATCACTCCGTCATTATCTGTAAGAACGACATTTGATGTCCTTCCTGCCCCTGGTGTCTCTGTTACCGCAATCGTTACGTCCTCACCTAAGCAAAAGTTACATTTTGCAATCTCTGTACAAACTGTAAAGTCAAATGGACTGCCGATCTCAAAACAGTCGTCATCACCCGTGATATTTAAAATATTTCCACCTACAGATAAGCCACTTAACGTTGACGTCGTAGGTCTAAAGTTGATCGGATATATTCTATAATACCCTTCTTCAAATAACTCAAATGAAGGCGCATTATTATTAATGCCTAAGATCACTCCATCAGCAGACGTCACTACATAAGTTGTTGTATATAAGGATGTCTGGTTTCCTCCATCTATATCAAGGACCACTCTTCCGATGACATAATCACATGACCCAGCACCTCTTGACTCTCCTGTCAAAGTAGGTGCCAATGCATTACAAACTGTAGAACAATTAGCAAATGGTTCACAATCAGGATCAAGACAATCTATCAGGCCATCGTTATCGTTATCTGCATTGTCGTTACAGTCTATATCTCCATTTTCAGCAGAGAGTGGAGGGCACGTCATGTCAAAGCATGCATCATCTCCAGAAGATGGACTCAGATCACCAAAATCCGTAGGCACTGCAGCTTGCGCTGTGGTGTTGATCAAGGCATCAACCTCAACCATAGAGCCATTGTATGGGTTAGTAACACCATCTCTTGCCCATGTCGCCTCAAAGCAGACATCTGTACCTGTTATGGCTTCATCGCTAATAGCAAAACAAAGTTCTGCTGTAGTGATTGGGAAACCTGGATCTACAAAGACCGTACTGACTTCTGGATCATCTAATAAAATGGTGAAATTTATAAATCCAAGATCACCTTCAAAAGGTAGATCTCCAATACCTGTGGCATTTACATTTTCTATTGGTGTAGATGCTTGAAGGGCCAAATCTCTAAACTCTCCACCTAAACTACTTGTACCTGATACAAAAGATCCAACTGCACTATTATAAAAAAGCTGATATCGCTGGCTCCCCAATAAGTATGATTCATCATTGGCTGTAGAGATGTTAACGTTGTAACATGCCATGCCAGTTGAACAATCGATAGTCCTAAGTTCTAATGCGATGCCAAACTGTTTTGGAGGTTCAGCACATGGCTCAGTATTAGCACAATCAGGATCTGCACAATCAACTAAGCCATCTTCGTCATTATCTATACCATCACTACAATTAGCATCTGTATTTTCATTGTCTGCTCCTCCACATATCGCTGATATACATGATGGATCTCCATCTTCAGCATCTAAATCATCAAATATTCTTCCTACTGCAGGTGTAGTAACATTGGGTTGTACCCACTCTGATATCTCAACAAATGCTGTTGCGATACCATCTGTCTTGCCCATCTGTGCCCACACGAGACCTAAACACTCAGAACCATTGTCTATTACTTCTTGGGTAACATCAAAGCATAACTTGGTTGTAGGTACATAATCAGCATTTGCCGGAAGGTCGATACCTCCATTGGTAAGATTCATGAGATCCACAGAGTAGTTCAAGAATCCTAATGTCGCTTTAAATGGCAAGTCACCTGGAAACGCAGAAGCATCTACATTCTGAAAATCCGCAGTGAGTAGTATATCCGAATACTGACTCGGATCTAAGATCCTTTCTGCTGACCCATCTATGTAAGATGCCATTGAGGCATCATAGAATATTCTATAGTTCTGTCCAGCCAGATTCCAAGAGCTACCGTCACCAGTACGCACTAAAGTATTGTAACAAATCTGGCGAGAGCTACAATCAATAGTATCTATTGAAAAACTAACGTCAAACTGCCGTTCTTCTTGGCTAAATATGACAGAGGATGATAGCAGGCATGCTATCGCCATTAAGGTTTGTATCGTTTTCATCATCATACATTAGATGAGTTCAGAATAGTCTCTGAACCCAATTGGGGGCTAAACTAACATATTAATTTTAATTGTTATGCTTTACTCCCAATATTTTAACACTTTATATATGATAAAACTTAATAATATGTTTTTTCGGCACTATTTATGCTCTATGCCCATAAAAAAAGGCCTCACACCAATTGAATGATGTAAGGCCATATATAGACTCTAAAAACTTCCCTCATCTCTGAGGAAGGTCATTATACTTATACACTAATTACTGAGCGACGATGATCTGCTTTGTTAGTAGATTGTTACCCGCAGCATCACTCATATCGAGGATGTAAGACGCAGATAATAACGAGGATACATCTATCGTATATGTGTCACTTCCTTTAAGCAGTTGTTCAGTCTTGATTAACTTACCACTTAGGTCTCTAACGGCAATGCTCATATCTGTTTGCAATGCTTTATCGGAAGCAATCTCTATATAGTCAGTTGTTGGATTAGGTCCAACGCTTATGTCATATGTGATGCCTTCTAATGACAGTGAGTTAACAACTAAGTTGAAATCAATGTACTCATCGATCTCAACAGTTGTAGTTTTTAATGGTGCTTCCCATTCTGCGATCTCGACGAAGGCTGTAGCATACTTAGCGCTCATGCTTTCTCTACCCCAGACCATAGAAACTTCTTCAAAATCTCCAAGTACATCAAACTTGAGTGTAGCAATGGTCATCCAACCATCTTTATCACTTAAGCTTGCTCCTCCTCTTTGGTTATCTAAAAGCTCAACTGAAAAGTTAGCAAATCCCAGATCTCCATCGAATGAGATATTTCCTTGACCTGTGGCAGCAACGTGCTCAAGCACCTTAGCAAACTGCAAGTTGCTATACTGATCTTGTGATAATTGTGACTTAGATCCCTTCGTATTGAGACTTAAGGTCTCAGTAGGATAGTAAATACGATAGTTTTGGCCAGCTAAAACCATACGATCTTGATTGTCCATGCGGACTTCAATATCAACATAAAGGGCTTTTTCTGCCTTATCCAGTGTGTTGTGACTTAGTCTTACGTCAACGATACTAGTCGCGAAAACTGTTGAAGACGCAAATAGCGTCATGGCAAGAATTGCCAGAAATCTTTGAAAACTCATTTTACCAATCTTTTACACCCACGGATAGGGTGGTTACTTCAATTGGTATATTCACACAAAAGAATATACCGTTATACTTCAACTGGTAACAATGGGGGTTAATAGAGTGACAAGATAAACAAGTCTCACCCCTACGTGCAAGTAAAATCTTTTTAGTGAGTCCTAATATGTAAAGTAGTTTGCAGCCATATGCATTCTTTGTGCGCCTAGGAGCATATTATTATCCATCTATGGAGTGATCTTTACTATATGCTCTGCAGCAAGCTTTTGACCATCCTTATTTAGGATCATGAGCATATATGTCCCTTCGGGCCAAGAAGCAAGGTCATAGCTAAGATAATCAGCATTATTGATTTTCGCATTGACTACCTCTCTGCCGATTATGTCTTTAATCAAAACATCACTCGCTTCATTTTCTCCTTCAAACTGCACATTGATTACTTCTGCGACTGGATTAGGGAAGACAGATACTTTTATATCGCCTGAGATAAAGTCATCTCCGTCTTTATTATGATCGATAATTTCATTGGGTATTAGGATTTGCTGGTTTTCTGCATCTATCCACTCGGACATAGCTACTTCCGCTGTCGCAAATTGTCCCGTCTTATTAGCATGCGCCCATGTTAGCTCTTTAAGGCTATTAGCTTCGTGCTGAAAACAAACATTAAGCGTATTGACCCACTGCCCTGATCTTTGTAGCTTTAATACCTTATCAGTCATGATACGAGAGTCAAGAGATATCGATACAAAACCTATGTCTCCTGTAACTGTGTTGGTGACATCCAACTTACCATAAGTCTCCCGATCCAGGTTGTTGGTGATTCTATCTTCTAAAAATTGAGTCTGATCTCCGTTATAAAAGATACGATAGTTTTGTCCTGCAAGTTTGATGTCATGCCCGGCTGGAGATCTTAATTGGATATCGTAACAACTGGCTTGATCTTTAGATACACTGCTTTTTAACTTAATGTCGACAGGTTTCTGACCACTTAGCACAGACATCCATACAGTAAGAAGAATAAAAGTTACCAGCGTTTTCATGATTAACATATTATGATTATTAATAATATGTCAATAATTATGCCAAGCTACCTTACATCTGTATAGCTCGTGATCGGTAGTGCTTTGATTGCATCTGATTGATCCACAATCGAAAGCTCTACAAAGGCCTTACCATAAGAAGCAGTAAGGTCTTTCCTTGCTAAGATTACTTGACCATTGTTGTCTTCGCTAGTCGATATGAAGCAAAATCGCACAATAGGTGTCCAACCTTGTCCTTCCTTTAAAAGTTGACCCTTTGATCTAGTATCATTTAAGAGGACCGTTGCGTTTATGAAACCAAGATTTTTTTCAAATGGCAATGACCCGATACCACTTGCGTCGATATCATGGTTTTGCTGAACGACATTAAATGAATAATTTTCTGATGTTGTTGTCAGGTGACTATGCTCTTCATCAAATGCTAAGTTGCGGGCATCATAGAACAAGCGATAGTTCTGTGAAGCAAGAGATGCTTCGTCGCCCGTATAATTGAGCTCTGCATCGTAACACAAACCTCCATTTTCAACATTAGATTGATTTAACCTAATATCCGTTTTTTGAGCGAAGCCCAATTCTGCGAATAAAAGAGCGATAATGATCAAAACGTACTTCATCATTTTTGTAGGGTTATTCTATATCTTGACGCAAGACATACTATTTAGGTTACAATGTTTAAGAGTTCTATAACTTTTCAGGTCCAAAAGAGGATAGATAGGCTAATTTATCTAGTTTAATATGCACCTTGCCTCATCCGTTATCACAAATATAATAACATTAGATAATATATAACCGGCATATTATCAAGAACAAAGGAGTAATACTTTCTAATTTTTATATTAAAAAATTCTATATATATAAATTATTTATATATTTGCATTATGAAGTTACATACGCTGATCTTATTTATCAGTTTGTGGCTCTTCTGCTACGGATGCGATAGCAGAACACTTGAAACAATGACACCCGAACAGATCAATGAAATCTTATCACACATCAATGAAGATGATCCAGCATTTGTCCAAAAGGATATTGTGTTTGATTCGATCATCAGTAGTGCTGGTACGAGAAACATCAATGGCCGGACAGAAAGAGTAAAATCAAGACTTTATTATTTCGGTGATCGCACACGCGGCTATTTTAATCTAGCGGACAGAGATGAAAAAAATCTCCAAGTCTTCGGAAAAAAAATAGATGACAAGTGGGTGATCAAGTGTGTCACAAAGTTGAATATGGAAGAAGTGGGAGGCTACATTATAATGAGTCCCAATGGTCAGGGCATCTGGTCGAACGGACACATTAGTTTTAAAACAGAGCAAATCTCACTTAAAAAACAAAATATAGACTACGATGATCTAACGACATGGTAGTCACCAAGATTTAAACTTGGGTTGGTTGGTCTATTATATAGGGTCGGTTTATTCCGGCCCTTTTTTTATGTTTACAATTATAGAATCTATAACATGTTTTTACCGATTGCATATTATAATGACGAGTTTCTATCTACACAAGACATATCCATACATCCAACAGATCTTGGCGTACAACGTGGTTACAGCATATTTGACTTTTTTAAATTAAAAAACCTATCCAATCCTAATATAGAGGATTACATAGATAGATTTTTCAATTCTTGCAGAGCTGTCAGAATTACGGTTAAAAAGACAAGAACTGAGATTAAAAAGATCGCAGTTGATCTGCTTCTAAAGAATGACACTAGAGATGGTTATCTAAAAATCATTGCTTCTGCAGGCAACTCAGCCAATGGGTTCAATCACGAGCACAGTCCTTCACTTCTCTTTATGGCCATGCCCACTAAAGATTGGGATCGAGCATACTATACAAAAGGCACAAGGCTCCTGACAAGTGACTATCAAAGAGACATCCCGCATGTTAAAACGACTAATTACATGCATGCTGCCATGCAGGCCGATCTGCTTAAAGAAGCTAAAGCGATCGATCTCTTATACCACGATCATGGCCTTATAAGAGAGGCTTCGCGCTGCAACATTTTTCTAATTAAGGACGAGGCATTATTTACGCCAAGTACACATATCTTACATGGCATCACACGAAAGAGAGTGTTGAGCACAGATATAGGCATAGCTCATCATGAACAAGACATACCCTTAGGTATGATAGAAAGTGCCGATGAAGCTTTTATCACAAGTACGACTAAAGGAGTTATGCCCATTGTACAGATCGACGATATGATCATTGGAAGTGGCGAGGTCGGAGCTATTACCAATAAGTATATCGAGCAAATTAATAGATTCTAAAAGCTCCTCTATTATGTCTTAGGACTATAGCGTGATTTCAATACGGGATAAGCCATCACAATGCAAATGATCAACGCAACACCCAAATAAAACTGAAGACTTAGCTCTTTGTGTTCTTTTAAAATTATAATCGCTAGAACGATCCCATATATCGGCTCAAGATTGATCACCAGGTTAGTCGTAAAGGCTGAGACATGCTTCATAGCAATCAAATGCAAAATAAATGGCAACACTGTACAGAGACCTGCAAGCACTAATAGATATCCCCAATCCATAAAAGTTGGAGCTATGATAAAATGATCCAAAAATATAAAGGCAAGTGGGCTACAAATACTTAAGAATATCCATGCACTTGTCATCTCAATAAATGTCACACAGACAGGAGAGGCTTCATCAATGACACCTCGATTAAGCACCGTAAAGTATGCCAGTATAACAGAGGACAATATACCAACCCAAAACCCAGTCATCATATCTCCTTGAAAACCCGAGGTGGTCAATATCATAGCAGGTATGATCAGCAAGCTCATCCCAATATCAACTTTGTTGGCTTTCGTTCTAAAAACAGCAGGTTCTAAAAGTGCGGTAAAAAATGCTGTTGTAGACATTGTAATCAAGGCAATTGAAGCATTAGCTAATTTTACGGATCCATAAAAACAAACCCAGTGCATCGCGATGAGTACACCGATGAGAACATACTTCTTTAGAATGGCCCTATCTATCTCTTTGATCAGAGAAAATAGGCGTGGCCAAACCAAAAGGATAAGGGCCGTTAGTGCTACTCGCCACCAAACCAAAACAGGTGCAGAAAGTGAAATCAGATCTCCTAATATAGCAGTGAAACTCCAGAATATAACTGAGAGATGCAATAATAGATATGACCGTCTGACCTTATTCATGGGCTTTTTATGAAAAAAGATTTACAAAGCAAACAATTTCTACTCCTACAAATATGATTTTAAGTTACTTTTGTCGACTTGTGTAAGGAGCCATGAAAATGGTCATTTTAAATAATGATAAAGGGTTTATGAAGTTAACAGTTGGTGATAAAGCACCAGAATTTAAGCTAAGAGCTACTGATAAATCAGAGATCAGCCTAAGTGACTACAGCGGCAAGAACGTAGTACTGCTTTTCTTCCCATTAGCATTTACCGGTGTATGTACCAAAGAACTTTGTGAAGTCCGTGATAACATGAACGTCTATGCATCTCTTGATGCACAAGTTTTAGCCATTTCCGTTGATTCTTTGTTCAGTCTTGAGCAGTTTAAAGAAAGTCAAAAGTATACTTTCCCTTTGTTGAGTGATTTCAATAAAGACGTCTCTCGAGCATATGGTTCGTTATATGAAGATTTTGTTCTGGGCATGAAAGGTGTATCTAAAAGATCTGCCTTTGTTATTGACTCTAAAGGAGTTATCAAGTACGCAGAAGTGCTTGAGGATGCTGGTCAAGTACCAGACTTTGTAAAAATTCAAGATTCATTAAAAGCTTAATCCATATTATAAATAGTATTGTATGCCTAATCTTAGTTACGACCACGAAGAAGATGTATTACTCGATGAGGTAGAGGTGATCGATAAGTCTGAGTTAATTGTATTTAATGACGACTTCAACACATTTGACTGGGTAATCAAATGTTTTATAGAGGTTTGTAATCATACTTTTGAGCAATCAGAGCAGTTATCTCTTATTGTACATTTTAAAGGAAAGGCTACAGTTAAGACTGGCCCTTACCCAGAATTAAAACCACTCAAAGACGCTCTTATAGACCGTGGATTGTCTGCAGTTATAGAGTCTTATCAAGAAAAGCACTAGCTACATTCTACAAGGATGTTATACTTCCCTCATCCTCTTACTTGTGATGATGAAGGACTTGTGGCCGTAGGTGGTGACCTGAGTCATGAGAGATTGGAGTTAGCATATAGTTTTGGTTTATTCCCTTGGTACAACCAAGCACCTATCTTATGGTGGTTTACCCATCCTCGTTGTATCATCTATACAGATCAGATCAAGGTATCTAAAAGCATGAGGCGCTTAGTGAAAAACAAGCGGCCATGGAAAGTAACAATAGACCAAGCTTTTGAAAAGGTTATAGACGCTTGTAGCGTTATTAAGAGGCCAGGACAAAGAGGGACTTGGATCACCAATGAGATAAAGGGCTCCTACTCTACCCTACACAGTATGGGTGTGGCCCATAGCGTTGAAGTTTGGTCAGATAAAGACCAATTGATCGGAGGCCTTTATGGAGTGGTAAAAGGAAAAATATTTTTTGGCGAATCCATGTTTGCGAGTCAAACCAATGCCTCTAAGTATGCTTTAATCCATCTTAGCAAATACCTAGAACAGCTTGGATGTAAGGTGATAGACTGTCAACAAGACACAGACCATATGAGAAGTATGGGTGCTGTCTTAGTATCGAAAGAATCTTTTTGGGATATCGTAAAACTTAATACTCTTGAAGATGATTTACATATCTCAAGCACTAACTTCGACCTTTGGTTAGAACAACGCGATAACAAATAGAAAAACCAGTACTCAGGACACCCTCATAAATGATCGATTACAAAAAGCAAGTTCTTTCTAATGGGCTCTCAGTGATTGCTGAGCAAGATACCTCAACTACTCTGGCTGCGGTTAACATACTCTATAAAGTAGGCTCATGTAATGAAAACCCAGAGCGTACGGGCTTTGCTCATCTCTTCGAGCATCTGATGTTTGGAGGCAGTAAGAATGCGCCTGATTTTGATCTGCCCTTACAGACGGCTGGCGGAGAGAACAACGCTTTTACCAATAATGACTATACCAATTACTACAATGTTGTACCTGTTGAAAATATAGAGATAGCACTCTGGTTAGAAGCAGATAGAATGGCTCATCTCAATATCAATGAGACCACGTTGGAGACACAACGCAAAGTGGTTGTAGAAGAGTTTAAAGAAGTCTGTCTCAACAAGCCATATGGTGACAACTGGCATCATCTGTCAGCTATGGCATATCAAGAGCATCCATATGGTTGGCCGACGATTGGTAAAGAGATACGCCATATCCAAGAAGCTCAGTTGAGTGATGTCCAAGCTTTTTATAACAAGTTTTATAATCCTTCTAATGCTGTTCTCACGATCTCAGGACCACTGCCTGTTGATGAAGTATTTGAGTTGGCGGACAAATGGTTTAGTCATATCCCCCCGGGTGATCCGCTTGCAGATATAAAAAAGAAAGAGCCACTACAGACGGAGTCCAGATATAAGCGCATCGAAGCAGATGTCCCAGTCCGCCTGTTTATAGGTAGTTGTCATATGCCAGGTCGAGTTGACAAAGAATACTACGCTTGTGATCTTCTTTCAGATATCCTAGCTAATGGCAAGTCCTCTCGCTTTTACAATACACTGATCCGAGAAAAGAAGATGATGTCCACGGTTGATTGTTACCTCACTGGAAATTTTGATACAGGACTTGTCATCTTTGAGGGTCGACCAATAGCAGATTATTCGACTGAAGAATGTATCGATGCCATATGGAAGGAAGCAAAAAAGATAAAAGATGAACCTCCATCTGAGAGGGAGCTCCAAAAAGTGAAAAACAAGGTCATCGCCAGTCTCACTATGAATGACCTCAGTGTGCTCAACAAAGCGGCAGCTCTAGCTTACTTCGAATGGTTAGGAAAACTAGAAGATATCAATCGCCAAGAAGAAATGTATCAGCGTATCAGTACAGAAGAAATTATAGACGTCTGCGTTAAGTACATCAAGCCTTCTAATGCGTCTTTTGTAGAATACGTACCTACCTCATAGAGTTATAGTCTCATATATTCTTGAGATTAGAATCACTCATAGAAATATAAAGCCGAACCAAGAGGTTCTGATTATCTTGATATCTTTTATAAACTTGTACGTAAGTAGCATTTGCGAAAGCGATCAAATGAAAAATCAAATATGCACATAAAGTTTTGCGGGGCAGCGAGAAATGTAACAGGTAGTAGCCACCTGATTACATTAGAGAATGGATATAAGGTTCTCTTAGATTGTGGACTTTATCAAGGAAATAGAAAAACGGATCAAGTCTCTAACAGACAGTGGCATTTTGATCCAGCGGAGTTAGATTGTCTGATCTTATCTCATGCACATATCGATCATACAGGTCGCGTGCCCGGCCTCGTAAGAGCTGGATTTAGAGGTTGTATACATTCGACGCATGCAACTCGTAGCTTATGCTCGATCATGCTTCTTGACTCTGCCAAGATCCAAGAGCGTGATGCTGAGTGGAACAATAAAAAAGAGTTAGAGAAGAAAGCAAAAAAGAAAGCTAAGAAGAAGTCTTACAAAGCTAATCTGATAGAACCGCTCTATGACGCTAACGATGTCTCCGAGACCATGAAATTGTTTAATGGATACTCTTACGACAGATGGCATAGGATATCAGAATATGTAGAGGTCTTATTTAAAGATCAAGGACACATCTTGGGTTCAGCTAGTGTTACGTTACGTATCACGGATGGAGCTAAAAAGATAACGTTGGGATTCACAGGAGATATAGGAAGACCTGATCGACCTATACTGCGAGACCCACAGCTGATGCCCGAAGTCGACTATCTCATCTGCGAATCAACTTATGGAGATAAAGAACATGAGTCTAAACCTCAGCAGACTGATATGCTTCTGGATGTGATGACACAGACTTGTGTAGAACAACGTGGCAAGATGATCATACCAGCATTTAGCATCGGTCGTACTCAGGAGATAGTATATATGCTTGATCAGTTAGAAAACGAAGGAAAACTGCCGAGGATACCTATCTATGTTGATAGTCCACTTGCCGTAAATGCAACAGAGATATATGGTTCTCACCCAGAATGCTTTGACAATGCACTACATGAGTATATGTTACAAGATGACAATCCATTTGGTTTTAATAAGCTGGAATATGTAAGATCAGTAGAGAAATCTAAATTTCTCAATACCTCTAAAGAGCCTATGGTCATCATCAGTGCTTCAGGCATGATGAATGCCGGAAGAATCAGGCATCATCTCTATCATAACTTAGAGGATGAAAAAAGCACTTTCTTAATGGTTGGATATTGTTCTCCACATACTGCCGGAGGCATTCTTAAAGCCGGTGTCCCTCAACTTAAGGTAAATGGTGACATGTTGGAGGTTAAAGCTTCTATCAGGTCGATGGACTCTTTCTCAGCTCACGGCGATAGAAAAGAGATGTTAGAGACGATCAAGCATCAGATAGGACATGCTAAGCAAACATTCTTGGTGCATGGCGAATATGATACCCAGCAAGAATTTGCGGAGTACCTTGGTCAGGCTGGGCTCAAGAAAATATCCATCCCAGCGGAAGGAGAAGAAATCCACATATAGACATAAAAAAAGGTCGCGCTACTTGGTAGCACGACCTCTAATAGTTAGTTTTTATGGATCTACTTCCTTACTGCATCTCTAATCTCAGTAAGCAAAGTCTGATCTGCTGTTGGTCCTGGATCTGGAGCAGCACCCATAAACTTGATCTTTGATTTTGCAATCATAAAGAGTACAAATCCCACAATCAATAAGTTAATAATGCTATTGATCCACTTACCATATCTTATCGCGTTTTCAGCTACATAGTTAGCGTCTCCTTCTACACCTACTGCTGGTGATAGAACATGTCTCATATCGGCAAAATCCACTCCGCCAGAAACACTTCCTACGATAGGCATAATGATGTCGTTCACAAAACCATTAACTACAAGACCCACTGCACCTGCAAGAATAACCGCAATAGCAAAGTCTATGACGTTACCAGTCATGATGAATTCCTTAAATTCTTTCCACATTTTAATTTAGATTTTCGTTAAAAAAAATGCTGCATCCCTTGGACTTGGGATGCAGCATGTGCTACAAATATATCAATAAATATGATATATAAAAAAAATCTATATTATGCAAGCTGTCTACGGATCAAATTAAGCGCTGAGCCAGCAGCTACCCAATCGATCTGTGCTTGATTATAAGTATGATTAACCTTAAAAGAGTCAACTGATCCATCAGCATGCTTTAACTCTATGGTCAAAGGCTGACCCGGTGCCATCTGAGCAAAATCAGGGATACTGATTAAGTCATCTTGTCTCACCTTATCATAGTCTGCTGGATCTGCAAATGTGAGTGCTAACATACCTTGCTTCTTAAGGTTTGTCTCATGTATACGTGCAAAGGACTTAACGATTACAGCATTGACCCCTAAGAATCTTGGTTCCATAGCTGCATGCTCTCTGGATGAGCCTTCTCCTAAGTTCTCCTCTCCAAACACTACTGTTGAGATACCTGCTTTTTGATAAGCTCTGGCAGAATCTGGAACTGACATATACTCATCAGTTACATAGTTGATCACCTTATTAGTCTCATCATTAAAGTAGTTAACAGCACCTGTATAACAGTTATCAGAGATGTTCTCGAGATGACCTCTAAATCTCAGCCATGGTCCCGCCATAGATATGTGATCAGTTGTACACTTGCCCTTTGTCTTTATCAAAGTTCTCATGCCCATCATGCTTTCATTGGTGATCGGCACAAATGGCTCTAAAAGCTGTATTCTTTTACTATTTGGATCTACCTTGATTTCTATATCTCCACCATTCTCCGCTGGCGCATTATATCCTCTATCTTTTACATCAAATCCGAGTGGCGGCAACTCAAAACCTGTTGGTTCTTCTAACATCACTTCTTCCCCATTTGCATTGACCAACTTATCCGTCATTGGATTAAAGTCAAGCCTTCCAGCTATAGCGATCGCTGCAACTATCTCAGGAGAAGCTACAAAGGCATGCGTGTTAGGATTACCATCTGCTCTCTTTGCAAAGTTTCTATTGAAAGAGTGCACGATACTGTTCTTGGGAGCATTACTAGGGTTACTGTATCTACCCCATTGGCCGATACATGGACCACATGCATTGGTAAATATCTTAGCATTGAGATTTTCAAACGTCTCTAACAACCCATCGCGTGCTGCTGTATAACGTACTTGCTCAGAACCTGGATTGATGCCAAACTCTGCCTTAGTAGTTAAACCTTTGTCAATCGCCTGTTGCGCTATTGAGGCAGCTCTTGATAAATCTTCATAAGAAGAGTTAGTACAAGATCCGATCAATCCCCACTCTACTTCAAGCGGCCAGTCATTCTCTGTTGCTACTTTGGTCATATCCGAACCCACCTTTGTAGATAAGTCAGGCGTAAACGGTCCATTAAGGAGAGGTGTTAATTCTGAAAGGTCGATCTCTATGATCTGATCGAAGTATTTCTCAGGATCTGCATAGCATTCAGGATCTGCAGTCAAGTGTTCTTTTATGCCATTAGCTAAGTCAGCTATCTCTTCTCTATCTGTTGCACGTAGATATCGGTCCATACTTTCATCATAACCAAATGTTGAAGTCGTAGCCCCTATCTCTGCCCCCATGTTACAGATGGTTCCTTTACCTGTACAACTCATTGAGTCAGCACCTGGGCCAAAGTACTCTACAATTGCACCTGTGCCACCTTTAGCAGTAAGTATATCTGCTACTCTTAAGATTACATCCTTTGGCGCAGACCAGCCTGATAACTTACCAGTTAGCTTGACACCAATTAACTTAGGCATCTTTAACTCCCAAGCCATACCTGCCATCACGTCCACAGCATCAGCTCCACCTACACCTATCGCAACCATGCCAAGACCCCCAGCATTTACTGTATGAGAATCAGTACCGATCATCATACCCCCAGGAAAAGCATAGTTTTCAAGTACCACTTGATGGATAATCCCTGCACCGGGCTTCCAAAAACCACAACCATACTTATCAGATACTGATTCTAAGAAGTTAAACACTTCATTACTCGTGTTCATGGCATTTTGCAAATCCTCATCTGCACCCATCTTGGCTTGGATCAAGTGATCACAGTGAACTGTTGATGGCACTGCTACTTTATCCTTACCTGCCATCATAAATTGTAATAACGCCATCTGCGCAGTCGCATCCTGCATAGCCACCCGATCCGGAGCAAAAAAGACGTAGTCCTTTCCCCTATTAAAGTTTTTCAACGGCGACTCCTCATGAAGATGACTGTACAGTATCTTTTCTGCAAGCGTCATTGGCCTTCCAAGGACTTTCTTTGCATCGTCAATCTTCTTTGCCAAGCTTTCATAGTGTGCTTGGATCATATCTAAATCAAATGGCATGTAGAACAATTAGAATGTTAATAATCTGCTGAGACCAAGGTCTCAATGTCAAGCTGCAAATATAAGCTATTGGCTTATATGATGATAAAGTAGATAACTTACAAGTGAGGAATATCTTCTTAAGACAAGCGATCTTTAATGCGAAGGATATCATGATTAGTCACGATACCTACTAATTCTTTCTCTTTTATGACCGGCAGACATGTCACTTCGACACTCTTCATGAGATGCTCTACCTCCGCCAAAGTGGCTGATGGACCTATGGTCACTGGATCCTCGATCATCACATCTCTGACAAGAAGATCTTTAGGCTTTTTCTTCTGTCGCTCCAAAGAGAGTCTGGCTCGTAATATCTCATCACTTATGAGGCCTACAAGATGTCCTTTCTTATCCTCAACGGGCATATAATTGATATCCTTCCATGTCATCAACTTGGCCACAAGCGCTACTAAGTCCTTGCGCTTTGCAGAAAATATATCAGTCTGCATCAATTCTGATACTCGGAGGTCGTCTATCTCATAGTTGACTCTCTGACTAGTATCTGCTTCTCTCCACTTATGGATAGGATAGTCTTCTTGATTCTGATTATTATAAATAGATGCAGTCAAATATGTAAGCGCCTCATCAATTGTGCTGGTCTCTTCTTTTAACTTGGTATAGGATCTAAGCATCCATCTGGCACCATTCATATGAGCATCCATCCTTTCTGTAATGACCCCCATATATCTATCAATACAATCTCGATCTACTTGCATAGACTCCAATCCTTGTCGAGCCATTGGGATGAGTTCTTCTTTCATCAACTCTTTAACCGTAACCTTTTGGTCATTTGTCCAAGTAAACTTTGTGTCTATACCAAAACGTGCAGATTTTCCAAAATTATCCCTTACATCAGCAAAGGACATAAAATCTCTTATGTCTGGATATCGCTCATCCATCCCTCGCATCGCACCTAGCCAAAACGCTGTGTTAGCCATCTCATCAAGTACGCTTGGGCCAGATGGTAGCACCCTATTCTCTATCCGTAGATGAGGCTTACCCGTATCACTGATCCCATAGCATGGTCGATTCCATCTATAGATTGTTGAGTTATGAAGCTGGAGACTCTTGAGCTTAGGCACTTCACCTTTTTCTATTTTGTCCATGCTATCCTCTTCTCCCATATCAGCATGAAGTAAGATTTTAAACCTCGCTATGTCATCCTTAAAGATCTGCGTCACATCGCCGTCGAGCCAAGAATCACCGAGGATAACACGAGGGCTCATCTGCCTCATATGATCCAGTGTCTTTCGTGTATCTATAGCCTGCTGAAATAGAGCGATTCTAGTCTCATGCCACAGGCGTTTACCAAATACAATAGGTGAGTTAGCCGCCATACTTATAGATGGTGCTGTCAAGGCAAGGGCATAATTATAATACTTGGTAAACTCATGTGGTGCTACCTGTAGGTGTACTTGAAAGCTGGTATTACAAGCCTCAAGCAAAGGAGAATCATGACGGACGAGGAGCTCGTCTATACCCACCAAGCGGAGTTCAAAATCTCTCATCTGGAGTTGCCCTTTGATGGCTTCCATCAGTTCTTTGTATCGTGGTTTAGGTGTTAGATTGGATAAGTCCAGATGATATTTGTGCAGTGTCGGAAGTATCCCAGTAAGGATATAATCGATATCATGTTCCTTTAGATACCCTCTCACTGTTGAAAGGTTGGTTTTTAGCTCAGACTCCATCATCTTGAAGCAATCCCTTCTAAATACTCTTGGATCGAGATTAAGTTCTAGATTAAACTTGGCTAACTCGCTTACCAACCAAGTATTTTTAGTTGACTTCTTAAGGATAGTGGGGCCAAGTGTGGAGGGTCTGTATGTCGACTTATCGATCAGGACAATCTCTTGTTCAGCACCTATACGTGTGATATCTGACTCAAACCAGTCATTAGCGATCATATACTCTAATGCAGAAACATCATTAAGTAGCGCTTTTACGAATTGATGCCTCGAATGTGCCTCTGTTTTAGTCTTTTGTCCCACGTTTTAAAAGTATCAATTAAAGTTGGAGACAATATCCATTTTAGTTTTAAAAATCAATTAGACCC
This sequence comes from uncultured Saprospiraceae bacterium, assembly GCA_937942435.1. GTDB lineage: Bacteria > Bacteroidota > Bacteroidia > Chitinophagales > Saprospiraceae > JAJRXG01. The sequence continues at coordinate 60,425 of CALDEM010000006.1, forward strand.
AGTCAATGTAGGGCTAAAAGCAGGAAATACACATTGAAATTTAACTAATACGAGAAATTTATAAATGTTAAGAGTACTTCTTGAAGGACTTACACATACACAGAAAAAGCAATGTGTTTATTACCTCCAGTGTAAGTAACGATTGGCAAGATATGTGGAATAGATGCGATAGTTCTTTAACTTTTGAAAATACTTAAGGGATTAAGTATTGGAGATTACGGAGCGGCTACTGGGGGGTATGCCGCTCTTTTTTTTTGTCTTGTCTTGAGATAGCATGTCGCTTATCGCAAATGGAATGAATCGAAGTATATGGCCTAAGTAAGTCAACGCTGATGGGAGAGCTGACGCTTTTTTATCATCACATAGTAAGAGTCGACTTTTAAAGAGGCGTTAGCAGGTGTGCAAAGCACAACTTTTGTAATTAAACTTCTTGCATTCTAAATCAACCTATATTAAAGTAGAAATAATAATTGTCAAAAAACCCGATTTAAGGAATCGTAGACTCGATCCGTCGCTTGAGTTTCACATCTCTTCAAACATCTTTTATTAAGAGGCGAATAAGTCAAACAGCTGATTAAAAATAAAACCAGTGAGACTATAGCGGAAGCTTACGTTTTGACATTTAGTCAAGTACGACTGTGATGTTTTTAACTTTTCCATGGCGTTCGATTTTCAACTCCATGGTGTCGCCGATCTTCTTGGCACTCATATGATCTGTAACATCAGCGTACTCATCTATTGTGATGTCATCCATACCAATAATTACATCTCCTTCTTTAAGACCAGCTCTTTGGGCAGGACTGTCTTTTATTACTTCTGAGACCAAAACACCAGCGCCAATATCATCGATAAATACACCAAGAGAAGCCCTATCCTTAGACGCTCGATTATCAGAAAGCCGATCATCTCCTCCTAATCCAAAGTTTCTAAATTGGTCAAACTGTTGTGGTAAGTTATCAAAATCAAACATTTCTAAAAGAGAATCTAACTCAAAAGTGAAATCATCTGAACCGTCACCAAAAAACTGCAAAGAACCATCTTGAGGAAGATCAAAAAAGAAAGAATTATTTCTACGTCCTTTAAGCTCGACATCTCTTTCTATCTCTTCACCATCTCTGAAGAACTTCATCTTGATTTTATCATTGGCAGATTTGCCATCAAGTATCTCTTGGATATCTTCTATTGTTGAGATAGCTATATCATTGATTGATATGATTTTGTCTCCTTCTCTAATATCGGCAACTTCGGCGCCTGACCCTTCGATAACGCTTACAACTTCCGCTACTCCTTTTTCAAAGCTCAAGTTGACTCCTATCGTTGGACGCTTAGATCCAGATCTGAACATGTCAAATGCGTTGTCTCCAAACCCAAGACCCTCTAAATCAAACATACCCATAGATGGCTCGCTTTCCTCCTCTAACAACTCTTGGATCTCACGATCATCATATGTGCCATTAAGGCGGCGTGTTTGCTTTGATATTACGTTGCCTTTTTCATCGACTGTTTTTTCGATGATGATGACTTCTTTATCTGATTGGGCATTAGTATTCAAGAAAGAAAGAGAAGCAAGCAGAATAAAAGTAATGGAGATATAATTCATCAGATCAATGTTTTTAGCTTTGTCAAAAGTAAAATTGTCTAAATTATAATTTTACTAAAGATCAGTTAAAACATAGTTAAACGGCATTAAATTAAGCCAAAGCAAGCTTATTTAGTAGTTTAATCACCATATGGAGAAACGCACCATCCAGGCTATCATTATACTTATGAGTGTTGCACTCATGGGAATCTGTATCATTCAGTTTTATTGGTTAAAAAATGGAATTGATCTTGAAGCTCAAAATTTTGATAACCAGGTCCGTTACTCACTAAACCGAGTAAAACAAAATCTTGAAGACGACGCGAATGAGCTTGAAAATCTAAATCGTTCTATAGAGCGCAGTCAGGTATCCATCTTTGATAACGGTAAGGATCCACTTAAAAAAATAATTAAACCGAGTCTAGACGACTACAGAAGAGATAAGATAGAATCCCAAGTGGCCAACATAGCATGGTTGCTTAATCCAGAATATGCACTTGCCTCTATCTCTCCTCCAGATCTGAGTAGATATCTGCGAGTCGAACTATTGAGTCAAGGTATAGACTTGAACTATGACTTTGGGGTGTTTTCTAATGAGGATAAAGATTATATCATCACGAATGGAAAGTTTAATGTCGTAAATGTTAGTGGAAACTCAAGTGATGGCGGAGTAGCCACACGCCTTTCACAATCCATGTATCAGGTCAATCTGTTTGATAGTGAGGGCAGAACGACAGTTGGATCTCTTAGGATTTTCTTCCCGCAGAAGACATCATTTCTGCTAAAATCAGTATTGCCTGCTTTGATTAGCTCCATACTTCTGACTGGACTCATACTTTTCTGCTTTGTATATACCATCAATGTCATCTTAACTCAGAAGAAAGTGTCTTTGATGAAGACTGATTTTATCAATAATATGACTCATGAGTTCAAAACTCCGATCGCAACTATATCTCTTGCTGCGGATTCTATCGGCAACCCCATGGTTAAGAGCAATGAAAAAATGATAGACAGATATGCTGATATCATTAAGCAAGAGAATAAGCGCATGCTCACTCAAGTTGAAAAAGTCTTACAGATCGCTCGACTTGACAAGAAAGACTTCACGTTAAAGTTAGTAGATATCAATCTCAACGACCAAGTAACAATAGCTGTCGAAAACACTAGATTGAGGGTCAATCAAAGAGATGGCAATATCCAAGCTCATCTAAGGGCAAAGAATGCCAAGGTCATAGGAGATGAAAATCATATCAGCAATGTACTTCATAATCTGCTGGACAATGCGATAAAATATTCGCCGGAGCCACCTGATATAACGATCACAACTCGTGATGTCGCTAACGGCATAGAAATCACTGTTGAGGATAAAGGCATCGGCATGTCTAAAGAGGACTTAAAGAGAATATTTGAGAAATTTTACAGAGTTAGTACTGGAAACCTTCATGATGTAAAGGGTTTTGGGCTTGGACTAAGCTATGTTAAAGCCATAACTGATGCTCATAAAGGAAAGATAAAAGCACAAAGTGAATTGGGAAAGGGTAGCAGTTTTACTGTTTATCTACCTCATGATCTTAACTTGTGAAATAATTCTTAATATTAATTGATAAAAAAAGTGACTTCTCAGTCATTCCTGCATCTAAATTTAATACCAAACGTAAAACTGCTATGCCGCAACAGAAGATCTTACTTGTTGAGGACGATAGAAATTTTGGGGATGTACTACGCTCTTATCTAGAAATGCATCAATATGATGTAACACTTGCCACTGATGGTGAGGCTGGATATAACACGTACAAGAGTGGAAAGTATGATCTCTGTATTCTAGACGTCATGATGCCTAAGAAAGATGGATTCACACTTGGTCGAGAGATCAAAGAAGACAATGCTGATGTACCGGTAATATTTTTAACAGCCAAATCACTAAAAGAAGATGTTATCGATGGATTCAAAATAGGAGCCGACGATTATATCACAAAACCTTTCAATAGCGAAGAGCTGTTATACCGCGTACAAGCTGTTCTGAAAAGAACTACAATTCCTGCCAATCCTCATGCTGATAAGAAGGAATTTACCATTGGCAACTTCGTATTCAATTATCCATTACGAATCCTAACTTTTGATCCAGAAGGAGAAAAAGAAAAGGACAAACTATCACCTAAAGAAGCTCACTTATTGAGATTGTTCTGTCTACATAAGAACAATGTCTTATCTAGATCAGAAGCTCTTGTTGAGATATGGGAAGAGGACAATTACTTTACTGCACGAAGTATGGATGTCTTTGTAACTAAGTTACGTAAGTATCTAAAGAAAGACAACAACTTAGAGATCGTAAACATCCATGGTAATGGCTTTAGATTGATAGATAAAACAGAGGTTGAAGACTATTGATAGTCTTCTAAATCTCTATAACGTCGTACTCTTTTTTTTTACCCTATGCTTGCTTTTTGGCAGGCCATTGCTGCTCCTGTGATACCGGCGTCATTGCCCATGGCAGCATGGACTACTTCGGTGTCTACACTTATGTATTGGCCAAACTTGGTATCATAATACTTGCTAACGCCCCCTCCAAGAATGATTAAATCAGGGCTAATCAAGAGATCGATATGATTTAGATATGTGTTCACTTCTTTGCCCCATTCTTTCCAAGATAGATCTTTGCGTTTTCTGGCCCCATTAGAAGCATAATGTTCAAACACACTCTTCTTATAGAGCAAATGACCAAACTCAGAATTAGGAAACAACTTACCATCTAAGTGTACACCTGAACCTATGCCTGTACCAAGCGTAATCAGTACGACTGTGCCCATACGCCCTTTGCCCTTGCCATGAGTCATCTCGGCAACAGCTGCTGCATCTGCGTCATTTACGAAAGTGACATCACTACTTGTATGCTCTTTGAAGAATTCGCTTAAGTTGAGGTTCAACCATCCATTATCAATGTTGGCAGCAGAATGACAGACACCATTCTTGATGATAGATGGAAAACCGCAGCCAAAGGGTTTCCCTCTCCAGTTCATATCATCTATCAGTTGATTAATGACAACCATAACACGCTCAGGTGTACTAGGTTGAGGTGTGCCGTACTTTATCTTTTTGGTGACAAACTCCCCTTTTTCTGTATCTACAATGGCACCTTTAATACCGGTACCACCTACATCAATTCCTAAAATTTCTGCCATGATGGACGATTCCTTTTTTCTTTTCTGATGACGTAGCTGTGCTACTACTTGATGACAGTTATCTTCATAGTCACATCTTCTTCAGGACGATCGCCTGGCAACGTTCTTACAGCAGCTATCTTATCGATGACATCTAACCCTTCGATGACTTGACCAAAGACCGTGTAGTCTTGATCTAAGAAAGGGACCCCTCCATTCTCCTCATAAGTTGATAGTACGTCCTCAGGATAGTTGATACCAAGTCGCGCTTCTTGTTGCTTCAGATTAGCTACTTGTACTGGCTTGCCTTGCACGATGTAAAATTGGGACCCACTCGATTTTTTCATTGGATTAGACGGGCCGCCTACTCTCGCTGCAGCCAATGCACCTTTTGTATGAGCAACCTGAGGGATTATCTCAGCGTCTATCTGATATCCAGGACCACCTGAACCAAGTCTCACCGATTGATCAGCGCCTCGTGACTGTGGGTCTCCACCTTGGACCATAAAGCCTGATATCACTCTATGAAACAATAGGTCATTATAAAAACCTTCTTCCGCAAGTTTTACAAAGTTATCACGATGCTTAGGAGTTGCATCGTATAACTCCGCAATCATCAACCCATGATTTGTTTCAATCTTTACTAAACACTTTTCTGGTGCTTCCACAAATATTTCTTTTTTAACTTCTTTAATTTTATTACCCGCTGTTCCTTTAAGAGTCACTACATAGTTACCTGAAAGATAGTATGTGTGATTGGGTGCACTATCCTGAGATGTAACCCCATCTCCGAAGTCCCACTCAAAGGCTTCGCAATTAGTTTCATCTAATTCGAAAGCAAACTTAGCAGGAACATTGGTTTTTGTTGGCTCTTTAACCATAAATCCTAAAGTTGTCTTTGAACAAGATCCTAGGATCAAACAACTAATTAGTAAAAGATACTTGTAATCTATCATATTAACCTTTGGTGATTCTGACATTCATTTTTACATCTTGCAAGGGACGATCTCTTCCATCTTTAGGCACTGCCGCTATCTTATCTAATACGTCAAAACCCTCTATCAACTCTCCAAATACAGTATAATCCATATCTAACTGAGGCGTACCACCTAACTCTATATACTTGGATACTTGAGCTTCATTATAGGTGATTCCTTTTTGTCTAGCCCAACCATCAAGGGTAGCTTTTGTAAGTGGTGTACCGTGTACTATGTAGAATTGGGATCCACTCGATTCTCTATTGGGGTTTACATTGTCAGGTGTTCTAGCCGCAGCTAAGGTACCCTTGAAGTGTGGCGCCGCTATCTTGGCTGGGATGGTATATCCCGGGCCACCATTGCCCAGAGGTGATCCGGCAGGTGCGTCTCTCGAGTTGGGATCACCACCTTGGATCATAAAACCACTCATGACCCTATGAAAGAGAAGCCCATCATAAAAGTCTTCTTCCGCTAACTTTATGAAGTTATCCCTATGCGCTGGTGTCGAATCGTACAGCTTAGCCTTCATGATACCGAAGTCAGTCTCTATGACAACTACAGTATCCTGCTGACCACATGACATAAGTAGTATGCTAATTAAAAAGGAAAATAAGATGGTATTATTCGTCATAAGTCAATGATGGTGTTAATGATGATGTGTCGAAGTAGTTGATTACACATTCTTTTAAGAGTCGCTCTTGCGCTTTCTCACCTTCTGCAGGCACTGTTCTCACTTGCCTGAAGTGAGGCCATCCCTCATCGTCTTTTCCAACATAGTCGAAGTACCCGTCCATTGATAGAAGGTGGCATGTTGCTACATGCATGAGATCTTGTTTTTCTTCTTTCGTGAAAGAAGTTCTAACGACGTTGGCTTCTTGGATACCAATCAAGAGCAGAATAATCTGTAGATCTGGTAGACCGTCTTGCCCCATAGCATCTTTTACAAGGTGCCGGATCCGAAGCCAATCAAAATCCATCTGCCAATCCTCCATATAAAAATTAAGAAACAAATATACCCTATCTAATCCTCCATACAAAAGATAAGAGGTCCATTACTCAACAATTATCAGTTCTACTCCATACGAACGTAAGCAGATACCTGAGCTGCTCTGAGCGCAGCTGGGATAGAAGCCAATATGCCTAATATCAGTACAGTAATCATAACAACGACTACATCAAAAACATGCATCTCCATTGGGTAATTAGTAATGGAAAATCCATCAGGCACAGTCAATATACCCACGTTCTTCTGCAAGATGTAAAACAAGCCAGAGAATGCAATTCCTATCAAAAAACCGACTGAACTGATCATAGCACCTTCCATCAAAAAGATCTTTCTCACCATACTCTTGGTAGCTCCATAACTCTGAAGCACTGATATGTCCTTGCGCTTCTCAAGTACAATCATCCATAAACAACCGATCACATTGAATATGATCAATATCAATGTAAAGCTGAAGATGAGATAGGAAGACCACTTCTCGATATTCATAATCTTTAAGATGGACGCTTCTTGTTGTAGGCGATCAGCGATTGTATATGTTTCTGCTGGGAAGAGGGTCGCCATCGACTTCTCTATATTGCTTGGACTATAAGATGAATCTACCTTTACTTCAAGTGCTGACACTTGGTTTCTAAGATCGAGCAATCCTGATGCTAATTCATAATCTATTATGATATAGCGATAGTCTTTCTCATTTTTTATAGAGAACACGCCAGAGACCAAAAGTCCTCTTGTTTTAAAATCTCGATCTAATGGGCCTCTCTTTTTTCTATTGGGAACAGAGATCCTCAGTGACTCGATCTTACTGGACAGTGAGATGTTAAGCGTGTTGTAGACGCCATTTCCTATAATCGCATAATATTGACCTTTGTCTCCCTGCAGGCTGACAGTTCCTTCGCGTAGGGCATTCTTCAGATCGGTAACATCATTAAACTTGGTATCAACACCTTTCATGATGCCTATCATCTGCTTGCTGTTGTACTCAAAGTGTGCCACTTCTTCAATAACCTTCGAGACAGACTCTACTCCGGGTAAGCTTTCTAATTTATCAAAAGCATCTTTGTCGTCTTGGAAGAACTTTCCTTCATTGAGCGTTATCTTGTAATCAGGATTATAATGATCAAGATTGCTTGTTGTCAGAAGTTCAAATCCATTAAAGACTGACATAATCAATATCAATGCTGCTGTACCTATCGCAATGCCTAAGGCAGAGATCCCTGTTATGATGTTGATGGCATTGGTACTCTTTTTTCCAAAGAGATACCGCCGAGCGATTTGGAAAGACACATTCATTGATGGACCAATGATAAGTAATTATTCTATCTCCATCGCATCATAGATCACACTCTGGATCTTAGGTCTATAATCACCCTTACCCAACTTGTTGTTATTCATCGTTGGGTAGGTACGATTGGATAAGAATATGTAAATAATGTCATGATCAGGATCTGCAAAAGCCGCTGTACCCGTAAAGCCCAAGTGACCGAAAGTATTTCTACTGGCCTTTTCTGACATGTTGGGTTTTTTGTCAGCATCCAACTCCTTCATGTCAAAGCCTATCCCTCTTCTCGACGATCGCCAGTGTCTCTGAGTATAGTAATCTATGGTCTTAGGTTGTATATACTGACGCCCCCCGTAATAGCCATTGTTCAATAACATCTGCATCATAATCGAAAGCTCCAGACTATTAGAAAACAAACCGGCATGACCACTTACTCCACCTAACATGGCAGCGCCCATATCATGTACAGTACCTTGCACCACTTCGTTACGCCAATACTGGTCAAACTCTGATGGCGGAATCTTTGTTTTATCAAATATTCTATAAGGGTTGAACAAGGTCTTCCTCAGACCAATTGGTCTATATATGTTCATCTCTGCATATCCATCTACTTCATAGTTTGAGATGTTTTTTATAGTTCTATTTAGTATATAGAAAGCAAGATCGCTATACCTATAATTAGTATTGTCTCTCAACGAAGAAGAAAAAATACTTCTCCATATAGTATCTGGATAATCCGATCTCAAGTACAAATTAGGCGTGACCATCACATCAAAACCTGGTGTTGACTGTCTTCGATAATAATCCTCAGATATTTTAGTAGACTTTTCTCCATCCAATGTATTTTTATAAAATGGAATCCAACCTGCAAGTCCTGCAACATGTGACATCAAGTCTTCATAAATCATAGTTGCCTTAGTGGTTGTGTCTTCTTCTGGCACGTATTGGGAAACAGGGTCATGAATATCAAATAATCCTTGATCTTGCAAATGCATCATACTAACAGTAGAGGCCATAATCTTTGTAACTGAAGCTACATCGTAGATATCATCAACTTTGACTTTTGTTTTCTTATCATAAGTATGATATCCAAAAGCCTTATGGTATACGATCTTATTATTTTTAGCTACAAGTACTTGACAACCAGGTGCTGCTTTTTCAGCGATCATTTCATTTACAATCTCCTCTATACGTTGGAGCGTATCTGAGTTTAGTCCAACAGCTTCTGGGATTGCAAAACCTATTCTATTAAGATTTGGAATATTGATGCCATGTCCGGCTTTATACTTCTCATTAGCTGTAACAGGCAACTTCCCAGTTATATCAATTGATCCAAAGATTGCTTGTGCTGCTGCTTCTTGCGCCAACTCATCTTCTTCATAGGCGACCATCATAGTCGGTATCAGCTCAAAATGCTTCAACGCATAAGGTGATCCAAATAAAGTCACGATTACTTTTGTTCTTCCTGCGAGCTGATGTATAAAGTCAATCTGCTGCTGATTGAGTCCAAAGTTGTTTTTAGACAATCGGCTCATATCATGCACTGATATCATCACTACATCATGATATTCTAATTGTTGGAGTCGCTGACTGTATACAGAAGATGCTGCATCTTTTGGAATATTATAATCATCAATGTCAACGTAAGAATGCATCCTCATTTGAAATGGTGTAATGTTACTAGACCCCAAGCTCACGCTTCCATACTTTACATCAGACAACTCTGTCAACGGCAGTGCACCTTGCGTATTACTAACAAGTGTTATCGCTTTTTCATATATTTTTGATTTTAAAACTTGAGCATCCGGATGATTAAGTTCATCCATAAGATTGTCAGTTATTGCGTAAGCCTTACTTCTGTTTAATCCAAGGTCAAACTTTGCACCGAGTATCCGTCTTACACTGGCCTCTAATCTTTCTATAGAGATCACTCCATCTTCTACAGCTTTTTTAATTTGAGCAAATCCCTTATTAATATCTTCTGGGAGAAGGATGATATCATTGCCTGCCAAGAAAGCTGCCACGTCTGCTTCTCCAGGCGGATAGTGCTTAGTAATTGCCTTCATCTCCATACCGTCAGTATAGATCAATCCTTCAAAGCCCAACTCTTCTCTAAGTAATTGTGTAGCTACTCTATCTGAAACGGTCGTTGGCTTATTAGGTCGATCATCCAAAGCCGGCACTTGTAGGTGCGCCACCATAATCGATGATATCCCTTGCTTGATCATCATCTGAAATGGAAACAGCTCTATACTATCTAATCGTTGTCTATTATGAGGGATGACAGGTAGATCAAAGTGAGAATCGGTGCCGGTATCTCCATGACCTGGAAAATGCTTTGCACATGCTAAAACATCTGCATCTTGCAAGCCTTTCATATATGCATATGATTTGGCAGCTACATTAAAGCGGTCTTCGCCAAACGATCTAACATTGATAACGGGATTGTCAGGATTGTTGTTAACATCTACATCAGGCGCAAAGTTAACAGTAACGCCTGCTCTTCTGCATTGTCTTCCAACCTCCTTGCCCATTAAGTATATAAGTTGATGGTCATTGATTGCTCCAATAGTCATCTGCTTGGGAAAACTAATAACCTCTTTAGGAAATCTCATGCCTAGTCCCCACTCTGCATCCATGCTTATCATAAGTGGTATATCAGACAAGTTTTGATATTCATTAACCAATTGAGCTTGCTTGAGGGGTGTTCCTTGGAAAAAACAAGCACCACCTACTTTGTATTTTTTAATTTGATCCTTTACACTTTTGATATGAGCTGGGTCATTTTTAGAAAAAGCTCTGATGACAAATACCTGACCGATCTTCTCATCGACCGTCATCTTTGACAAAGTAGACTCTACCCAAGCATCTTTCTCAGTTTGTTGAGCATATGAAGTTATGCCAAACACCATGAGTAAAAAAGATATCAATACACGTTTCATTCTAATTTCTATTTTGAAATTTATCCAAGGCTTTTGGATCAATCTGGATCGCCTTATTAAAGTTAATAATTGCATCATCCTCTAACCCGTAACTTTGTTGTGCAAGTCCTAAGTTGACATATGTCATCGCTACATTGGGTCTGATGCTAATGGCTTTTTCAAAGTATTCTATCGCTAGTTTATGATTACCTGATGTGCCATAAGCTGTACCCATCATAGACAAGGCATCTGCATCATTAGGAGTATAGGTTAGTACTTTCTGAAGATATTCAAGTGCTTTTTGAATATTGCCATTCATACCGTTTTCTTTAGCTCCTTGCTTTAGGACACCTTTAAGGTTGTCAAAAGCCAACTGATAATTAGGAGATATCTGTAACGCTAGCTCATAAGATGTAATTGATCGATCATAATCTTTCATATAACTATGTGCTATACCCGATAAAAAATGAGCCTCTTTATAATTAGGATGGATGCGTGTTGCTTCCATAAGATGCACCAATGCCTCTTGAGCCATTGTTTGTTTTTCAATTGGATGACTTGTCTCTGCGCAAGCCGCTAATAGCGCTCCGCCAGCAGCGTTTCTAACCTTAGCACTGTTCTTAGATACTTCTACATCTGTCGTAAATAGTGTTAAGTCGTTTTTCCAAGCGTTATTACGTGTTATCGTTTTTCCGGCTCCCATGAAAAGGGCCAATCCAATCAAAAGCATCAACGGCTTACGATAAGAGTTGATCCCATAAAGCTTAGTGAACCCATATGCCATAGCCATAGCAAAAGCCAACGATGGGGTAAACAGAAAACGCTCGGACAAATGCGTTCCAATTGGAAAAACAACATTTGACATGAGCGCTATTGTCGCAAAAAAGAAAAAGATAACAAACGAAATAAACGACCTCTTCTTTAGCCCTATGATAGCGATGACTGCTAAGGTTCCATTCATGATGATAGACATCCAGACAGCCGCATCTTTAAAATCAACAACTCCAAAATGTCTTGGGTAGTAATCATGTGTTAATGGATGCGGGAAAAACAGCAATTGTATATACTTGCCTAGTCCATAGGTAATAGAAGCCCACCTCTCTTCAAAAGAGAAAGGGACATAGCGATTATCTTCTAATTTGATAAACGGATTGTTTAACATCTCTGTGGGAGGATCTCCAAGATCATATCCAACAATACTTGTTCTAAGCATCCAATAACCAATAAACGTCAGTGCTAGAACTGACGTTACAATCACAGTCTTCTTTAACTTGGATTTATCCTTAGAGAAAAAATATAACACAACTGGTATGACAGCTATAAAAGCGATTGCATTTTCTTTAGAAAACAGGGCGAGGACAAATAGAAGACCTGACAGCAGTAGATAACCTGGCTTTCCTGATTTGGAATAGCAAGATGCACTTGCAAGACTCAAAAGTGAAAAAAGCAAACTCAGTGTCTCATCAATACCTTTGATATTGGCAACAACTTCTGTATGGATAGGATGTACTACATAGATCAATGCAGCGGCAAAAGCAAAGTAGGTCTGTTTGTCAGAGGGCCAAGATGATGGTAAGCTCGATAATATCTTGAAGATGATGATGCATAGTAGGCTGTATAGCAAGATGCTCAACAAGTGATAAGCAAACGGCTGTACGCCTACCAATTCATGTACTATAGCAAACAAACTGATTGTTAGTGGGCGGTATCTTCCTCCTGAAACAAGCGTCGACTTATCGTCTCCAAAAAAACCTCTAAATGAATCAGTCGTGTAAATCTTATTAATCCCTCGGATACCTTGTTTAACATACTCATTATCATAAATAACAATAGCGTCATCTTGGGTAAACTCATGACCCAAGGTATTGGCATAGATCAAGAAGGAGATCAGAAATATAGTGGCTATCTTCATCTGCTGAGAAGCCAAGAACCTAGGGAAAGCGTATATGTTATCTTTAGAAACTGTCAAGCCTACTAATAATTAGCTAAAATACAAATTATTAATTATTGTAATATGTTTGATTTATCCCTCATAAGACACTATCATGATTATCAACGATGATGCGATCACTTATCTGAAAGCACATGATCAAAAGTTTGCTCAGATCATAGAACTATATGGCCTGCCTTCTTCTTGGTCTAGGCCACAAGGCTTCGAGACATTGTGTAAAATCATACTGGAACAACAAGTCTCTCTAGAATCAGGCAAAGCAGCCTATGAGAAACTTGCAGCTCGTATTAAAGTATTTGACGCAAGTCATATTGCTCGACTAACCGCAGATGAGATGAGAGCTGCATCCATCAGCCGTCAAAAAGCTGGATATATACTCGGGCTAGCTAATGGCATACTTGATAACACCGTAGATCTTGAAGCACTTCCCACACTAACAGTTGAAGAAGCTACTGAGGTACTTGTATCCATCAAAGGTATAGGCCCTTGGACTGCAGAGGTATATCTTCTCTTTGCATTACAAGCGCCTGACATCTACCCCCGTGGAGATATCGCTTTGATCAATACAATCAAAGAACTTTGGTCAGTCAAAGACAGTTCAGAGGCATTGGAAAAATCTATCGATTGGTCTCCGTATCGGTCTGCAGCATCCTTCCTATTGTGGCATCATTATCTATCGAAACGAGGCCGAGTAAATCCTATCGAATCCTTATAATCCCAACATATCCATGCTGCCAGCATAAAAGTCAGGATCTATGACTACACTTTGCGGCTTTTGATCTAATTCCAAGTTCTTCCAAATATTGATAGGATGTAGTCGAACTTCCTTGCCATCGATCTTCACGTCGATTGGCATATCAAAGCCCTTTACAGTATTGACCCATCGGTACCCTAATCGATCATTGCGGTAGCCATATTCTAAAATTGGAATCTCGGTAGATCTCAAGTATTGATCAAAAAATGATTGCAGATCTAACTCGAAAAAACTTGATAAATAATCCTCTATCTCTTGGGTAGTTACTGTCTTGTGGTAGAAAGTTTCATTGAGCCCTCGTAATGCATCTCTCCACTTGTCATCGTCATTGACCACTTGACGAAGTGTGTGTAACATGTTACTCCCTTTGTAGTACATGTCTCCAGAACCTCGGGCATTAACCCCATAAGTGCCGATGATGGGTTTATCATTGCCGATGTTCGTTCTTGTGCCTGTAACATATGCGGCCCCTGCTTCTTTACCATGATGATACTCCACATATAGGGATTCAGAGTATGCAGTAAATGATTCATGGATCCACATATCAGCGATATCTTTGTAGGTGATATTGTTGGCAAACCATTCGTGTCCAGCCTCATGGATAATTATAAAATCAAACTTTAGTCCCCATCCACTACCACTTAGGTCGCGACCTAGATATCCATTCTGATAGCCATTGCCATAAGTAACAGCACTCTGATGCTCCATACCGAGATATGGCACCTCAACAAGTTTAAATCCATCTTTATAAAAGGGATATGGACCAAACCAATGCTCGAACGCATCCATCATCATAGGAACTTGCAAAAACTGTTCTTTGGCTAGTGCTAGATTGTCTCTTAAGACAAAGTAGTCCAATCTCAGCGGACCTGACTCTCCTTTATAATCTTCGCCAAAGTGCACATAGTCTCCAACACTCAGGTTAACACCATAGTTATTGATCGGATTTTCAACTGTCCAGTGAAAAGTTCTTTTCCCATTAGGGTGCTGGTCCGTTTTGATCAATCTACCATTGGATACATCCATCAAGCCTGGAGGAGTTGTCACACTGATCATCATACTGTCAGGCTCGTCATACATATGATCTTTACATGGCCACCATATACTAGCACCTATACCCTGACATGATGAAGCTACAAAGGGCAATCCATTATTATCATACTTCCAAGAGATCCCTCCATCCCAAGGTGCTCTAATAGCAACATGAGGATGGCCAGCATATCTCACAACCAGTTTTTGTTGTGATCCTACCTTTTGATCAGACTTCAGTTTTATAAAGTGTGCATCACCTTCGCTATTGAAGTCGAGTGATTGACCATCTTGTTCTGCTGCTGTCACCATAAGAGGCTTTTGCAAATCTATCTGAATAATGTCATGCGCACTGAGCACCGTATATGATATAGTATTCTGCCCTACTAATGATGAATCATCCGGATTGACTTCTACTTCTAAGTGATAGTGATTGAGATCCCACCAAGCCCTTTCCTCCGTTACAGACCCTCTTAAGGTATCTTGTCTCGTATACTGCCCAAAGGACTGAAGCGCTAAGCATAAATTAGAAAGGACAAGAGTCCATGTTAATAATTGCATCTTCATATAATATCGTCTTTACAGGGGATATCAGATATCCACAACCAAATCTAAGTAAAGGTTTTCAATAAAAAGTGCTCGTGAATCTAATCGAGTATAAACCTCGCCCTTAAACCACCATTATAATTAGTAACTGGAAATTGGTTCGATCGATAAGGCCTTGTCGCAGAATACTCAAAGTACACTGAGAGAATAAAGTTTTTGTTTATATCATAATTGATCAAAGGCGACATCGTAAAAGTCCTGGTACCACGGGTTGCTTCTGCAGACTTGCCATCACCCAACTCGTGTATAAAGGTTACATCATCTCGGTACTGCATATCAAATGTAAACTCTAATCTATTGGCTTCATCATTGACGCCTCCAGCGTTTCTTCCTCCTGTGACTGCTTCCTCCAGTCTATCTACAGCTGAAGGGTCTTCAGGATTCTCTGGGTTGTCGGGGTCTTGATTTTTTCTTGTTCGAGTATTCCTTTTGTTGGTGCCTGTCAAAAATCCAATCTTAACATTTTGAAAAATCCAACCTATACCAACTGTATAACTTGTGCTTCTTGCTTCAGTCAGCTGAGCCAGACTAGTGGCAAGTCTCAAGTTTCTTGATTTTGCCCACTCTGCTCTCATTGTGAGATCAGTATGGGTCTTGAGGTCAAAACCTATAATTGGCTCAAAGCGCTCATCTATGATAATCTCAGGAACTTCAAATCTTGCAAAGTAATTGCCTGTCGAAAGTAAAGGATCTATCCTAAATGGGTTTCCTTCATCATACTGCAGATCAGTCTGAAAGCTATTGACATTAAGTCTATTCTTATAAGAATGATTCAAACTAAAGTTTGCAAACAAGTCTTTAAACCATGGCAGTTTTGATAAACCATTATATCTAAGCGACCAGTTGGGCTTTGGTATATATCCTCTCTTTCTTACTTGTTCTCTTTGATCCAAGTTAACTGTAAATGGATCTTGATTGGTATAAGCTGCTATAAAAGCTGGAATCAAAACATCTACATGTTGACGTCCATAACCCGACTGATATCCAAGGTCACTTACATGCGCACCTGAAGTACTGTTAGGGAGTCGTTGTGAGATGACTCTTCGATTTTCATCAAATCTTCTAAACAAGCCATCCACATCACCATCAAAAAGAGTATTGAGTGACATAAAGGTGATCTCATAACCACCAAAGTCTCTCTCAGTCAATCTATTGTAAGCGAAGGTTGTATCAGCGCCATCAACATTGGGCGTATAGACAAAGTACTCAGAATGATTCTGCGTATACCTCTTGCCGAAGTCAACATCGATAGAAAAACCCTTCCATGGTTCAATCTCTATATCTGCTTCGTAAGTCTGACTATTTTCTTGGACTACTTGTTGGTTTTGAAAAACACTTTTTGTGATGATCCGATCTTTTCGTTCATCTAAGAAGGCGCCTAGTTCTGGTTGTGTACCTAATACAAATCCTACTCCCGGATCACTACCTGTAAGTCCAAAGAACTTTGGCACTTGCGTATATCCAGGTATTGTCGTTGACAAATCTTCTGAATAATTAAATTTTAATTCTCTTATCGAAAGTAATGGTCTTAGGAGTATCTTTTCAATTGTGGATGCGTTTCGAGTAGAGCCTTGCTTTTTTTCTTCTTCACCATCTCTCGTGCTTCTTCTTCGGGCCGATCGTCGGTTCTTACCTTCTAACTGCTTGAAGTATCCTATTTTCTCATAGAGCTTCTCAAAATCCAATGTCCCTCTTAAAGTTCTTCTTTGAGAGTTTTGGATGATATTACCCAAGGTCAGTCCATTGTCATCGAATGAAGTAAGAGAAGCCGCGTTCCAACTATAATCTCCATTATACTGCGCTTGTGCTGTGATCCAGTCTAAACCAGGGAAGTACCTCAATGGTAAATTATAACTCACAGAAACTCCTTGTGTATAGTTTTTTAATCTACCAAGGCTATTGATGTTGTCTCTGAGATAGTCATTCGCAAATCCAGGATTATTATTTATTCTATCGGTGTATGACTCATCTACAAAAGACCCATCCTCCCTCTGTTCAAACTCGTTGCCAAATACATCTTGATATCTTCTTAGGTCTGCAGATGATGCAACACCTACTTGTTTTAGTTCATCAACAACAGCCGTTGCACTAGCATCGAAGTTTAACTTCAATGATTTCGCGAGATCCCATGATAGAGAGTAATTACGATTCCAATTAAAACGCTGATCATCGAAGACATATTCAAAACCTTCTGATGGGTCAGGCAATCTAAATTGTCTAGAACTCTTATATCGTTGTATCTGCGTATTAAACAAGAAAGAATTTGGAATAGGATTAAAGTTGAACTCTTTTATAAAACGCAATGGTTTTATATCAATCTTCTTAAAAGGTTGTATCGGCTTAGCTTGCGCATTATAACTATAAACTAACTCACCTCTCTGATCATCTGTTACTTCTTGCTTGATGATCTCATCACTATGTTTTGTTCTACTGAAAGAATAACTCGCTGTAAGATTGGACAGGTCCCAAGGCTTGGGTTTACCTTCACCAGTTCTTTCCTTTCTTACATTAGTAAAGTTGAAGGTAGATATGGTGGTTATGTCTTTTTGTCTTTCGATTATATTAGTTCGCTGATTTTCATCCAAGTTTGGATTTTCTAAAAGTTGATCCTTTGTAAGATCTAACTCTAGTGGATCATATTCTGGCGTACTCGTTGTGTTAGCATGTTGATAGTAGAATGGCACTCGCAAGCCCCACTTGTCAGGAAACAACTTACCTAACTCTAAGTTAGTAGCAACATCCCATTCTGTAGTTGCCTCTAAACTTCTCTGTTGTAATTGCTCATCTATCTGGCCCCAGCCTATGGAGTTATAATTAAAGCTCGTCGTGAGGTTACCAAAATCTCCCATCTGGAGCTCTGCTCTTGCAAGGGCAGCTACTCCACCTCTATTGTTCAATCCTTGCAATCTTAACTCGTTGACCCATACCTCCGCTGATACTGATTCTTGTCCACTTTGACCTGTATTTCTTACACCGATAACCATAGATTTAATGAGTCCCAAGGTTGGGTTACCCTTTATACTAACGTTAGCGGCTGTATTCTCAGGGTTGATACCTGGCATTGTGTAGACTTCAGTGAGCGAAGCATTAGAATTATTTCTGGCTCTCTTAACATCAGTTAATAGCTCTAATGGAAAGTCAATAAAGTTTTCTCGTCTCCAAACTTCATTGGAGTAGGCCTCTAGATCTACAAAAGATTCATCAGGAAAGATTAATGCATTTGCCTCTGTACTATCTGAGAAGGTCAATGGTATCTCGTATTCGTAGTAGTTGTTAAGAAAGTCCTTCCCTATCCGAACAAAAACAGACAAGTCTCCGTCATTAAGACTAGAATTATTGTCTTCTTCAGCGTGGACAAACATTTGCATTCTTTCAAACTGTCGCATGTCCAGCCGAGTAAGTCTACTGATCATCATCTCACAACTATCCGGTATGTTGGTGGTCGATAATGACAAAGAGTTCTCATCTTGGAGTACAGATGAGAATGTGCTAAAGATTCTTTCTTGCTTGATACCTACAGGAAGGACATATCTAAAAGGTTGTTTACGCCCACTCTCTTGGATACCTACTTCATTAACAATAAACTCAACATTTGACCCATCTTGCGCACATGACTCTTCAAGTTCAAGTCGTCTCCATTGGTTACGCACTAGTTCATACTCAGCAAGTCTAAACGTCTTTTGAGTTTGAAACCCTGAGACAATCATTCTTAAGAACTGGATGGATCTAAATCCTTCTATATCTCCTACCCTCGTAGTTTCTGCAGTTGGCGCAATTGGAATCTGAAATCGATACCAACGTTCCGTTTCACCAGTTGTAGGGTTAGTAGTAAGTCGCTCATCTGTAATAAAGTCATCTGTCTCACGTCTGATTTCGCCATTACTATTTTCTAATGTAATAGTGTACTCATAGTAAGCCTCATTAGTCTCAAGTGATCTATTTTGGTTTAGATCCTCTGCTTCAGGTATAGGATTACCCAGTCCAACTCTTACACTTCTTGTAGGTGCATTTCCTTGAGGATTATTAAAATCTTTAAATCGATCTAATACTGGAAAGTCATTATCAAATCTTTCATCTAACCAAGCGACATAATCGTCGTTGGCAACATCATCGGGCATTCTTATACCAAAAGTACTTTCGATTAGGTCAACATATTCTCTATGTTTATTTCTTTCTTGCTCATTAGTAAGTCCATCAAAACCTAAATCTTGGGCCTCTTGATTTTCAATATCAAATCCTTGTACATTAGGTACTGACAAAGGTACCGTACCCCACGCTGTTGACTTAGTAGGCACAACATCGGTACCTGTTGCAATTGCATTTTCAAAAAACTGCAAGTTATCCCTAAGGATATCTTCCGATACATTACCTAATTGAAAAGATATTCTACCAGCTTCACCGATCGGGTGTTCCAGATCTTCAGTCTCCATAAAAGGATTGAGCATCCAAAACTCTATATACTCATAATTAGAAGCCTCAAAATCATTATTAGGTAGGTATCTCATCAGTCCCCCCCATCTTGACCTTGGATCATTGAGTACCAATCTATCTTCTTCTTCACTATAAGAGACGCCTGCAGAAGGGCGATTAAGTCGGTCTATCATACGATCTAACCCTTCTGGCGTATCATAATTGTAAGGTCCACGTTCAGTAGGACGGAAACTAATATCAAAAGTCCTAAGGTCAGGGATCTGACTTTGATCTAATTCAATATTAAAAAGTTCTCTTTGATCAAATCTTCTTGTATATGGATTAGACTGTCGTGCTTCTGTATTGGGTAGTGATCGGTCTTCTACAACATACCAGTTGATAAGAGCTCTATCTACACCACTTAAGATACTATTGGCGAGATCCGAGTCATCTGTTCGCTCTGTTGCAGGTGGACTGGCAAGTGTCCAGACATTAGTTCTTGACCCTAATGGGATGCCGCTATTTGCACCTTCAAAATCATCTAAACTCACTACACCTTGATCGCTATCTGGCGCGTTGATCGCTCTAGAGTTACCTGGTTTTAAAGCTGCCACCTCAGCCGAAACTGAAAAGGTTGATGGCGCATCTGTACTAATCAACGGTAGTCGATCGATAAACTTTGTTACGCCTGGGGCATCTGTTGTAAAGTTAAGATCCATCCCAAACATTCTGTTGTTGATTGGATCTTCTCCGATATTTACTTTTTGGGTGAATGGTCGTTCAAATAATCTCATGAAAGTTGCACCAACTGTAAAGTTCTCATTGAATCTCATCTCACCCCTCAGACCAAACATGGTCTTCTGCTGAAGATTAAACAAACCTTGATCTTCAAATGACACATTGATCGGTACTCCTTGTTGGAGGTATGACTCATTGAGGATCTTGATACGGCCGATACCGTAATCTATATCATAGTCTATCCCTTCAATCAATATCTGACTACCCGCCCTAACCGTAACGGATCCTTGTGGTATATTAAATGATCCCAATGATATCTCAGAAGAAGTGTTGGACTTAACTCTTCCCTTGATTATAAATCTATTTCGTTCAGGATTCTGCCTTGCTTGAGTTATGGTATTCTCATAGAGTTCAGGATATCCATAGGTTTGAAATAATTCTTCACTACTAGATTGGCCTGATCTCTCAAATAAGTCTCTAAGAGAGTTGCCAAAAGGTTCTAAGACTGGAAATATGACACTACCTGTCTGATTATTGACCGTGACACCAGGTATAAAATCGAAAATCCCATCTTGCTGAGGATCACCATAGACATTCAATCTGTCTAATTGAAATAACTCAAGAAGTGGCACTTCTCTTAGTCCTGGTTCAGGGATGTATCTGATTAAAGTATTGTTCGTATTGTCTTCAAAAAAGATGTCTAATTGGAAATCTTCTTGTGTTAACTGAGAAGTGTTTAATGGATAAACATTCTTCATCATCAAGTCCCAAGAAGGGATACCAGGTGTCTGATTGATACTTTTCAACATTTTTACATAGACAACATTCTCTGGTTCGATCTCATCTTGATCACTAACACCACCTTGATTACTCTCATTGGTCATCTCTCCAACCTTATAGAGCTCATCACCATTGATAGTATAAGTATACTCATAAGCTACACCGAGTACTTGATTAGATCTCAATCTTTGATTCAAAGAGATATATCCTAACTCAGGGTGAAATGTGTATTCATTTCGCGTAAGCTTACGCATGTTATGTTGCTCAAAGTCTCTTGTCTGATTGAGACCATATGCTCCAAGCAATCTAGTTCTGTTGACATCGATTCTTCTGGTCACATCATCATTTACCAATGCTCCGAACAACTCACTGTTGCGGTTATCTGGTAGGATGTTGCCGTCTATGTCTGCGTTTTGAGATCTGACCAATGTTGGTTGCCATCTTGTCTCTGGATCAGAAAAATTAGCAGTATTAGATTCTCCAAGATATTCTAACGCTGTTACCTTGGTAGCATTGGTATCATCATTACGTTGATCATTGGTCACCCATACTTCGATATCAGTTATCTTAACTAATGACCTAACTTGAGGTATATTCTGAAGAGCGCGCTCATAGTTTTCCCTAAAATAATGAGCTATGAAGAAGTGGCGATTTTCGTCATACTGATCCGGAAAAATCTCAAAGTCTTGTATCAGCTTTCCATTCTCAAGTGTGATGGACTCTTTCTCGGATCTAGATTGCGATGCCACAGCAGTAAGCCAAAACTTACCAAACTGTAACTGTGTCTTTAACCCAAACAGATTCTGCTGACCTTGAATCAGTTGTCCTGGCAATTCAAAATTGATATTACCTGCTTCTATAGACTTTATGATATCATCTTCGTCAAACACATCACTGCCATATGCAAGATTCAGCTTGTTATCAAAATCAAAAGTGGCCTGTGTGTTATAAT
Organism: uncultured Saprospiraceae bacterium; assembly: GCA_937942435.1. Classification (GTDB taxonomy): domain Bacteria; phylum Bacteroidota; class Bacteroidia; order Chitinophagales; family Saprospiraceae; genus JAJRXG01. Next base: position 82,565 of record CALDEM010000006.1, read on the forward strand.
TAAAACCGAGATCTAGCTTATCTCCGATCTTTGCTTCGACACCCATGTTGATGTCCATATCAAAGATGGGCACGTTAAGCTGCGTCTGTGTACGTTCAGTAAGGTTTGGGTTTCCATTATCCGTATAGTCAAACCCAAGAGAGAGATCTATATTACCTGTAGGCTTGATCTCTATCCCTGTACCACCAAATAATCGATCTACAAGCAGTGCTTCAACATCAATCTCTGACATAGGATCGAGCTGTAGACCAGCAGTGAAGTCCTTTGATTCAATCCCAGAAAGCTTTCTAAAGTATTCTGCCTGTTGCTTCTTCTGCTGCCAATCCAAGTATTCTGACATAGTCAGATATGTAGGAGTACGATAGTACTCATCACCAATCTTTTCTAAAACAACATATTGGCCTGTTTCAAAGTCATACTCTACTTTTTGATCTATAATAGAAGGTAGTATGTCAAAAGGATTGTAGTAATCATCAGTGATGAAGTCGCCATATCGATCTTTAATTGGTATGGTATCGACCGTTATAGCCTCATATGTCTCTACTGGTGTCCATGGAGTCGCAGGTCCCACACCGTCATATGAGAGAAGCTGAAGTGCACCCATCATCCCTATCAATAGAAACATGGTCTTGATTATGCCAATCTTACTGTTCATCATTAATCTAGATACCTCTATTATGAATGTTGCGGTACTAATACGGTAAAGTATAGGTAGTCAGTATCTGACTGGACAAATTCTTTTCGATCATTAGATAGTAGTTTCTTGCTTTACGGTGATAGAGTATGTAACGCACATATTAGGGTAAAGCGTATTTAGATGGGCATTATGTCAGGCCTTGAAGTCCTTTTTTTACCACCTCTTCTGTACTCATCTCTGGTGTTATAGCCAATTTGTCGAGGACTTTAGATACTTTCTGTCGCTGAAAACCAAGAGCTACCAACGCTTCCAACGCTTGCTCCGTAGATGACGAAGGCATTTGTTGGTTAGGTGTAACCATCGCTCCGCCTGCTTTGACCTTATCCTTTAAATCCAAAATAACTCTTTTGGCTGTCTTGGGTCCGACGCCTTTTACTTTTTTAAATGCAGCATCATTATCAGAAAGTATGGCTGTTCTGACCTCGATAGGTGTCATAGAGGAGAGGATGATTCTCGCCGTGTTGGGTCCTATACCAGACACTGATAATAAGAGAATGAACAACTTCTTCTCTTCCTCGGAGTGAAATCCAAATAAGATCTGAGCATCTTCTTTGACATGTAGATAGGTGTATAGCTTTCCATCTTCGATGGACTCAATCTGGGCATAAGTATTGAGTGATATATGAACATGATAGCCCACACCTTGCACGTCGATATATACTTCTGTTGGAGATTTAAATGTATACTGACCTTTGATATATGCGTACATGTTACAAGACTATTAGCGTGCAAAAGTAACATGACATTTGCTAAGTAGCTAACATGTATCAGAAGATAGGAGCGGCTATGGTATTCTGTCAGTAGATTGGCTTACCTTCGCATCTCAAAGATTACCTGAGATATCCATGAATATACTTGTCCTGGGCGGCGGAGGAAGAGAGCATACCTTCGCATGGAAATTAACCCAAAGTCCCTTATGTGAAAATCTACACGTTGCTCCTGGCAATGCTGGGACTGATAAGATCGCACAAAACGCTGCGCTCGATATCATGGATTTCAAAGAAGTAGAGGCTTATGTTGTCAAGCATAAGATCGACCTCATGATCGTAGGTCCTGAAGCGCCTTTATGTGCAGGGATTACTGATTATTTTGAAGAACACGTCCCTACACTTATGGTGGTCGGGCCCAAGAAAGATGGAGCGCAGCTCGAGGGCAGTAAGGCTTTCGCCAAATCCTTCATGAATCAGTATGATATACCAACAGCTGGATATCTTGAGGTCACTTCGGACAATCTTGATGCGGGTGTAAAATATCTCAAAGATAATCCTGGACCATATGTACTCAAGGCTGATGGTCTTGCAGCTGGCAAAGGTGTTTTGATATTGGAAGACCAAGCAACTGCGATAACGGAGCTTAAGGCGATGCTCAGTGGCAAATTTGGAGAAGCCAGCAAGAAAGTAGTTATAGAAGAGTTTTTAGACGGTATAGAGTTTTCAGTATTTGTCCTGACAGATGGGCAGTACTACATCCTACTACCAGAGGCTAAAGACTACAAGCGCATAGGAGAAGGAGACACTGGACTCAACACTGGTGGTATGGGAGCAGTCAGCCCTGTGCCATTTGTTGATCAAGATATGATTGCTAAGGTGAGAGACAGAGTGATCTTGCCTACGTTGAGTGGTCTCCAGGATCGTCAGATAGACTACAAGGGATTCATATTCTTTGGATTGATCAGTGTAAACGATGAGCCATATGTCATCGAGTACAACTGTAGGATGGGAGATCCTGAGACAGAAGTTGTCCTACCAAGAGTCAAGAATGACTTCGCTAAGTTATGTACGGCTCTGTTTGAACAAGACCTTTATGAGATTGGTTTGGATAAAGATCCAAGGACAGCAGCAACCGTGATGACTGTATCTGCTGGCTATCCAGGCAGCTATGAAAAAGGTAAGAAGATCACTATAGGAGAAGCGGGTACAGCGGAAAGTATTGTATTTCATGCAGGAACTAAAGTTGAAGACAATCAAGTTGTAACCAATGGTGGTCGCGTTATAGCGGTAACTTCATTGGATACGGATCATCATAAGGCAATAGCTAAATCTATGTTAAGTATAGAAAGTATTGACTTCGAAGGAAAATATTTTAGAGGAGACATAGGTTTTGATCTTTAGCAACTGAATTAACAATTAAGTAAAAGAGCAATGAACACAGGTGTTCATCATAGTTATAGGGCTTTCAATTATAAGTACATGAATCAGATTAAGCTGACATTAATCCTTCTTTTGATCGGCACGACCATTGTGGCGCAAGACGATGCTCTATTTCATATAGAGAAAGATCCAGTTTCAGTATCTGAGTTTAAGTACATCTATGAGAAAAACAATCGCGATAAGGCAGACTATAGTAAGCCTAGTGTAGATGAATATCTCGATCTCTATATCAACTTCAAGCTCAAGGTACATAAGGCTCGTGAGTTAGGTTATCATAAGTCTGAGACATACCAACGAGAGTTACAGGGTTATCGATCCCAATTAGCAGACTCATATATCATCGATAAAGAAGTGATATCTCGTATGGTTGACGAGGTCTACGATAGACAAAAGCAAGACGTAGAATTAAAGCATATCCTTATATCTGTAGATCGAAAGACTTCTCCTGAACAAGAGGAACAAGCTTACAAGCATGTCTTAAAAGTAAAGAAAGCGATAGATGATGGTTTGGGTTTCGGTCGTGCAGTACTACAGTATTCTCAGGACCGTAATAGTGCAGCAGAAGGTGGAGATATAGGATTTGTTAATGCGCCACTACCTGACGGCTATATAGAGATCGAAGATGTAGCTTATGGCTTAGAGGTAGGTGATGTATCAGATCCCATCAGAACGGATCTTGGTTATCACATCATCAAAGTGATCAGTAAAAGACCGGCACGAGGGACAATGGAAGCACAACATTTGCTCATAAGAAACAAAAGTGCAAGTGGCATCCGTCTTGCTGGAGCAAAACCAAAAGCTCAAAAAATCTATGAAAGCATCGCCAAAGGAGAGCGATCATTTGATGAGGCTACGATTATATCATCAGAAGACAAGGACACAAAAGGCAACAAGGGCAACCTTGGCTTCTTTACAATTGGTCAGTATGAGCGCAGCTTTGAAGATGCGGCATTTGCATTAGCTAAAGATGGTGATATCTCAGAACCCGTTGAGACATCTATCGGTTGGCATATTATAAAAAGAGTAAGTAAGCGCCCTTTAGACACAAAAGACATCATAAGAGAGCGATTAAAAAACTCTCCAAAAAAAGGAGATAGATTTGAAAGAATAAGAGGCGATGTGGTGGACGAAATTAAAAAAGAAGCTTCATTCAAAGAAGATAAAAAACTTCTATCAGAATTTACAAATGCACTTTCATCCGACTATTATAATTATAACTGGCAGATCCCTGAGATTGAAGATAAGGCCTTAGTAACATTTGGCTCAGACCAACACATGATCAGTGACTTTATAGGTTTTGTAAAAAAGAATAGTAAAGAGAGAATGCGCGCCAAGGGTCAACTTCCTATAGAGCAATCTGTGCAAAGCATTTATAATTCTTATGTGACATCCAAGGCTATCGCATTTGCAGAAAGCAGGTTAGAAGAACGCTATCCTGAGTTTAACAATCTCATGAGAGAGTACAAAGAAGGGATCTTGCTATTTGATATAGCTAAGGATATGATCTGGGATAAAGCATCTAAAGACACTGCTGCCATCGCAACTTTTTTCCAATCAAATAGTGATAACTACAAATGGAAAACCCGAGCTCAACTGACAAAGTACTCCGTAAGAACGACCGAACCAGCTCAAGTAACTACAATGGTTACATATGCAAAGGATAATAGTTCGGAGGATGTATTGGCCTTATTTAATAAAGGAAAGGAGCTTTTGATAACCAATGAGGAGACATTAGAAGAGGGCCATAAAAACTTAGAAGGCATACCAATGCAAACAGGCTATGTCTCTAAGCCTGTATATAATGACAAATTGCAAGTGACGACATTTGTGAAAATTGAAGAAGTAATACCTTCAAGAAATAAGACGCTCAAAGAAGCGAAGGGATACGTCATATCTGATTATCAAGATCAACTAGACAAAGATTGGATCGAAGAACTGAAAAAAGAATACAAAGTCAAGATCCATAATAAGCAGTTAAAACGACTATACAAGTAATAGGCACGTATGACTTTATGCTCAAGCATATGGAATCGTAAAACAGCAGCTTACTTCTTCATAATTACATCACTGTTTATGAGTTGTAAGCAGCAAGAACATGTACCTGCTGATCAAGGTCGCGTATTAGCTGTAGTCGGAGAACAATCTCTCTATGACTCAGATATAAGTCACCTGATCCATCCTAATACTAAAAATCAAGACAGTGCCTCCCTCGCCACAGCATTTATAGATCAATGGCTAAGGGATGAGCTCATGACTAGGGAGGCCGCGAAGTACTTTACATCTGACGCTGAGATAGATCGTCTTGTAGAGGACTACAAAGCCAAGTTATTAAAGTTTAATCTAGAGGAAAAAATCCTTAACGAAAGATATGACACGCTTGTATCCGAGGATGAATTAGCTGGTTTTTATGAGCAAATGAAAGAGCAGTTCATACTTAAAGAAAATGTGTATCGATGCTTGTATGTGAAAATGGATAAAGGCACAGCGGGCTTAAAAGACTTTACTAATAAGTGGAAGAAAGATGATTATGGCCCAATAAAGATTTTTGCTCGTGCCTTCTCAACCGAAAGTCACATGGACACCACTCAGTGGAAGTCTTGGAGCGAGGTCGATGGATGGTATAACAAGTGGTCGACAAGTCGTATCAATCAACAGATTAAGCAGCGACAAAATGACTCGGAGTATGAATACTTTCTTAAAATTGTGGATTCGGTGGACAAAGGAGACTTTTCTCCGTTAGAGTATATAAGACCTCAGCTTAATCGCATGTTTCTTCATAAGAGAAAACAAGAGATCATAGAAAACTATAAACAAGAGCTCTACGAAAATGCGCTCAACAATAACATCATAAAAATATCATAGTGAAGAGATTATTCTATATAGCCATCATTGTAAGTCTACACATCACTTGTATGGGACAAGGCATCATACTTGAGAAAGTAGTCGCCCAAGTGGGTAGTGAAGAGATATTTTACTCTGAGGTTCAGGAGCTCTATGGATATGCAAAAGCGCAAAATCCGGAATATGATGAGAGTTTTCAGTGTCAGATTCTTGATCAACTCATATCCTCCAAGCTATTAGTCGACCAAGCTAAGATCGATAGTATATTTGTCACTGATGAAGAGCTCAACGCTCAAGTTGATAGAAGGTTAGAGTATATCTTAGGTCAGATGGGCGGAGATGAAGAGAGATTTTTAGAATACTATGGCAAGACACCTCTCGAACAAAGAGAAGAGATGCGTGAGCCAATGCGAGAGAAGTTAATCCAAGAGCGCATACAAGGTGAACTCATCCGAGATGTAGACATCACACCCAACGAAGTGATTGCATTTTATGAACAAATACCATCTGATAGCTTGCCATTTTTACCGGCGGAAGTTGAGATAGCTGAGGTCTCGATAAAGACAATAATAAGCACTGAAGCTAAAGAGGCTGCGCTTACTAAGCTTCAAAAAGTTAGAACACGAATCATAGATGACGGAGAGAGTTTTGCTGAGTTAGCATCTTTGTTTTCAGATGATCCTGGATCAGCCCGAAACGGTGGCGAACTTGGTTGGGCTAAAAGAGGGTCTTATGTCCCAGAATTTGAAGCAATGGGATATAGCTTGAAACCTGGTGAAATATCAGAAATTATTGAAACCCAATTTGGTTATCACTTGATGGAGCTGTTGGAAAGAAGAGGTAATAGCATCAAGCTCAGACACATACTGGTTAAGCCAGAAATAACTCAAGAGGATATAGACTATACTAAAAGACATCTTGATACTGTAAAGATGAAAATCGCAGAAGATAGTCTTGCATTTGAGCTAGCTGTCAAGAGATATGGTGATGACGATTCTCAAAGTTATTCTAATGCTGGAAGATTATTGAATCCAGAGACTGGTGACACATTCTGGGAGACAGGACAGCTTCCTTATCAGATATACTTTGCCATTGAAAGTCTTGAAGAAGGTGGTTTGTCGGAAATAGTTGAGTTAGAAGAGCGCGGAGAAAAGCTTTTCAAATTGCTCCAACTACAAACCAGAACCAAACCACATAAAGCGAGCTTAGAAACAGATTTTACAAAAATCAAACAATACGCAAAAGAGAGTAAGAAGAATGTCTACTTTAACAATTGGATGGAGAATAAAATAAAATCAACATTGATTGAAGTTTCTCCTAAGTACAGTACTTGTCCTAATATAACTAAGTATCAAGACGTCAAGCCTTGACTTCTTTTAGATTGGCTGCTGCAATTATAGTTACAGTTCTAATCATACTTTATTGGTATTTTGATGATAGCCTAAGGCCAGGTTATTCATCTATACCATCAATATCGATTGACTCAGAAGCCATAAGTGATGATCCTCTCATCACTACTTATATACATAACTCACTGCTCAATGAAACTGGGCTCTACGGGTATTGTAATATCAATGGTCCTACCCCTCACCAAAGTACTGACTTGGATAGAGTTTCATTAGACAACATCGGAATTAAGAAAATAACTATCAACATATAACATGAAAGGTAAAGTAGTATTTGTATCAGGAGCAGGAAGTGGAATAGGAAAATCTACGGCACTAAAACTAGGGCAACTGGGAGCCACCCTTATTCTGACAGATATCAATGATGATAATGGAAGCAAGGTTACCCAAGAAATAATCGACAATGGAGGAGCGGCACACTACTACCACCTTGATGTTTCTAATAGAGAAGCAGTTCAGAGTTTATTTAACATTATTTCAAAAGAGCATAAGGAACTTGATATGGCTGTCAATAACGCGGGTATAGGTGGAGTGCTCGCACCAATCCACGAAGTGGATATCAAGGACTGGAACCAGATGATGGATATAAACCTGTCAGGTGTGTTTCACTGTTTGCAAGCGGAGATCCAGTTGATGTTAGCTAATCAAACTCCCGGCGCTATAGTAAATGTTGCTTCACTTGCAGGTGTCAATGGTATGCCTGCTGGCAGCCCTTACTCAGCAGCAAAACATGCAGTAATAGGACTAACAAAAAGTGTTGCCAGAGAATATGCAAAAGTTGGAATTAGAGTAAACTCAGTCTGCCCAGGATTTACAGAAACAGCCATCCTCAATGGCATTCCTGAAAGATTCTTAGACGTCAATTTGAAATATTACGTCCCGATGAATAGATTAGGCAAACCTGAAGAGATTGCAGACGCTATCGCTTGGTTACTGAGTGATCAGTCTTCATTTGTGACAGGTCATTCATTATACTTGGATGGTGGTCTTATGGCCTAAGACTTATAGATTTTTAACTTCAGACGTTAACTTCTGAATACTATCCTTAGCATCTCCAAAAAACATCTTGGTCTTCTCATGGAAGAATAGTTGATTTTGGATACCTGCATACCCAGGACTCATACTTCTTTTCATCACGATGACATGCTTAGCTTCCCAGACATTGAGTACAGGCATACCATAGATAGAACTTGAAGGGTCATCATTAGCTGCCGGGTTGACCACATCGTTGGCACCTACGATCACTACTACATCGGTACTTGGCAATGCTGCATTAGCATCATCAAGGTCGAGGAGTTTTGGATAAGGTACATCTGCTTCTGCCAATAGGACATTCATGTGTCCTGGCATCCGACCTGCAACAGGGTGTATCGCGTACTTAACATCCACTCCATTGGACTCCAAGAGATCATCGAGCTCTTTGAGGGCTTTCTGTGCCTGCGCTACAGCCAACCCATAACCAGGGACAAACATCACTGAACTAGAATAATTCAACAATATCGCTGAGTCAATTGCATTTGTGGACTTGGCCACTTGATCTCCATCGGCAGCGGCAGCTCCACCTGCAGCAGAAAATCCACCAATCAACACGTTGAATAGGGACCTATTCATGGCTTGGCACATCAAAACCGTAAGTATAGTCCCCGATGCCCCAACTAGGATGCCACCAACCAACATAAAGTTACTTCCGTAAATAAGCCCTGCAGCTGCAGCCGATATACCCGTAAATGAGTTAAGCAAAGAAATCACAACTGGCATATCTGCACCCCCGATAGGGGCAACAAAACTCCAACCGTAAAAAAGCGATAAGACTAAGAATCCTATTAGTAATCCAGTTGTATGACCAGCGATCACGAGATATATGAAGAACGCAACGGTCAATAATAATAGAACTTGATTTATGATATTGTGCTTGGGCCAAGTAACCTGACTATCCCATATCTTACCATCCAGTTTTAGATAAGCAAGCATACTTCCTGTAAACGCAATAGCTCCGATCAGTAGCGCAAATAATGAGATAACTAAACCTCCTTTGTCAAGATCTTGAGTCATGATCTCTACAATGGATAATATAGCAGCACAGGCACCTCCAAGTCCATTGAATATAGACACCATCTGAGGCATCGCTGTCATCTGAATCTTCTTAGCCGCTAACCAACCTATGATAGATCCAACGGCCATGCCTCCAACGATCCACAAATAATTGCCATCTCCTATGATGCGAGCATCTAATAAAACAGCTATTATACCCAAGCCCATCCCAAATGCAGCATAAGTATTACCCTTACGAGCTGTATCAGGAGAGCCTAACAATCTCAATCCCCATACAAACGAAACTGCTCCTATAAGATAGGCTATATCGACTAGTGTGTTTTGAATAATCATGATAAGTTGATTTGTGCGATGAGCCTACTTCTTTTTCTTCTTAAACATCTCTAACATCCGATCTGTAACTGCAAATCCTCCGACCACATTGATCATCCCTAAGGTAATCGCTATGGATCCGAGTATCAATGAAAACATATCATCAGAGGCCGATCTTCTAATTAGAATAATCGCTCCGACAATGATCACACCACTGATAGCGTTTGCTCCAGACATTAATGGCGTATGAAGTACAGTGGGCACTTTGGATATAACTTCAAATCCCAAAATAACTGTAAATATCAGAAGATAAATCATCAGCAAGTTGTCACTGATGAACTGCATAAATGACTCCATAACTATGCTTTTTTAGATATCAAAGATTTACTCAAGATCTCATCTTCAGAATTAAGATTGATCTTACCATCTTTTGCGATATGCTTTAGAAAATTTAAGATGTTGTTACTATATAAAGTGCTCGCATCTTGTGGCATCAGATTAGGGAGATTAGAATCTCCAATAATTGTAACGCCGTTATGATTGACTATTTTTTCATTTTGCGAAAGCGCACAGTTTCCTCCTGTAGAGGCTGCAAGATCAACGATGACTGCACCCGGCTTCATATTGTTGACTGTATCTTCTGAAACCAAGGTGGGTGCGGGTCGTCCTCTTAATTGTGCAGTTGTAATGACAATATCAGCACCTCTTGCTTTTTCTTGGATGAGCTCCGCTTGTCTTTTTTTATAATCATCTGATTGTTCAACTGCATACCCTCCTGCTCCTTTGTCGTCAGTTGCACCTTCGACTTCTACAAACTTTGCTCCCAAGCTCTGCACTTCTTCTTTAACCGCTGACCGTGTGTCAAAGGCTTCTACTATAGCACCATTACGCCGTGCCGTTGCTATGGCTTGAAGACCAGCAACACCTGCTCCAAGCACTAATACTTTGGATGGCTTTATGCTTCCTGCTGCTGTGATCATCATCGGAGCATATCTCGGCAATCGAGCGAGCGCACTCAGTACTGCTTGATAACCTGCTATCGACGCCATGCTTGATAGCACATCCATGGATTGAGCAAGTGATGTCCTTGGTATCATGTCCAAGCTAAAGGCATTGACGCCTTTAGCTTCTAATCCTTTTGCGATTCGCTCATCAGTAAAAGGAGCATATTGGCAAACGAATATAGACTCTCCTTTGGCCTGTGCATATTCTTCATCAGTAATGTCTGGAGATATCTGAACGATGACATCAGCTTTGCTTATGATCGAGGCTCTATCTGATAAGACTGTATCCTGAAAATCTTCATCACTATAAAAGGCTCCTTTAGCGATGTCAGATTCGATCCAAACTTCGCTAAATATGGCTTTGAGTTTCGCAATATTCCCTGGTACTACAGGTGAAATATTAGTGTTCCCTTCTTTCAAAAAACCAATAACCATGGTTGATCTATTAGGTTAGTTAATCAGCTAAAAATTATAATCTATTCTGCTAAAAGTGCGCAAATATAGACACTAAACCCAAACAGCATCATCCTCATATCAATCAATAGTGAATCTTCGCTTTGATCAAGTTCGATAAAATAACTTAAAAATGATAAGAATAGAACTATAAAGAATCTTAAAACAATAAAGCGGATCATCGTAGACTCGATGATCCGCTTTATAAAGCAAAGTTGGTTTATAGATCGTTGTCTAAAAAACTAGACAACATATATTCATTCTACATTAATTAGAAAGATCCAATTAATGCTACTCTTCTATTTTGAGCACGCCCAGCACTAGTATCATTAGTAGCTATCGGCACAAGTTCTCCAAATCCTACAGATCTCAAACGAGTCGCACTCACGCCTTTCTCAGTTAGATATGTCATAACTGCTTGAGCACGTGTCTGAGATAAAGTCATGTTTTTATCATCGTTTCCTCTGCTATCAGTATGACCTTCGATGCTCACAGTAAGCGCAGGGAACTCTGCCATGATACCTACTACTTCATCAAGGATACCATATGAAGCACGAGTGATCGTACCACGTCCTGTCTCAAACTTAACTTCTGTTAGTGCTCTTCTAAATACTTCAGTTGCTTTAGCAGGAACTGCTTTGATACAACCATCAGGGCCTACATTACCTCCAACGTCTGGACATTTGTCATCGTTATCAACAACTCCATCTCCGTCGCTATCCTTAGGACAACCGTTAGCATCTACGATACCTCCTTCGTTAGGACATCTGTCTGCAGAACCTGCAACACCGTCACCATCAGGATCAGAAGGACAACCATCAGCTGTTCTTGCTGCAACAGTAGGACACTTATCATCCTTATCAGCTACTCCGTCGCCGTCACCATCTGGACATCCATTAACTGGACCAGCTGCGTTAGGACAAGCATCATCTCTATCAGCAACTCCGTCTCCATCACCATCTGGGCAACCGCTCAATGTACCTGCTGCGTTAGGACAAGAGTCATCTTTATCAGCAACTCCGTCTCCATCAGCATCTGGACATCCACCAAGTGGGCCAGCTGCGTTAGGACAAGCATCGTCTTTGTCGATCACACCGTCACCATCACTATCAGGACATCCTCCGTATAAGATATCTCCAGCCGCCAGTGGGCAGTTATCTTCACTATCGATGATACCGTCACCATCTGAATCAGCACAACCGTCAAACTCTTTCAACCCTGGCTCATTAGGACAAGCATCTTTCTTATCTTTTACACCGTCACCATCTACATCAGATGGCCCTTCGGCTCCAAAAGTATAAGTAAGATTTCCTAAGACTCTTCTACCAATCGTAGGGAAGTTAGGGAAGGTTCTATACTCACTATCAAACAAGTTTTGAGCTGTGAGCGATAATGATAATCCATTATCAAACTTATATCCAACACCTGCATCTACAAGGTTTTTAACATCAGTATCACCTGAGTACTGCTGACCTAAAAATACTGGGAATGTTGGATCATGTTGGAACGCCATATTAGCTCTCCATCCATATTCTGGAGTAAGATTCCAACCGATTCTATATCTATTAGTAGGCTGAGAAATCGAAGTTCGTTCTGTACCATCAACACCAGCGATCTGCGGGTTGAAAATGTTTTCAGACGTCAATGATAGGTTTGCAAAAAACGACAAGTCGTTGTTAACAAAGTAGTTCAACCCAATATCAGATCCCCAGTAACTGTACTCCTCAAAAGTTCTATAACCCGCAGCTAAGTGAGTTACACCATTTTGTGGCACCTGATCTGTAGGAGTAGTAGCATGAAATGGAAGCGCTGCAAATACTTGTGCTAATGAAGCACCGCCAAATGCAGCAGATGGAGTGTTGATTGCAAGTCCACCTCCACCTGTATAGGCTCCGTTGATAGCCGCACCTAATTGACCAGCAGTTGCAGCAGCGGTAGCTGCGTCTAACCCTAAGCCTAATAAAGCCGCTTCAATCTGTGGTTGAGCGAAGTTTTGAACAGCAGATCCCAATTGGCCATCGATGCCTCCAATTCCAGGAGCACCATCAGCACCAAATAAAATGTATGTCGGACTTATACCAGTAAATAAAGTCGCGCCATCAATATTTCTGTTATACACATCAATAGACAAACCGAGTTTATCTCCTATTAATCCCTTATAGCCAATCTCCCATGTATCTTCTACTCTCAAGCTCGCTGCTGGAGCATTTAATGTTCCTAAAGGTTGTCCATTAAATATGTTGAAGCCAGGTGATAGCTGACCTCCAACTCCAAGTCCGAGTGCAGCATTAGGGTCGTTAAGTTGTCCTAATATATCTCCTACAAGGCCTGCTGCCCCTGCTGTTGCAGGGTTAGCCGCAAGTCCTGCTACTAATTGACCAATGACAGCCTGATTTAATGTTACTCCTGGTGCCGCCTCAGCACCCAGTAGGACAGCTAAAGGTAACCCATTCACTGCTCCAAGCGGCGTTGATGGTATCGCTCCTGTAAACCACTGTAGGATTGGATCATTAAATGTTTGCTCATTCTTGTTTCCTACCAACCAAACATCAAATGACCCAGGTATGATATTATTTACTGGGAAGTCAATGTTAACTTGTAGTTGTGAAGGAGCTGCTACGGCTCTATTGAAACCAGCTCTAAAGGTATGCTTTGGACTTGGTTTGTATACAAATACTGCTCTTGGTGAAAACGCTGTCTGATCCAAGAAGTTAAATCGATCGGCTCTACCTGCAACTACTAGATCAAGCTTATCGCCTAATGCAAGCTTTGTTTGGATATACCCTCCGATTATCCCGAAATCATCATCATCTTCTTCACGGCCATATACTGTGTTTTCAGTATCTGCAACTGATAATCTATAGTCAAATCCTGCAGTCCAATTAGCATTTAAAAAAGATGGTGTATCAAAGTTATATTGCAATTGCGCTTCTAACTGAGTTCTATCTATCCCAGTTGTATTACCTGTCTGATATAAGAAAGTGGGATTCTCATCCGTACCACCATTGTTTCTCAACCAAAATGCCTGTGCAAAAAGTCCACCTTTCTGAACTCTACCTTGAACCCACGTCTCTGTAGCTTGGCTTAAACCAACTCCTTGCGAATTATAAAACACTGCAGATCCATTGTTAGTACCACCTGATAATACAAGCGAGAGATCATCCTGTGGTCTAAATTCAAGTGTACCATTCAATACAAATGATCTCCAATGATCCTGTATTGGGTTACCATTACCATCAGGATCTAAGTCTTCATTAGTGAGCAAAACTCTACCTGCTTGTGTTGCATCAACAATACCATTAGTAATTGCTGGTGCTGATATTGTTGTCTGAACGAGTCCTATTTGTGATGCACCTATAGGGTTGTTAAGATCATATTGAAACTCTCCACCTCTTTTTAAAACAGCATTGATCTTATAACCAAATTTGTCTGAGACCTTAGTCGCATGTCTTAATGAACCACCAAATGTACTCAACTCACCTCCTATTAATTCAATCGTTGTTCCAGGCTTATCTATAGGTGACTTACTGATAAAGTGAACCACACCAGCTGTTACCCCAGGACCATATAGTGCAGATCCAGGACCTCTTACCACCTCGATTCTTTCTATATCGATATTATTAAGAGGAGAGTTGATGTTATCAAATGTACCTAGCCCAGGACCAGATAATGATCTATAATCTAAGATCGGGAAAGTGGCAGAACCAAATATCCCGCCATCACCTCTAAGTTGGATATTTACTCTTCCTGCGCCTTGCTGTTGCACATAGACACCTGGTTCGTTGATGATAGCTCTTGCAGCATTATCATTAGGCGTTGCTTCCAGCTTACGAGCTGTAAGAACTGAAACAGAAGCTGGTGCCTCCTGTATCTTCTCTCGTCTTCTCGATGCAGATATCACTACGTCATCTCCTAATAAAACTCCTTCAGACAATGTAATATCCATATTAGAAGTAGGGCCCGTAAGCGCTATATCTTGAGATGTATACCCAGTGAAAGAAACCACAACCGTCAATGGGAATGACTGTGTTGTGTTAAAGCTAAAAGTCCCATCAAAGTCCGTTACCGTTCCTTCAGTGGTTCCTTGGACAATGATGTTGGCACCAATCAAGGCCTCTCCTGTCTCGTCGACAACAGTACCACCTATCTGTCCTTGAGCTATCATCGCAACACTAGCCATTAGGCAGATGCATAGAGATAGCAACTTAGTTACATAATTCAGATTTTTCATACAAGTTATTTGTTAGTGAATAAGCGGCGAACTACTCCAACCGCGATTAAAAGTATGGTTTTGGCTTCTATCCAGAAAATCTTATACAGATTTATTTAACACAGAGTAAAGCCTGCCCATATTTTGATTGTACAAGTGATGTCTTAGCGCAATTATAGTAATATTTATTAAGACTAAATCCTAAGCGGGAAATTTGCTTTCGCCGTAAATTGGCTTATCCATATTTTATTCGTCTTATGATGAACTTTAGCACCATTTATCTGCATAGTCTTTGCCATATTCAAAGATTTTTATAGGTGCAAAAAGGTAGAGAATCTCCTCTTGCTTCGAACAAGCAATATTTTTCTAAATTCACCGCAGCTCAATCGTTATATATGAACTTTACTACAACTGATTACGCTTTTTTCATCGGATACATCCTACTAGTTATAGGATTTGGTATCTGGATATCGAGGAGAAAGGGGGGCAATGAGACTTCTAAAGATTATTTCCTTGCCGGCAAATCACTTCCTTGGTGGATCATCGGTGGATCACTCATAGCATCTAATATATCAGCAGAACAGTTCATCGGCATGTCCGGTGATGGCTTTAGGTTTGGGCTCGCGATTGCAACATATGAGTTCATGGCAGCAGCTACCCTACTTCTTGTAGCTTGGCTGATGATACCTGTCTTCTTAAAGAAGAACATATATACGATGCCACAATTTGTGGAACAGCGCTTTGATAGTAATGTCAAAACAGGATTGGCGATCTTCTGGTTACTCATCATTGTCTTTGTTAACATCACATCGGTTCTTTACCTCGGAGCACTTACCCTCCAGACTACATTGGGTGTTAACATATTTATAGGTGTCATAGGATTGGCTATATATTCTGCCACCTTCTCGATATTTGGAGGCTTAAAAACTGTCGTGTGGACAGATCTTATCCAAGTCTTCTTTTTGGTAGCGGGTGGATTGGCAACCACTTACTTTGCTCTTGATGCATATAGTGGCGGCACAGGATTTATGTCTGGGCTATCACAGCTATATAATGATGTAGGTGATAGGTTTAACATGGTTCTCTTCAAGGGAGAGTTGATGTATACTAATGACTCTGGTCAGACTGTTGATGCATGGGAAAAACTACCAGGTCTGAGTGTATTAATCGGTGGTATGTGGATTGCCAATATATACTATTGGGGAACCAACCAGTATATCATACAAAGAGCGCTTGCAGCAAAAAATCTAAAGGAGGCCCGCAACGGTATTGCATTTGCAGCAGCGATGAAGTTGATTTTGCCACTCATAGTTGTGATCCCGGGTATAGTAGCCTATGCCATGAAGGTCAACTTGGACAAAGGAGATCAAGTATATTCTTTTGTATTAAATGAATTTATAGGGACAGGATTTAAAGGTATTTGTTTTGCCGCCGTGATCGCCGCCGTGGGATCTTCTATCAGCTCTATGGTCAACAGTGCATCGACGATTTTCACCTTAGATCTTTACAAGCAATATGCTAAAGGGGAAATCTCAGAGCAAAAATTAGTCAAAGTTGGAAAAACGACTGCGGCAGTATGCTTGCTCATTGGAGTTATTATCGCTCCACAGTTTACAGCACTGGAGTCAGCCTTTTCGTTTATTCAAAAGTATACGGGTTACTTCAGTCCTGGCATCTTGGTGATCTTCTTGTTCGGTATGTTCTGGAAGCGGACTTCTACCAAAGCAGCTTTATGGGTTGTTCTTTTATCTCTACCTCTCTCTTTTGGTATCGATGTAGCGTTCCCTGAGTCGGTTCTGCCGTTTATGAATAAGATGGGCGTTAGCTTTATTATCCTCTCGATTGTCTTGATAGCCATCTCGATGATGCAAAATAAAGGAGATGACAAAAAAGCGATACATTTTGAAAAAGGGCTCTTTGATACCAACGGTGTTTTCAAAATAGCATCGATACTTATCATAGGGGTGTTAATTGCTATCTATACACTTCTGTGGTAATTAGAAAGACCAGTGTATGAGCAAGCTCCTTGATATCGTCATCTGTACATATCAGCGTGAGGAGTTACTTCTGGATTGCATATCCGCCCTGGACATTCAAAGTATATATCCTCATGATTGGGGAGTCGTAGTTGTCAATAATGCATCTGCTACTTTGAGTTCGAAAACACTCGATACTCTTAGCCAGCATGACTATATCACTGTTGTAAATGAAACATCGGCTGGACTTAGCAATGCACGAAACTGTGGCATAGCAAATAGTAAGGCCCGATGGCTCGCATTCTTAGATGATGATGCCAAAGCACCTGTTGATTATATAGATCAAATCTTTAAGATTATAAAAGAGGAATCTTGGGATTGCTTCGGCGGACATATCCGATCGTGGTGGCGTTACGGAAAGCCGAGATGGTTATCGGATGACTATGGATCAAAACCTTTTCTAAGTAAAGATAGAATCAACCTCACCCAAAAACACAATTGGGGAAGTAATATAATAATTAGAAAAAGTAGCTTGGATGCAATTGGGCATTTCCCAACTGAGATAGGCATGCGCGGTTACAAACTTGGGTATGCAGCTGAAAATATCGTCCAAGATAGAATTAGAGAAAAAGGATTGAGCATCGGCTATGACCCTAACCTATATATAGATCATGTTGTCATGGCGCATAAGCTCAAACTACAATGGCATTTAAAATCAGCTTATGCTACAGGTAGAGATGGGAAAAAAGTATACCCAGATCAGTACGGATTGAAAGGCATGTTGCTTTCATTTAAGAATTGTATATCTCGACCTTTAAAATCTTTGATGTTTTTAGTTACTCATAAAGAGTTCTACTGGGAGCAAGCTTATTTAGAATCAGTGAAGCCATACTATCTAATGGCAGGTAAGATACGTTCCTTATTTATATAAACTTTGGTTTTCTCTTTTCAGAAAATGCCTTTACCCCTTCTTTCCCATTGGCAGTTGTCAGGCGATTGGATATAGCTTGTCCTTCTAGTTCCATCTGCGCCTCTAATGAGTTTTCAAAAGTAGCATACATCAATTTTTTAATCTCACCATAGGCATCTATGGGTCCTTCTGAGAGCTTAATAGCAAGGCCCATAACTGTACTCATGAGTTGGTTGTCAGGGACTACTTGATTGACCATGTGCCATGCTTGTGCTTCTTGTGCAGACAACTTACGATTAGTCAGTATCAACTCCATCGTTTTTCTAATGCCAATGATCCGTGGCAGAAAATAAGTAGAACTACCATCGGGTGTTAATCCGGCAGCAGTATAAGCCATCGTAAATGATGCCGACTCTGCCGATATCACAACATCACCTATCATAGCCAGACTTAGACCTCCACCCGCAGCCATACCATTGACAGCAACGATCAACGGCTTGGACATCCGCGCAAAATTAGAAATAGCACTATGCAAATTATCAGCCATATCCTTTAACAATTGTGGACCATCATCGCCGCCTTGGGCCATCGCTTTAACATCACCACCAGCGCTAAAAAAAGCACCTGCTCCAGTTAAGATAACTACTCTAACAGAATGATCTTGTATGCAAGCTTCAGAAACCCGGACCAGCTCCTTGACCATTGCTATGTTCATACCATTGACCTTAGGACGATCTAGCGTAATGGTAGCGATGTTATCCAATATTGTTAAGCTAAGCGTAGTATAATCTGGAGTAGTGATCATGTGATTATTATTAAAATGCTAATAATTGTATGGACTATAACTTATCAAGAATAGTATCTTGAGTTGTTATAAAATATCAATATAGATGAAAGCCGTAGTAGTTGTACAACTTGGAGGACTTAATAATTTGCAGATAGTAGAAAGACCAGATCCTACACCTGGCGACCATGAGGTTTTGGTGAGATGGCATGCTACCTCTTTAAACTATCATGATTATCTCGTTGCTATAGGAGCCATCCCAGTACCTGAAGGTCGGATACCCATGTCTGACGGTGCTGGTGAGATCTTATCAGTAGGAAAAGAAGTCAATAACTGGAAAGCTGGAGACAAGGTGATGTCGATGTTTTTCCCAGGTTGGGTGGAGGGTGCTCCAGCATTTAGAAAGATAGTTGGGGTCAGTGGCGAAACTATCGACGGCTATATCACAGAGATGTCTTGCGTCCCAGAGTCTGGGGTCACTCGGATACCTGAAGGATATACATATGCAGAAGCAGCTACTCTACCTTGCGCAGGGCTCACTGCATGGAATGGCTTGATGCACTCTGGAGGATTGGTGGCTGGTCAAAAAGTACTCATAGAGGGTACTGGAGGCATGTCTCTCATGGGATTACAATTTGCAAAAGCGGCAGGAGCCAAAATATATGCTACAACATCATCATCAGAAAAAGCAGAAAGATTGATGGCCTTGGGATGTGAGGCCGTCGTTAATTATAAAGAAGATGAGCGATGGGGAAAAACAATTTTTAAAAAATCAGGTGGTATAGACCTAACCCTTGATGTAGGAGGAGGATCTACTATGGGGCAATCCATCGAAGCTTCTAAAATCGGAGGCACTATCATATCGATAGGTATCCTGGGTAACGGACGCAAAGGGTCAATCACCTTCCCAAAACTGTTTTTTAAGTTTATAAACATGAAAGGTATAGCTGTAGGTAGTCGTGTCATGCAAGAAGATATGATCAATGCGATCGAGACGAACTCTATCAAACCCAATGTTGATAAAAGTTTTTCCTTCGATCAATTAGCAGACGCTTTTAAATATCAAGAGAGTGGACAGCATTTTGGCAAGATTGTGTTGGAGTGGTAAAAAACACTATTCTATAAAATGGAACTCACAACTTATGCTTACCTACAGTCCACCCACTTGGACTAAGATACTTTTGAGCATTAGCTATTGGTTTGTCTTCTAATTGGGTTGCAAAAGTATCGTTCCATCGATTGAGAAATCCAAATAATGCAATAGTAGCGCCTAACTCAACTATTTGATTTTCTGAAAAGTGTTTTCTTAATTCTACAAAGTGGTCTTCTGTTACAGCATTGGGTACAGAACCGGCGGCATATCCAAAACGAAGTGCAGCTTTTTCTGCATCACTAAAGAGTGGACTGGTTTCAAACTCCCAAACAGCTTTTAATTTTTCATCAGAAACACCATTGTGCTTTGCTTCACCGATCGTATGTGCTTGACAATAGCGGCAGCCTGAAGCGTTACTGGACACATGTGATACGAGGTTGCGCAAGTAGAGAGGCACCCTATCTTTTCGCTTCATAAACTTAGAAGACCAACCTATATTCTTCCATAATAACTTTAAAAATAACTTGGGTGATGTTTTTTCAGGATTGCCTAAAAGAATCCCAGACAAACTCGTAAAGGCTGCTAATATAGCGGGCTCACGAACCATAGTCTTCATAGAGTTGGGTACAAAGCCCATATTCTTCTCTACAGCTGAAAAAAGAAAAGAATATTTCTTCAGTTGATCATCCTTTATTGGCGTTAGTGTGCTCATGGATCTAATTTACACAATTCAATTTTTTATACTCAAGAGAAAGAATGATATTAACCCAATAGTTAAAAATAGATAATCATGGGTCCATTAAAGGGTATTAAGGTTATAGAGATAGGAGGTATCGGGCCTGGCCCTTTTGCAGGTATGCTACTTGCTGATATGGGTGCAGAAGTCGTCGTTGTAGAACGTAAAGCGATGCCAGGATTAAAACTTCCTGATTGCAGCAGACGCGGCAAAAAGTCGATCGTTCTTAATCTCAAATCTCATGAAGGAGTAGAGACCCTTCTTAAGATGGTCGATCAGGCAGATATTTTATTTGAAGGATTCAGACCAGGTGTTATGGAAAAGCTTGGACTTGGACCTGAAGTATGCTTACAGCGAAATCCTAAAATCATATATGGCAGGATGACTGGTTGGGGGCAGACTGGCCCGTTAGCGCATGCTGCAGGTCATGACATTAATTATATATCGCTGAGTGGAGCGTTATATGCGGTGGGTCGCAAATCTGAAAAACCTTCTCCCCCTCTTAATCTAGTAGGAGACTATGGTGGAGGTAGCATGTTTTTAGTGATGGGCATACTCGCAGCGCTACATGAGAGAACACAATCTGGCAAAGGCCAAGTCATTGATGCAGCGATGACTGAAGGGTCTGCAAATCTCATGGCTATGTTTAATTCGCTTCATGCTATGGGCATGTGGAAAAACGAAAGAGGGGCTAATCTATTAGATACCGGCGCCCACTTTTATGATACATACGAAACCAAAGACAAAAAGTATGTCTCAATCGGTTCTATAGAACCGCAATTCTATGCACTACTTATAGAAAAAGCAGAGCTTGATAGTAGCACCTTTGGTGGGCAAAATGACCAATCAAAGTGGCCAGATCTCAAAGACAAATTGACTGAAGTTTTCAAATCAAAAACGCGAGATGAATGGTGCGAAATAATGGAAGGAACAGATGTTTGTTTTGCTCCCGTCTTAGACTTTATGGAAGCACAAAGACATCCACATATGGTTGCTAGAGAAGCATATATAGATGTAGAAGGTATGACACAACCAGCGCCAGCGCCAAGGTTTAGCAGAACGCCATCTGAAGTAAGTCAAGGAGCGCCTGCACCTGGGCAAGATCAAGACGACGTATTGCGTGACTGGGGGGTAACTGTATAAATCTACTTGTGAACTTTATAAAAAAATCAAATCTTGAAGGTGTTACTCTCTACAAGTTAGGTAGCGCTCTATTTGGCAGGCCTAAAGTAAGTGTCTATAGCTTCTTAGTAGATAATCTTTTGATTGATACAGGTCATCCAAAGATTGGGAAAGACTTTGCTCAAGCCTTAAAAAGTGAGGTCATAGATCGAATCATACTTACACATCATCACGAAGATCACAGTGGCAATGTTGAAGCGTTGAAAAAAGCTAAAGGTGTTCCTGTTTATGCATCGCCGCTCTGTTGCAGACTTATCGAAAATCCCAAGCGAATCGAGCCTGCCAGAATAATGTCTTGGGGCCAACCAAAAAAGGCAACAGCACAGGCTTTAGATCTCACAGAAGACATTGTAACTTCTAATTATAGATTCAAAATACTTGAAACACCAGGTCACGCCATCGACCAGATCAGTCTTTATGAAGCAGACAAAGGATGGTTATTCTCGGGAGACATATTTGTACATCATTACATCAAGGCATTCATGAAGGATGAGGACATGCTTGAGCAAATCAACTCAATCAAGAAGCTCTTACAATTAGATTTTGATGTGCTATTCTGTAATCACCAACCCGTATTTAAAAACGGAAAAGCAAGATTAGCAAGTAAGCTCGATTTTTTAGAAAGCTTTTATCATTCTGTAAAAACAGAGTATACCAAAGGACAGTCTCCAAAGCAAATCATGAAATCCCTACAACTCAAAGAGCAGCGTATCCTTAAGTTTCTTTCTTTGGGTCAACTAAGTCAACTCAACATGGTCACTTCTGCAATCAGATCATTTTAGATGAGGAATTACTTCAGGCTTGAGATCACGATGTTTTTATCATCCCAGTGCTTATCATCATGAAACGCAAATCTGCTTGGGTTGTAAGAACCCACAAGACTAACATCTGCTTTAGCGGGCACTTCTTTATCTAAGGACCAGTAGACAGCATTTACCAACAGACGCCTCATAGCTTCATTAAGCAAATCAGTTGCTGCGCCCATAGTGGTTGCAAAGCACTTTCCTTTTTTACCCTGTGGCAGTTGATAAGACTTTGTCCAAGCAACAGGCATCATCGGATCATTCTGATTATAATCAGCAGCTCCTTTTTTACCCTTAACCATACCTGGCAACTTAGTATCCGTCGGTCGCATGCCTAATCTCGGATCACTATCATCCCTTACACCTGCTCTCTCTACAACTTGACCCAGAACGATAGGAGTAGCATCTCCCGGCAATGGCAATCTAACACCATAGACATCTGTCGGTCCCCAGATATCACCACTGGCTATACCATTGAGTAAGTCATGTGACTCCGCGCCATCTGCAAATATGCCTCTCGTACTTTGATCCGCATGCTTCCCATGATGAGATATCCAATGTTCTCCAACTACAAGTCTTCCAAAACCATCTTTCCAATCTTGCATATCACCATTGTAATAATTACCATAGTGCTTATAACTGCTTTCTATGGTAGTGTCTTTAAACATAAATGCATGCGTCGATGTCCTCAACGCTATCAATGGCTTACCATCTTTTAAAAACTGATCGATATGATACATCTGATCATCTGGCAATGCTCTAAAGCGCGTAAATAATATCATCATATCAGCAGATGATAACTGATCTAACCCCGGGATATTATTACCATAGTTAGGATCAACAATACCCGGCTCATCTGGCTTTTGTGCAAACAAGACCGTACAATTAAAACCATGGCGCTCAGATAAAATCTTTGCCATCTGTGGAAGTGCTTCTTCTGATCTATACTCTTCATCACCAGATATAAGAACAATATGAGGCATATCTCTATCACCTTCCCAATTAAGCCATTGGGTTGGAGTATCCGATTTCTCTTCAACTGCCATTGTAGTTGAATCAGATTTTTTACAACCGATCAATAAAAAGACCAAGAAGACAGCTGAGAAATATTTCATAGTTCTGAATTTATAATCATAGAAGAGGAGCAATCTTATTGTTGATAAATATACCATCTTTCAAAGTAACTCCATCGGGATCAGTGATCGCTTCATCGCACTCGTCCTCCATAATGATCCATCCATTATAATCTGTATCAACAAGGTACTCAGTTATAGATCGAAAATCTATAACTCCATCTCCTGTCTGAGCCCAGCTACCATCCGCATGCATGTCTTTATAGTGAACGAGGTTAATCAAACTTCTATATTCTTTAATAATAGATAGCGGGTCCATACCTCCTTTTGCCATATGACCAACATCAGGGGTATATCCGATATATTTATTATTCAATCCCTCCAGTAGTATTTTATAATCATCTTCGGTACGATATACTGATCCACTTGGAGAGTTAGGATGATAAGAAGAAGTTATACCTCGATCTGCTGCTCGTTGAGCAGCATCATTAACACAGGTTAGCAAGTTCTTTTGTCTTTCTACAAGATCACTGCGATCACTACCCGGCATCTGAACCAATAAATAGATACAATCTGGGAAATGCTTTAAATATTCGATCCACTTATCAGCATTCTTTTTTTCTTGATCTGTTTCTTTTTTATGACGCCAATCTTCCACATGGCACAAGGCTGCTAATTCTAAACCATGTTCTGCCAGCTTATCTTTCATCTTAATCGGATCTGAAAGATCTCCAAAAAAACTAGTCTCTGGCTCTATACCTCTGAAGCCCGCTTGCTTAGCTATATTCATAATGTGTCCCAACTTTCCTTTATAAGCTTCACCTGGCATCTGCCAAGTATAAGTCTCACATCCTACTTTTATATTAGCCATGGCAGGTATTCTAATTTTTCAAGAAGAAGTCAGTTGTAACTTTATTGAATCTTTCTAAGTCTTCCCAGTGGTGTACATGTCCCCCTTTTGGAAATGAAACATACTCAGAATCCTCTATTCCATCATGTAACATTTTAGAAAAAGCAGGAGGCGTGAAGATGTCCATATCTCCGATGGTAATCAAAGTAGGTGCCTGTATCTCACCCAGTCGTGATACAGTATCATGATGAATACAAGCATCCAGTTGGCCTTCAAATCCAAATTCAGTTTGAGGATTGTCGTTGTCTCTTGCACCTACTTGTCCTTCTTTTAAATCTGTCATACCTTCTTCATAATAAGGCGGCGCAAAAATCCATAACTGAAGCAACTCCATAAAGTCTTCAGGCTTACTGCTTACTCTAAGTTTTTTCAAGTTTTCATACACAGTCTTTGTATAATTATTGAAGACAGGCCATGTACTGATGAGTGCGAGACTTTTAACCCTACTTGGATATTGTAATGCTAACTCTTGTGCAATCGCACCACCCATGGATATACCAGCAACTCTTACAATATCTACATCAGCATGATCCATAACGGCGATAGTATCTGCAGCCATCATAGCAGTCGTATATGGGCCTTTGGGTTGGTCAGACTTGCCGACACCTCTGTTATCAAGTACAATGCACTTGAAGTGTCGCTCATATACACTTACATGTTTCTCCCACACATCACCATCTGCACCAAAACCCATGATTAAAACTAAGGGCTCTCCTTCTCCTCTTATCTGATAGTAGATCTTCGTCCCATTAGAATCTGCATACTGCCCCATAGTGATTACTTAATCTTCTTGATTATATCTTCAACAAATGGAATAGCCTTCTTAGCATCAACTTCTGTTGTAGGACAAAAGCAGAAGTCAAAGCACCACCACGGTATATCCTCCACTTCATCTTTCATAGCACTGATCACTTCTACAAAATCTATATGTCCAGTCCCAAAAGGAGCATGTGTACTCGTCTCTTCGTCATGTAAGGTGCCATCACTATCTATCAAATGAAAGTGTCCTATATGTCCCTTCAACATCTGAGCGAACTCTACTACTCCACCTTTTAAAATCTCTTTTTTGCCTACTTGTCTAGCACCCATGACGGCACACATATATGCATGACTGGTATCAAAAAGCACTTTGAAATTTTCATGATCTACCGCTTCGACAATAGAAAGCACCTCACTGGGTTTATTTAACCAGAAACCCGGTTCAAATTCCCATACTAAACTAACCCCTGATAGATCGCATAAGTCCGCAGCTTGATGCCAAGTTGTAGCCAACTTTTCAAAGCGCATCTTATACTCATCATCATCAAATTGTTCAGGAGGACTGATCGTATCTACACGTAGTGTATCTATCTCCATGTCATAACAAAAGTCAAGTGCCTTTTCTATAGCATCAAGATAATCGCTCATCGGTACTTCAGGTGCAGGTATATCTCTAAAATCAGGTGCATAACCTGAAATGCCCAACCCGTGATCGTCAATGATTTTTTTTAATTCTAAACACTTCTCTTTCGTATCATATACATCTGGATGTGGGTGTGGATGGAAACCATTGATCTCAATTCCATCATACCCTGCATCTACTGCATACTTCATAAACTTTTCAAATGACCACGGATCCGACTCAAATGGTCCAAATGAAAATGCCCAGCTCCCTATTGAGAATTTAGGTCTATTCATGATTCATTCCATTTTCTATTTATAAATTCAAAACCTTGTTTATATATTTCTTCTGTTGGAGAAAAATCTCTCCATACATTAATTGCATTTGCAAAATCTGGAATGATAGTGCTAAATGCCTCTATGGTTATCCAACCATCATATCCAATACTCTTCAATGCACTAAATACGTCATCCCAATTGATAGCGCCCGATCCAGGAGTGCCTCTATCATTTTCACTTACATGGACATGCTTGAGGTGACCCTTGATGGTATAGATCGCAGTTGACTGACTCTTCTCTTCCATATTGGCATGATGCGTATCATAGATCGCTCCTACATTAGGATGATCAACTGCATCAAGCAAATTCTTAAGTCCAGCCATTGTATTGACTAGATAACATTCAAACCTATTGAGTGCTTCAGGCGCTAGGATCACATTGGCTTGTTGTGCATATGCTCCTGCTTTTTGAAGGCCTTCTATACTCCACTTCATCTCATCTTGCGTCGGCGGCTGTCTACTGAAGTATGCAAATGCAGAATGAATAGGACCACAGATCACTTCTGCCCCAAGGGCATGCGCTCTATCTATCGCCCACTTTAATCTATCCAATCCAGCAGCTCTAGTAGTAGAATCAGGACTTGCGATATTAGTCTCTTCTAAAAGAGACGTAACACATGACACACCAAGCTCCATACTTTGAAGTTGACGTCCTATCTTACTATAGTGGTCCATCTCTCCATCCCCCAGCGGAATCTCAACTCCTTGAAACCCTGTCTCTTTTAAGCTTTCAAAAATACCATAATGCTCCTCTGTGACGTGGTCAGTCCAAAGCAACATATTCATCCCAATTTTCACTCTACTTATTAATTTAATGATTCTGCAAATGCTCCAAGCTTCACATAAGTTTTATAAATCTGGTTATACAATACTACATTTTGTTTCTGAGGAAAATAGGTTTTTTCAAATCCATTGCCCATGGCGATGATGGCCTCTCTCACATCGCTATAGATGCCTGCTGCTGTTGCGGCATACATCGCGGCGCCGAGTGCTGGGGCTTGTTCTGAATTTATAATTTTGATTGGCATATCAAGAATGTCTGATAAAGTCTGCATGATAAATGCTGACTTTTTAGCAACGCCACCTATACCTATTACTTCATCTATCACAACCCCTTCTTCTCTAAATCTTTCTACGATAGCTCTAGATCCAAAACATATGGACTCTACAAGGGATCTAAATATCTCAGGTGCTTTTGTTCCCAAGTTGAGATTGGTAATAGCCGCTTTCAAGGATTGATCCGCATCTGGCGTTCTTCTACCATTGATCCAATCAAGAGCAACAGGCGACGACATAGAGATAGGAGTTTGCTCCGCCTCTTCCGTAAGCTTTATAATGAGATTATCCTTTATACTTTCTAATTGATCTTCTGATAGATCAACTTGTTTATCCAACATATTATCCAAAGGCCAAACTAAGATATCTTTGAACCAAGCAAGCACATCACCAAAAGCAGATTGCCCTGCTTCAAGTCCAATCATCCCTGGAATAACCGATCCATCTACTTGCCCACATATCCCACGGACTGTTTTAGAACCAATAACTCTGGGATCTGCTACAATGACATCACAAGTGGAAGTCCCCATGACCCTAATTAAGGTATGTTCTTTAATCTCTGCACCAACAGCGCCAGCATGCGCATCAAATGTTCCCACAGCGACAATCGTATCTTCACTAAGGCCCAGTTTCTCTGCCCATACTTTGGATAATGTCCCTGCAGACTGATCAGAAGTATAAGTCTCTCTATAAAGTTGCTTTTTCAATTGTGGGAAGGACTCATCCAACTGAATTAGAAAATCATCATCAGGCAACCCGCTCCAATCCTCATGCCACATCGCTTTATGACCAGCAGCACATCTACTTCTTTTAAAATTAGAAAGATCATCTAATCCAGTCAACAAATAAGTAAGTACATCGCAATGCTCCATCCAAGAGTATGCAGCTTCTTTAACGGCTCTATCATCTCTTATGACGTGTAAGATCTTCGCCCAAAACCACTCTGAAGAGTATATACCTCCTTCATATTTTGTAAAGTCTTCACCACCCCAGGTCCTTGATAATCGATTTATTTCTTCGGCTTCATTTACGGAAGTGTGATCCTTCCATAAGATGACCATAGCGTTAGGGTTGTTTTCAAACTCTGGGTTAAGACAAAGAGGATGTCCTTTTTGATCAACTGCAATGGGTGAAGAACCCGTCGTGTCTATGCAAATACCTCTGACCGCAGCCCCATCAATATGAGCACGCTTTATAATTGTCGATATTGTAGTTTCTATACCTTCCGTATGATCAAGTATATGTTGTCGATATTGGTTCTTAGATGGATCACAGTACGCTCCTTCTTTCCATCTCTTATACCGATGCACCTCGCTATCGATGGTTTGTCCGTGTTGGGCATTAACTAACACAGCTCTAACCGAGTCTGTACCAAAATCCAATCCCACAACATACCCTTCCAAACTCATCTACGCTAACTCTGCCCCTACTTTTTCTAATAATGCTTTGGTAGCTTTGATCCCGTCAGCTTCGCTCAATGTCTGCCCTTCGTACTCTATATCTATATAGCCAGTGTAGCCCGCATCTTTGACGATCTGAAGCATCTTTCTATAATCTGTATGAACTTCATTGCCATCTGCATCAAAGTCATGTGTTTTAGCACTTATCCCTTTTGCATAAGGCATCAACTCAGCGGTGCCTTTATAACGATCGTATTCTATCTTACAGCTAAAGTCCTCATTGCGCTCGATACAAAAATTTCCAAAGTCTGGTAGTGTGCCACAGTTGGGATCACCGACCTCAGCCATGACAGAAGCCAACCAAGAGCCATCTGAAGAATAACCTCCATGGTTTTCTACTATGATACTAATACCGTTTTTCTTGCCATATTCTGAAAGTGATCCAAGACCTTGCACTGCTGCTGATTTCACCTCATCTGCTGTTCCAGAACCTGCCGCATTGACGCGAATGGCATGGCAACCAAGATACTTAGCAGCGTCTACCCAAGGATGATGATTGATGACTGCTTGAGCCCTCTTCTGATCATCAAGATCACCTAGATCTCCAAGGGCATCACACATGATCAAGACAGCTTTCACTCCCTCACTATCACATCTATCTTTTAGATCTTTGAGATAAGTCATGTCTTTGGCCTTCGAATAATAGAAGGTATTTACAAACTCAACTGCATCTACGCCATAGTCCTTCTTGGCTATAGATGGGAAGTCGATCGGATCTAAGACACCTCGTAAAAGTGAGTCGGGATCGCTCGCAAGTGCTTTGCCAAATGCACCAAATCCATCCTTTAAGGCATCTCCAAAAAATGATTTGTGTAGCGACCACTGAGCTAGAGAAATATCGAAAAAAGGCTTTTTCATCTTACTACTAAGACCATCTTCATAACCTCGCTGCATATCTTTTGCAGCTTTCGAGTCACATGAGATAATAGATGCGGATAGGCCTAAAGCGCCTGCAGATAGCATACCTTGACTCAGATATTTGATGGTTTTCCGTCTTGTTTTGTTCATTATTCCCCTATTAGAATGAGTAAGATAGCAAAAACTCGACTTTTTATATGCTCCACAATTCTTATCCTGATCTCACCAAGTGTTAAGATATAATCTTAACTATGTAAGATGTACAGCACTGTTATTATAGGTTCTGGCTTTTCAGGTATATGTATGGCCATATCGCTCAAAGCCAATGGAATAAATGACTTCATCATACTAGAGAAAGCAGATGGCCTGGGCGGCACTTGGCGTGAAAACACATATCCCGGAGCAGAGTGTGATATACCTTCCGCACTGTACAGCTACTCTTTTGAGCCTTATCCTGACTGGGAGTACAAGTGGTCTCACCAGCCTCAGATACTTGATTACATAAAGTATTGCTCTAAGAAGTACGACATCGATCAACACTTACATTTTAATAAAGAGCTGACTACAGCAAGATGGAAAAGTAATCACTGGACGATCGATACCAAAGATGGTTCTTCATATGACGCGAGGTCTTTCATCCCTGCCTTAGGTCAACTTCATCATCCTTCTACACCTAATTTTAAGGGAGGTGATAGCTTTAAAGGGCCTTCGTTTCATTCAGCACGATGGGATCATAACATTGATCTAAAAGGAAAGACAATTGGTGTGATTGGTAACGCCGCAAGTGCTGTACAGTTCATACCGCAGATCGCCAAAGAAGCTAAAGAAGTCCTTATCTTTCAACGCTCTGCCAATTGGATGCTACCTAAGCAAGATAGGATGTATAAAGATTGGGAGAAAAACTTAGTACGCAAGTTTCCAACTTTATTAAGCATATATCGCAATCGTCTTTGGTTACTGGGAGGCGGTCTCTTCTTTTTAATGAAAACTGGAAACAACGCACTAAGAAAAATCTATGAAAGTAAAACCAAGAAGTTTATTAGAAAGCATATCAAAGACGAAGCGTTAATACAAAATCTAATCCCAACTTATCCTCTTGGTGCGAAGCGCGTATTGTTTTCTGATGACTACTATGAAGCACTTTCTAAAGCGCATGTACATGTTGTAACTGAGTCAATAGAAGGCATAACAAGTGCTGGCCTAATTACTAAAGAGAAAACACATGAAGTAGATGTGATCGTATATGCAACTGGATTTAAAACCAATCCATTCTTGATGAATCTGGACATCACAGGCAAGGGTAATCTATCGATCCATACGCATTGGAAAGATGGACCAAAGAACTACCTAGGGATGACAGTAGATCAATTTCCTAATATGTTTTTGATGTATGGGCCCAATACTAACCTCGGTCACAACTCAATCATCCTCATGGCCGAAGCCCAAGCCAAGTACATCACTCAATGTATCAACCATATCGAAAGCAGCAACAAAAAAATAATGGAAGTTAAGACTGCTGCAATTGACAAATATTACGGTAAGATCCAATCAAGATTGAAAAACATGATCTGGTCAAAAATAGAAAATAGCTGGTATCAATCACCTAATGGCAACATACCCAACAATTGGCCTGGTAGAACAATGGAGTATACGAGAAGAACTAAGAAGGTGAACTTAGATGATTATAATCTTACTTAATATGAGATTATAAAAATCAAACTTTACTCACTCTAACTTTGATCGTCACATCATCAACTAACTCAACATCTTCTCCATCGATATTATCATCTATGCTGATCACATCCGCCAAGACCTCAGTTTTGATATAATCTCCAAATGAATCTACTGCATCTTGTACTAACTGATGCCCCGTCATTCTAACCATAATTCTATCAGTTACCTCAAAATCACTTTGCTTCCTAATGTTCTGGATTCTATTGACAAGTTCTCTTGCGACTCCTTCGCTTTTAAGTGATTCGCTAATTGTAATATCAAGTGCAACAGTGATGTCTCCATCTGATGCTACTTGCCATCCAGGTATCTCATCTGCACTTATATCAAAATCTTCCAATGTTAATTCGTATGCCTCTCCATCTACACTGAGATTATAAATACCACTTTTTTCAATTATCCCAATATCTTCTTGAGATAATCCACTGATCACTGCGGCTGCAGCTTTCATGTTCTTCCCAAGTTTTCTACCCAGTGTTTTAAAGTTTGGCTTGATGCGCTTGTTGATCACACCAGTGGTATCTGTGATATAATCTATCTCTTTGATATTGACTTCTGATAGGATCAGATTTTCTACAAGTTGCACTTGCTCTTTGAATCGCTCATCCAATATCGGAAGTAAGATCTTTTGCAATGGCTGTCTTACACGTAAACTTTCTTTTTTACGCAGAGAAAGAACCAATGAAGAGATCCGTTGTGCATATGACATACGCTCTTCAAGTGCTTTGTCTATAGCTTTGTCATCAACACTAGGCATCAGTGCTAAGTGTACACTTTGATGATCTTCTCTATCACTTGCCAGATTCAAATTACGATATAACCAATCTCCAAAAAATGGGGCAATCGGAGCCATCAACTTAGACACTGTACTCAGACATTCATATAATGTCTGATATGCTGCCACCTTATCTTGATTATAATTTCCTTTCCAGAATCTTCTTCTACAAAGCCTTACATACCAGTTACTTAAGTGGTTTTCTACAAATGACTGTACAGCCCTACCGGCATTAGTCGGCTCATAACTTGCATAGAGTTCATCGACTTCACTTACTAAAGAATTGAGCAAAGAGATAACCCATCTATCTATCTCTGGACGCTTCTTAAGTGGTACATAATCTTGTTCAAAAGTAAAGTCATCTATATTGGCATATAGTGCAAAGAATGAATAGGTATTATATAGAGTACCAAAGAATTTTCTCTTCACTTCTTCTATCCCTGCGATATCAAATTTTAAATTGTCCCAAGGTTGTGCATTCGTCATCATGTACCACCTTGTCGGATCTGCACCATACTTAGAAAGCGTCTCAAAAGGGTCCACCACATTTCCAAGACGTTTAGACATCTTGACGCCATTTTTGTCCAAGACGAGTCCAGTGCTGACTACATTTTTAAAGGCAACACTGTCTTGTGTCATCGCTCCTATCGCATGCAGAGAGTAGAACCAACCTCTTGTTTGATCCACACCTTCGCATATAAAGTCTGCAGGGAAGTTATTTTTAAATATTTCTTTTTGCTCCATCGGATAGTGCCACTGCGCATAAGGCATCGCGCCGGAGTCAAACCATACGTCTATCAGATCACTTTCTCTTTGCATCTTCTTGCCATCATCTGATACAAGAACAACACTATCTATATAAGGCTTATGAAGATCTTGCGGCACTTCTTGAGAGAGTCCAAGTGCTTCATTTGCCTTATTAATTTCACTTTCTAATTGTGCTATACTGCCGATGCATGTCTCCGACGTTCCATCTTCCGTTCTCCAGATAGGTAGTGGTGTGCCCCAGAATCTACTTCTTGAGAGATTCCAGTCTTGAAGATTCTCTAACCAATTACCAAATCTCTTTTCTCCAGTATGACTTGGTTTCCAATTGATAGTATTGTTGAGCTCAACCATGCGCTCACGAGCTGCTGATGCTTTTATAAACCAACTGTCAAGCGGATAGTACAATATCGGCTTGTCAGTACGCCAGCAGTGCGGATAGTTGTGCTGATACTTCTGTACGTTGAATGCTTTGTTATCTTCTTTAAGTTTGATACAGATATCTATATTGACATCTCTATAGTCTTCTTCATCTTTATAATTCTTAACATAGCGTCCTGCAAAGTCAGTTACTTCTTCAACAAACTTTCCTTGCTTATCTACAAGTGTCAGCGATCCCATGCCATACTTCTTACCAACGCGCATATCATCTGCACCAAATGAAGGAGCAATATGAACAATCCCCGTACCATCCGAAGTAGAAACAAAATCTCCACACAGCACTTTAAATGCCTCACCATTATCAGGCTGCACATAAGGCATCAACTGATTATAATTTATGCCTTCAAGATCTGCACCTGTATAATGACCCATTTCTTTATATGGGATAATTTTATCAGCCGCATCAAAAGCTTCATAGTCCGCTTCAGCTTGTTCAGGTTTGAACCATTTAGAAAGCAAGTCCTCAGCAAGGATCAAGTTAACAGGGAGCTTTGTATATGGATTATAAGTTGCGACTTTTACATAAGTGATCTTCTTGCCTACAGCTAAAGCAACATTTGACGGAAGTGTCCATGGCGTTGTTGTCCAAGCGATGATATACAATCCACCTGCACCGTTACCTTCAAATACTTTAGAAGAACGCTCGTCATTGATCAGTTCAAACTGAGCAACAGCGGATGTATCAGATACATCTTTATAGGCACCTGGCATATTGAGCTCATGCGAACTCAAGCCTGTCCCAGCTGCTGGAGAGTAAGGTTGTATGGTATATCCTTTGTATAGCAACCCAGCATCATGCATCTGCTTGAGCAGATGCCAAGTTGACTCTATGTAGTTGTTTTCAAAAGTGATGTACGGATTATCAAGATCTGCCCAGTAACCCATCTTACGAGTCAAGTCATCCCACATCTCCTTAAAGCGCATCACTGCTGCTCTACACTCCTTATTGTAATCTTCTACCGAGATCTTAGTGCCGATGTCATCCTTTGTGATACCCAGTTCTTTTTCAACTTTGAGCTCTACAGGTAGACCATGTGTATCCCAGCCACCTTTGCGCTCTACGCGCTCACCTTTCATTGTGTGGTAGCGACAGAACAGATCTTTGACTGTTCGGGCCATAACGTGATGGATGCCAGGCTTGCCGTTAGCAGACGGAGGTCCTTCATAAAACACGAAGGGATGCTCTTTAGATCGCTCTTCGATGCTCTTCTTAAAGATGTCCTCCTCTTTCCAATAAGTCAGTATCTCTTGATCTATAGATGGAAGATCTAACTTTTGGTACTCTCTATACTTCGGCATATATCCTGATTAGGCCGCAAATATCCGAATAAGTAGACAGGTGTGCAAAGGACGGCTATCTCATCGAGACTTTGGTATCACTTTTCCCTTAGCTTAGAGCGCAACATCCTCTTTAAATGGGAGCAAAAAAAATAGATGCCACGACACAATCGCGGCACCTAGATAGTGGCCAGTTGTCCAACCTGACCAAAAGGTTATGCTGTCATCGGAGATATATCTCGTTAAACAGGACTTTTGATCTGTCTTTCGACAAATATTATTTTTAGACTGAGCTATGTGCAGTCAGTCACACAATCCAGCACTTTTTAACATTTGAACTTCGATATACTAGTTTGAACTGATCATATTGATATCCATAGTTGGATATGGTATGCCGATACCTTCTGCATCAAAAGCCTTCTTGACGTTCTCTTGCATGTAAAAAAGTGTATCCCAGTAGTGCTCACTCTTACAGAATGGTCTTGTAGCTAAGTTAACTGAACTATCGCCCAACTCTGCCACTACTACACCTTGCGCAGGTGCATCCAAGATGTGAGGACACTCCTTTCCAACTCTAAGTATGATATCTCGAGCCTTGTCTATATCATCACCATATCCTATCCCAAATGTTAGTTCAACTCCTACTTGTCCTTGACCGCTGATATTAGTGATAGTATTACCTGTTACATTGCTATTAGCAACTATGATGCGTTGATTGTCAAGTGTAGCTAGAGTGGTGTTAAATGCATTGATAGCCTCAACGGTTCCTTTATGACCTCCGCCTATATCAACAAGATCTCCAACCTTAAATGGTTTGAATATCATCAACATCACACCACTTGCAAAGTGACCGATAGTACCATTGAGTGCCATACCTACACCCACCATCAATGCAGCAATAATTGCAACGAAGGACGTCGTGTCAATCCCAACCTTTGAGGCAATCGAGAAGAATAGCATGACCTTCAAGGCGATACTCAATATAGAGCTCAAGAAGTTAGTTAGAGTCGAATCAAAGTGATTACCAAGCATCTTCCTAACAAATCCAACGAGTTTCCCTATGATCCAAAGACCAATGATCAGTGATAAAATAGCAATGAGAATATTGGGCGCATACTCGACCGCCATGTTAATCCCCTTGTCCACATAAGTTCCTACTTCCATAAAATTTTTATTTAGCTAATTAATTGATGTTTTTAAGACCCGATATTATGCCCATCGTCACTAATATCACATTATAATTTTAACATTTACAACCGAAAAAATATTTGTTACTTCTGACACAAATCTCGTCTTAACCCTACGCAAGACCATTACTTTGTTCATCTTGCGCACTTATACACTTTATGACTGACCTGAGAAAAAGCAATGAGGTAGTGGGGTGTATAAATTCAAATTCATCTTTTTAAAAGAAAACTACAAATGAAGAATTTTACATTGTTATTGATTTTAGGAATCATCACATCGATGAGTAATGTGGCATGTACACAAGGAGGCTCATCAGCATCATCTGGAGACCTAGTATTTGTAACTAAGTTGAGA
This sequence comes from uncultured Saprospiraceae bacterium, assembly GCA_937942435.1. GTDB lineage: Bacteria > Bacteroidota > Bacteroidia > Chitinophagales > Saprospiraceae > JAJRXG01. Next base: position 118,781 of record CALDEM010000006.1, read on the forward strand.
CCTGCTGGGTCCTCATTCTATGCGATGGATAGCGAATCCGGACAGATGCACTTTATGCTTGACTTCGGTGAAGTTAGAGGACAATGGAAGGCTTTTGGTCCTGCACTGAGAAATGGCGGAGGCAATCCACTATTATTTGATGCTGTTGAGAGAGCGCAAGCAAGATCTTTCTATGCACTAGATAGTAAGACTGGACAATTATACTTCTTCAATGATGGAGCAGAGATATCAACGGAATGGACAAAATATGGTTCTCAGCTTAGATCTAATGGCGTAAACTTACTTCAGTTTACAGCTATCGGAAGAGTAGGAGGAAACTCATTCTACGCTTTTGACAGTCTCTCTGGTCAGATGTATTACATGAATGACTTTGATGAAGATGCAGGAACATGGAAGCCTTATGGCGACAAGTTAAAATAATAGAGTACTTAATCCCTACTCGATTTTGTGTGTAAAGCAAAAAGGGTTGCCGTGATTACGGCAACCCTTTATTATTACTTTAATATCCCATGCTATAGGCCTGCATCACAACCAATAGGAGAACCTGGCGGAAGATCAAGCAGTTTTGGCATCTCTATATCACTAGGATTTTCTAGTCCTTTGTTAATTACATAATTAAGATAATTAGAAAACGAAGTGTCATCAGATAGATACTTTTTCTTAATAACATCAAGACAGCTTCTTGCTTCTGCCGCAACGAGTGGGTCAACACTCTGTCCATGTGAAGACATCAGTAAGTGATGTACTAAGGCATTTTTCACTATGTCTTCAAGTGAGCTATGATATGGGTCTACAGATTTTTGCAGAAAGACTACTGAAGATACTTGCTCGAGATACTCTGAAAGCTTCATAGGATGCCCATGGGCTACATTATGTCTTTGGATTCTAGCTAACCTATCTTTCTGTAGCAACATAGAGAATACCATATGGCTATATGACTCAGCAGGAGCTAACACATCAAATGCAAGGTGCGTCCTTCCCTTAAATGTTTCTCTATTGCGTCTATAGCCAAATGCAGGTGGGGGTATCAACTCAACGATGTGATCAGGAAGAGCCAACTCAGAGGCCAATACTGTATTTAAGATAGAGCGAGTCGCTTGGCCTTGTATATTGAGTGCTACTGGCTTTACTTTATGATCATGTGCATCTCCTTTTACATTGTACTGGTAGGTCAACCCTCCGATTAACTTAGCCGCACCCTCCATCTGATATCTATGCATGAGGTATAATGGCACTAAAACATTTTCTAATTGTGAAAGCGGCATCCCAGAAGGTATAGATGATTCGCCAAATCTCTTTAAAGCATTTCCCCTGAGGGTCATCATACGATTGAGCTCAGCAGTAATATCAGAACCATTATCCCATAAGTGTGCATCAGGATGTGCACCTCCCAAAGGTCTTGAGTCAGAATCAGATATAAACTGAAATCCGTCACGCTGCGCATCATTGACTATTTTGATTAAGCTTGATTGCTCATCTGTACCATCAGGAAACTGTGCATACCCGTATGTGATCGTTATCTTATCCCAATCCCCAATCTTTGTATCATAAGCATTGGAAAAATCAAGATCTCCTGAACTCGTCAACTCGATATAAGGATGAGGGTAATCCATAACTGAGGCTCGATTTTTTACGCTCGAAGCAAAATTATGTGCCAGCCCTATGGTATGTCCTACCTCATGGGCAGCTAGTTGTCTCAGTCTTGCAAGCGCCAGTTCTTTCATCACTTGAGTGTTATCATCGCTGTCGCCAAATGGTGATAAAATCCCTTGTGCGATCAGGTAATCTTGTCTTACTCTAAGTGAACCTAGTGATACATGACCTTTCATGATCTCACCTGTGCGTGGATCAATCACAGATGCACCATAAGACCAGCCTCTGGTACTTCTATGCACCCACTGGATGACGTTATAACGGACATCCATCATGTCAGCACCTGCCGGTAGTTCTTTCACTTGAAAAGTACCGGGAGCAAACCCCGCTGCTTGATATGCTTGATCCCACCATCTTGCTCCTTCCATGAGTGCAGACTTCACTGGATCTGGACAACCTGGATCCATATAATAGATGATTGGCTCTACTGCTTCACTAACCGCAGCATTCTTGTTTTTCTTTTCTAATCTATGTCTGACGATATATCTCTTCTCCAAAGATGACTCTATAGGTGTTGCATAGTCGGCATATGATATAGAGTTTAGCCCTGAGAAAGGGTGAAATACTCTTGGTTTATAATTATCGTCTGGCAGTCGTATAAAGCTATGATGTTGACGCACAGATACGGCATCAGGGTTAGGCGCTACGCTTCTTATATAACCTCCTTTAGCCTCGCCAACAAAAGTCAACATCGCATCAAACTCTGTATTGTCAGGAAATGACTTTGTCCTTGGCATCCAAACCGCACTTCTACTTTTTTCTAATTTGTAACTACCCTGATTACTTGACTTGAGTCTTCTGGCAACGCCATGCATATCATTCATCAAGAATGGCGTCAAGTCTATCTTATGGACACTGTTATCATCTGACTTTATTACCTCAAATCCCCATATCACTGACTGAGCAAAAGCTTCTTCTACAGATCTACGCTCCAGCTCATTGTCACTTACTGCTCGATAATCAAGATTTGGCTGGACCAATAAAACCTTAGGCCCTATCTTTTCAAATCTTACAACTCGTTCTTGGCCTAACTGTCCTCTATCAAGACCTATATCATTGGACCCGATACCCGCCGAGAGTGAACCCACATAGAGAAAATCTTGACCAAGACGATCTGCAGGTATCTCTAATGTGATCTTGCCTGTGTCTTCGTCCCAGTTAAAATTAAAATACCCAGATTGATTTTGTCCTACCAACCATGTGGAAAAGGTGAAGCAAATAATAAAAATCAGATTTCTCATGATAGATTCTTTTTTGAAATAACAAGATAGAAGGTCATAGCAACAAGTGAGATCAATAACCCAAAAAACTCTCTTACCAACTCAATATATGGTGATGAGGCCTGCATAGAGTCAGCTATGTTAGGCATACCATCTCCAAACCAATCCATCACATCAGGTATATAAAAGAGTAAAGAGACAATCAATATCGCCATGATACCAGCATTGAGCCATAAGTAGTGTTGCCCTTTATACGCTAAGAATGCAATAGCAGAAACAACCATGTACATCAAAATCCAAATAAAGGCATCAGGGTCGTTCCACTGGACGATTGCAAAAACCAGAAAAAGAATGCTGATAGAAAGATGAGCCCACTTCATATAGGCCCAAAATACAAAAGCCCACGCATGATTTATATGCGTGGGCTAATCAACATCAATTCAGGACTAACTCTTATCCGTAGATGGCGTCTTACGCTCCATCAGCGCATTGGTCTTTTAATTCTTTTAGTGCTTCTTTATTTGCTGCTTCAACTTGCGTCCCATCTTCATATCCTACCGTTATAGGAAATACTACTCTTGGATGATCCTCAACAGGTCGTGCGACACTTTGTCTCCAAGCTCTAATCGCTGTCTTTAGCGCTCCTGGTGTTGCTGCATCAAGCGTTGAGCCATTAGGAAACTCTAATGTCACTGGAAAAACTACGTCAAAACATGCCGTGCGAAAGAAGTTTCTTACCCTTCTTGGATTATCAAAATGTGCTCTTCGACACTCTCGTCTTAGCTCTTTAAGTTCATCTTTACTAGCCACTGAGATGACACTGCCATCCTCAGACATTACTTCTACTGGAAAGGATAAAGTAGGCCTGTTCTCTGAGTCTGGATTGTTCTCCTTCCAAGTCTTAAGCACGATTCTCAATGAAGAATAATCCGCTAACTCGGCCGTACTTCCGTCTGCAAAGTTGATAGAAATCGGAAAGATAAACTCATAACAACCTCCCCTACCGATCTTACCTTCAGCTTCGATACCATCTATAGATGCACCTACGAAGTCCTCTGTGGATAACAATTGTGAGTCATCACTATCTCCACAAGAAGTGACCAGTCCAAACATAACAAATGCTACAGCAGCAAAATTCAAAAATCTTAATACATAATTCATGTCTAAAAAAGTTTTGCAAGAAGCTTTAGCCTGAGTTATGCCATCTAAACTTGAGAATGTCGAATCTCTTTTAACAGAACTGGTCAATGTTTGTATTGAAAATACTCGGCATAGCTCCAACTATGACTGCGTTTTTCGCTTTAACCTTGACAACTTCTTTTTAAAATCTTCTCCGACACATTCACATTTAGATGGTATTGATGTGATGAAGATGGCTCCTTGCTGTTGTTTAATATTTGATTTACAAACCTTAAAGTGTTGCATAGTATCTTTGTACTCAGTCTAAGAGAATTAATTTGAAAAAAAAACTTGATGACGTTGCTACTGTTGCAGATGTTGAGAGGCTCGTAACCTTCTTTTATGCGCGAGCGATGCAAGATGAGCACATAGGTTTGTTCTTTACAGAAGCAGTGCCTCTAAATCTTGAAGAGCACTTACCGAAGATTGTTAAGTTTTGGACATCAATACTCTTAGACACTAACGATTATAAAGATAATCCTATGCTCAAGCACATAGCACTCAGTCAAAAGGTGAACATCAATAAATCACACATGTCACGATGGCTTTCTCTTTGGAAAGGCTCTATAGATAAACTTTATAACGGCCCAAAGGCAGATCTTGCTAAATCAAGAGCTGAACAAATCGGCATTCTAATGCTTAGAAAAATTAGAGAAAGCGAGCAGTACTAATTTTGATAATCAGGTTTTCTCTTGGCCATCTGAGCCATAAATGACTCTTTAAGATCATCTGACATCAAGTAAGCCGCGTTAAATGTTCCCATATATTTCAACGACTCATCAACCGTATGGTCTCTTGTGTATAGGAGCATCTCTTTTGTACCCCTGATTACCAGGGGTGACTTAGCAGCGATCGTTTCTGCTATCTCAGTTACACCAGTTATCATATCTTCTTTAGATGCATAAGATTTGTTAGACAGGCCGATCTCTTTGGCCTCAGGACCATAAACATTACGTCCAGTATATGACATCTCTGCCATCATACCTGCACCTATAATTTTAGGAAGTCTTTGCATCGTTCCTATATCGGCAACCAAACCCATATCTACTTCTTTGATACAAAAGTATGCATCGTCAGTACAATATCTTATATCACATGCAGATACGATATCTACACCGCCGCCTATACATGCTCTATGCACAGCTGCGATCACAGGCTTTCTACACTTTTCTATGGCAGTGATGCAATCCTGGAGGTGATAAATCACCTTTCTCATCTCTTCTCTCTTACGACCTTCGCACTTGATATGATCATGCTTGCTTATATCCATTAGCATAGACAGGTCGATCCCAGCACAAAAGTTTTTACCAACTCCGCCTAGTACAACTACACGCGCTTCAGGATTGTCATCCAAATGTTCAAAGACAGCTTTCATCTCCTTCCAAGCTTCCTCATGCAATGAGTTAGACTTTTCAGGTCTATTAAAATTTAGATGAGCAACGTGATTTCTAATTTCTAAAGAAAAGCTATGAAGTTCCATTATACAATTTGTAAATTTTAAAAACCCAATCTCGTTTAATTGAGATGGCTTCTATATTGTTATTCTAATTAAGTTAGTACTGGTGCATGAAGTATACCACCATCATTGACCAATACTGAGCCGGTCATATATGAAGAAGCTTCACTTGCCAAAAACACAGCAAGTCCTGCCATCTCATCTGGCATAGCCATTCTGCCCAAGGGGATGTTCTTTTTGAATTTTTTCAAGTTTTCTTCATCTGCCCATAGAGCTGTACTCAACTTTGTTTTTACCAATCCTGGGCAGATTACATTGACTCGGATATTATCCTTGCCCCATTCTGCAGCTTGGTTTTGAGCCAACATAACGAGACCTGCTTTACTAAGATTGTATGCAGCAAATCCTGCAGTTGCATGTAGTCCTTCAATCGAGCTAATGTGGATCACACTTCCTCCCCCAACAGCCTTCATATGAGGATACGCCAACTTGCTCAACTCCATCGGAGCATTGAGGTTGATGTCCATCGTTTTTTGATATGCTGCTGCTGGCATCTGTTCTATTGGGCCAAAGTATGGGTTGGTACCCGCATTGTTAATGATACAATCTATACGACCATATTTTTCAATTGTCTTTTCGATTAGATTAACGCGTTGTTCCTCTTGAGCAACATGACATGCTATACCAACAGCTTCAAGTCCATCTGACTTAAATCCTTCTGCTACTTCCTCTACAGCTTCTTGTTTCCTACTACTGATCACTACACTTGCACCATGTTCGGCTAAACCTCTCGCCATTGCCTCTCCTATACCTTTACTTGCACCTGTTATAATCGCAACCTTTCCCTCCAGGTTAAATAATGATTTGATCCTTGTCATGTTATCTTCTTTTTATAATTATTCTATAATGTAAAGGTCTCCGTCTTCAGCTAGAAGCACAGAACCTTCATAAACTTCATCAAGATCTGGAGCATAGAATCTTCTACTGATCGGATTTTCTGGTGCTGGACCTAGATGTGTTAATATCAACTTTTTCGCTCCAGCTGCAGCAGCTACTTCCGCCGCCTCTCTTGGACTGGTATGATAATCTAATATGTCAGTGAGGATAGTGGTTCCTCTTCTATTATTATTTTCTTTTTGGATCGCAATAGCTCTTTTTATTAAGTCAAATGCTAAAGCTTCATGAAGAAGTATATCAGCGTCCTTAGCATACTTGACAACTTGGTCTGATCGCTTAGTGTCACCACTGATGACAAGGGACTTTCCTTTATACTTGATTCTATAGCCTAAAGCAGGGCTGATGGGTTCGTGATCTACTGCAAATGCCTCTACAGTCACTCCTCCTTGATCATAAACTTTTTGATAACCCATGGCATCGAGTGTTATCGTATGACTCACTGGCAAAGCCATGGCGATATCAAAAAACTCATCTCCATGATGGTCCACTCGAAATTGATTTTCAATCCCCATAAACTGTGACATGCCTTGGACGATTGTATCCAACGGATCTGGACCGTGGAGATGTATAGGATTTGTCCTTCCTATTAACCAACTTCGATTGATCAACTCTGGTAAGTCTATATAGTGGTCCGCATGCCAATGAGTTATAAAGATTCTTTCTAATTGATCCATCGGAAGCCTTAAGCTCTCTATCGCTCTTGATGCACCTGGCCCTACATCAAATACAAAGAACTTGCCTCCGACAAAAACAGCGTTGCACGATCTAACTCTTTCACCTGGCAAAGGAGATCCTGTCCCAACCGTCACTAACTTGATATCGTCGTTATCCTCAAGCAGGTCTGTTCTAAAGCTCAACGCGTCAGATTGTCTACTGATAAATCGGTCGACTAGTTTCTCCTGATTTATAAATGCAAATACTCCGACAAATATTAAAAGGAGAAATAGGACCAAAAGTATATAGGATAATTTCTTCATATAACTTTTTACAAAATAAAAAGGCCTGTAATGATACTACAGGCCTTTCAATTTTTCATATTAAGTTTTAATAACCTAACTGAGCATACACTTTAGCAAGTGTATCTTTTTTAAGGTCATCTACTGTTGCTTCTATACCTATAGAGTTTGCATAAGCGACTAACTCAGGTTCTAACATAGACCCAATCTCAGATTTGCTCTTAGCGCTCTTACCATATTCGTGGATAGACTTCCCATCTTTTGCAAAAGCTCTAAGGCTATCAGGCACTGAGAATCTGTTGCCAAATCTCTTAGTAAAATCATCACACTCTGATATGAATGTGTCCATACCTACATAGTCGATATAGGACAAGGCTCCACCTGTGTAGATTGGAAATCCAAATCCCATAATACTTCCGATATCTCCATCCTTAGTTGAAGTCAATACACCTTCATCAAGACATCTAAATGTCTCCAAAGCCATACGATGTAGCATACGCTTTCCTACTGTCTCTTTGTCCAAAGTCTCAACATCTGACTTAAATATAGTCTTGAGTTCAGGCCACAATCTCTTCTTACCTTTCTCTGGATAATCGTAGAAGCCTTTGCTATTCTTCTTGCCATGACGACCGTGATCATCTACAAGCATCTTGCCGATTTTATAAAATCTATCTTGCTCAGGAAGCTTGTTAGGACTCGGATCACTTTCGTAAACGAGGATACCTAATGTCAGTGATACTTCATCAGTCACTGCAAGAGGACCAACTGGCATACCCTTCGTCTTAGCAACGTTTTCTATCATAGCAGGTGGCACTCCTTCTTCCAGCATAAACACGCCTTCAGAACAATATGTACCAAACGTCCTTGAAGTAAAGAACCCTCTACTATCATTAACAACGATCGGTGTCTTTCTAATTGAAACAACATAATCAATTGCTGCTGCTATAGCTCTATCATTTGTTTTTTCACCAACGATGATCTCTACAAGAGGCATCTTATCTACTGGTGAGAAAAAGTGAATACCGATAAAATTTTCTGGTCTATCTGAAGCCTTCGCCAAAAGCGTAATTGGAATAGTCGACGTGTTAGATGCGTATACCTTGTCAGCTTCAAGAACAGCTTCTGTCTGGGCTGTAACTTTTGCCTTCAATTCTGGATTTTCAAATACCGCTTCTATCACCATATCACAACCTTTAACCGCATTGGGATCGTCAGTTGCATGGATTCTGGCAAGTACAGCATCCGCTTTTTCTTGCGTCATCTTACCTCTACTCACTCTCTTTTTGAGTAGAGCTGTACTATAAGATTTTCCTTTCTCAGCACCTTCCATCGTTACATCTTTCAGTACGACATCCATACCTGATAGTGCAGATACATAAGCGATCCCCGCTCCCATCATACCCGCGCCAAGGATTCCTAATTTCTTGATTTCATACTTGTCAAAACCAGCTGGTTTTGCTTTTCCTTTGCTTGCATCTTGGATCGCGAAGAAGCCTGTACGGATCATGTTTTTAGCTTCTTTAGACATGATCACTTTCGTGAAATATCTAGCCTCAATCTCCAACGCTCTGTCAAACTTCACTTGGATGCCATCGTGGATAACACTCAATATCGCGCCTGCTGCTGGATAGTTACCATGTGTTAGTTTACGCACGTTGCCAATTCCTCCAACCATCGTCTGAACTCCGTTAGGTGTAAACAATCCACCACCTGGTATTTTATGCTTTCTGTCATCCCAAGGCTGCACAGCGCTAGGTGTCTCCATCAACCACTTCTTAGCAGCTGGTATCAACTCCTCTTGGGTATCAATAGTCGCATGGATCAGTCCAGCAGACTTTGCTTTAGCCGGTGTGTAGTTGGTTCCTTGAAGGATAGCCATCATCGCTGGCTGCAGTCCCATCAAGTAAGGTGCTTTGGCGGTACCTCCACCACCTGGGAAAAGTCCAACTTTTATCTCTGGAAATCCAATCTTAGTCTTTGGATTATCCACCGCTATTCTGTGGTGACAACAAAGACAAACTTCTAATCCACCACCAAGAGCATGACCATTGATCGCTGCGACAAATGGCTTGCCACCTGTCTCTATGTCCCTCATATGCTTGTGCATCATAAGTGAGTTCTGATAAAAGGCTTCTGCATCCGTAACCTCTTTTTCTAACATCTTTAGATCAGCTCCAGCCATAAACATACGACGCGAAGAAGTGACGATGACACCTTTAACTTTATCGTCTGCAATCGCTTGTTTCGTTACGTCAAAGAATGTTTCCATGAAGTCCGGGCTAAAAAGATTAGCCGGATGGTCTTCCATATTGATTGTGATCAGTCCGATACCATCGGCATCTATGTCGTATGAAAGGATTTTATTTTTAAATGACATTTATAATTTCTCTTTTCTTATTTTCTAATTAGGATATTCTAATCGTAGATTATACTCTTTCGATAATTGTAGCGATACCCATACCACCACCGATACAAAGTGTCACAAGTCCTGTGCCCTTACCTTGTCTCTCCATCTCATCAATCACTGTACCCATCAACATACATCCAGTTGATCCAAGTGGGTGCCCTAAAGCGATAGCTCCACCATTAACATTGACCTTATCATGAGGAACACCAAGATCTTGCATCGCTCTCAATGGTACTACTGCGAATGCTTCATTGATCTCCCACAAGTCAATATCTCCTACTTCCATGCCTACTTTCTTCAGAGCCTTACGACATGCAGGTGCTATACCTGTTAACATCATAGTTGGGTCTGTACCCATCACACCGACTGACTTTATCCTTGCTCTTGGCTTCAACCCAAGTTTCTTTCCAACAGCTTCACTACCAACAAGAGCAAGTGATGCTCCATCAACTATGGCAGATGAGTTACCTGCGTGATGTACGTGATCTATAAACTCAACTTCTGGGTATTTATCTAATGCAACTGCGTCAAAACCACCCATCTCGCCGATCATGGCAAATGAAGGCTGAAGTCCTGAAAGAGTTTCTACAGTGGTACCAGGTCTTACATTCTCATCTTTCGTGAGCATGGTGATACCATTTACGTCAGTGACATTGATTCTTGACTTAAACAAGCCAGCTTGCTCAGCCGCTAAAGCCCTTCTCTGTGATTCTGCAGCAAATGTGTCAACATCGTTTCTGCTAAACCCATATCGAGACGCGATCAAATCAGCTGATACACCTTGTGGTATAGCATGACCTGGAAGCGCCACAGCTGGATCCATCATAAGTGCTCCTCCGTCAGAGCCCATCTTCACACGGGACATACTCTCTACTCCGCCAGCAATCAAAAGCTCTGAGAAGCCTGACTTGACATAAGCGGCCGCTTGATTAATTGATTCTAACCCTGATCCACAAAATCGATTGAGTGTTACGCCACATAGGTGGTCTCCATATCCAGATTGCTGCGCCGCTGTCTTTGCGATGTTGGCTCCTTGGTCCATCACTTGAGTAACACAACCTAAGATGACGTCCTCTACCAACTCAGGATCAAAACCATGCTTAGCTCTTAGTTCTTTTAAGACTTGAGTTACAAGATGTGTCGGAGTCACGGTGTTAAGCGCTCCTTTCTTATTGCCCTTTCCTCTTACAGTTCTAATGGCATCATAGATATAGGCTTCCATAATTATAATTTTTGTTCTTTCTTAATTATTTAGTCAGGTGTGTTAATTACACGAGTCTTGTAAGTAACAAGATTCGCAACCGATGGTTTTTGTGTTTTGCCTTATTGGCACATTTGCCAATAGATCAAGTCATCAAATGTAAAGCATTAAAGTGACTATGCGCAAGACTTTATTGTGTTTTGTGCTTATCAATCAAAACATTATTAAAGATTGAAAGTTGGGTTATTGTCACAAATGCTGCATATTGCGCATTATTTGGCATTTTCGCCAATAACCTGAATAGATAAGTATGGAAACGACACTTACCTCTAACACAACAAAAAATCCTCGTCAAGGAAACAACAATATTAAGAGGAAGCCAGGAAGACCTACGGCAGATGCGGAGATCAACATCGAGCACTTGTGTGATGTAGCAGTTAATATATTTGCTGAGAAAGGATATTCAGGTACAACGACCACTGAGATCACTAAGAAGGCAGGTGTAGCCAGATCTTTGATTCACTATTACTTTGGGAACAAAGAAGAGCTTTGGAAGGCTTCAATCAAGAGATTAGCCAATGAGTTCATCACACAATTTGAGCAATCAAAGAAGATTCACAAGGATCTTGATGGCGTGCAGATGATCAAAGTTGTCATCAGACAGTTGGTTCACTTTTACGCTAAGTACCCTGCATTTCCTAAGATAGTTGCTCAAGAGATGGATGAGCATTCTGAAAGAAGTGAGTGGATCATCACTAACTTAATCTATCCATTATTCAACTTAACTGGAGAGCTCTTCAAAAAGCAGAGGAAGATTGGCAATGTCAAAAGAATCAATAAGGAGTTTCAACCCAGCCTACTAATGGGTATGGCCAGCAGTTTTTTTTCAAACCCTTACTTGATAAAGCATCTATACGATGTCGATACTAATGATGAAGAAGTGATAGAGCGATATGCCGATGCGGTGGTGGAGATATTCTGTCATGGGTTTGTGGCTCGATAGATTATAAACAATTAGCGCTCCCTTTAAATCCAGGCTCATCTGAGTTGTTAACTTTGCGCCACAATCATACATATGCGCAAAATCGAACACATAGGCATAGCAGTTAAAGATCTGTCCAACGCAGATCAAGTCTATGAGCAACTACTAGGTGTAGCTCCTTATAAGCACGAAGAGGTCAAGAGCGAACACGTAACCACATCTTTTTTTAGAGTAGGCCCTAATAAAATCGAGTTGGTACAATCTGATCATCCCGATAGCGCCATATCCAAGTTTATTGAGAAGAGAGGCGAAGGATTACATCATATTGCATTTGACGTTCCCGATATCCGCGCAGAGATGAGTCGACTCAGAGAGCTTGGATTTCGATTGCTCAGTGAGGAGCCAAAGAAAGGTGCAGACAACAAACTCATATGCTTTGTACACCCCAAATCTGCCAATGGCGTCTTGATAGAACTTTGCCAGGAGATCCCTACAGATGCAGCTTGACACATCGACGATCATTATAGCGATCTTGGGTGGCTTATTAGCAGGTGTTGTTAACACACTCGCAGGAAACGGTTCAGCCATCACCTTGAGCATCATGACTGAGATCATCGGGCTTCCGCCAAATGTGGCCAACGGCACCAATCGAGTCGGAGTGTTATTGCAATCCTGGTCATCGAGTTACTCATTCTACAAGAATAAAAAGATTGATTTGGCTCAAGCCAAATGGCCGATCATATCTGCAACCATTGGGGCAGTCAGTGGTGTAATAGTAGCAATCAATGTATCCAATGAAGCCTTTCAGACAGTATTCAAGTACTTGCTAGTGGTGATGTTCTTCGTGATTCTGATCAAGCCAAAACGCTGGCTAAAGAATCAGGACATTACCATCATCAATCATCCACTTGCCTTACCCATGTTCTTCTTGCTTGGCTTTTATGGCGGATTTATACAAATGGGTATGGGCATAGTATTCTTGGTGGTAACAGTGCTCATACTCAAGTACGACCTTATCTCAGCTAATGCCTTAAAGACAATCATAGTCGCAGTATACACTTGCATAGCTGTTGCGATGTTTCATAACAGTGGATTGATAGACTGGAAGGTAGGTCTTACTATAGGCGCGGGCCAAGCAGTTGGAGGCTATCTTACAGCAGAGTTCGCTTCTAAATATCCTTCTGCCCAATATTGGGCCTATGGACTACTTATTGTTATGGTGCTTCTTGCCATATTAAGCACCTTTGGTATCTTAGAGCATAGCTGACTAAATGAGGACTGAACTAACATGAAAAAGGAGCTGATCTTTCTATCCCTACTTTTTTTGCTTTTGATTCATTCTTGTAAAGAGGAAGTGATAGTCTTAGATCCTCTCTTAGAAGTGCTTGATCAAGCACCGCCGATGGTAAAGGATATGATTGACAGTGCAGTGTATGAGATCCAGATCATCTACACACAAGTAGATCGAGATCAAGAAGGAAACCCACATCTACAATCATTTTATATCAACAGAGATGATGAACGATACTTTTATCCGGCCAGCACGGTTAAGATGCCAGTAGCTTTTTTAGCGTTACAAAAGATTAATGAACTGCGAAGAGAAAACCCTGAGATCAACAGATATTCTAGATTAGAGCACGGCGTAGGCCATCCTCCTCAACAAGCCGTAAGTGTTGATAGCAGCTCTAGTACGCTGTATCCAAACGTAGCCCACTATGTAGAGCAAATATTTAGCGTAAGCGACAATGACGCCTACAATCGCCTCTATGAGTTTTTAGGACAAGACTACATCAATGAAGAACTTAGAGACAAAGGAGTATTTAGATCTTCTCGCATAAGGACTCGGGTTGGGATCAGTGGATTTGATACAGAAAGCAATCGCTTTACTAATCCAATCAAGATTAAAAATAATGATGGGGTTGTACTCTACGAACAAGAAGAGTATGAAGCTATCTATAATCAGTTTGTAGACTTAAAAGAATCTATAAAAGGCGTGGGGTTTTATGATGATGAGACTGAAAGCGTTATTGAAGAACCATTTGACTTGTCCGAAAAGAACTTTATCAATCTCGTAGATCTTGAAAACTCGCTTCGTAGGATTATTTTTCCAGAACAGTATGACCCTTCAGAGCAGTTTGATCTTTCTAAGCAGCAATATGAGTTTCTCTACGAAGTGATGCCCAAGACACCTCTTGACTTTAGCTTTCATAAAGATCATACGGATGAGTACTATGATAGCTATGTTAAGTTTTTCTATAACGTTGATAGCAAAGAACCTATCCCAGATCATGTAAAAATATTTAACAAAGTAGGCTGGGCATATGGCACCTTGACAGATTGTTCTTATATAGCAGATGTCAAAAACAATATAGAGTACTTTCTAACTGCTACTATCCTTGTTAACAGAAATGGCATCTTTAATGATGGCAACTATGAATATGAAGAAAAAGGTCTTCCATTCTTCAGTAAACTGGGAGAAGCTGTTTATAATTACGAATTAAAACGAAAAAGGCACAACACACCTGATTTATCAAAATACAATCAGTAATAATGGAAATGGATTGGCAAGCAACACTTACAAAATATACAGTCTCATTAATAGACTTTGCACCTAAGCTTTTAGGTTTTATCGCTGTCTTGATCATAGGCATGTGGATAGCAAAGCGACTAACTAACCTTATCGAAAAACTATTAACCAAGTCCAATCTAGGTCCTGAGCTTAATGGTTTTTTCTTGAGTATGGCCTCCTTAGCACTCAAGTTCATTGTCATTCTTATAGCTCTTGGTATACTAGGGTTTGAGGTATCGGCTGTTTTGGGAATTCTAGCAGGTGTTGTATTCGCAGTTGGTTTGGCCTTGCAAGGGTTTATGGGCAATTTTGCTTCAGGTATTACCATTGTGTTTTTCAAGCCATATAGAGTTGGTGATTGGGTACAGATAGCTGACTTTTTTGGAAAAGTAGAAAGTATCCAAATCTTCAATACCACACTGATCACTCCCGGCGATAAAACCCTCATCATCCCTAATGGTAAAGTGACAGACGATGTCATCACCAACTTTTCTATGAAAGGTCATATGAGATTAGAGCTATCCGTAACGATGCCATATGCGGAGAGTTTTCCTAAAGTAAAAGAGACGATACAGACTGCACTTAAAGACTACCCGCTGATCCTAAGCGACCCAGAGCCTATCATAGGTATTGAAACGTTTGATAGTCACAATATCATAGTGACAGTACGACCTTATATACATCCTGATAATTATTGGGATGTGACGTTTGATCTCAATGGCAGAATCAAAGAAGCCTTCCACAAACAACAAATCAAAGTAGCTTACTCAGAAGGAGTAGAACTTGGTACTATCGGCGATTAGACTACAACCTTGGTAAATTGGCTTTTTTGGGCAAGTGCGTTCAATAGAAAGTTAGACGGGTTGCCATTTAAAATCCAGGTAGGGACAGATGCCTCTTGAGCAATCTGACCAGCAACAAGTTTAGACTTCATACCGCCAGAGCCCTGATCTGACTTGCTTTCTCCGACCTGCTCGATATGCACTTGGAGATCTTTGACTTCTTCAATTAACATGGCGTCAGGATTGATCTTAGGGTCAGAGTCATACAAACCATCTGTATCAGTGGCCAGCACCAACAGATCAGCTTTGCAAAGTACAGCAGTCAAGGCTGCTAACTTATCATTATCGCCAAACATGATCTCATCCGTAGCCACAGTATCATTTTCATTTATAATCGGGAGAAAGTTAAACTTGAGTAAAGCCTCGATTGTATTTATAATATTCTCTTTAGAATCTTGATTTTTAAAATCATAATAAGTCAGCAAACATTGCGAAACTGGAAGATCATAATCACCAAACACTTCTTGATATATCTTCATCAATTGCACTTGACCTATAGAGGCTAAAGCTTGCTTTACTTTTATAGAACCCGAGTTACGCATCTTAACAACTTGCCTAGCTGCCGCTATCGCTCCACTCGATACTAGTATCACTTGTTGTCCTGACTCTGTAAGTTGCTGGATCTGATGAGCGATATCTTCTATCTTACCACGTGAGATTCTTGTTGTCCCTTGAGTTAAGGTGGAAGTGCCGATCTTAAGTACAATTCTATTATACATCATCTTATCTGACCATTACCAAATACGTACCATTTGTTAGTGACAAGTTGATGTAGCCCAAGTGGTCCCCGGTGATGCAACTTGTCCGTACTGATAGCCAACTCTGCGCCCAAACCAAACTGTCCGCCATCTGTAAATCTTGTGGACGCATTGTGATAGACAGCCGCAGCATCTACACTATCCATAAAGCCCCTTGCCTCTTTATTACTCTCCGTCATAATAGCAGCAGAGTGTCCTCCAGAATGTTGATTAATCAAAGCAACAGCGGCTTCTTGATCGTCCACCAGTCCAATTGCGATCTTCATGGCGAGATATTCTTCACTCCATTCTGATGATAGATCTTGACCGCCTTGCTCTTGGCTCTTAAGCGCATCACTTACAGAGTGATCAATTAGAATATCAACATTGGCTTCTTTTAATTTTTCAATTAAGTGATCCAAGCGTTGACCCAACTGAGGTAAGTTTTTATTGATCAAGACTTTATCAAGCGCATTGCATGCTGATATCTTATCGGTTTTAGCATTGACTACAACAGACATTGTTGTTTCCCAAGATGCATCGTCATGGACATATAAAAAGTTGTTGCCTCTACCACTGATTAACACTGGGCATTTGGCATGATTTTTTACGAACGAGATCAGTCCTTCACCTCCTCTTGGTACGATTAAGTCAAGGGGTCTATCTGGGTTTTTCAAGAAAGCTTGAGTCTCGTCTCTTCTAAGTTCTAAGAGATGAACCCACTCTGTAGAAAGATTATTCTGCGCAAGCGCTTGATGCCAACAATCAACAAGAATTCGATTAGAATATATCGCTTCTTTACCTCCCTTAAGTAATATCTTATTGTTAGACTTAAAAGCCACCATAGCAGCTTCGATTGTCACATCTGGGCGCGACTCATAGATAATCATAACTGATCCAAAAGGGGCAGTTCTATTCTCTATTTTAAGTCCATTGGGATGAGTATGCGTATAGATTACGCTTCCGACTGGGTCGCTATCAGCTATAATATCTTCAACAGCTTTCACCATCAGATCTACCTTCTTATCATTGACAACGAGACGATCATACATCGCTTGATCATCACCTTGCCAAGCAGCAAGATCTCGAGCGTTAGCTGCGATGATCTCCTCTCTTCTTTCTAAGAGCTGAGTCTTTACAGCACCCAATACTTTATCCTTGATATCTGTTGCGAGCAGAACCATACTTTCATTAATGACACTACAATATTAAGAAAGTATCCACAGATGAATGAGATTAGCATGCTCAAGGCAAAATTATATACATAGATTTTTAATAGACTACGGATCTCTTTTATAGTTCAGCTTGTCTATTTAGAGCTCAATAGATCAATCCCTTAGGGTACTAAATATTGTCCTTCCCACCTGTCACCAATCTTTTTGAATGATATCCTAACATGGTACTCTTTACCTAATTTGACATAGTCTATAGCTGACAACACAATTGTCACTATCGCAAAGTATACTTTATCATGATTGTAACTAATATATTCTGGGCTTGTTATCACGCTTCCTGGAGGCAGCGTAGTCGTATAGTCCTTAACTGATCTAAGATTATAATTTGATATTTGAGAAGAATCAACGTCGACGCTCCGAGCATATCCTTTACAAGCAACTTGTACTTTTTCTTCAGCATCATAAAACAAAAGGCTTACCTGATCATTCTCATTGATCACCCTCAGCTTTTCACTTCTTTGATCTGTATAAAATGTAATCGATCGATCTCTTTCAACTGCTCTAAGAACGACAGAACGTTGGCTAACACTATCTTCTTTATCGCATGTTGCAAGCACCATAATCCTGAAAGGACTATTCTTATCTAAAAGTGAATTTTCTAATTTTGACCAGACTTGATCTAAGACAACTTTCAAAATTGTTATACGTCTTCACCAATCTGTAATACGAGCTTTCCTTGCTTTTCTCCAGAGAATAATCTCTTAAAAGTAGGATAGAAGTTTTCTATACCTTTTTCTACATGCTCTCTTGATTTGATGGCACCTTGTGCTACCCATTGGCCAAGTTGCTGAGCCGCCTCTCCATAACGTTGTGTAAACTGTATCACAACAAAACCTTCCATCCGAGCACCATTTACCAACAATGAAAGATAGTTAGCGGGTCCTTTTACATTCTCTTTATTATTGTACTGTGATATAGCTCCACAGATCGGTATACGCGCACCTTGGTTGATACGGGTTAAAGCGATATCAAGTATCTCTCCTCCTACGTTATCAAAGTAGATATCGATACCTTTTGGGCAGTGTTCTTTGATACCAGTATAGACATTATCATTTTTATAATCGATACATGCATCAAAGCCTAACTCCTCGACAACATATCTGCATTTCTCAGCGCCTCCCGCGATACCTACTGCACGACATCCCTTTATTTTAGCGATCTGCCCAACTACACTTCCTACAGCACCAGCAGCACCTGAGACTAGTACCGTCTCTCCTTCTTTTGGTTGTCCGATATCCAATAAACCAAAGTATGCAGTGAATCCTGGCATGCCAAGAGTGCCAAGATATCTGGGCAATGGCATCAGTTCTGGATCCACCTTAACCCATCCATATCCATCGGTCACACAATACTCTTGGATATTGCTCATACCATAGACATAATCTCCTACTTGAAACTTACCGTGCTTACTTTTTACAACCTTTCCTACTCCGCCACTTCTCATCACTTCATTCAGCTGAACTGGAGGTACATATGATCGAGCGTCATTGATCCATCCTCTCATAGCAGGATCTAAGGATACGTAGAGCACTTTTACTAATAACTGACCATCAGCCAAAGTTGGGATTTCTGTTTTTTCTAATTTCCATACTTGTTCTGAGGGGAAACCTACAGGTCTTTCATTGAGTAAAAGTTGCGTATTCATTATGTTTGTTTTTCTAATTTAGATTGGATTTGCTCCGCGATGACTTCACTGTCATTATATATTGTACCCAGGATACCTCCCAGTTTATAATTATCAAATCCTAAAAAGTATGAGCCTTCTAGTGCTTCCGTTCCAATGATGCGATTAGGTAGGTTATGACTATCAAATATAGTCTCAACGTTAGACATCATCTTTTCGATTTCTGCTTTATAACCTGTAGCGAGTATGACTCGACTTACTTCTATCTGCTCACCATCTGTCGTGATTACTCCATCTTTATAAAACGATTGGATATCAGGGAGTACTTTTATCTTACCTTTTTTAATCATATCTATCGTCCCAAGATCTATAACAGGCGTTTTACCTGTTTTGGTAAGTTGAACTGTAGGGTGCATTTTAGAAATCCTCAATCCATACTTTTCTACATTACCGAAGTAGATTTTTCTAATCTGAGATCCCAACCAATCACCCAAGCCAAAAGGTATCTTAGCCAATATCTTAGCGGTCTCTTGCACTGGTCGACCATTAAGATCTCTTGGTACCAGACTAATCGGACTACGGACACTAAGATGCACTGGCACATCATGATTTGCAAGATCCAGTGCCACTTCTGAGCCTGTATTGCCCATACCTACGATCAGTACCTTTTGATTTTTATAGGGTTCAGGATTTTTATAATATTTACTATGAGTGATCTCTCCAGTATATGTATCTTGACCAGGCCAAGTTGGCACATTAGGAATCTTGTTGATACCAGTAGCTACTACGACTTGATCAGTTAGATATTCTTCTTTTGACGTTTTTACCTTCCATTTTGTTCCATCTTTCTCTATATGTGTTACTGACTCATTAAGTCGGGGCTTTATATTAAACTTGACAGCATAAGCGTCTAAGTAATCTACAACTTGTTGGCGTGAGACATATGTAGGATAAGCTTCTGGAAATGGAAAGTGCGGTAGATGGGACCACTTCTTGACAGTGTGTAAGTGCAATCTATCGTAGTGGTTACGCCAAGAAGAACCTATGTTATTTGCAGATTCTATAATGATATAGTCTTCTATATCAAGTTGGTCTAGTCGACCAGCTATCGCTAAGCCCGCTGGGCCTGCTCCAATGATAATAATGGGTACTCGAGTCACTCTTGCAATATATCTCTTTACAAGTGACGATAGATCAAAATAATTAGCAAACTAGAATAAGAATTTTACGCCACCTTCTATACTTAAGGTATTGACTCTATCAACTATCTGGTTGATCTGTCCTGTGAATGAATGCTGATATTGCGGTTGTAGATACCAGTTGACTTCTGGTGTAAGCGCAGATTGTATACCAAAACCTATGACACCTGTCACAAATAAGTTGTCCTTAAGTGATCCTCCTCTTATGAGTCCTTGCGGAAGCTCTTGGAGATTCACGATATCACTTGTCGGTGCTGTCGATAGTCTTGCTTTGGTTTGTATCGTTCTATTGATCTGATATTGGTTGTGCGCTATGGCATTGATCCCCACACCAAGCATACCATAAAGAGAAGTGTTTCTCACAGGTGCCGCATAAAACTTAAATAGTAGTGGTACCTCTACTTGCTTGATAACCATATTATCAAGGCGATTTTCTAAAAAACTTACTTCACTCGTCTGAGTGTAACTCGTTAATCTCCCAGGGACAAATGTCTTTTCAGAATATCTCAAGCCTGACTCTACTTCTATGTTTTTTAGACGATAACCCAGTGAAACGCCATATGATCTACCACCCAGTCCAGACTCTATCTGATTGCTCAGGTATCCGAGATTTAGATTAGTATTGATAAAGTTAACATCATACGATATCGGTAAGCCAATCGACCAGCCTTGATCAGTATAAACTTTAGTATCTTCTGTCTCTGCCATTACTAGATAAGGCAGTTCCGGATCTACATTTAATGGTTCTATATCAAGACTTATAACCGCCTTTGCTGAAGATCTAAGTCGATCAACATTGATATCTTCCAAGGGTGAGACTTTAACAGTACTAGTGTATTGTTCTGCTAAGGATGCAGGAGATACAGTCATATCAAGCTGCAGTTCTAACCCTCCTATAGTACTTGGTGGGGCAATTAGAGGACGTAGACTCGTAACAACTTTGTCGAGACCAATCGTCAACTCCTTATCTCTTTGAACATCTGAAAACCCAAGCATAGCACTGACCTTAGTTGGGTCTTCGCTGCTTGTTTTGATATCTTCTATGTAAGCCATGTCCATCTCAACCGCTGGACCATACCATGTGTAATGAAAGTACGTAAATACCAGCAACAGAATAATCGCGGCTTCTAAGAACTTCACGATGTATAAACGACGTCTTCGCTCTTCTATATAGTCTAATTCTGAGCTCATCATAGACCAGTGTTCCTCAGGTACACTTGCCTTTTGATTTTCTAACTTCTCTTTTATTATAGGGATAAAGTCTTCGGAAGAAGCGTCTATTAAGTCGCTATCGTTGTCGAGGCGTTGGGACA
This sequence comes from uncultured Saprospiraceae bacterium, assembly GCA_937942435.1. Taxonomy (GTDB): domain Bacteria; phylum Bacteroidota; class Bacteroidia; order Chitinophagales; family Saprospiraceae; genus JAJRXG01. Next base: position 140,311 of record CALDEM010000006.1, read on the forward strand.
ACTTATCCCAAGATGAGGTATCATAGTCCTCTTGGGTGTTATTAAGTAGTTCTTTTATTTTATCGTCTAATCTATCGTTTCGCATAATCTGCGCTCTTCGCTATCAACAATGCTCTTAGTTTTGCCCGAGCTTTTACAAGGTTAGACCTTGACGTACTTTCAGAGATATTTAGCCGTGCTGCTATCTCTTTGTGCGAGAACCCTTCCATTATGTAAAGGTTAAAGATCGCACGATACGAAGGTGATAATTCTCGTAAACACTCAATGATCTCTTCCGCAGCTAAAAAATTAATCGCGTTAGGATCATTGCTCTTTACTGAATAGGCAGTATCCAGATCTTCCGTCCTTCGACGTACAGCTTTTCGATAGTAATCAATAGCTGTATTGATCATGATACGTTTAATCCATGCATTGAGAGATGTACCCATTTGGTATTTATGAACGTGCTTAAACACCTTGATAAATCCTTCATGCATTATATCTAAAGCATCCTCTTTGTTGGTAGCATAGCGTTGACAGAGTGGCATCATAGATGAGTAGAAATCCTTATAAAGGAGTTCTTGTGCCCATCTCTCGTTACGCATACACGCTTCAAGATATCCCAGATCTTTATCAACCCTAATTACAAAGCTCATGCTTAAATGTAATAAATAAGTAGCCTATCGGCAAAAAAGTCTTCTCTTATTTAACGCTCTGTTAAGGACATTTGCTGCCTAAATCACGTCATAATTAGAACTTATATTTTAACGCTTGATTGGCCTTAGCAAAATTTAATACTGATATATCTTATCTTCTATGTTCATTCAACCTTCGATTTGGTAGTATACCATGACTACCAAAATATTAATCTGAGTTAATCCCATTAGAAAGATGAGACCAATCAAACACTCGCTCATTTATATTTCAGATATCTTAACAAACAACTGAATGGGCATTCTGTCGTTTATAAGTCATGCTATCACATCCTATCAAAATCCTTGGCGTAGATCCAGGCACAAATATCACCGGTTATAGCATCATAGTATCAGAAGGGCGTGACTGTAAGATGATTACTTCAGGCATATTCGATTTACGGAAGTGTGCAGATCATCAGACAAAACTTAAGGAGATCTTTCTTCAACTTCAGGAGGTGATAGAGACATACTTGCCTGCTCATCTGGCCATAGAGGCACCTTTTTATGGCAAGAATGTCCAGTCGATGCTCAAACTCGGAAGGGCACAAGGTGTAGCTATGGCGGCAGCCATGACGATGGGTCTAGAGATACATGAGTACGCGCCAAAGAAGATCAAGCAAGCTATAACAGGAAGTGGCAACGCATCTAAAGAACAAGTAGCGGCCATGTTAAAAAGTAGGATGAACATCGTCCTTGATGACAAATATCTAGATGCTACTGATGCATTAGCTACTGCTGTATGTCACTTCCAACGATTGTCAAGACCTGGAGGATTGTCCAATCAAACAAAACATAAAGACTGGAAGAGCTTTGTTAGTGCCAACAAAGATCGGCTCGCTTAATGTATTGGCGTGTTTTTTTCTAAGCAGATCTTGAGATTGCGCCTCCCATTTTGGATACGAGATCTCACTTGACCAATCTTTAGGTTGAGATGCTCCGCTATCTCAGCATAAGCCAACTTTTTAAAATAAAAGAGATCAACACAGGTCTTTTGCAAAGACTCTAACTGATTGATACAGTCATGAAGGACATTGACCTGCTCATCCTTTTGTTTGCCTACATCATAGGCATCTGGATGAAAACTATCTTCATAAAACATGCTTTCGGCTTGCGCTTTTTTAGGTGCATGAGTCCCTATCTTTCTAAGTTTTTCTAGACAGTGATTACGTGTTACAGTATACAGCCATGACTTAAAGTAGCTCACATCAGATGTCAGTGTTTTAACTACTATCTTCTCGTATATATCCATTACCGCATCTTCTGCATCAGATTCATTTTTATAGTACTTCATAGCACTACCAAAGACAAGGTGCATATAGCGTTTGTACAACTGAGAGATGTACTTTTGATCTTTTGTAGATCTATACTTTGCTAGTAATTGTTTGTCTTCCAATATCTTTTTCTAAAGTCGATTATGCATTTGTATAAAAATAGCGTCTTAATGGTAACGGCATGCTCGAGTAGGTGTGTCTTTCAATTTTAAAATATACTCGTATTCATTAATCCACATTGCAATTATAGTCTTTTATGAGAAATATCATCATAGCCCTTCAGATGCTTACTTTACTCGGCATGCTATCATTTGTTACATGTTGCAAATCTGCAGAACAAGCAGTTTTAGTTGAAGAAGATAATATCGCTGTCGCAAATGAAGTAAGTGAAACAGCAGGAGAAGCTGATCTTACTTTGTCAGGGGTTGTACGCTTTCCTTCTGGTGACCCATTCGTAGGTGCAGAAGTGTCGGTCTCTGGTACAACCAGCATGGTTGTTACTAAAGAGGATGGATCTTTCTCTATAACCACAGAGTCAACCTTGCCAGTTACTTTAGACATCAATGGTATCGGATATGTATCTCAAAAGATATCAGTTAATGAGATAAAAGAGATTGAAGTTTTATTAGAACTATCGCCTATCTTATTAGATGAAGAAATGTCAACCCACACTCGAGCACCAGCCCGTGATGATAGGATCGTATCTAAATCTGCCGAGATTGCAGTGATGGATAGCAGAGTAGGTATGAGTAGGTCAACTCCTAAAAGACGTGGAGAACCAGCAACTATGGAGAGTATGCCGGCACCACCAAGAAGAGTTAAAGATGAAGCGGTTAACACTTCTGCAGGCCAACTTACTGCTGCCGAATGGAATGACCTCAACAACTGGCAAGATTGGAAAGACCTTCTTGCCAACCAAGATTATAACGACATGCAGTCTCACTGGCAGTTGTATCCACGTACTAGGTATTCAGTCTTTTTAAGAAACAGCTATGAGCTGCCTATACAAGATGCAGAAGTAGAACTATTGGCTCAAAATGGGACTGTACTATGGTCTTCCAAAACAGACAACAGTGGTAGAACAGAGCTATGGGCTGATATGAATAGCCGAGAAAAATCTTTTGAAACTGTGGACGCACGAATCACGGTTGGAAAAAAGGTAAAAACTATAAAAGATCTAAAGACAACAGCACAAGGAGTGAACCACATCGATATAGATATAGAATGCAGAACCTCTCCTAATGTCGATATTGTCTTTGCAGTAGATGCGACTGGATCGATGGGTGATGAGATAAAGTACCTTCAATCAGAACTTAAAGATGTCATCAACAGAAGCCTTACTTCTAATACTAGTCTCAATGTACGTATGGGAGCGGTCTTCTATAGAGACTCAACAGATGACTATGTAACTCGAGTACAACCTTTAGACGCAGATGCAACCAAAACAATCAACTTCATAAGCGAGCAAAGTGCAAAAGGTGGAGGTGATTATCCAGAAGCTGTAGATGCTGCACTTGGAGAAGCACTGGTGCAAGACTGGAGTGAAGAAGCGGTAGCAAGAATTGTATTTTTGTTGCTCGATGCTCCTCCACATCATGATGCTCAAGTCATCAGCAAACTGCAAAAGCAGATCTCAGATGCTGCAAAACAAGGGATTAAGATTATCCCTATCACAGCAAGTGGGATCAATAGGCAGACTGAGTTCTTGATGAAGTTTATGGCCATAGCAACTAACGGTACCTATGTGTTCATAACTGATCATAGTGGTATCGGCAACCCACATCTTGATCCAGTAGTTCAAGATTTTGAAGTTGAAAAACTCAATGATCTCTTGGTTAGGCTACTTTATAATTATACAAAATCGAATGGTTGTAATGCCAACGAACCACTGGCCAGCGGGATATCGCTCTACCCTAACCCAGCGAGAGACTTTGTAAATATCAAAAGTGACAAACCTATAAAGACACTCAAAGTCTTAAGTAATACTGGAAAACTCATCAGTACTCAATCAGATGTCGCTCAAGGCGAAACACGAATAGAGTTAAGTGGGCTTATAGATGGTATGTATACGATACAATGCGAGGGTGACGATATTAACTTCGTACAACCCATCATAGTAGTAAACAGATAAGGCGATAAGGGACACCTCTATTTTAGCCTTATCTTTTGACCTTGTTGTGGTGGTAGATTAGGATCTATGTCATTAAGCTTCAGTAGTGTAGAGAGCTTGATATCATATTGCTCTGCAACATCCATCAGTGACTCCTGAGGTCTTAACTGATAGAGGTCATCTCTTTCTTGAGATAATACAGCTAATGATGACATCTCCACAGTCATAGGTTGTGGTAGGTCAACAGGACTGCTACCTGTCGAAGTGATATGCAAACTATAAGGAGATTTGTCCAATCTAGTTATCTCAGATAACTTTCTCTTCATCGCTCCATAAAGCATGTACCTCCCTCTCAAAGTAGAAGAATCATATCCGAGGTCCAATAAGTTTTCAAATCCTCCTACTTGAGATAAGTAGTAATAAAGGTCCCCTTGTGGCAAGGTCAAATAATATCCTTCTGTGGATCTCGGTATATACCACTTTGTAAAAGCTGGGTTAAACTTCGCAATTGTCGCTTTGTCAATGCCTGTGATCTTACTAATGTCAGTGAATGATGTATAATCATAAACCTTAACAGTTGCTAGATTATTGATCTCATCATATTCTGGATAAAGATTGTGTGTATGCGAGTAGTTCATCAAGTAGCTCATCGCTACATACTTAGGTATATATCTGCGTGTTTCTTTCGGTAGATATCCTCTACCCTTCATAGACCAAAACTCTTCTTCTTGACTTCTTCTTAGCGCTTTGCGTACGTTACCGGGACCACAGTTATAGGCAGCCAGTGCTAATGTCCAATCACCAAATTGTTGATATAAGTCTTTGAGGTATTCTGAAGCAGCCTGAGTAGATTTGATAGGATCTCGTCTTTCATCCACAGTACTATTGATCCGTAGACCATATAATCTACCTGTAGGTTTCATAAACTGCCATAGTCCTGCGGCACCAGATGTAGATAATGCATTTGGCTTTAAGCCTGACTCAATAACTGATAGGTACTTTAATTCTGCTGGTAATCCTTGCTTTTGAAACTCAGCCTCATATAAAGGAAAAAACTGCTCACTTAAGCCCAGTAACCGCTCACTCCCGCGTCGGTACTTCTTTATATATGTGTTGATGATCTGGTGTACTTCATCAGTATAGCGTAGATCTACCTCCGAGTGAAGGCTTTCTATGCGTTGTTTCAATTCAATTTTGCTAACCTCAGTGTAGGAAGACATATCTCCATTGGAGATGGCTGATGGTGCAAAAAGAGCAAACAATGACGTTATTATCACAGCTCTCACTGTGATAAACAATGTTTTGTTCATGGGTAAATATTTATTTCAATCGGCTTTTATAATGCCTATATGGAGAAGATAATTCTGGAAAACGGGGATTATATCTCCCAAATATTCTTCTTCATATAAATTTAGATATACATATGTTAACTAAATCGTGTGCAAATATAGAGTATTCCCTAGTGTGATTCTCCATTTAACACATATTAATAATTCATAATATATATCGTACTCTAACTGAGTTGCAAACTCCATACCAAGACCTCTTAAAGGGTTAAGATTTAGCTTATTTGTGGGGTTAACTCCTATGAAAATCAGTATAAATCATAGTCAAACACTTCTAAACCTTACTACTTCAAAAGAAATTGAACCATTAAACGACTGGGATAGATGGTATTAGTATGTGATAGATGTCTTAGGCTCAGAGTAAGCAAGCCACTTTACAATACCCTAACTGATTGAGAGCTGCTTCGCAAAACTCAAAAGTTGTGCTTCAGTACACTTGTCACTCATCACTTGGATACCAAAAGGCATATCTAAGCCCTCTGAAGACTTAGGAATCGAAATAGCCGGATATCCCCCGAGATTAGCGAGCACGGTATATACATCTGCCAAGTACATCGATACTGGATCTTTAATCATCTCACCAATCGGCCATGCTATATCTGTTGTTGTAGGCATCACGATAAAATCAAACTTGCTAAATACCTCAGTCAATCTTTGGATGATCAACGTCCTTACTTGTTGCGCTTTGGTGAAGTAGGCATCAAAGTAGCCAACACTTAAAACAAATGTACCCATCATGATCCTTCTCTTTACTTCAGTTCCAAAACCTTCAGATCGGCTTCTCTCATAGAGCTCTTCCAAGTCCTCGACATCATCAGCCCGAAGGCCATATCTGATACCATCATATCGGCTTAAATTAGAGGAGGCTTCAGCAGTGGTTAGTACATAATAAGTTGGCACCAAATATGATAACAGATCAAAGTCAATCGCTTCGCAGCCATGTCCTTGCTCTTTTAGATTTTCTATAACCTCTTCACAACCCTTTTTGATTTCTGGTTTTAAACCTGGATGATTCAGCACTTCAGGTATATATGCGATCTTATATTTTGACGCTTGATCAGCGCTTGCTATAGCTGGGGCTTCTATACTCAAGCAAGTTGCATCCATGGGATCTGGACCTGACATAACAGTCAATGCTCTGGACAACGTATCTACATCTTTAGTAAGCAAACCAATCTGATCAAATGAAGACCCATAAGCAATCAAGCCATATCTACTGATCCTACCATAGGTGGGTTTCATGCCATAGATCCCGCAAAATGCCGCAGGCTGCCTTACACTTCCGCCTGTATCACTTCCCACTCCTATCAGACAAGTATCTCGCTCTACACTCACAGCCGCTGCCCCACTCGATCCGCCTGGCACTCTCGACTCATCTAAACCATTGAGTGTCGGACCATATCTCGTATGTTCGTTAGTACTACCCATAGCAAACTCGTCACAGTTGGTTCTTCCTATGATGATCACGTCTTCATCCAAGAGCCTCTGCACAGCAGTTGCTGTAAACTGTGATGTAAATGAACCAAGGATATTAGAAGCTGCCGTGAGCTTATGGTCCTTATAGCAAAGAACATCCTTTATACTGGCAACAGCCCCAAAGAGTCCTCCTACACATGAAGGGTCTTTTTCTAATTTTCGATCAAGTTCTTTGGCTTTCGCAAATGCTTCTTCTTCATAGACCTCCACATATATATTAAGATGGTTAGTCTCTTTGATCCTTTGTAGATAAGACTGAACTACATCTACCATAGTGGTAGAGCCATCTTTCAAAGCTGCTTGGATATCTGATAGCGAAGTGTACTTACTCATGATTACATCCACTTTTCTATCACTTGATCAGTGGTCAACTTTGACTGATCCCCAGTGATCATATCTTTAACAGTCATCTCTCCACTACTTACTTCTTCATCGCCGATTATAATTGCAAATGGATATCCACCTTGATTAGCAAACTTCATCTGCTTTTTAAACTTGGCAGGTTCTGGATAAAGATCGATGTTGATGCCTGCTGTCCTCATTTTAGAAACTTGAGTAAAGGCATATTTATGTGCTTCGTCATCCATCGCAAGGACAATTGCTTTTGCTTTTTGCAATTGATCAGTTGGAAAAAGATCCAACTCTTCCATAACGTCATAGATGCGCTCAGCACCAAATGATATCCCAACTCCTGACACATCCTTCAATCCAAACACACCTGTTAAGTCATCGTATCTCCCTCCTCCAGTGATACTACCCATCTCAACATTGTTAGCCTTGACTTCTATGATGCATCCCGTGTAATAATTCAATCCTCGAGCTAACGTAACATCCAACTCTATATCATTTTTTAGACCTACTGGATCGAGATAATTATGAAAGGCTCTGAGCTCTGCTATCCCTTGCATACCTATATCAGAACCTTTTAATGAAGATTCTAATTCTGATAAGCTCTTTGCTTCGATCAGTTCTAATGCTTTATTAACTGAACCTTCTTCTAAGCCCCTCCCAATCAAGTCTTCTGTTACTTTTTGTTTTCCAATCTTATCTAGTTTATCTATAGCAACTGTAAAGTTCACAAAGTGATCAGATAATCCACATACCTCAGTAATGCCTGAAAGCACTTTGCGATTATTAATCTTTATCGTAACAGGGAATCCAAGTTTTGTAAACACTTCATCGATCAGCAAGATCAACTCAGCCTCACACATTAAACTGTTAGTGCCTACAAAGTCTGCATCACACTGATAGAACTCTTGATACCTTCCTTTCTGTGGACGATCTGCTCTCCACACGGGTTCTATAGCATAGCGCTTAAAAGGCAGTTGTATGTCATTCTGATGCATGACGACATACCGTGCAAATGGCACAGTCAGA
>CALDEM010000007.1 GCA_937942435.1 uncultured Saprospiraceae bacterium
AGTTTCCTGATAAGATGCACCAATGGATCAAACAGGAAATAGAGTACTTTTCGACCGACTTCTTTATAGTCCATAAGAGGCTGCAAGATATGGCATTATATACTGGAGACGGTGTGTTATAGTGAATAATAGCACCTAAAAAAAGGGCGATACATGAAGTATCGCCCCCGTCTTTTTGGTCAACATTATTACCTTCTCAGGTGTAACAAATTGACCAATATGGATCTAATGATGAAAACGTATTGTAAAGAAAGAGCTAATAACACATATATCCAAATTTATAATGTAAAATAAAGTCTAATATGATCAAGGAGAAAAACATGCATTTGTAAAGAATATGCACTCTTACATCTTGCGTAGAAGGTCGGAAAGCATATCTTTGCAGGCCGATATGAGAAAGCCTCATATCTAGCTCGATTAAGAGCTCACTAGGTGAGGTGGGTGAGTGGCTTAAACCGCATGTTTGCTAAACATGTGAACGGGAGACTGTTCCGGGGGTTCGAATCCCCCTCTCACCGCATCTAAGAATTAATATTGAAGGAGTTTTAATAAAAAACAACTTCTACTCGGGGCGTAGCGCAGTCCGGTTAGCGCACCTGTTTTGGGAACAGGGGGTCGCAGGTTCGAATCCTGCCGCCCCGACTACAAAAAGACTTATCACTTGTGATAGGTCTTTTTTAGTTTTAGGTGATCAATCAACAGTACTTATAGTGTTTCAGGTCTATATCCTTTATTCTGAAGTTCATGATAAATTCTATGTCGGGCAGACAAGTGATATAACGGATAGGCTAGATAGACATAACGCAGGAAGAGTAACCTCAACTAAGCACTTTAGGCCTTGGATCTTGAAAATTCAGATCAATAAGAACACTAGATCTGAAGCTGTAAAGCTTGAGTCAAAACTTAAAAACCTCTCGAAACTCCGTTTGAACAAATTCATTCAAAAGTATTCTTAATATGTCCGGCCCTGACGAAGCTAAAGCTTGTCAGGATGCTGATACATGCTGTGCATGTCGTCAGCATTAGCGCACCTGTTTTGGGAACAGGGGGTCGCAGGTTCGAATCCTGCCGCCCCGACTACAAAAAGACTTATCACTTGTGATAGGTCTTTTTTAGTTTTAGGTGATGGTAGTTGAGCTTGATCAAGAATATGCCATAAAGGCTCATCTAGTACGCTCTCAACCTATACAAACTCTTATAACACCATAAATCTCTTATCTAACATATGATAAGTTATTTTACATTATAAGTTTGGATATGTATAATATAAACATTTTCTTTACCGAACGTTTTCATCATTAGATCCATTGGTCAATTTTTTACACCTGAGAAGGTAATATGATTGGCCAAAAAGACGGGGGCGATATCTTTCGGTATCGCCCTTTTTTATCCCAACCGACGGATCCTATTGTACTTTATTACGCTACTAAATGACGCGGAGACCATATATCTTATCAGAATGTACTTGGGCAGAGATTAAAAGTCGAGATATTGAGCTTGCGATTCTCCCATGGGGCGCATGTGAAGCGCATAATTATCACATGCCATATGGCACCGATATCTATGAAGCGGATTACATAGCCGCAGAGGCTGGTAAAAAAGCCTATCAAAAAGATCAGCGTTTTATAGTTCTACCTACTATACCTTTTGGAGTAAATACCGGTCAGATGGATATCAAGCTTGATATGAATATCTATCCGACTACTCAGATGGCCATCTTAAGTGATACGATTGAAGTCCTTGGTAATCACGGGATCAATAAAATGTTAGTGCTCAACAGTCATGGCGGAAACAACTTCAAGCCTCTTCTGAGAGAGCTTGGAGCACAAGCACCACATATGTTCCTTTCATTTTGTGATTGGTTCAAGTCTGTTGACAAATACGACTACTTTGAAGAAAAAGGAGATCATGCTGATGAGATGGAGACTTCTGTTATGATGCATCTATACCCTGAGTGGATAGATCTACAATCAGCAGGACCCGGAGATGCTAAGTCCTCAGTTGTCTCAGGTATTAATGAAGGGTGGGCATGGGCAGAAAGAAGATGGTCATTGGTAAGTGAGGATACAGGTATAGGTGATCCTTCAAAATCGACAGCAGAAAAAGGAGCAAAATTTTTAAATGATACAACAGACAAGGTTGCGGACTTATTAGTAGAGTTATGTAATCTCGATCAATCTAAAATGTACATCTAACAATCATACTTGTCGCATGGCTAAGAAAAAGAAAGGGAGCAAAAAAAATACTAAAGCCAGTAAATCAGTCCAAACAAGCGAATGGAATGAAAGAAAACCAGTTCTAATATTTGCAGGAAGTTTTCTTTTGATATGTCTGGGTTTTTACTTGATCACCAACATGGTTTGGTTCAGTTCATTTAGAGCACCAATCTTATCAGTATATTCTGGTGTTTCAGCATTCCTCCTTAACATCCTTGGGTATGGCGTGACAGCTACTGGAGAGTTACTTTCGTCAAATGCCTTTTCTGTAAGTATAGAAGAAGGTTGTGATGCGATTGCTCCGGCGATATTATATGCGGTGTCCGTTTCGATATTTCCAATTGCATGGCAAGCTCGATGGAAAGGACTTCTCTTTGGCCTCCTAGCAATTTTTATCCTTAACATAATTAGAATAGTAACACTCTTCCTTACAGGCATCCACGTTCCGTCTCTTTTTGATTTTATGCATGTTGATTTTTGGCAAGCTATTTTTATAGTCTTCACAGTTGGGATATGGATCTATTGGATGAGATGGGCTTCTAATATTACGCAATCTGCAATAACAAAGGCATCATGAAAAATATGCCAAATATCTTCAAGTTTCTACTGATCTTCTTAGTAGGATACCTGACTCTTTCGTCATTGTCATATGTGAAATCTGCCCGAAGTGTTGGAGTGCCGATATATAACGCTTTCCAACAAATGACTTTAAACATGTTCCATCCAACTGTAAGGACGGACTTTAAAAGTTACGAAGGTCCAGCAGAAGAATTTGATTATTCTATATACATATACTCGGCTCAAGAATATAAAATGGCAGCCAATAAGAGAGCTGTGAAACCACATGTAATCTCTAATCAAAACGCAAGGGTAACAGCGTTCGGGCCATTTATCATGTTGATAGCACTAATCATAGCTTCGCCCATCAGTTGGAAAAGAAAGCTGCTCAGTCTGGCAATTGGTAGTCTTCTTGTATTTATTCTTTTATCGATGAAGTATACAGCTCTCTTTGATGCTAACATGGATACTCTAAAACCAAGTAGCTCAATATGGCTTTCGATTTCTAACTTGTTTAGCGAGGCTTTTAGAACACATGAGTTTCTCACATTAATGATCGTCCCTATATGGGCTCTTTCAAGTTTTAGAACAAAAGATTGGAAGTGGTTCTTAGAATAAATCATCAAGACCAATCCCAAACAATCAGCTCCCAGTCCTTGCCATCATCTGCTTTATAACTCAACAAGTTCTTAAAACCTAAGGCTTCATGGGCTTGCAATGATCTGGTATTAGATGTTGCCACTTCAGTCATACAGTATTTGTAATGAGAAGACAGTTGCTCTCTAAAGTGATTATACATTTTCTTGAATAGTCCCATTCTTCTGTGCTGTTTGTCTATACAGACTTGACCCATAGTTATATAATCCGCTGTCTTTATTGAATGGCCATCGATAGTTTGTTTTTCAATCATTGTAAACATTGACTGCAACACCTCTAGCTCATCACGATGTTCAGCAGACATGACTAAACAATAACCTACTACTTTATCTTTTAAGGTCGCTATGATATGAGGACAGGGATGATTCATCCTTTTAAGCAAAGCAAAATCATGCTCACAGGTAACAAAGCCTTCTCGTGTAATTTCCTCCGAGGATAATGATGCTTTATGATTAAGTGATTGTAATGATAAAATCTCGTGGATATGCTCATCTTTCGAAACCTGATGCACCTTATACTCAGACATAATTATACTTTTAATGTAAGCAACATTGGAGAGTGATCAGAAAGACCTCCTTCTCTCCATTCATGCAAATATTTACAATCAGAAATAAAAGGGAGCAAAGCCTCACTCACATAAGAATGATCGTATCTATATCCGTTCCCCTGATGACTAAACCACGAATACTCTTTGACATCACCTTGGACATATCTAAAAGCGTCAACGTAACCCAATTTTTCCAAATCAAGTAATTGATCCGTATACCAAAAAGAATTACCAACTTGATCAATGTGATTTTTGCCAGTATTATAATCTCCAACTATGATAGCAGGGCGATCAACTTTAAGCTCTTCTTCAATCAAAAATTCAAAAAGCTTATGTTTCTTCTTATGCGGAAAATAAACGGAGTATATATCAAAAACTGGCATTCTGCCACATACGATACTATGATCATAGTTTTCATCACACTTTGGAAATATAGATTGCGAACAAGGATATTTGCTCACAAGTATAGCTGAGTTGACATCTCGGTCAGCGTGAGACACCACCTGATATCTATACCCCAATCTTAACAAGTAAGTTCTCAATTGGATACCAGACTTATTATTACGATACTCACTTAGTGCAACAACTTCAGGTTTTAGATCTTCTATTGATTTTATAATCTTAGATAGTCTGGATCCTCCACCTTGCCTTATATTCCAAGAAAGTATGTCAAACATCTATGCTCCTTTCTTGACGTTCTTTGCTTGCTCTATACTTGCCTTGAGAGCATCCATGATATCTATAACGGGGCGCTCCTCTTTTTCATCACTTATACTTACTACATCCTTACCATCGATCTTTTCATTGACCAACTCCATAAGCGCATCTTTATATCGATCTTGAAAGTCAACCTCATCAAAACTCATCACTAAAGAATCAACTAAGGTCTCGGCTAGAGCTAATTGTTTTTGATCTACTTCGATACCATCCGTATCAGGGACATCTTTTAAAGATCTTACCTCATCAGGAAACCTAAGTTTGTACATGATCATGCCGTTATCTTCGGCCTTTAATAAAACGACATCTTCTTTATCTCTTAGAATAATCCTACCAACTCCCGCTTTACCTGACTTTTTAAGTACTTCACAGAATAGCCCATAAGTCTTCTTTGCAACGTCTCCATTAGGGCCGACAAAGTAGACAGCTTCAAATCGGCTCGGATGAACTTCTTGTAGATCCACAAAAGCTTCTATATCAATAGCTCTTGTACTTTTTAATTTGATGCCATCCAACTCCTGCTTTTCAAGGACTACGTATTGATCATCTGTATATTCGTATCCTTTTACAATATCTTTCATGCCTAACTCTTCATTACAAGTCCGACATACCTTCTTATATGACACTCGACCCATGTCTTCTTTATGAAGTTGGTTAAAAGAGATGGTACTTGATCTGTTGACTGCATTGAATATCTGTATAGGTATCGTCACTAGAGAAAATCTAATATGGCCCTTCCAAATCGATCTCATAATTCTTCATTTAATTTTATAAATACTGGTTCTCTGTATGTTCCATTTGAGCTAAGCGTCGCGTATTCAATCTCGCAACTAAGCTCTGGTTTTATCCAAGTTGTTTTATGTTCTTCTTCTATTTTATCATCTATAGGTTTGTCTACGACTTCCATTGATGAAAGTAATTCATAGAGTATTTTCAATTTAGCATGGTCATAGCCAGTTCCGACTTTACCTTTGTAGACCATGCGATCATCTTCCCATACTACTAAATGCATCGCACCCATCAATCCGGCTCTATCCCCTTGTCCTTCTGTATATCCGATGATAGTGCACTGCTCTAATTTACGGCACTTTATCTTTATCCAACTGTCACTCCGTTGATCTTGTAGATATCTCCCACTTTGATCTTTAGCCATCACTCCTTCCATACCTTGAAGTTCAATGGCCTTGAAGAGTTGAGCACCATTTTTAAATGTCTCACTCATGCGATACTGGATACCAGATCTCAAAATAGTATTCAACCAGGCTCTCCTTCGTTTTAACGGTTCATGCATTATATCATAACCATCTAAAGAAAGCAAATCAAAAACATAGCATGTTACTGGCTTTGAAGACATAAGTCGATTGATAGAATTAGCGCCCTTCTTATGCATACGACTGATCACATCATGAAACATGGGCCTACCTTTTTCATCAAGTACCACTACCTCTGCATCTAAGACAGCGTGCTCAACTCTGCATACATCTGGGATTTGCAGTTCTGGAAATTGTTCAGTAATATCTCTTCCTCCTCTACTTATTATTTTGACGTGATCATTTTGATAGTAGATGATCACTCTTATCCCATCCCACTTGACTTCAAAAGAATACTTAGATGACTTGGGTATCGTCCGTGATGCAGATGCCAGCATCGGAGCTGCTTTATTAGAGGTATTTACAAAGGTGTAATTATCCTCACACTCTATCAACCATTGATCGTCTTGCCCAGTTTTAAAAAGCTTATAACTACGTTCTCCCTTAGGTCCTTTAAGCGTAAAATGATAAGAACTGTCAGACTTCTTCTTCCACAATATCTTACCTCCATGGAGTACCCACATCTCACCAGCACCATAAGCTCCCTTTGGGATTACGCCTTCAAAATTGATGTACTTGATCGGGTGATCTTCTGTACGAATAGCCAATCTTTTTTGCCCAGACACAAAGGGCAAGCCCTTAGGGATCGCCCAGGACAGTAGCACACCCTTGTCTTCTAATCTCAGATCATAATGCAGATTAGAAGCATTGTGTAATTGTATAACGTATTGATCTTTATAATTAGTTGAAACCTGTGCTTGAGGCTCTGCCGTTTTTTTAAAATCTCTTTTATCTATATAGTCCTTAAGACGATCATCAAGTGGTACATCCACAGAATGAAGCTGTCTACGATTATGTAGAGACGTCTCATAAGTTCTCCAAGACTCCCAGACATCACCATGAGCATCCAAGTATTCTTTATAATTAGTGATGTCGTATTGACTCGACTTTTCTAAATCTTCCAGATGCTCCCAAAGGATCGGCAATGACACCGGCGCTCCTTTTTTACCTCTTAAACTAAAAGGAGCTACCGTCGTATTAGAAAGATAATTACGATATATATCAATTAGAATTTTTCCTTTTCTCTGTGCTTTGCTGACATTAAGTGTATAGAGATTCTTGTGTTGAGCGATGAATATTTTTATAATTGACTTGAGCGAATCAATCATCTCGTCAAAGGTCGCTTCTGCAATAATCGGAATATACAAGTGTAAACCTTTACCCCCTGAAGTCTTTAAGAAAACCGTATAGTCATATTGGGTTAAAAAATCTCGTATCTGCCAAGCCGCTTCTTTAACTTGAGCAAAGCTCAATTGTTCATCAGGATCCAGATCTACAACAAAAAAGTCAGGCTTCATATCATTGTGTCGGATAAACTGGGTAGGATGAAGCTCGAGACAAGCTAGATTAGCGAGCCATACGATGGATGGTTTATCAATTGGGATCAAGTAGTCTATCGTCTTCTCTTCGTGCTGGATCTTAAGTCCCGGTATCCAATCAGGAGTCCAAGCTGGTTTATCTTTAGAATAAAAACTCTTGCCTTCCACCCCATCTGGAAACCTTATCACTGTAAGCGGCCGATCTTTTATATATCTGAGTAAACTCGGCGCCACATCAAGGTAGTACTGGATGACTTGAGCCTTAGTTATTCCTATACTGGGGTATAAGACTTTCTCCAGATTGCTTAATTTTAGCGCTCTGCCATCAATACTGGTATGTATATATTGAGTCGGCAACTGATGTATCTTATCAATAACTTAATGCAATAATTTATCCAAAGTCATGCGTATACTGGTTGTAAGTATGTTGTTTATGCTCGGCGCTTGTCAATCGCCTTATGAAAAGGAGATCGTCCAATGGAGAGCTGATCGATTAGCCGAGCTCAAAGAGCCTTATGGCTGGCCTTCGGTTGTAGGGTTATTTTGGCTCCGCAACACATTAAGCTACTTTGGAGCAAGTGATACCAACGACTTTATGATCGCTAATGCCCCTTCAAGCTTCGGTCATATCGAGAAGACAGATACTTCTTTGATCCAAAAGACCTTTAAAAACAAGGAAGTATATGTCGATGGCATACTTAACCATGTCGCTCCGCTCAAAACCGATCTACATCCTGACGGTCCAACTTTGAGCACATTTGGCAGCTTACAATGGTACATCCTCGAACGAGGCGATCGATATTACCTCAGAGTCAAGGATACTCTCAGTCAGACTCGTAAGGCCTTACAAAGTATACCTTACTTCCCTACCGATGAAAGCTATCGCGTCAAAGCCGTGGTCATAAATCAGCCCAACCTATCAGATACCATCACCTATAAGAATATCCTTGATCAGGAAATAAGTAACCCAGTAGCCGCTTACCTATCTTTTAATCTCGCAGGGCAAGAGTACATACTTGCTGCACTTGATAATGATGATGAGACCTACTTCATCATGATATCTGACCTAACCTCTGGTCTAACTACGTATGGCGGCGGCAGATATCTCTATCCCAAAAAGGCCGATAAAGAGGGAAACGTGATATTGGACTTTAATAAGCTGATTAATCCGCCATGCGTTTTTACTCCTCATGCTACTTGTCCCTTTCCACCACAGCAAAATCATCTTCCAATTGAGATGAATGTAGGTGAAAAAGAGCTTCATCTTTACTAACATTTCCACAGGTTTACCCTCAATGGTTTCTGCTAGGTAGAAATCAAAAACTGTAGATTAAAAGAATTTTTTAGAATAATGGGGCGTTATTGGGTTGTATCCTCGTGATACTTGATATAATAGAACCATAAACACCACAGCCATGCCTATCCTCAAACACACAATTCTGCTAATATTTCTCTTAGGAACAACAATACTTTCGGCTCAAGAATCCTTTCCTGAAGCTACTGTAATGAATGAGAAAGGCGAATCTGTTGCACTTCATGAATATGTAAAATCTGGAAGCCCTAAAATCATCAGCTTATGGGCTACTTGGTGTGGACCATGTCGAATGGAGCTCAATGGTCTTAAAAATGTTGCAGATGACTGGAAAGAAAAATACGACCTAGAGATTGTCACCGTATCGGTTGATGTTCCAGCTATGGTCAATCGAGCTAGAAAAATGGCCGAAACAAATGGTTGGGATTATACATTTATGCATGACGCAGACCAAAACCTCATGGCCAATCTTAATCTCAGGAGCATCCCTCATTCTTGGTTAGTTGATGGAAACGGCAATATATTATCAGTCATGATTGGTTATTCCTCTAATTATGAGAAGCAGCTTGAGAGAAAACTAAAATCCTTATAAAAGTTCGGACAACTCTAACCATCGCATCTCGATGTCGTCTGTCTCAGATTTGATTTCACCTAACTCTTTTGAGAGGTCGTTGATCTGAGCATTATCCTGTATACCATCAAGAAAGAGTTGCTCTATTTCTTGTTTTCGTTTATTGAGTTTTTCAATTTTAGTTTCGATATCCTGCATCTCTTTTTTCTCATGATAGCTTAATTTTCTTTTTTCTTCGACCTCTTTGACAACTTCTTTAGTTGACGACTTTGCATTTGTTGCATTGTATTTTTCTTGAGTTGATTTAGTTTTCCACTGGCTATAGTTACCCAGGAAGTCTTGTACTTTACCATCACCTTGAAAGATAAACATGTGATCTACTAACTTATCCATAAAGTATCTGTCGTGACTAATGATAACCAAACAGCCCTTAAACTGCATGAGGTAGCTTTCTAAAACATTGAGGGTAAGTACATCAAGATCGTTTGTTGGTTCATCTAAGATTAGAAAGTTGGGATTGCCCATTAAGACAGTCAGTAGGTGCAGCCTCTTCCGCTCTCCTCCACTGAGCTGCGAGACATAGACTTGCTGGTGCTCACGGGAGAACATAAAGTTTTCAAGCAAGGCCGCAGCACTCATTTTCAAGCCTTTTTTCAAAGGGATATATTCTGCTATATCTCTGATGACATCTATAACCCTTTTGTCAGATTCTACATGAAGGCCTTCTTGAGTGTAGTAACCAAACTGTACAGTCTCCCCTTCTATTCTCTTGCCTTTATCAGGTCTGATATTGCCGACCAACAGATTTACAAAAGTGGTCTTTCCTGTTCCGTTAGGACCACTTATACCTACGCGTTCTCCTTTTTGAAACTTATACCAGAACTCTTCTAATATCACTTTGTCCCCAAAGGCCTTATGAACATCCGTAAATTCTAAGATCTTCTTTCCTAATCTCGCAGAGTCTACCTCTATCTCAAATACTTCTTCATACTTGATACTACTGATCTTATCATTGAGTTTATGAAAGTCACCAACTCTAGATTTAGCTTTCGTTCCTCTTGCTTTTGGCTGACGTCTGATCCAGTCTAATTCTTTAAGCAACAATTTTTTTGCCTTATCCAGAGAGACATTGTCCTGCTGGGTACGTAGCGCTTTTTTTTCAAGATAGTCGGAGTAGTTTCCTTTAAAAGGAAATAAAAGCCCCTTGTCCAGCTCTATAATCTGAGTACATACTCTTTCTAAAAAGTAACGATCATGCGTTACCATCAACAGTGTAAGTTGATTAGAAGAAAGAAACTTTTCTAACCACTCGATCATCTCTATATCAAGATGATTAGTAGGCTCATCTAATATGATAAAGTCAGGTTCTGAAAGTATCAGTCGTGCTAGAGCCAATCTCTTTTTTTGACCTCCAGACATAGTACCTACAGATTGATCCATGTCAGTGAGATGTAGTCGGAAGAGAATCTCCTTTCCCTTTGCTTCAGCATCCCATGCTTTTTGATCATCCATGGTTGCCATGGCTTTTTCTATCCTTTCGGCATCACCGGACTCAAGCGCCTGATTATAATCACGTAGCGCCCTAAGCATTGGCACATCAGAATCAAAGATGATTTCTTCTACTGTTGCTGATGGTTCAAAATATGGATCCTGATCTAAGAAGGCAGTCTTGACATTTTTGTTGAGGAGTATCCTTGCCTTCTCTCCTTCGGGGTTTTCTAAGCCTGCAATCACTCTTAGTAATGTGGACTTCCCACTACCGTTACGAGCTATCAAAGCGATCTTATCACCTTGACTTATGGTCATGTTGATCTTATCAAAAAGAACCTTCTCCCCATAACTCTTTGACACTTGTTCTAATGACAGATACTCCATACCCACAAATGTAATCTCCTTGAAAATAAGAAAGGCCCAATGTGTGATACATTGAGCCTTTTTAAGTAATTATATTTTGTCACCTATGGTTTGACCGGTGCAGCTGTATAGTTGACGTCTTGGATGATATCTCTCATGATTGTCATCGTCTCTTCAAGGTATATGTCCTTGTTGAGTGCCTTTAGCCAGTCTTGATTAGTAGCTTCTGTTTTTTCATCTAAGCTTATGGCTTCGATATCTTCAGGAAGATTCTTTATATGCAGTGTCTCAATAGCATCTCCAAGAATATCTTTGTACTTATCAGACTGCTTTTTCTTCTCAGCAAGATAAGCTTGATGCTCATCTAAGTTAAGAGAGTATGAAGTTTTATCCTTGCTCGCCTTATACCAATCTCCTTGCTCTTTTAACAATGCAAATTCATCACTTGTTGCTTGACGCTGCTCACTTCTCAATCTTAGCGTTTCACGATTTGGTACTTTAAACACATTTTGCTCAAACTCCAAAGGAGATAGCTGCGACCATTCCATAGCGTTAGGATATTCTCTCTCGCCGACATCGATGCGTCTAAATCTATCTGGAAACTCTATATCAGGACTCACTCCTTTCAACTGTGTTGACCCTCCATCTACTCTATAAAACTTCTGCATCGTCAACTTGAGTTGACCCAAAGGTTTAAACTCATTGTTACCCTTTACAGCGCGATCAAGATCTATAAACCTTTGCACTGTTCCTTTTCCAAATGATTGGCTACCAACGATAATTGCACGGTCATAATCTTGCATAGCCGCTGCAAGGATCTCAGAAGCTGAAGCGCTAAATGAATTGATCATCACAATCAGTGGGCCATCATACTTAACATCTGCATCCTCATCTTTATAAATGTATGGACTGCGTTCTCGTGGCTTCACCTGTACGATAGGTCCGTCTTCTATAAACAGTCCACTCATATCAACCACGTCACTTAGAGAACCACCACCGTTGTTACGGAGGTCCAAAATGATTCCGTTTACATTATTTGCCTTGAGCTTTTTAATCTCTTTTGCCACATCAACTGCACAACTTGTCCCGTCAGGTCCGTCAAATGAACTATAAAACTTAGGTAGGTCTATATATCCGATATTGTTGATCACTCCGCCCAAATCTATAATTGCAGACTTAGCAAAACTTTCTAAGATATTGATCACATCTCTTTCTAACTCTACATCTATGATCGATCCGTCTTTCTTCTGGATAGTCAGTACCACATGAGTACCTTTTTTTCCTCTGATCTGACTAACTACATCATCGATACGCATACCAAAGACATCTCTAGATTCTTCATCTTCTTCTTGTCTTACCTTAAGAATGTAATCATTCACTTCTATTTCTTTATTCTTCCATACTGGCCCTCCAGGTACTATCGATACAACTTTGGTAAGATCACCTTCTGTTCTTAACCTTGCACCGATACCTTCTAACTTGCCACCCATATTGATATCAAAATCCTGCTTCTCTTTAGGATTAAAATAATCAGAGTGTGGATCAAACATATGAGCGAATGTATTGAGGTAAGACTCAAAGCGATCAGACCTTCTAACTTTCTGAAAGCTTTTATACCACTTTACATAATCTTCTAAAACTTTAGCTCTTGAATCTATTTCTAATTGCGCTGATGATTTGGCAACTAACTCTTTGTCTCTTTCTATAGCCTTTTCTTTTGCCTCACGTGTATCTTCTGTTTCTTCAGTATCATCATCTTCAGGTGGGCCTGCTGTAAGCCTCTTCTGCGCCTTTTCTTGCTTGTCTAACAAGGATGTCAACTGTGACAACACATCGTACTTCAACTGCTGTCTCCATCTTTCTAATTGGCTTGCGTCGTTTTTAGCCCAACCTTTTTTCTCTGGATCAAACTCAAAATCCTCGTCGACTGTAAAGTCAAACGGCTTACTTAAGATATCTTTATATATAGATTCTAATCCATCTACTCTTGCATCGAGGAGTTCAGTGGCAATATTAAAAAACTCAAAAGACCCTTCATTGAATTGATCATCAATCAAGGTTTTGTACTGTTCCAACTTTGATAGATCCTCTTGCGTATAGTATCTCCGTCTACTATCTACATAATTAAGAAAGTAGTCATAAGCCTCAATTGAAAACTCATCATCGATATTCTCTGGGTCATAATGATATTGATCCAAAATACCCATCACTGCATCTTGAATCACTTTTTCTTTGTTTGGGTCTGTAGGGTCTACGTATGATCCAAGAGTGTAGCTGAGACCACCGATTAGAAGTAGGGAGAGGATCTTTATCATGTTCACAATTTGTTCTTTAACGCTAATATTAGATTAATATACATCTTTAATGCCAAAGTGCCCACGAGGTATCTCACGGGCACTTCTAATTAACTTATGTATAACTTTTTTTGTCAGACGGGCTACTCATTTGAGTAAATCGGCTGAAAAAATCATCTATATAAATGGCGCTATAACCAGCGCTACCACTGTCATCAACTTCAACAAGATGTTCAATGATGGACCAGAAGTATCCTTAAATGGATCACCTACTGTATCTCCAACTACCGTTGCTTTATGTGGATCAGAACCTTTGTAGTACATCTTTCCTTTGATTTCTACACCTTCTTCAAACATCTTCTTAGCGTTATCCCAAGCACCACCGGCGTTAGATTGGAAGATGGCCATAAGAACACCACATACGGTAACTCCTGCAAGGAGTCCACCTAACATCTGAGCGCCTCCTAAGAAACCGAAAACAACAGGTGTGATCACTGCGATCAGTCCTGGAAGAATCATCTCACGGATGGAAGCTTTAGTAGATATATCTACACACTTGCTGTACTCTGCTTTTCCATCTGCAGCTTCAAAAGTATCACGATCAGATTGGCTCCAATCCTTCATCTCCTTACCATCGTTGCTCTTCATCACTGCAAGTGCAGCCTTAAGCTCAGGTATATCCTTAAACTGTCTTCTTACTTCTGTGATCATATCCATCGCGGCACGTCCTACAGCATTCATTGATAGTGCTGAGAACAAGAATGGTAGCATACCTCCTACGAATAGTGCAGCCATGGTTCTTGCATCTGTAATATCGATACCAGTTAATTGATCACCTGGGTGAGCTACATTATAAGCTGTAATAAATGCTGCGAATAATGCCAATGCTGTCAGTGCAGCAGAACCAATCGCAAATCCTTTACCAATCGCCGCTGTAGTGTTACCTACTGCGTCCAATTTATCAGTACGTTGTCTTACTTCTTTTGGAAGTTCAGCCATCTCAGCTATACCTCCAGCGTTATCAGCTATCGGACCATATGCATCTACGGCTAATTGTATACCTGTGTTAGAAAGCATACCCACTGCTGCTATCGCGATACCATATAAACCAGCAAAGTGACTTGCACCTATGATTGCTGCCGCCAGTACTATGATAGGAAGTGCCGTAGACATCATCCCTACACCTAGACCTGCTATAATGTTAGTAGCTGAGCCAGTCAATGATTGCTCAACTATAGACATGACAGGCTTTGTACCAGTACCTGTATAAAACTCTGTTATGATACCGATCAATAATCCAGCACCCAACCCAAAAAGGACTGCGAAGAATACACCGTTGTTTGTGTAATCAACACCACCTAATGACCAAGTATCTGGAAGCACTTGTTGTACTATGAACCAAGTACCTACAAGCATCAAAAAGAAGGCTAAGTATTCTCCAGTATTTAGTGCTGTCTGAGGGTTGCCACCTTCTTTCACTCTAACGAAGAATGTACCTACTATAGAAGTCAGGATACCCAAGCAAGCCAACATCAATGGAAGCAATACTGCATTCATACCGCCATATGCGTTAGTACCTTCAAAGCCACCTAGCCCTATAAATGTTGCTCCGATCACCATCGTACCGATGATAGAGCCTACATATGATTCGAAAAGATCGGCGCCCATACCTGCTACATCTCCTACGTTGTCACCGACGTTATCTGCTATAGTTGCTGGGTTCAATGGATGATCCTCAGGGATACCAGCTTCTACTTTACCAACAAGGTCAGCACCTACATCTGCTGCTTTAGTATATATACCGCCACCTACTCTTGCGAAAAGAGCGATAGATGATGCACCAAATGAGAATCCAGTAAGAACTGTAATTACTTTGATCACCGCATCTTGATCTCCTATGCCAAAATAGCTAGAATAAAACCAGAATAGAAGCCCTAATCCCAATACACCGAGTCCAACAACTCCAAGTCCCATTACTGCTCCCCCAGCAAATGCAACCTCAAGTGCTTTACCAAGACCATCTCTTGCAGCATTGGTTGTACGGACGTTAGCTTTGGTAGCGACCTTCATACCGATAAACCCTGCTCCAGCAGAACATAAAGCGCCAAGAACAAATGAAAGGGCAACAAGTGGTGAAGAACCTTCGCTATTACCACTTAGTGCCATAAGTACTGCAACTGCAGCTACAAAGATTGATAATACTTTATACTCTGCCTTTAAGAAGGACATTGCTCCATCGGCTATATTGCCCGCTATGCGAGCCATTTTTTCTGTGCCGACTTCTTGGCTTGATACCCATGATGATTTCCATGCTGTAAAAAGAAGTGCGAGCACCCCAAAAGCTGGTATAATGTAGATGATATTCTGACCCATTAAATTATAGATTTTAAATTTTCGTATTTGAAATTCTTATATATAAAAATAAGATCGGCAAATGTAAGGCTTATTTACAATTACGAAGACAGTTTGACAATAGACCTTCACGTTGCCTTCACTTATTATTTGCTCATTTGACGAAAGTCGGACTTAAAAGCGCTGTCCAACTCAATTCGTAAGTTAATATCTATTATTTATATTGTTATAAATATATTTTTAGACAACCCTAAAAATATCTACATTTGTGACATGACACGTCCACTTACGCAAACCGAAGAAAACTATCTAAAAGCGATCTACAAGGCTAATGAGAAGACCAAAGCTGCTGTTAACACCAATACGATAGCAGCATATATGAAAACTTCAGCTGCATCCGTAACCGATATGATGAAGAAGCTAGCACAGAAAGATCTTGTCATATATGAGCGCTATAAAGGAGCTCGCCTTAGTCCGACTGGTAGCAAAACCGCGACATCTGTCATAAGAAAGCATCGACTCTGGGAGACATTCTTAGTACAGAAGCTAGGTTTTTCTTGGGAAGAAGTTCATGAGATCGCTGAGGAGCTAGAACATATCAACTCCGACAAGTTGATCACTAAGCTGGATGAGTACTTGGGTTTCCCCAAATACGATCCGCACGGAGATCCCATCCCAAGTGCTGATGGTAAGTTCATGCTACGAGAGCAGATGATACTTTCTCAGCTGGATGTTGACGAGTCAGGGATCCTTGTCGGTGTAAAAAATCACGAGACATCGTTTTTGAGTCATCTCAATAATCTCAATATCGCTCTTGGCACTTCGATCTTGATCAAAGAAAGATCAGGCTTTGACAAATCACTTAAAGTGTCTGTATCGAAAGGTGCTGAAGTTGTACTAACAGATATGGTAGCAAAAAACCTTTTGATCCGCAAATCTTAAAAAATGATAAAGTACTTAACTATAGCCTTCGTCTTGATTCTAAATGTTTCTCTTGCACAAGAGAAATTAAACATAGTTGCATCTGCATCTATGATATCTGACATGGCTGAACAAATCATAGGTCCTCTTCATGATGTTGAGATGATCGTAGCAATCGGTGGAGATCCACACCTACACGAACCTACCCCATCCAATGCTCGCATGGTAGCAGGTGCAGATCTCGTGCTCATCAATGGTTTGACATTTGAAGGGTGGATCACCGAGCTAATTGAAAACTCAGGCACCTCTGCCAAGGTCCTTACAGTAACACAAGGTATACAACCGTTGACCAGTCAGACTTATAAAAACTCAGCTGACCCTCATGCCTGGATGGATGTCAGTAATGCAACAATCTATGCAGACAACATCGCGCAAGCAATGATCCAACTGGACCCTAAAAATACCGCGACGTACGAAAAACGGTTAGCTAATTATAAAGCAGAGTTGGTAGCTCTTGACAAGGAGATAGAAGCGACGATACAATCTATACCTCAACAACAAAGGATTCTAATTACATCTCACGATGCTTTTCAATATTATGGAAAGAGATATGGTATCAGACTAGAGGCGATCATGGGTATCTCTACCGAAGCACAAGCGCAAACAGCTGATATCAAAAGAGTCAATAAAGTCATCAGAGAACAAGGAGTACCTGCCATCTTTATAGAGAGCACCATCAATCCTAAGATGATGCAACAGCTGGCACAAGACAACAAAATATCAATCGGTGGTAAACTTTATGCCGATTCTCTTGGTGACAAAGACAGCCCCGCCAGCACATATGTCGATATGTTAAGATATAATACCCAGACTATAGCAGCTGCTTTAAAACAAACCGCTGAGATAGATGACTCGGCACATAAAAACACTACAAATTATAGTTTCATAATCGGACTTGGGGTAGTCTTACTTCTTGGTCTTGGATTGGCTATCTACTTATCTAATCGATAGATATGAACGAACTGATTATTGACATAAAAGGTCTCTCGGTATCATATGACCGAAAGCGTGTGCTTTCTAATATTTTTCTAAAAATAGAGAGTGGTTACACTTATGGTTTGATCGGACCCAATGGAGCTGGCAAATCTACTCTATTCAAATCTATATTAGGATTAATAGAGCCAAACTCTGGAGATATCAAAATCAAGAATCAAGAAATATCTGAAATGCTTAAAAGCATAGCCTATGTCCCTCAGAAAGATGATGTAGACTGGGATTTTCCAGCCACAGTCCGAGACGTAGTTACCATGGGAAGGTATCCACATAAAAAGTTACTACAACGATTAGATAAAAACGATAAGCGTATCACAGACGAAGCCCTTGAGCAACTGGGCATCTCCGATCTTGCAGAAAGACAGATTGGAACACTCTCAGGAGGACAGCAGCAAAGGGTTTTTATTGCCAGGTCTATCTGCCAAGAAGCAGAGATCTTTTTGATGGATGAACCCTTTGTAGGTGTTGATATGACTACAGAGCATAAGATTGTAGAGATTATGAAAGACCTAGCCACTCAAGGCAAAACAATTATGGTTGTCCATCATGACTTGTCAACAGCTGATGATTACTTTGACAAAGTCATCTTGCTAAACCAAAGACTGCTTGCCTATGGTGATACAACTGAAGTCTTTACAAGAGAGAACATCGCCCGCACCTATGCACCTCAGATGAAGATACTTCAAGACATTGGGCTAATAGACGAACGCAATAGATAGTAGCAATCACTTAACCGTCCTCCCCTTCCATTTATAATTATTCAGAAAGACTCCACAAAAGCCGATCACTACAACATAGAGCATATGTACAATTGAAAAGATCGGTGACAGGATCAATGGATAGCGTTCTTTGAAAAAAGGAGAGCACAAGCTCAACAGGACGACATCACCCATCCACTTAGCCGATAACATAAGTAGAAAAGGTCTTAGATAGAGCGTACTCCATGCAACACTTCCGATCCCAAATATTACAATCAAGAAATGAAAAATAAAAAAGCCTCCCATCAACAACTTCAATCCTAAAAACGAATATCTTTTTGTCTTGGTCGCCCATCTCAGTCTTTGATCAAAGAGATTTTTTATCCCAACCTCAGCTTCCGTTTTGACTATAGATTGTACAGACTTATTATAACCAATTGTATGACCCTGTTGATGAGCCCAGTTAATTAAAAATATATCATCACCTGAAGCCATATCCTTATCCATTACTTGACTATACTTTTGATATATTTTTTTTGTGTACACCATATTAGCAGCATTGGCGCTTTGCCAATAATTAGACCTTATGCCTGCATAGGTAACGACCATTGTTCCGATATTCTCAAAGGTCTGCCATCTTGATAAAAAACTACGATCTCCTTTTATAAAAATCGGTCCAGTGATAATCTCTTGATCTTTCAAAGCATCAGACATATCAGATATCCAAGTAAAGGGACATATACAATCTCCATCTGTCTGGAGAATCGTATCATACTGTGACTCTTGGATGGCATAGTATTGCCCAGCTTTTTTATACGACTTTTTAAAAGCATTGAGATTATAATCTTGTAATCTTAGGACACGTAAGTTCTCAATCTTTAAAGATTGAGCAATAGCAACGGTCTGATCATCAGAATGGTCATCCATTAGGATGATTTCATAGGCCTTTTTGTCATAGTTATTGTCTGCAATAGACCGAAGACAGGCTCCGATGCTTTGCTCTTCGTTACGGGCAATTACAACTATACTTATTTTTTTAGTTTCACTTTTAACATGATCCATCTCGGACTGCCTTCTCCATTGGATAGTGGCA
The DNA here is from genome assembly GCA_937942435.1 of uncultured Saprospiraceae bacterium. Taxonomy (GTDB): domain Bacteria; phylum Bacteroidota; class Bacteroidia; order Chitinophagales; family Saprospiraceae; genus JAJRXG01. The sequence continues at coordinate 19,533 of CALDEM010000007.1, forward strand.
CCGCATATGACGATCAGATAAAGACCAGAGAATAAAGCTGCAATGGTAAGAATTGATAACAACTATAAATTCTATAGTTAGAAAACGTCGTTGTAATTATTATCCACCTTCTTCTCATATTCTTTGATCTCAGAGAGGTCAAGGAAGTCTTCTTGCACTTCTTCGTAAGGGGTAAAAGCAGTGTCTTTCATAGGATTGGTCAAGCCTCTTGTTGCAAGTGCTCTCAACAACAAAAAAATAGATACAACTGGAAAACCCACTATCGAAAACAGAATGGCGACGATACCAAAAATAGGATTGCGTTTTAGAGAACCAATCAACCACTTACCATAACCAAGGACCACCTTATAGTTAATCACGAGAGCTGCGATAAATACCACTGGAGCGACAAAAGACAACAGCTTAAGCACACTCTTGGCCACCCAAAAAAGCAACACGACTACAAATGCAAAACCTACCAATAGTACTATCGGATTGACTTTACTAAAACCGAACATTTTATTAGTTGACATGATCGTCTTCTTTTATAAGCTCAATGTAATAACTCGGATTTACTCCTTTCCTCAATTTAGATAAATATCTTGAGATTTTGGATGAACATCTTTATGCCATAGTTTCTTCAGTGGCAAACTGCATGTCATAAAGTTCGCGATATTTGCCTTCAGGCGCTTCCATCAATGACTGATGATTGCCAAACTCTATGATCCGTCCTTTCTCCAAAACCATTATATAGTCTGCGTTTTTAATGGTTGATAGTCTATGTGCTATAATGATTGATGTCCTTTTTGATATCAGTTTTTCTATGGCATATTGGATAACCTCTTCAGTCTCTGTATCAATGGACGATGTTGCCTCATCTAAAATCAGTATATCTGGATCTACCACTAAAGCCCTTACAAAAGATATCAGTTGTCGCTGCCCCATAGAAAGGTTAGCGCCTCTTTCCATGATCTCATAATCATATCCATTAGGTAGTGCGTCTATATATCGGTCTGCACCGATCGACTTTGCTGCCTGCTCCACAACCTCGCGACTGATAGTAGTATCTTTTAGTGTGATGTTATCATACACTGAACCTTGGAACAAAAAAACATCTTGAAGCACAACTGCCATCTTACTTCTAAGCTCATGAAGCTTGATCGTCTTCAAGTCCATATCATCTATCAATACTTCACCTCCTTCTATCTCATAAAAGCGAGCTAAGACATTGATGATAGTCGTCTTTCCAGATCCTGTGCTTCCGACGATAGCCAATGTCTTCTTGGCATCGAGTAGAAAGCTTACGTCTTTAAGTATTCTATTTTCACCATCATATGAAAAGTCGACATTCTTAAATTCTACTTTTCCAGATAGCTTTTCTATTTTATTATAGCCATTGTCTTTTATAATCTCTTGTCGATCCAATTCTAAAAAGACTCGATCTCCTGCGACCATGCCCATTTGTAGGGTATTGAACTTATCTGCAAGCATGCGCACCGGGCTAAACAATAGGTTGATATACCACGGGAAGGCTATCAATGCACCCAAGGACACTTGATCTTCAATCACATAAGTTGCACCTAAGTAAACCAAGATGGCTAATGCCAAATAGTTGATCATCTCAACAACTGGAAAGAAGATAGCATAGTAAGTTATCGCATCCAGATTGGCTTGTGTATACTTTCTATTGATCTTTTTAAACTTACGCATCTCCTGCTCTTCTGCGTTAAAGATCTGGATAATGTTCATCCCTGTGATTCGCTCTTGGAGGAAGGCATTCATATTAGAGAGCTCTCCTCTTACTTTTTCAAAGGCAATCTTGACCTTCTCTTTAAAGATATAAGCGGCTATAATGAGTAAAGGAAATACAGATAGCACCAATAGCGTCAGCTTCCAACTTGTGAAAAACATAATCCCTATCACTGCAAAAATACCCAACAAATCAGCCGACATCGTGATGAGGCCTTGTGTGAAAACAGTGTTGATTGTCTCAACATCATTGATCGTCCTAGTCGTAACTCGACCGATAGGCGTCTGATCAAAATATCTAAGCCGTAATGATGTGATGTGATTGAAGACATTCTTCCTAAGATCTCTTATGACGTACTGACCCAATAAAGAAGAATAGTAAATCATCATATACCTTAAAGACACAGCCAACACAACTACAATGAAGAAGACAACAGCCATCTTATATAACCCAGGAATATCATTGAAGAGGATATAGTCGTCGACCATAACCGATATGATAAATGGTCGAAGCATAGATATCGGAGCCAGACTAACTGCTAAGACAATTGTCATAGCGAATAACTTCTTATAAGGTGCAGCAAGGCTTACGATCCTTGCCAACAATCCAAAATCAAACTTTTTCTTCTTTTTCTGCTCTGTCATGTAGGTGACCAAAGATAAGTGAAGTCTCGATGACTAGCTGTTATAAGTTCAGTACTTCTTTTTGCCTATCTACAATTGTCAACCTGCTATAAACTTTAACAATTGTGAGTCAAAAGCACTCTTCATGTCAAGATTCATAATGCCTTTCTCCGCATCAAAATTTTCATAAAATTTAGGAAGAGAGAATGAGGCCAAAACACGTCCTCCCATAAATCCAAACCTACTTGAAGCTTGATCAAGTACAGTCGCTCCGCCTCTTGCTCCAGGAGAAGTTGACATCAAGAAAAATGGTTTGCCTTCCCAAGTATCGCCTTCTATGCGTGACATCCAATCCATGACATTTTTAAAAGCAACACTATAGCCTCCATTGTGCTCAGCAAAAGAAATTATGATTCTATCAGCTCTCTTAACCGCTGCTTTAAAATCATGAGCAAGTTGAGGGATGCCATCCGTTTTTTCCCTATCGATACTGTATATGGGCATCTCAAAATCATTAAGGTCCACGATAGTTATCTCAGCATCATCTATCTGACGTGCAGCATATGTGGCTAATTGTTTGTTAATAGATGTGGTACTATTGCTGGCTCCAAAGGCAAGTATTTTCATGAAAATGCATGTTATAATAATAGATAACTTCGTGATGATGAATAAGTTTAGCGTAAGCGCCATCTTATGTGCAGCTGGTACCTCAACGAGGATGGGTAATAAAAACAAGTTGCTTTTGCCCTTTAATGGCAAGTCTATCATCTCTCATTGTTTGTCTCAATTATTGGTTGCAGATATAGATAAACTTATCGTAGTATTAGGACACCAATTTGATGAACTCGAGGAAGAAATACTTCTTTTTTCTGATCACATAACAATTGTCAAAAACGAGGATTTTAGGTCTGGACATACTTCAAGTATTAAGCGCGGCGTACAAGCAATGCACGAAGGCCATACATCTTTTTTAATAGGTCTGGCTGATATGCCTCTGATCACAACACTTCATTATAATCAGATCATCAATCACTTTAAGAAGCATCTATCTAAGGATTCAAAAGCCATAGCTCGACCTAAGTTTCAAGAGACTCCGGGGCACCCAGTTATCTTATCAAGCTACCATAAAGAAGAGATATTAGGATGCGAGGATCGAGAGGGTTGTCGCAGTGTTATTAGGAGCAACTCAGACCATCTATATGTCATGAAGACAGAGGAAAAGTGTTATATCCAAGACACAGACACGCCAGAATCATATAAATCACTGGTTGAGAGTAATTTGTAGCCCTTTTGGATATACCTTATTAAAGAGAAAACGTTTACTCTTGTAAGCGATATGAAAAGAAACCATTCCATTATAGTTATTGCGCTCATAATAATACTTGAAGCATGCAATGCAGATGTAGTTACTCCTTCTGTCGGATGTGACAGTTTTGAGACTAAGTATATATCAGACGATCCCAATGTAGCTACGGTAAAGGACATTATAGACCAGACTTGTGCATATAGTGGTTGTCATGATGGAGCAGGAGGTATAGGACCTGGCGACTATAACAAATTTAGTAGGATTGTCCAGGACATAGAAAATGGATCATTCGCTGCTAGAGTCATCACGCAAAGAGACAATCCTTCGCTTGGCATGCCGCCAGATAAATCTGTTTACCCTCAGTCCCTACAAGATTCTTTGAGCCAGATACAATTAGAAATTATAACTTGCTGGTTACAAGACGGATTTCCAGAATAGAAGATAAAACATGAGCGTAGAAGACAAAGTAGTACTGATCACGGGTGGTACTAAAGGTATAGGGTTGGGTATAGCTGAAAGCGTAGTAAAAGCTGGCGGAAAAGTAGTCATCACTGGTCGACAACAAGACACTACAGCACATATAGCTGAACGGTTAAACGATGCCCATGGAGATTGTGCTATCGGAGTAGCTGCCGATGTAAGAAAACTTGAAGACCAAAAGATAGCTGTGAAGGCTGCCATCAGCAAGTGGGGCAAGTTAGATGTCGCTATTGCAAATGCAGGCGTAGGACACTTCGCATCGATAGAAGACTTAACTCCTCAACAATGGACCGAAGTCATGGATATCAATATGACGGGACCATTCTATACCATTAAAGCAGCTCTCGAAGAACTAAAAAGAAGCAGAGGATATTACATAACTATAGCGAGTCTGGCAGGTACTAACTTCTTTGCTAATGGATCAGCTTATAATGCGAGTAAGTTTGGATTGGTAGGATTTACACAAGCTGTCATGCTCGATCTAAGAAAACATGGCATCAAAGTGTCTACTGTTATGCCTGGATCAGTGGCCACATACTTTAATGGTCACATACCTTCTGTGGAAGATGCATGGAAGATACAACCAGAAGATATCGGTCAGATCGTTATTGATCTGCTCAATATGAATCCTCGTACACTACCCAGTAAAATAGAAGTTAGACCAAGTAACCCCGGCGGCAAATAAGAGTCACCAGGTGGTCATCTAAAATGGAAGTTTGTCTAAGCTTACATTACCACCGGTGATGATGAGGCCTACTTTTTTATCTGCAAACTTCTCTGGTTTTGTCATGACTACGGCAAGAGAAGTAGCACTCGAAGGTTCGATGATAATCTTCATACGCTCCCAGACCAGTCTCATGGCTTCCACTATCTTTTCTTCTGATACAAGAACGATCTCATCAATCATCGACTTGATGATCGGAAAGTTCTTATCTCCTAATTGAGTTCTTAATCCATCCGCTATGGTATCAGGCTTGACCGAAGGTTGGATCTCGCCAGTCTGCAGAGATCTGTAGGCGTCGTCTGCATTGGCAGGTTCTGCACCTACTACTTTAGTAGAAGGTGCATGATATGCACATGCTAAGCAAGCACCCGCTCCTACTCCGCCCCCGCCTATAGGCGCGATGACAAAGTCCAGTCCTGATACCTGATCGATCAGCTCAAGAGTCATAGTGCCTTGCCCCAATATCACTTGGGTATCATTAGAAGGATGTACCGCTGTTGCTCCTGTATCTGCAATTACTTTTTTTAATGTGGACTCTCGATCTGCTAAGGTAGGAGGGCAAAGGATGACGTGACCTCCATAATCTCTAACTGCAGCGATTTTAACTTTAGGAGCATTCTCGGGCATAACGATGTAAGCATGTATATCCAGACTTCGTGCGGCAAGCGAAAGCGCTTGCGCAAAGTTGCCAGAAGAATGAGTAGCAACGCCTTTGGCCTTTTGATCCTCCGATAATTGTAAAACGGCATTGGTCGCACCTCTGATTTTGTACGCTCCTCCTTTCTGAAAGTTGTCGCACTTAAAGTAAAGACTGCTACCACAGATATCATCTATCATTGTGGATGTCATCACTGGTGTGCGATGTATGAGCGGCTTCACTCTGATCATTGCCTCATCTAAGGCGGCTTGAGTAGGTATCATATTTACGAAAGTAAGGTCGTCTTAAAAGTAATAGAAAAAGATGGCTATACGTCATCCCATCACCGCCCTATGCTGATCCGAGCTAATTGCTTACGGCCATCTTGATAACCCAGATCAAGGTTAGATATAATCCGCTTATGATCAAATGCCATAGGACTACCCAAAAGTTTTGAAGGTCTGACGTAATACATATCCACATCTCCTTTCACTCTAACATTAGGCCATACATGTCGGGCCATAGTTACATCGACGACGATGATTTTGTTGATCATAGTGTTGTTCTTAAAGAAACTGAGCGGTCTATTGTCAACCAGCCCACCATCTAAAAACAATCGGTCTTCTATGCGATGTGGTTGAAACACTGGAAATGTAGCACTAGCAATAATGTATTCTACAAGCTGGCCCTTTGGTATATCCTCTTTTGTGAGATACAGTGCCTTGCGCTTCTTTAGATCAAAAGTCACTAATCCAAAATCCAAAGATGAACTACGGACAGCATCTTCTTCTATCGACGCTCTAATGGTTTCTTTTAGTGGAGAGACGTCAAGACCTCTGTTGCGCAGCGCCCCCTTGAGCCAGTTGATATATAACTTCCGATTAGAGACTCGAGGTCGCTCACTCGGCATATGAGCAAAGACTTTGGCATAATTGATATTTTGCCAGATATCCAAAGCCAGTTGGACATTGCCTTGTATAAAAGCAGCTCCATTGATAGCTCCAACCGAGGTACCATATACAGCGCTGATCTTATGCGCCATATCCATATCTATCAAAGCTTGCCATACACCTATCTGATAACTCCCTCGTGATCCACCCCCTGAAAAAACAAGGCCTATATTGTCATCTGTATCCATCGATCAACTTAACGCTGAGATCAAACAATTGGTACATGATTGAGGCATTCGTTATATTGGTCAATATCTAATGATTAGAACAATGGGAATATCCTCCATCAAGGATTGGGCGGAAGAAGATCGTCCCAGAGAAAAGATGCTCCTTAAAGGCAAATCATCTCTAAGCGATGCCGAACTTATAGCGATCTTACTTGGATCTGGGTCAAGGGACGAGTCTGCCGTCTCCTTAGCCAAGCGCATACTCGATGATTCGATAACCTTAGATGATCTGGGTCGCAAACCACTGGACTTCTTGATGTCATATAAGGGCATAGGCGAAGCGAAGGCCATAACTGTAGCGGCAGCATTAGAATTAGGAAGAAGAAGACAAGTAACCCAGGGAGATCAAAAGAAAAAAATAAAAAGCAGCCGAGATGCATATAACATCTTAGGTCCTATATTAACTGATCTTGGCCAAGAGGAGTTTTGGATCGTATGTCTCAACAATGCCAATCATGTGATCTCCAAAGACAAGATCAGCTTAGGTGGTATCAGTAGTACATTGGTGGATGCTAAGATCGTATTTGCACAAGCGTTAAGACAAGGAGCATCAGCTATCATACTCTTTCATAACCACCCTTCTGGGCAACTAAGACCAAGTCAAGCCGATATCAGATTAACTGAAAAATTAGTAGCCGCTGGTAAGGTAATGGACATAAGAATTCAAGATCATCTCATCGTAGGTCATAGCGGATATTACAGCTTTATGGATGAAGGGATGATGTGATATCTGATATCAGTCTTAATGCTATCTTCGGTTGACAATTCTTAAATATTAAGGTTATGCTACGGATTTATATCTTTCTTTTTTTTGCCTCCATCATAACAGGCTTTTCTGCTTGTAAGCAGAGCTCTGTTATCGATCACTTAGCCCATATCACCGACACTGAAGTAAAAAGTCAACTGATGACAGCTTGCGAAAGTGCTGGAGGATTGGATAATTATTTGTCCATAGATAGCATCACCTACGACAAGCGTAGCGTTTTATATCTGCCTGATGGTGGTGTTGAAAGTGAAGTTAGACAACATCATGCTTATAAACTCTCTCCTGAATTATCAGGCGTGATAACATGGTCTGATTCGATAGGAGATCACAGTATCGTTTATAATCAAACCGCACCTTACAAAACGCTCAATGGAGAGAAGATTCTCAACTCAACTAAGTCCGCTAGAGAAAGCTTTATGAGTAGTTATTATGTTTTGTTTTTACCTTTTAAATTAATTGATCCAGGTGTGAACTTATCCTACGAAGGAACAACAGATATTGATGACAAGAAAGCAGATATATTGAAAGCGAGTTATGCTCCAGCTACACATGCTAATCACAGTACAGATGACGAATGGAGCTTCTTCATCAATCAAGCGGACGGTAGTGTACTTTCTAATCTCGTATATCATCCACCAACATATGCATATATAGAAAACACTGAATATACAGACGACTATCCGCTACGCATGAATACCTATCGTCAGACTTGGAGAACAGATAAAAATAGAAACAAAGAATATCTGCGTGGGGAATTCTGGTATAGCAATTATAATTTTACAAAGAAGTAGTTTCTGCTATGTACGTGCCTTCTATTCATAAAGCTAATGATCCGACTGATGTATATGATTATATACAGGCTAACGGATTTGCAACACTGGTCAGCGAGTTAGATGGTAGACAGATGGCAACACACATACCGATGATACTAGATCAAGACAAGCAAGGTGATTATCACTTGTTAAGTCACATCGCTGTCGCAAATAAGCAAAAAGAATCCTTTGATGGACAAAAAGAACTACTTGCCATCTTTATGGAGCAACATGCTTACGTCTCATCCTCGTGGTATAATCATGTCAATGTACCTACTTGGAATTATATCGCAGTGCACGCATATGGCCCTGTCTCTATCCTCAGTGTGGAAGAACTCCATGATAGTATGCATAAGTTAGTCCATAAGTATGAAGATGGACGTGCAGGAAGGTTTAATATAAAGGATATGCCAGCTGACATGTTACAAGCACATCTTAAAGGGGTTGTAGGCTTCTCCATGAAAATAGAAAGAATAGAATCGTCTTATAAACTCAGTCAAAATAGAAATGACGAAGATTATAAGAATGTCATCGATCAATTAGAAAAAACTGGAGACAAGGGAAGTCAAGATATTGCTCAACAAATGAATAAATTAAGATCTTGAATATTATAAAAAGGCTGTTCATTTTGCTATTGATCATATCCTACCAATCGATAGGAGTCGCGCAGGAAGAAGAACCTGATCCACTTGATGCTATTGAGATTTCGATTCTCACATGTGGACCTGGTGATGATATCTATAGCTTGTTTGGCCATACCGCTTTGCGTGTAAATGACAAGGCAAGAAATCGTGATGGTGTTTATAATTGGGGAACATTTAATTACGGAGATCCAGATCTAAAAGGGCGAATAAAATTTATCAAGGATTTTCTCAAAGGAAAATTACCATATGCATTAAGTGCAGGTCCATTTGAACGATTCATACAAGACTACGATCATTACGAACGATCAGTAGATGAACAAGTACTGCAACTTAGCAGTGAAGAAAAGAAAGCAATATTTGATAAGCTGCTCATCAACATGCAGCCTCAGAATCGTACTTACTCTTATGACTTTTACTTTGACAATTGTGTGACCAGGCCAAGAGATATTATAGAAGAAGCTACTGATGGGTTTTCATATCCTACACTCAATGATGAGTCCACGACTTTTAGAGGCTTACTTCATGAAAATCTCCAAAATCACCCATGGACACAATTTGGGATGGACATCGTACTGGGCACTCAATCAGAAGCAAAAGCGACTGCTAAAGAGCAAATGTTTTTACCTGACTATTACAAAAGGTATATAGATCAAAGTACCATCTCTTCGGGCAAGATCGTATCCAGCAGTAGAAATATCTTAGACTTTGAGAATACGGCGAGCTCATCTTGGTGGACACCACTGAGATTATCTGTGATCTTATTGATAATTGAGATGATTGGCTTCTTTTTGTTCTATATCTCAGGAGACAGAGGCTTTCTATATTGGTTTGATGGTCTGTGGTTCTTACTCTTATCGGTATGCGCTTTGACTTTTTTATTCTTATGGACGAGCACTGCTCATACAGTGTGCTATAATAACTGGAATCTGTTATGGGCAGGCCCTTGGGTATTGCTTTACTTTTTTAAGAACAAGAATGTATCAAAAATTGGGTTTTATATAACACTTATAGCTTCTGCTATGGCTTTGATTGGTTGGTCAGCTATCCCACAACAATATAATCTCGCCATTATTCCGATCGCATTAATCAGTGTGATAAAATGTCTGAGGCTACTTGGCGTTACTAAATGGATGAATAAGATAATAAGCCCAATTAGCACAGCCATTTTCATTTTTTGCCTGAGTGTACAGCTCAACGGTCAGAAGATAGATGGCATCACAATGGTAGCGCCTCCACAACAGTTTAAGACTAATCCTATGGAGGATATCCAAGCAGTACATGCAGATTGGATCGCCTTGGTTCCCTTTGGTTTTAGCAGAAAAGGGCAACCAGAGGTAAGCTTCGGTTCTAAAAGCCAATGGTGGGGAGAACGACTAGAAGGCATAGAAACATCCGTCAAACTCGCAAAAGAAAAAGGACTCAAGGTCATGCTCAAGCCGCAAGTTTGGATACCTCAAGGATGGGTTGGTGACGTCGACTTGAAGAACGAAGAAGAGTGGAAGGTATGGGAAGATAGTTATCGCAACTATATCATGTCATTTATGGATATAGCTATAAAGTATAAGGTTGATCTTATATGTATAGGAACTGAGTATCGCATCGCAGTAAAGAAAAGAGAAGCTTTCTGGAGAACACTAATTAAGGATCTTAGAAAAATTTATGATGGCAAACTCACCTACTCTTCTAATTGGGATGCATATGAGAAAGTACCTTTTTGGGATGATTTAGATTTTATTGGCATTAGTGCTTACTTCCCTTTATCAGATATCGAAACTCCTCCCACACTTATGCTTACCTACAGATGGAATAAGCATATAAAGAAGCTTAAAAAATTTAGCGGAAAGCACAATCGTAAGATCCTCTTTACAGAATATGGATATCTCTCAGTTGATGGTGCCGCTGGCAAGACTTGGAAGTTAGAAAAACAAGTTAGATCGCTTGCCATCAATGAACAGGCACAAGCCAATGGTTATGAAGCACTCTTTAAGTCTTTTTGGAAAGAAGACTTTTGGGCAGGTGGTTTTTTATGGAAGTGGTTTCCAGAAGGAAATGGCCATGAAGGCTACCCTGAGCGAGACTATACACCGCAAAACAAAAAAGCACAAGAAGTTTTGTCAGAGTGGTACAGCAAATCAGAATAAGATGAGGACATTTTATAAAACATCGGAATTACAGAACCATATAGAAGAATTAAAATCTGAAGGAAAGACTATAGGATTTACACCAACAATGGGAGCTCTACACAATGGACACTTCACATTGATGAAGAGAACAGCAGAAGAGAATGATATCAGCCTATGTAGCATCTTTGTAAATCCCACACAGTTTAATGCCGCTTCTGATCTTGATAAGTATCCAAGAACTTTAGAACAAGATGCAGAAGGATTAGCTTCTATCGGATGTGATATTCTCTACGCTCCTACAGAAGCGGAAATCTATCCCAACGGGTCAGATTATGAAGTCAAAGTTGATCTCAACGGACTTGACAAAGAGATGGAAGGTGCACATCGGCCAGGCCACTTTAAAGGAGTAGTCCAAGTTGTTAAGCGATTGATAGAAGTTACAAGTTGTGATAAGCTGTACATGGGCCAAAAAGACTTCCAACAATTTACAATCATCAGACAGATGATCAAAGATCTTGAGATGGATACAGAACTTGTTGTTTGTCCAATTGTAAGGGATGATGATGGATTAGCTAAAAGCTCACGTAATGTAAGGTTGTTACCTGAACATAGAAAGAAAGCCTCAATCATCCATCGAGTCTTAGAGCAAGCCCAACAATGGCTCAATGAGGGTAGGAGTCCTATTGAGATTACATACAAGGCCATGGAGTATCTCGAGTTACCTGGCTTCAAGCCAGAATACTTTGACATTGTAGATGGCTCTACACTAAAGAAGATATCAAGTTCAGAAAATACGGATCTCATAGTAGCATGCACGGCAGTTTGGGCCGGAGATGTCAGATTAATAGATAATATGGTCTTAAAAGGATCAGTGTAAGAAGACCTGTCTCAACAACTGTATCCAGTGCAAGAATCAAAACTTAAAATCTTCATACAAGTACTTGTCTTTACAATCATCGGAGTTGCCATCTTATATTTTATGTGGCAGTCTCAAGGCGCTGCTTATGTCGAAGATTGTGCGTTAAGAGGTGTAGCAGCTGATAATTGTTCTCTTTTTGACAAGCTAGTTAATGACTACGCTAATGCAAATATATTTTGGCTCGTCATCATCTCTATCTGTTTTACAATAAGCCAATTGTTTAGGTCAGCAAGATGGAAGTTGATGCTCAGCCCAATGGGATATGATATCAGTCATTTAAATTCTTTTGCAACATTGATGGTTGGATATTTTGCTAATCTTGGGGTACCGAGGATCGGAGAGTTTGTAAGAGCAGGCATGATTAGTAAATACGAAAATGTACCTGTAGAAAAAGCATTTGCTACTATAGTTGTAGAAAGGATAGTAGATGTGATTATGCTCTTGATTGCACTCGTGTTAGGGTTGATCTTTCACTATGATAAACTCTGGGGCTACATAAGTGCTAATCTCTCCTTGTCAACAAACGCATTATTGATAGGTATGACTATACTAGTTGTAGCAGGTATAGTTGGCCTTATGATATTGAAAAAGATACTGTCTTTAGATGACAACCAACTACATCCAGTTGCTAAGAAAATTAAAGGACTAATTGAGGGATTTGTAGATGGCTTACTTTCGATCAAAGATATCCCACAAGTTGGCATGTTCATTTTCTATTCTATTGGTATCTGGGTCATGTATTATTTGATGCACTATTTAGCATTTTTCTCTTTTGAGCCTACAGCGCACCTTGGGCCTCTTGATGGACTCTTAGTTTTTGATTTTGGTACATTAGGTATCGTGTTCCCTTCTCCAGGCGGCATGGGTAGTTACCACTTCATGATAAAAGAAGCTCTTCTTTTATTTGATGTCAATGCTGTTGATGGATTTTCATTTGCGATGATTAGCTTTTTCACATTGACTATCTTTTGTACTATTTTGATCGGATTAGTCTGTTTGATTCTTTTGCCTATCATCAATCAAAAGAAAACTAGTATTGATCAATGAAAGCTACAACCTTTATAAACGTAGAAATTTTTAATGAAGAACTGGCATCTAAAAAAGTGGTTTTTACCAATGGTTGCTTTGACATACTACACGCAGGTCACATCACAAACTTAGAAGCATCCAAGGAGTTAGGTGATATTCTAATTGTAGGATTGAATAGTGATGACTCTGTTAGAAGGATAAAAGGAAATGACAGGCCGATAAACTCTTGGGCGGATAGAGCCATGGTTCTATCGCATCTTAGATCTGTGGATTATGTTATTGGATTTGATGAAGACACCCCTATTGATCTTATAACAGAGATCAAGCCCAGTGTAATTACAAAAGGCGGTGACTATAAAGAATCAGAGATGATCGGTGCCTCGTTTGTAAAGTCTTACGGTGGAGAGGTGATTATCTTACCTTATCTCAGTGGTTACTCTACCACAGAGATTCTAAAAAATCAGGAACAGCAGAGTAAAATCGTGCATAATCGGATAGCTCATCTAACCTTAGTTGTTGATAACTATGATGATGCCATAGCTTTCTATACGGAAAAGTTAGACTTTGAGCTTTTAGAAGATACTCAGCTGAGTGAAGCCAAAAGATGGGTTGTTGTATCACCTCCTGGTGCGAAAGAATGCAGCCTACTTCTAGCTAAAGCTGCCAACGAACAACAAGCGAAAAGTGTCGGTAACCAAAGTGGTGGTAGAGTTTTCTTATTTTTATTTACAGATGACTTCTCAAGAGATTATAAAAAATTAAAAAGTAGAGATGTCCATTTTGTTAGGCCTCCGCAAGAGTATGACTATGGTACAGTGGCCGTCTTTGAGGATTTATATGGCAACATGTGGGACCTCCTTCAACCAACTAAAAAGAACAAAGGCTGGATCAATCGATGAGCACTAGGTGTTTTACGATATAAGCATAAGAACTACCTTTGGTATAAATCAACGCCTTTATGATTTTACAAGAGATTACTGACTACTTAGAGCAAGTGGCTCCGTTGCGATTTCAAGAAAGCTACGACAATGCTGGTTTGATCGTCGGTGATAAAAATATGGAAGTATCAGGAGTTATGGTTTCTTTAGATGCAACTGAAGAAGTCATAGATGATGCCATCGCTCAAGACTGCAATGTAGTAGTATCACATCACCCTATAGTCTTCAAAGGTATACGCAAGTTTAACCCTAGCTATTATGTGGATCGAGCAGTTATAAAAGCAATCAAACATGATGTGGCTCTATATGCTATCCATACCAACCTTGACAACGTCCTGCAAGATGGCGTAAATCAAAAGATTAGTCAACGACTTGAACTCTCGGATGTAAAACCGCTCAGACAACATCCCGCTGCTCCAATGGAAACAGCATATGTACTGGGCGCTGGTGCAATAGCAACATTGTCATCAGGTCTAAGTGGATCCGAGTTTATAGCATACGTTAAGGATAAGATGGGCCTTCAGATCATAAAGCACACAAAGATCTTAGATCAGACAATTACTAAAGTGGCCTTATGCGGTGGTTCTGGAAGCTTCTTGTTATCACAAGCCATAAGTGCTGGAGCTCAAGTGTTTATAACCGCAGACTACAAGTATCACGAGTTCTTCGATGCCAATGGGGAGATCATGATCATGGACATAGGTCATTATGAGAGTGAGTACTATACCATAGAGCTTTTACATGAGCTTTTATCTAAGAAATTCCCTAACTTCGCGGCCCGTTCCACGAAAGTGGTTACGAACCCAGTTTTTTACTCATAATACTCTATAGTATGGCGAAGACGACAAAAGGTGTTTCTGACAAACTAAGACAGGTTTATCAACTTCAACTTATTGACTCTAAGATTGATAAGATCCAAGTACTCAAAGGTGAACTTCCTATCGAAGTAAGTGATCTTGAAGATGAGATCGTAGGATTGGAGACTCGTATCAGTAAGTTGAAAGAAAAGATAGCTGACATCGATCACGACATCAGCTCACATAATGCTAATATCAAAGAGTCAACATTGCTTATCGAGAGATATGAGAAGCAACTGGATGATGTAAAAAACAATCGTGAATATGAAGCTTTGACAAAAGAAATCGAGATGCAAAATCTTGAGATTCAGCTGTCTGAAAAGAAGATAAAGGATGCTTCGTTATCAAAAGAGACAAGAGATACAACTCTTGCTGAAGCAAACGAAAAGCTTGCGGGAAAACAAGAAAACTTATCTGTCAAGAAAGTAGAGCTTGAAAAGATCATCCAGAAGACAGATGCTGAAGAGAAAAAACTAAGAAAGAGCTCGGATAAAGCGCGAGCTGATATCGATGAGCGCATCCTTAAGTCATATGACCGCATCAGAGGCCGTTACCGCAATGGATTAGCAGTCGTTACGGTCAAGAGAGATTCTTGTGGAGGATGCTTTAACAGAATACCACCTCAGTTACAGATCGAGATCGGCTTATACAAAAACCTCATGGCTTGCGAGCACTGTGGTAGAATACTTGTTGACGACGTTATAGCTGAAGAACTCGAAGCAGCAGTTGCTTAAGCAGTGACCAAGACTACAGTAGTTTTATAGATTAGCATTGATATAGGAGAGACTCTCTTCTATGTCATCGTATACTTCAAACGCCCTATTGAAGTAAAAATACCAGAGCGCTCCACCTACAACATAAGCTAGACCGTAGGCCATTGCTGAAGAATCAAAAGGAACCTTGTTGAGTGCTACTTCATGTAGCTTGATGATTAGTATAGGTGAGAATATGATATAGAACAACGACACCAATAGTAGTCGTGATCGCTTGATATCCATCGCCTTCTCCAGATAACTCATCTTAAGCTGTATAAACTCTTTAGAATTAGAACTTGGTGCGACGTTTTTAGGCGACTCTTCCTGACTCTTCTTGATCACGAGGTTTATCTTATGATTTGCTAGTGCAAAAGCAACACCAATTAACATGAGAACAATAGTATCAGAAGTATAGGCGCTATACTTGATCATGTGCCATACGAGTATGCATACAAGAGGCACTGTTAAGAGTATATAATGGATACGAGCATTTTCTTGATCACCTGTGTTACGCAGGCTTTCGATGATCTTATTCACCTCTTCTTGTAACATGGTGTACTTATCAGAGGTAACATTATGCTTATTTTGACCCTTAAAGAGGTTGACTTTCTTTACGATCTCCTGATAGCGACTCTTGCGATACATTGCATCCATAAATCATACATATGAGCCAGTATAATCAGACATACTGGCATCAGATTCATGAAGATAAGCAATAAAATGTGTAGAATCCGACTTAAGAAACTTCTTGAAGACCTCTTACCAGCAAAGACACCTCATCATTGATGACTTCTATAAAGCCTCTTTCGATGGTGTATAATGATTTAGCTCCTTGATCATCAAGCACTCTTACCTCACCCTCGACTAAAGAAGAAACAATCGGTGCGTGACCACTGAGTATCTCAAATTGACCAGACGTGCCTGGCACCTTTACAGATTTGATCGTTCCTGCAAATACTTCTTTCTCTGGTGTAAGGATAACTAAGTTCACTGCTAAGAGTTTATTAAGTCTAGATAAGCGGATTAAGCGTTTGCATTTGCTTCGGCAATCATCTTCTCACCTTTGGCTATCGCTTCATCGATGTTACCTACTAAGTTAAATGCTGATTCTGGGTACTGGTCTACTTCACCATCCATAATCATATTAAATCCTCTGATCGTCTCTTCGATCGGTACAAGTACACCTTCGAGACCTGTAAACTGTTCTGCTACATGAAACGGCTGAGATAAAAATCTCTGTACACGTCTCGCTCTTGTTACGATCAACTTGTCCTCATCAGACAATTCTTCCATACCAAGGATGGCAATGATATCTTGAAGTTCTTTATATCTCTGCAGGATATTAATCACTTTAAACGCCGTGTTATAGTGCTCATCACCGATGATCGCTGGATCAAGGATACGTGACGTACTATCCAGTGGATCAATCGCAGGGTAGATACCTTCTGATGCAAGCTTTCTACTCAATACTGTAGTTGCATCAAGGTGAGCAAATGTTGTTGCTGGTGCTGGGTCTGTCAAATCATCTGCAGGTACATATACCGCTTGTACAGATGTGATCGACCCTCTCTTTGTTGATGTGATACGTTCTTGCATCACACCCATCTCAGTCGCCAATGTAGGCTGGTAACCCACTGCTGATGGCATACGTCCCAGAAGTGCTGACACCTCTGAACCCGCCTGAGTAAATCTAAATATGTTATCAATAAAGAATAAGATGTCTCTTCCTCCAGAAGGATCAGATAGATCTCCATCTCTATAATATTCTGCTACTGTAAGACCAGAAAGTGCAACCCTTGCACGTGCTCCTGGCGGCTCATTCATCTGACCAAATACCAAGGTTGCTTTAGAGTCCTTAAGCGCTTCTTTGTCGATCTTCGAAAGATCCCATCCACCTTCTTCAAGCGAATGCATAAACTCATCTCCGTACTTGATTACGTCTGACTCGAGCATCTCTCTAAGTAGATCATTACCCTCACGTGTACGCTCCCCTACTCCTGCAAATACTGATATCCCTTCATATGCTTTGGCAATGTTGTTGATCAACTCCATGATCAATACTGTCTTACCTACACCTGCACCTCCAAAAAGACCAATCTTACCACCTTTTGAGTACGGCTCGATCAAGTCAATCACTTTGATACCTGTAAAGAGTACTTCTGTCTCTGTACTAAGGTCTTCATATAAAGGTGGCTTTCTGTGTATCGGATATGCGTTGTCGTCTATCTTAACAGCACCGATACCATCGATAGCCTCTCCTACTACGTTGAAGAGTCTTCCCTTAATCGCTTCTCCTGTTGGCATCGCAATAGGTCTACCTGTATCAGTAACAGCCATACCTCTTGTCAAACCATCCGTCGCATCCATAGCAATTGCTCTGATACTATCTTCGCCCAAGTGTTGTTGACACTCAAGGATCAATTTTTCACCATTAGCTTTTTCTATTGTAAGTGCATTGAGAATCTCAGGAAGCAATGCTCCCTCTGTTTCAAAACTTACATCTACAACTGGTCCAATGATTTGCTTGATTCGTCCGACGTTTGCCATGTCTAATTGCCTTTTAAAATTTGCGCGAAGATAGTGCTATATCCTTGGTTTTGTTGAGATGTTGAAAGAAAAATATTTGGTTGATGAGATAGTTGGCAGACTCCATTATTCAGTGAAAAATAATGGGCGATTGCTCGCAAATGAAGTATAATATATCGCCTATTTACTGTGAAAGATAACCAGGGGCCGCACATAAAATGAAATACAGTGATCGTTACACGGCTTCAAGCCAAAATTGATTGGCTTCATCACTTGGTGTGATCTTGACCTCTTCTGCATTTATCATTTCCAAAAGGGAAAGAAAAGTGATGATCGCATGCATACGATCCCTCAGCTCTGAGAACAATGACTCAAACGATGTCTTGATGTTCTTTTGGATCTTGCTATATATAAAATCCTTTTGCTCTTCAACTGAGTAATCATACTTAAAGACGATGTGATGCGGCTTAGTGTTTCGGATCTTCATCTTGTTCATAACTCCTTCAAAGCTCTTAAACAACTTGAAAAGTGTCAATGACTCTAACTCTATATCAACAAGGGCTTTCTCTGCTATCGTCCTTATCTCTTTGCGTGTGTTGCCCCGATGTGTGATCTGCTTTCTTTCCTCCTCAAGCGTCTGAAAGTCACCGATAACGTCTTTAAATCTCTTATACTCTAATAACTTCTGTGCCAACTCTTGTCGAGGATCGATCTCTTGCCCATCCTCATCGAGCTCTGGACGAGGCAATAACATCTTAGCCTTTATACGCATGAGTGTTGCTGCAACAAGTATAAACTCGCTCGCCACATCGATATTGAGCTCTTCTAACTCACGGATATATGCAAGAAAGTCTAAAGCAATCTTAGCAATCGGGATATCCATGATATCAATCTCATCTCGCTCTATAAAGAACAGTAGGAGATCGAAGGGACCTTCGAACTGCTTGATCTTAATAGTAAAACTGTCTGGAGATTGAGTCATAAGGGCGAAGGTAATCAAACGATCGAATCAGCAGTCAAGGATCTTATAGAAGATGATACTTGTACGTTAATATATCATAGTATATGGGTTGCCTAAGAGACAATTGTTGCCCTTGTCATGAACCTTCGGTGTTCAGATTACATTAACTTCCTTAAAGTTATATATGAAATATCTACTCTTACTTTCTTTGATGACATTCTTCTCTTACGCTCAAGGCCAGACTGATTCTAAAAAAGAAGCACAAAAAATAATTGATAAAGTCATCAAGAAGCATGGAGGTAAAAATTATAAAGATGCTCATTTTGAATATGACTTCCGAAAACATCACTTTATCTATCACTTTGATAATGGTATGTATAAGTATGAACGATATGATCAAGCCACTGACACCAAAGATGTGTTGACCAACGAAGGCATATCTAGATATAGAGCAGGCAAGCAGTTGAAGTTAAGTGTTAAAGAGACTAAGTCATTTGCCGGTGTAGTCAACTCAGTACACTACTTTGCCTTTCTTCCATACTTTCTTAATGATGCGGCAGTACATAAAGATTTAATGGGTACATCGTCTATCAATGGAAGGGATTACTATAAAATCAAAGTAACATTTGATGAAGAAGGTGGTGGCCAAGATCATGATGATATATATATCTATTGGATCAATAAGAAAGATCATACATTAGACTATTTGGCTTATTCATTTCATGTCAATGGTGGAGGTGTAAGATTTAGATCTTCATATAATCGCCGCTCGATAGGAGGCATCATCTTTCAGGACTATGTCAACTATAAGCATGCTAAATCTACTCCTGTAGAGGATCTTGATCGCTACTTTGAGTCTGGAGAATTAACCGAACTATCAAGGATAGAACTTAAGAATATCAAGGAGATAGCTGAGTAGACAGTAAGATCTGGGCAAATAAAAAGCCCAAGTTTGCTCCCAAACTCAGGCTCTTTCGACTAAGGTCTCAAAATAAGAAAACTACGTCTTATGGATCTTAACAGTCAACGCTTCGACAAATATATGATTTATTACCATAAGTTACAGCTTGATTAACTGCCTTTTATGGATATAAGTTCAATATATATGAAAATATTTCGTATATAAAGTTATCTCTACAAGTAACTTGGGTTGGTTGATTTAGAACTTGGTAAATACACCCACCGAATAAGAAGGGCTGGCAAATATTATCTCACCTCTTACCGCATTAGCTACGCCTACGCTAAGGCCCCAATTATCATTGAAGTTGTAAGCTAACTCTCCACCTATACTAAGGAACTCAGAGTTGTTGGCAAAGATGCTGGTAGAGTTAGAAGTCTCAGCTGTTGCTCCATTTTTCAATGATTCAGTGCCAGTAAGACGACCAGTCACCCACAACTTTTTACTAAACAGATGTGCACCCAACTCAAACGAATAACGAATCTCATCTGAGAACTCATTAGTCCTATTGTTAAAGCCAACGCTTGCATTAGCATAAAATGGAGTGCTACCAGCTTCCCATCCTGTACCTGCATCCAATGCAATCATCTGATTAAACTCTCCGTCACCTAATTGTAGTTGGCCTTGCGTACCACCAGAATTATTTCCGAAAGGGAGACCAAAGGTCAATGTTGTGGCTATAGCTAACTTAGAGCCAGGCCGAGTAAGTCCATACTTAAGTGAAATGTCAGTGTCCCCGATACCATTGATCGCTTCTCCCGGAGTAATAATATCTCCGGTTGTCCCAGAAAAAATATTGTTCTGATACGATCTACTGAAAAAAGGAAAGTATACTACTGTCGTTAATCTATCACTGAGACCATACTCTGCATAGATGCTTGTATTAAATATACCGGTAGTAACATTAGGGTCGATCCTACCAAGATCTGTATAGTGTTGATCAGCGACAACCCACCACTCTGATAACTTGATATATCCTTTGCCTTTTGGCTGAGGCCACCCTCCTCCAGCTATAAGGCTCCCTGCGATTGTGATAAGAAGGATGGTTATTATTGATTTTTGAAGATTCATGATATATGTCTTGTTCTTGATATAATTGGTTTCGTTTAGTTGATTTCTCCGTCTCCTACTTTCACATTAAATGGCTTACAGAAGTATAAGAGGTGACTATACTCATTAAGCTCAACACCACTGATCTCAAAGCTGTGAGCGCCAGAAAATGTTTTCACCTCATCTATCTCAAAAGCACCGGATATACTCCTTGGATTATTAGTCAGATAGACATATAAACCAGGTAATCCTGAAGATGCCTTATAATTATCAGCTATATTAAGTGTCAATGTACCGTCATCATTTTGCACTAGTTCAAAATCTCCTTCTAAATCATAAAAAGTAGTGGTTTGGATCACTCCTGTTCTCACTGTAGCTACCTCTACTTCAGTTGTAGTTGCACCAGCAGATACTTGGAGCGTCTGAAAGATTTGATCGTCAGGACCTGAGACAGTGGCAGTGAGCTCTACGTCTCCAGGTTGGATAGCAGTAGCTAAACCAGAAGATGTTATGGATATAATATTAGCATCACTAGACTCCCAGACAACTTCTGCTGCTGCTTGTTGACCTACATTGTTGAAGTAAGTAAACTCAAACTGATAATCCGTTCCGACTTCTAATGATTCGATGGCATTGTTTATCCTAAGTACTGGATCGATACGATCTTCGACAAAATCATCTCCTACACATGAGGAAAGAAGTCCGATCAGAGATACGAGCAGTAATGTTTGTAAGTATTTCATAATGGTTTTTTTAAATTCTTCAATACAACCATTACCACACAAGAGGCTTGATGGTTGCTTATAAATCAAAAAGGGGTTCTTAAACTTATGTTAAGTCAGTCTCAAGTCAAAAAGTGCAGTATATCAGCTATATACTGTCTAAATCATCTTTATCCAATCTATCTCTAAACGAAAGCGTTCAGCTCTCTTATTGCCTATCAAAAATGCAATCTCAGATAGTTGTTCTGCTGGATAATGTGGCATATCCAGTCGGCGCCCTCTAAATGCTGGATACATATCATCAACATCGATCGTAATCTCCTGCCACTCTCCTGAAGTCTCAAATGTGCCTATATAAGAGTATCTCTGATAAATACTAGATTTAGCTCTAAATTGAAATGACTTACCATCTCCTTTTAGTCTTATGACAAATGATCCGTGCCCAGAGATATCAACATCTCCTATACTCTGACGTACGGATGAAAAGCCACCATAGTTTTCTAATGATACTCGACCATAAAACACACCATGACCTTCTTCACTCACGGTAAATGATCCTTGAGAGCGACCACCCATAACTACGTCATCTACAACACGCCACTCTTTTTGACTATCCTGACTAAAATCATGGATCATGATGGATGCATCCATTAACAATGAAATTGTAAAAAATATAATTGAGATCATCAATTAATAAACAGGACTGGATCCTAAAGGTTTTACAAGATTAATAAGAGCAATTGGCTGACATACTCTCAAGTCGGCCATCCCGCTTACGATATTCAAGGCATTGGAAGCGGTTAGCAGTATTTGTATATCTGGGTAGCCATCGTAGATATTCTTTACTTCTATGGATCAATCTGGATATTTGTGTACTTCATCAAGGTAGTCTTTTCTACACCTCGTGCTCCCTTGAGAATAATAAAGTGACTATCAAAGTCTATTTCATCATATAGATATCTCTTAACCGAGAGATCTGTGTTGGTCAAGACTGGTCGACTTATTTTAAAAACTCTTTCATCTCATGTGTTCTATAAAAAGAACATATTGACTATACGTTCTATCTAAAGAAAAAAAATCATAAACGTTCTTTCAAGAGAACGTTTATGCAAAATTATCATAGCTCAAAGCGTTCACTTTCCAATACAAAACCGCCCAAAAATACTATCTAACAGATCATCCGTATAGATCTCACCTGTGATCTCACCAAGGTGCTGAAGCGCCTGTCTGATATCCATAGCGATGAAGTCTCCAGTGATACCACTGGTCAGACCTTTTAAAACTCGGTCCAGTGATTCTTGAGCTTTATACAGTGCGTCGTAGTGTCTGTTGTTGGTGACTATCGTTTGATCGTTGAGGTCAGGGGTCTCTATTACTGCTTTATAAAGCCGCTCTTTGAGATACTCGATATTCATCGCGTTTTTGGCTGAGATGGTGATTAAGTTATCATAAGCGATGAGGCCTTCTTTATAGTAATCTTCTGGTCGCGTATATGGATTGAGGTCCATCTTGTTAGCGACAAATATCTGTTTGCTCTCCGCAGTGATCACTTTGCTGGCATCCAAGAATCGATCTACATCATCCCAGAGATCTTGCGGCTTAGATGTTGTTACATCATATACATAGATGACCAGAGTAGACAGTGAGATTTGCTCCATCGTTCTTTCAACTCCGATCTTCTCTATCTGATCTTGCGCCTGTCTGATACCCGCTGTATCGATTAATCTAAACTGCACACCATTGATATTGAGTCCTTCTTCTATCGTATCTCTTGTTGTACCAGCTACCTCTGAGACGATGGCTCGATCTTCGTTAAGCAGAGCGTTAAGTAAGGTAGACTTACCAGCATTGGGTCTACCAGCGATGACTGTCGCCACGCCGTTTTTGATCACATTGCCCAGTTGGAAAGAGTCGATCAGTTTTCTGATTACCGATTGTATCTCTGCGACCAGTTTTTCTAATTTCCCTCTATCGGCAAACTCTACATCTTCTTCTCCAAAATCTAACTCCAACTCTATCAATGCAGCAAAGTCAATCAACTCTTGCCTGAGCTCCTTGATCTTATCTGAAAAACCACCTCGCATCTGCTTCATCGCTAAGTCATGACTTGTTGCACTATCAGATGCAATCAGATCTGCAACGGCCTCGGCCTGGCTAAGGTCTAACTGACCATTGAGAAAAGATCTTAAGGTAAACTCTCCTCTATTAGCCTGACGCGCACCTTGCCTTATCATCAGCTGTATGACTTGATCCAATATATAAGATGAGCCATGACAGCTGATCTCTACCACATCCTCCTTTGTATAACTTCTCGGTGCTCGAAATACCGTAGCTACACACTCATCTATGATCTTATCGGTCTCATCTTTGATCTTCCCATAATGGACAGTATGTCCATCCACCTTCTGAAGATTCTTACCAAAGAATACTTCATCAACTATTTTGATCGCCTCAGGTCCTGACAATCGGATCACTCCGATCGCTCCTTGACCTGGCGGAGTAGATAGGGCAACAATAGTAGCTTTTAGATCTTGTATCATGTTGTTAACTTATCCCTAATGATTTCTTATGCCTTTGCCGACCTTGCCTTAGTTAAGTACATTTGACACCTCATGGGTTTATGTAACACAAAATTACGCTTAGCTGTACTGATATTCTGCTTTATTAGCACATATCTGCAAGCGCAATCTGATACGTCTTTCATTCGTCGTACGCTTAACATCACAGCCATCACCAACGAAATAAAAATAGACGGCATCGTAGATGACGAAGCTTGGGCTAATATCCCAGTGCAGACGGACTTCTGGCAACAACAACCTGTAGATAACAAGAGGGCTGATATCCAGACCGAAGTAAAGGTTGGTTATAGTAGTGATGGCATCTATATATCTGCTGTCATGTTTGACGACAACGGCCAAGTCATATCAACACTTAAGCGCGACAACTTCGGAGGCAATGATGGTTTTGTAGTAATTATAGATCCCATCCATCAGCGCAACAATGGATTTGCATTTGCATTAAATGCTGGCGGAGCGCAGACGGAGATTCTGCTGAGCCCAAACAATGGTGACGATAGCTGGGACAACCGTTGGCGATCTGGTGCTAAGCAATATGAAGACCGGTGGACGATAGAGATGTTTATCCCTTACAAGACATTGAGATATGACAAAGACAATCTTGAATGGGGCATCAACTTTGTCCGATTTGATCAAGGACTTAATGAATCGCATGTATGGTCACCTGTGCCACGACAATTTGACCCAGGAGATCTGGGTTATTGTGGGACTATGATCTGGGACCAAGAACCTGCCCAACAAAAAAGTAACATCGCTCTCATCCCATATGCAACGATCAATACTACAAATAACTTTAATCCACACGAACGGCCCAAAACCAGTTTTGCTACTGGTGGCGACGCTAAGATCAGCTTAACAACAGGGCTCAACCTCGATCTTACTGTTAACCCTGATTTTTCGCAAGTAGAAGTAGATAGACAAGTTTCTAATCTTACACGATTTAATATTTTCTTCCCTGAGCGACGACAGTTCTTTTTAGAAAACGCTGACTTGTTTAACAACTATGGTCAGTTTGCTAATCAACCATTTTATAGTCGACGGATCGGTCTTGACCCTTCTGGAAATACTGTCCCCATCCTCTATGGTGCAAGACTTTCTGGCAATGTCAATGAACGACTAAGAATCGGAGCGCTCAACATGCACTCCAAGACTACTGACAGTGCCTTGGGTCAAAACTTTACTTCTGTAGCTACACAGTATACTATAGGGAAGCGATCAAGCATCCAAGGGCTCTTTCTCAACAGACAAGCCTATGATGGTAGTGAGACCGTATCAGGCGATTATGGACGTAACGCCGGTGGTGTACTTAATCTAAGTACTGCTGATGGCAAATGGTCAGGACAAGCTGGCTACATCCATTCATTTAAAGAAGGAATAAAAGATAAGAACAAGCATATCTATGGTCGCTTCGATTATAATGGCGAGCGATTTAGAACATTTCTTTTTGTACAAAATCTTGGCGAAAACTACTTCGCAGATATGGGCTTCAATGCTCGTATCAACAACTTTGATCCAACAACTAATGACATAGTAAGAATCGGATATACGCAAGTGGGCAACATGCTCAACTACTACATTTATCCAGATTCTAAAAAGATCAACTTCCATTGGTCAGGTATAGAAAACTTTGTGATCATCAACAATGGCGGACTGTTGAATGATTGGTATACGAGATTTAGACACTTCATCTTTTTTCAAAACACCAGTCAGCTCCGATTTAGAATCAATCACATATATCAAGACTTGGTATTTCCATTTGCACTAACGGAGACACCACTGCCTTCTGGCCAATACGATAATTGGGAGTTTAACATACAGCTCAACTCTGACCAACGAAAAGACATCAACTTCAGCTTGTTCTCCGTCTACGGAGGGTTTTATAATGGCAACAAGTTGACAAATACGCTCGATGTTAATTTTAGAAGGCAGCCTTGGGGTAACTTCTCAGTCGGATTGGAAAACAATAGAATCAGACTGCCTGATCCTTATGGCGATCTGTATATCACCTTAGCAACTGCAAGAGCTGAGCTCAACTTTTCCACCTCACTTTTTTGGACGACCTTCTTTCAGTACAACACCCAAGCAAAGCGCATGAATGTCAACACAAGACTACAGTGGCGATATGCTCCGATGTCAGACATCTTCTTAGTATACACTGACAATTATAATACTTTGGACCGCTTAACGCCTACGGGAAGAACCTTTGTGTTTAAGGTCAACTATTGGTTAGGGTTATAATCAGAACCGCTGATTATAGAATATCTTTATAAAGTTCTTGATAAGCAGAGATAGTATCTGCTAATTGAAATCGCTTTGATTCAGTTTCTACCCAGCGACCTTCTAACGCTTCATGCATCGCTGTCATTAGATCGGTTGCATCTAAGCTGACGGCTTCTATGTGCTGGCCGCTCACTACTTCGCTAAGTGCTCCTTGACCAGACGATATGATCGGTGTACCAATAGCCATTGTCTCAGCTGCAGCAAAACAAAACCCTTCACTATAAGATGGGATCACGACTGCGTCAGCTCGTACTATCTCGGACAAGAGGTCACTATAGGCCAAATCATGTTTGATCATCAGATGACTTTCTAATTTATATTCTTTGATGAGTCGCTTCACTTTTCTAAGTAAGGGCGTCTCCTCAGACGGCACGACTAAGACCAATTGATGATGATCTGAATGCTTTGTTAAAAGTTGCTGATAAGCGTTTAGAAGCAAATCAACACCTTTTGCATATCCTACTCTGCCGAAGTATAAGAAAGTATAAGGTTGATCATTACTACTCCCTTTATGTTCTGGCCAGCCTTCGTAGCTGATACCATTATATATTCTTGTCACTCTTTGTTCTGATATTCCGGATTCTAACAGTGCGTTCTTTGTGTAGTCAGATACACCAACATATTTGTCGAAAGACAACTTAGTGATCATCCACTCAAATGAGAAGTGTAGCACCTTAGCGGGATAAGACATCCACGGCAGATCATACCACAACTTTCCCCATCGTTCATGAAAGGTGATGATGGACTTCGTACCTGTAAATTGTGCAGCTAACCATGCGGGTATCGCAGCGTTATATGACGTGGTGTGGATGAGGTCAGATTTGCGAGCATAGCGAAGCGCTGACCACCAAGCAAAAAAGGTAAACAAGTATCTGTTGTAATATCGCTTTCTGATGATAGATATGTTGTTGCCCATGGATTCTTGTGCCGACAACTTTGCCTCATAGCGATTAGTAAAGACGGTCACTTCATGACCTTCAGAATCTAGCTTTTCTATAAGTGAGTGAAAAAAGGTTTCGACACCTCCGATGTGCGGGTAGTAGTATTCAAGGATAAACAATATCCTCATAAGTCCTTGACGAGTTTTTTAGACTCTCGCTGCTGCTCCTTGATCCTCTTTCGCTCCAGTTCTCTGATCTTGCTCTCATCAAGTGCGAGCTGACGTACGAGTTCTGTGATCTTACGCTCTACTGTGTCCAGTTTAGAAGATAGATAAAATGATAAGATGATCAAGAAAGCGAGTGCGATAAATATGATGGCGTTGATACCCGACTTGAAGCCTAAGATCTCAGCAACATTGACAGAAAACTCATGAGGGACGATACCCAGCACTGCGATCACACTCCAGAAGCCCAACCACATGATATTGGTAAACAAGAACTTCTTGCGCACCTTTAACTCCACAGATAGTCTGTAGATATAATAGGCTGCTAAGGCCGGCGCTATGAACTGATAAATCTCCACCCTAAAAGTTGATGATGCAAATGTAGCCTATAATAGGCTTCAAACCCTTAATAGGGCGCATTAATCCTGCCAAGTATTGGCATCTTAACAAAGAAAATAAGGTAAACAATCCTAAAAAATAGGGATTTTTTAGAGTGATTTTAGACAGCGAAGCTTTCGCCACACCCGCAAGTTCGGCTTGCGTTGGGGTTGTTGAAGTAGAATCCTTTGCCATTGAGGCCTCCGCTAAACTCTAAAGTAGTGTTGCAGAGATAGAGGAAGCTCCTTAAATCAGTAACGACCTTCACTCCCTTATCTTCAAATACTTGATCGTTTTCCTGAGACTCGTTGTCAAAGTCCATAGTATAACTCAAGCCACTACAACCACCACTGGTTACAGATACACGCACAAAATAGTCTGCTCCAAAGCTTTCAGTAGCTCTGAGTTCATCTATCTTCTCCTTAGCACTATCTGCAACGAATAACATAGTGGTAATTTTAAAGTTATAAGCCTAAGTAGATTAGGCGTTCTTCTCTTTGTAGTCTTTGATAGCTCCCTTGATCGCATCTTCAGCAAGTACTGAACAATGGATCTTTACTGGTGGCAAAGCAAGCTCCTCAACGATGGCCATATTGTCAATCTTCAAGGCGTCATCGATCGTCTTCCCTTTCAACCACTCAGTAGCCAATGAACTAGAAGCAATCGCTGATCCACAACCGAAAGTCTTAAACTTCGCGTCTTTGATCATCTGCGTCTCCTCATCAACCTCGATCTGAAGTCTCATAACGTCACCACATTCTGGTGCGCCAACGAGGCCAGTACCCACAGTTTTTTTCGACTTATCAAGTGTGCCGACATTCTTTGGGTGCTTAAAGTGTTCTAGTAGTTTTTCAGAATAAGCCATTATATACCTTTTATAAGATGATTAACGCTTTCGCGAAATATTTTGTTCCTGTTTATACGATTAATGTTCTGCCCACTCGACTGCATCGAGGTCAACTCCTTCTTTATACATCTCCCATATAGGGCTTAGATCTCTCATGTGCTGCACGCCCTTTGCTATCGCGTCTATTGCATAATCTATCTCCTCTTCTGTTGTAAACCTACCCAAACTTAATCGCAAAGAAGAGTGCGCTAAGTCATCACCCAAGCCAAGTGCCATCAATACATACGAAGGCTCAAGCGAAGCTGATGTACATGCCGAACCTGAAGACACAGCTATATCTTGGTTAAATGTCATCATTAGACCTTCTCCCTCGACATGCTTAAATGAGATATTGGTCACATGCGGCATGCGGTGTTCTTCGCTACCATTGATATAGCACTCTTCAAGCCTACTAACTAAGCCAGTCTGTAGTCTATCTCTAAGTCCAGATAATCTTTTTGCCTCTTCAGCCATCTCCAATCTTCCGAGCTCAGCTGCAGCACCGATACCAACTATACCAGGTACGTTAAGTGTTCCAGAACGCATACCACGCTCATGTCCACCACCATCCATCTGGCTGGTTACCTTAACTCTTGGATTTTTTCTATTGACAAAGAGAGCTCCGACTCCCTTAGGACCATACATCTTATGACCTGTGAATGCCATCAAGTGTATGCCTACTTCTTTTGGGTGCGTTGGGATCTTCCCTACTGCTTGCGTTGCATCACTCATAAACAGCACGCCATGCTTCTCACATATGGCACCAATCTCTTTCATTGGCTGGATGACACCTGTCTCATTGTTAGCCCACATGATCGAGATCAAAATCGTCTTATCAGTGATCGCAGCTTCAAGCGCTGCAAGGTCTACCAAGCCATTTCTTTGAACAGGCAAGTAAGTCACCTCACCACCCATCTTCTCGATCTTCTTACATGAGTCTAACACAGCTTTGTGTTCTGTCTCTAATGTTATGATATGATTGCCCTTGCGTGCATACATCTCAAATACTCCTTTCAAAGCCAAGTTATCTGACTCAGTTGCTCCAGATGTAAAGATGATCTCCTTAGCATCTACATCAAGCAACTTAGCGATCTGATCACGTGAGTAATCGACCGCTTCTTCCGCAGCCCATCCAAATGGATGATTACGGCTTGCAGCATTGCCTGGGATGTTGTGAAAATAAGGTAGCATAGCTTCTACAACTCTTGGATCACAAGGAGTAGTAGCGTTATTATCAAGGTAAATGCTCTTAACGGCCATAATTAGTTCTCTTATATGTTCTGTCGAACGTGCAAAGATCGAAATAGTTCTGCAAGTTTACTTATATTATAGATGACAATCCAGAATATTCTTCGGTCCTCTACTTAAGCTGTCATAGCCACTACCACCCAAATCCATATCTTAGCCACTGAAGCTACATGAAACACATCAATCCATCCATAAAGAGTCGCCTTGAAAAGGACAACAAAGGGGTTAGACCTTTGTCCTATTATGTAGATGGGATCATCCAAAATCAAGACCACTATGTACTCTCAGAAAGCATCACTATGCTAGAGAGCGTTCATGAGGTCCATAAGGATATCTCCTTACAAACGTTGGTGGCATGCTATGGGCACAGAGATCATTCATTTCGGTTTGGTATAACTGGTAGTCCTGGTGTTGGTAAGAGTACTTTTATCGATAGTATAGCATCACATTTTAGCAAGAATGATCACAACGTTGGCATCCTTACAGTTGACCCTAGCTCTACAGATGGAAAAGGTAGCATCCTTGGAGATAAGACTCGGATGGAAGAACTTGTAAAAGACAAAGGCATCTTTATAAGACCAAGTCCCAGCAATCGTCATCTTGGAGGACTCAATCAATATACCTATGAAGCGATCATCCTTTGTGAAGCTGCAGGTAAAGATCGACTACTCATAGAAACAGTCGGAGTTGGGCAATCTGAAGTGGATGTAAGCCATCATGTAGATGCAACTATTCTTTTGGTGTTACCAGGCGGTGGTGATAGTCTACAAGGAATCAAAAAGGGCGTCCTCGAAAAAGCCGATCTCATCATAGTACATAAGTCAGATGGTGATGCTAAAAGGTTAGCAGTTGATTCAGCAAAAGAATATAAAGAAGCTATTCACTTAAGACGCAAAGGCGGAGAGATCCCAGTCTTAAACTACTCTTCTATAACTGGTGATGGAAGAGAAGAAGTTACCTCTGCATTGGATAATCTAATTGTTTCAAAAAAAGAAGCGTTAAGTACAATTAGAAAAAAGCAAGAAGAGCGCTGGTTACAATCTCGCATAAAAGAACATATCTCATTGGCGATTACAAAAAAACTGGAAAGGGAAAATGAATTCTCTTTAATCGAGAACACTTCTTCTTCTCCATTTGATAGGCTTTCTTATGTTAAAGAACATGTTGACATTTCAATCAGTTTAAAAAGTTAGATGTATCGATTGAGATTATATTTTATGGTCAGTGCGATTACGCTGATTTGTAATCTAGGTAATGGTCAAGATTGCGCACTTGATTATAGATCACCTATCAATCACAAGACTGTACTTTCAGGTTCTTATGGAGAGCCACGTACACGTCACTTCCATGCTGGCATCGATTTTAAACAATATCGAGGTGTACCTCGGGACACCATATTTGCAATAGCAGATGGCTATATATCACGTATCAATGTCCAGCCCAATGGATATGGCAATGCTCTATACATAGATCACGATTGCAATAAAACATCTGTGTATGCACATCTTTATGACTTTGCTCCTAACATCAGACAATACATCAATAAGATACTGTATAAAGATAAAAAGTATAAAATCACACATCAACCAGACTCAACAAGACTACCTGTCAAAAAAGGCCAGTTTATAGGTATACTTGGCAATACGGGAAGATCATCGGGACCACATTTGCATTTTGAAATTAGAAATACAAATACTGAGACGCCAATCAACCCTGCGCTTATTGGCCTAAAGCCCTTGGATAACATTGCTCCCGATATAGTCGGTATATACATCTATGAACTTAGTCCTGACAATCAAGAAATATCAAAGAAATACTACCCAGCTTACCGTGGCGCTTCCAACGAACTAACCATCGCCGAGGGACTAGTAAATACTGGGGCTTATCGCGTTGGTATAGGCATAAGAACTTATGATCGTATGAACGGTGCTAAGAATCACAATGGTATATATAGTCTGAGGATGACGACCGACAACAAACTGTCGTATGCCTTTCATCTGGATAGTATCCCTTTTGATCATGCGAAGTTTATCCACACTCATATGGACTATGAAGAAAAAGAGAATAAAAAATACGTGACCAAGTGTTTTTTAAGTCCTATTAATCAACTATCCATTTATAATACGGATGAGCAAAGTGGTTATATCTCGACTTATCAATTTAGAAATACTAAAATTAAAATAACTGTTGGGGATATAGAAAAAAATGAAACCTCTATATCATTTGATTTAAAAAGAGATGATAACCTAAACGTACAACTAGTTAGCACTTTAGATTCTACGACATATAGGATCAGACCTCAAGACAGCATAGTTATAGACAATGGGTCTACAGAAATCATATTTTATCAAAATACCTTTAGTAGTCCTGAGCAGATTAGAATAGGACCATCTTCGGACACAATCATAGATCTCAAGCAAGAGAAGCCCATTGCTACTTTTGATAGATATAAAGTGCGACACACGTTGGACTCGATCAGACATCCAAAGGACAAGTATGT
The DNA here is from genome assembly GCA_937942435.1 of uncultured Saprospiraceae bacterium. Taxonomy (GTDB): domain Bacteria; phylum Bacteroidota; class Bacteroidia; order Chitinophagales; family Saprospiraceae; genus JAJRXG01. The sequence goes on from CALDEM010000007.1 coordinate 52,242, forward strand.
TCTGACAAATGAAAATAGCAAGGGAGAAATCCAAAGACAAAAAGTGAGATGGGAAGAAGACAATGTGCTTGTATCATTTTTGAATAACCTCACAACCTATAAGATTGGACTAGACACCATAGCTCCGACTATAAAAGTAATTAGCACACCAGGTTCAAAAACGAAGCGATTCAAATTTAAACTAACAGATAATTTTATACCAGCTCATTATACTGACGACTTAAAGTTTGATGTTTTTCTTGACGATACTTGGGTGCTTTGTCAACATGACGGAAAGACAGAAACTATATGGTTTGACATGATCGCAACTGATAAAATAGTTAATCATGAAGTAAAAGTCATAGCATCTGATGCTTCCAAAAACTCCTCTGAAGTCATAAGAGCATTTAAGTTTTAAAAAAAAGGGTTCTGATAAATCAAAACCCTCCTAATCAAAATTGATTATGAAAAACTAACTACTATTATGTGATTGCCTCTTTAACTAAGGCGAATATTTGCTCAGCGTGATCTTTGGTTTTGACCTTCTCGATGATATGTGATATCACTCCTTCTGGGTCGATAACAAAAGTGGTTCTGTGAACACCCGTAACCTCCCTGCCCATAAACTTTTTAGGCCCCCATAGTCCATAACTATTGATAATGTCTTTCTCTGTATCTGCGATCAGGGAATATTGAAACTCATACTTATCTATGAATTTCTTATGCTTAGTAGTCTTGTCCGGGCTTATGCCTAAGACTTCAAAACCTAACTTTTGTATCTGTTTGTAGTTATCTCTAAGATTACATGCCTCCTTAGTACATCCAGGTGAATCATCTTTTGGATAAAAGAACAAAATCACTCCTTTCCCTCGGTAATCTGATAGACTAACGGACTCTTCATTTTCGTTCAGAGCCGTAAAATCAGGTGCTATATCTCCTACTTTAAGGTGTTTCATGATGACGTTTAAGCTTTAAACTGAGATCATGACATATTGTTTAAGAAATACAGCTAAAATCATAAACAAAAAATGCGCACTCTGGACAGGAGTGCGCATTTTATGAGACCTGTGACTGTCTATCTATTAGCTTTGATAAGCTTGTCTTGCATCAATATCTGTCCTTCACTTTCTATCATCATGAAGTATAGGCCTTCACTAAGGGCTGAGATAGACACATTGTGAAACTCTTGAGACCCAGAGATCGACTTAGTCATAACTCTTCTTCCTGTCTGATCAAAAATGACTAACCTGCCATCCACTTCTTGGCCGTCATACCAAACTGTGATTTGATCTTGAGCAGGATTGGGGAAAGCAACTGCTTGCTCACTGATGATGATACCTGAAGACAATACTGTACCATGCTGAATATCTAAACTTCTGCCTATAGAACTACTACTTCTTGATCCATTGGTATCGATGAGCGTAATCAACTCAGTGTATGGTGATTCTTCACCAAATCTACAGTTGGCTTTAATCCGAAGTACAATCACTCTATCTGCCGGTCCTGTAAGCGTGATTCTGCTTCTTCTGATCGGTACTTCGGCAAATGAATTAGGCAATCCTTCATATCCCACGAGGACAGTATATCCTCTGGCATCATCCACTCTATCCCAACTAACGACCCACTTATTGCCATTAAGATTTTGTAGTCTTATATCTCTCGGCACATGACAACCTTCGTCACATGCTCCTCCTGTCTCTTTGGTTATAGTGATAAAGTTAGAAGAGATAGCACCACAGTTGGTACCTAAGCCATCTATGTTCAGGCCTTCTTCTAACTCCTCGCCATCAAGTGTATTATAGCCATAGATCCGACAGACGCCACCTGGATCTCGGTTGAGGTTAAAGTCTCCACCTTCAAGACTATTTTGCCAATCTTGGATGACTCCATCTTCATCAGTGACAACATAGAAGTATGAAGATGTAGTATCATCGCTCAAATTATCGTGAGTAACAGAGAAATTTACATCACCAGCACAGAATACAAGATCTGTATCGCCTTCTATTGTAGATATACTTCCTCCGTCAGTTGTACAATCTTGAGGACAGTCATCTTCTATCTGTCTTACAATTGTAATCGGATTAGACAGATCAAAACATCCATCGAGATCATTGGCATTAGCGCCTTCCACAAGACCTGATAACCCATCTTCATAGCTGATATGCCATATGAATGAAGTACCAGAGCCTGTACCTTCAAAATCTATGGACGTTTCTGTTGTTAACCTGATTATCTCAGCAGCTGCATCTGTAATCACAAACGTGTTGTTCGTTCCACCAAATCCACTTACTAAGAAGCTGACCACATCCTGTACACCATCATCAGAGCAAATTGTAATCTCAGTACCAAGATCCGAAGTCAGCACACCACCTTCAGCTGCACAGACTGAACTACAATCTGGCCCTTCAACTCTGTTAATTGTAAATATGTTGGACAATGCAAAGCAGCCTGTAAGCAGGTTGATATTACCACCAACATTAGGAAGGATGGTACCTGAATTATATGATATCGATCTGACCAATAATGTTCCAGCTCCAGTGCCTTCAAAATCCGCTTCGAAGTCTTGATTTATGCCTAAGATATTACCAAGATCATCGGTGACAACAAAAGCCACCGTGTCACCAATAGCTCCAACAATCATCAAATCAAACAAATCTGAAAGGTTATCATCGGTACATAGTGTGATGCTCATCTCTCCATCAAGTGTCTCAAGCGATCCTCCTACTGCTCCACATGGTGGAGGACAATCATCTCCCGTCACTCTTGTCAGAGTTACTGGATTAGAAAGGTCAAAACAGCCTGTTATGTTACTCGCAGTATCTCCAACAGCCAAACCTACAGTATCATCGCTATAACTCAAATGCCAGATCAGGCAAACTCCTGGGCCCGCATCTTCAAAATTAAAATCTAAATCATCAGATGTTTCCAGGATAACGCCGGTTGTATCCGTTACAAGAAAAGCAGAGTTTTGCCCCACAGCTCCTGATAAGGTCAATCCTAAATCGTCAGCACTATCATCTCCGATACAGATGAGCACATTGCTACTGCCGATGTCAGTTAGTAATAATCCTCCATCGACACCTTCTCGTATCAATGTCAATGGATTGGATAGCGCAAAGCATCCTTGCAAATCATCGGCATTAGCGCCGATGGTAGCTCCAGCAAGATCACTACCATGATTTAATAACCAGATCAGACAAGTACCACCTTGAGTGGGCTCAAAGTCTAATGGGAAACTATCAGGCAGATCTAAAATCACACCTGCCGTATCTGTGACAACCCATGATTGGGTCATCCCCGTACCACCAGAAGAAACAACTGAAATCACATCGGCAACACCATCTCCAACACATATCCTTTGAGTCTGAGTACTGTCTGCATATAAAATCGTGCTTGCCATAACGTCTGTTCTGGTTACAGTAATCGGATTAGACAGACCAAAACATCCGTCCAAGTCATTAGCGTTAGATCCTAATGACGCACCAGCTATAGTCCCATCAAAACTCAAATGCCACACCATATAAGTACCTACCTCAGCATTAGAAAGATCAAAAGGTGGTGCTAAGGGAAAGCCTAGTATAAAACCTGCTGTATCTGTTATCACCCATGCATTTCTATCGCCTTGGGCATCTATAAGATTTACATCAAATGGATCTGCATCGTCATTACACAAAGTTATCTCTGTTGATCCAGCTGCAGTCGAAAGGCTTCCTCCTTGAGCTGCACATGAGTCTAAAGGACAATCATCTCCCGTCAGTCTTGTTACACTTATAGAATTAGAAAGCGAAAAGCAACCGCTTAAGTTAGCAGCATTACTATCTACTACAGCACCCTCCAAGCCGTCTTCAAAACTCAGATGCCAGATCAAGCTTACACCCGCTCTTGATGAATCAAAATTGAAAACATTACTACTGTCTATTTCTAATATCGTTAAGGATGTATCTGTGACAACCCATGCACTGTTGGATCCTGACTGACCACTCAAGGCAACTACTATATCCTCTGATTGGGCATCGTCTATACATACTGAGATATCTGTAGTATTGTCGCCAGTGCTGATCACTCCTCCTGATACATCACAAATCGCAGGACAATCATCTCCCGTCAGTCTTGTTACACTTATAGAATTAGAAAGCGAAAAGCAACCGCTTAAGTTAGCAGCGTTGCTATCTACTACAGCACCCTCCAAGCCGTCTTCAAAACTCAGATGCCAGATCAAGCTTACGCCTACTCCTGATGAATCAAAATTGAAAACATTACTACTGTCTATTTCTAATATCGTTAAGGATGTATCTGTGACAACCCAAGCACTGTTGGATCCTGACTGACCACTCAAGGCAACTACTATATCCTCTGATTGGGCATCGTCTATACATACTGAGATGTCTGTAACGTTATCGCCAGTAGTGATCGTACCTCCTAAAGCCTCGCAAGGTGGTGATGGGCAGTCATCACCAGAAGATCTGTTGATAGTTATAGGATTAGAAAGTACAAAACAACCAGTTATGGCATTTGCATTAGCGTCAATAGCAACACCAGTTATATCACCTTCTGAAACTAAATGCCACAGCAAGCATACTCCTCCTTCCGTGCCTTCAAGATCAAAAGGCGGCTCAAGAGGCAATCCCATAATTAAACCTGACGTGTCAGTTATAACCCATACTTGATCTGATCCTACAGCACTATCAATAACAACATCAAAAGCATCTGAAACACCATCTCCAACGCATATGTCCACAGAAGTGCTTCCATCTGTAAGAGAAAGCGTTCCTGCTGCAACTTCACAAACTGATGTATTGCAATTATCTCCTGACAACCTTGTCACGGTTATAGAATTAGAAAGTGCAAAGCAGCCGCCTAGGTTAGCAGCGTTTCCTCCGATTGATGCTCCTGTCAAATCATCTTCATAGCTGATATGCCAGATAAGACAGACTCCTGCTCCCAGCGATTCTAAATTAAAAACATTTGTATTGGTTTCTATAAAAAGAATATTGAGACTTGTATCCGTAACTACATAAGCACTGTTGGTGCCAGATGCTCCAGTAAGACTTACGATAGTCAGATCTTCTCCTTCATCATCTACACAAATGTTAGCAGCAACAGCACCATTTTGATCCACGATACTACCGCCATTGACATCACAAGTGATGGGTTCTCCTCCACCGTCCCCACAATCTGAAGTTTTAGTAACTCTAATGGCATTAGAAAGTGCAAAGCAACCACCAAGGTTCGCAGCATTAGATCCAACCGTTGCTCCGGTTAAGTCATCTTCATAGCTAATGTGCCAGATTAGACAAACATCTGATGACGCTGACTCAAGACTAAAGACAGTGGTGTTTGTTTCTACAATTAGAATATTCAAACTTGTATCAGTTACTACAAAGCCACTATTGGTCCCATTAGAACCAGATACACTAACAACAATAATATCTTCATCGGTATCAGAAGTACATAATGTTCTATCAGTCAAACCGTCTTGATCGGCTATTGTACCACCGGATACATCGCATGTCATTGACTCTCCTCCACCGTCACCACAACTTGAAATTTTAGTAACTGTAATGGCATTAGAAAGTGCAAAGCAACCGCCAAGGTTAGCGGCATTGGCTCCGATCGTTGCACCTGTTAAGTCATCTTCATAACTAATGTGCCAGATAAGGCATATATCGCTATTTACATTTTCAAGACTGAAAACATTCGTATTTGTCTCTATAGAAAGAATGTTAAGACTTGTATCCGTTACAACAAATGCACTATTAGATCCTGAGGCTTCTGATAGTGTGACCACAATAAGTTCTTCATCCGCATCATCTGTGCAAATAGATACTACAATTTGTCCATCTTGATCAACTATGCTTCCCCCGATAACTTGACAAGTATCTAATCCTCCACCATCATTGCAGTCCGATATGATTGTAAGGGTGATTGAATTAGAAAGGTCAAAACAACCGACTAAGTCAGCAACATTGTTACCAATTACAGCTCCAGTCAAGTCATCTTCAAAACTGATATGCCAGATTTCATATACCCCAGGTCCTTCTTGTTCTAGATTGATATTGTTGATTGTATCAATAGATATTATGTTGAGCGCAGTATCTGTAACGACCCAAGCTGTATTAGCTCCTCTCTCTCCAGAGACAGATGCAATGACAAGTTCTACAAAATCATCTTGTGTACAGAATGTGGCTTCTGTCAGTCCATCTTGATCAACTATACTTCCTCCGTCTACGTCACATAATGGAGTTTCCCCTTCACAGTTCTCTCCAGTCAATTTGTTCACTTCTATCGAATTAGAAAGTGCAAAGCAGCCATCTAAATCAGAAACATTACTACCGACAGTTGCTCCTGTTAGCCCATCTTCAAAGTCAATATGCCAGATCAAACATACGCCTGCTCCAGAGGATTCTAAATCAAAGACATTGACTGTATCGACTGATAAAATATTCAATGCCGTATCTGTTACGACCCAGGCTGTATTAGGTCCGCTACTTGTCCCTATCACTTCTGCTGTTACCAACTCTATAGCATCATCGTCAACACAGATAGAAACTATCGTTGTATCATTTGATGCCTTTATGGATGAAAATGTAGAAGAACATGAGGTTGTGGTTGTATTGGTTTCACATAGACTGCTTTCTCCTAGAAAGAAATCAGTAGGAGCGTTACCATCACCATCATATATTAATGAACTACTCGAATCAATAGCCAGGGCTCTATCTCCGTCTGTCCAAATACCAGCACTAACTGCGACTGACTCTCTGGTTTGTCCAGATCGATTACCCCATATGACATAGTCAATTATACTTTGATCATCTCCGAAGTCACCTGAAGAATATAATCCTAACTCGTCACCTGCTAAAGAAAGAGCAAAGTTAGTAGTGACCACTAGGTAACTATTAGGTGGCATATTAAAGTTACCACAGTCCACGCTTAGCGAGCCCAGCCTATTATACTGAGGTCGATTACATAACCAATATTGATCGACATCAACTGTGTCGACACCCTGGTTGTGAAGTTCAACCATATTAGTTGATATAATCTCTGAAATAACAATCTGACCTTGTAATGTGAAGGCCATTGATAAAAAGAAAACAACAATGGAAATAAAGAGGTAATGTTTGCGCATAGTTAAAAGGTTAGAGTTTTAAAATTCCAATAATCGGTTTATCCGGATGCCTCGAAAAAGGACATAAGTATATCGACAGAAACCATCAAGCTTCTGCAAAACATGTTCACGGAAATAAAAATCAATTAAGACAAGGTGCGATGTTGATGCGTCTGTCTTTGGTATACAATTATCTCACTAAGATATCTATATTTTCCAAGGGTATACCCGAGAGCAGTAGAAGAAGTAAAAAGCCGCGTGGCACAAAAAAAGCCCTGTATACAAGATGTACACAGGGCAAAAAAAATTATTCTTACGTTACAACTAAGCTAAAGAGGAAACATGCTTTTGAAGCTTTCCTTTAACGTTAGCAGCTTTATTCTTGTGCCAAAGATTCTTCTTGGCTAATTTGTCAATCATAGACATCACTCTTGGGAATAATGCTGATGCTTCAGAAGCATCGGTCATCTCGCGTAGTTTCGCGATAGCCGATCTTGTTGTCTTCTTGTAGTATCTATTGCGCAGTCTTTTCTTTTCGTCTTGTCTGATGCGCTTCTTCGCTGATAAATGATGTGCCATTAGTAAACTTTAATAATGTTTTCTTCAAAAGAGGCGCAAATGTAATGTTTTTTCGGTTAAAGTGAAAGACCTGCCATATATCGTAGTTATTGTAATATTTAAGAGATAAGGTTGTTACATAAAAGTATTATTTGCATCATATTTGTTGGTGAACGGTATAAGAAAAAGAGAAATGGCGGACTATTCATACGTATTCAATGCTCATCCATCATATATAGACACCATATATCAGAAGTACATAGCTGACCCAACTTCTGTTGAAGATGGTTGGAGATCATTTTTTCAAGGTTACGAGTTTAGCCAAAATAGCAATGGACATAGCGCATCAAGTGCTGCTCCAGGGCTATCAGAGGATATCAGCAAGGAGTTTGGTGTTCAGTCTATCATCCATGGATTTAGAAATCGGGGGCATCTATTGAGTCGCACTAATCCGATCAGGAACAGGAGGGATAGACGTCCTCACCTTGATTTATCCGACTATAGTCTATCGGAGGGAGATCTCAGCAGGAAGTTTGCTTCAGGAGGAGAGATAGGCATGCCGCAGGCTACACTACAAGAGATTCTTGATCGACTTAAGACGATCTATTGTGGACACATTGGCTTTGAGTATGCGCATATAGAAAATAAGGAGAAGAGGATGTGGCTCCGTGATAAGATCGAAAATCGTGAGCTGAACAAATCTTATGGCCTTAGTGTAGAAAAGAAAAAAAGAATCCTTGAAAAGCTCAATGGAGCTGTTGGCTTTGAAAGCTTCCTCAATAAAAAGTATGTAGGCCAAAAGAGATTTTCTCTTGAAGGTGGCGAAAGTGCTATACCTGCTATCGATGCCATCATCATGACAGGCGCATCATTAGGCGTAAAAGAAGTGGTGATAGGCATGGCGCACAGAGGTCGTCTGAATGTCCTTGCCAATATCATGGGTAAGACATATGACCACATCTTTAATGAATTTGAAGGAACGGCTATCCCAGATCTTAGCTTTGGGGATGGAGATGTAAAGTATCACCTTGGCTTTTCATCTATTGTTAAAGACCCTGCCGGAAATGAAGTCCATCTAAAACTCGTACCTAATCCATCGCACTTAGAGTCTGTAGATCCTGTAGTGGAAGGATTCAGTCGCGCGAAAGCGGACATCCTTTACGGAAGTGATTACGATAAGATCATCCCAATATTGATACATGGTGATGCAGCAGTAGCAGGACAAGGTGTTGTCTATGAGACTGTGCAGATGAGCCAGCTGGACGGATACTACACGGGAGGTACAATCCACTTTGTGATTAACAATCAAGTTGGTTTTACGACTGACTTTGAGGATGCAAGATCTTCTACTTATTGTACAGGAGCAGCGAGTCTGGTCCAGGCGCCAGTATTTCATGTCAATGGTGATGATCCAGAAGCGGTTGTCTTTGCTGTTGAGTTAGCAACTGAGTATCGTCAAAAATTTAACAATGATGTCTTTATAGACATGGTATGTTATAGAAGACATGGTCATAACGAAGGTGATGATCCCAAGTTTACACAACCCGAGATGTACAAGTTTATCAATGATCATAAAGATCCACGTGAGATCTATGTGAAGCAATTAATTGATCAAGGTGCAGTTGAAAAAGAAATGGCAGAAAGTCTTGAGCAAAACTTTTGGGACGATCTTCAGGCAAGACTTGATTCTGTAAAACAGAAGCCTCTACCCTATGTATATCAAGAGCCAGAACAACAATGGCGATCACTTAGAAAGACAAAAGACGCCAAAGACTTTCAACAAAGTCCAAGTACGGGCATCGATAAAAAACAATTAGAAAAAATCATAGACCATCTGATGACTATCCCTGAAGGTTTTGAACCTCTTGGTAAAGTCAACAGATTACAAAAAGGAAAGCGCAAACTACTCGAAGCCAACAATCTTGATTGGGGACTTGCAGAGCTATGTGCTTATGGCTCCATCCTCTTAGATGGTAGCGATGTAAGGATGAGTGGTCAAGATGTAAAGAGAGGCACATTCTCTCATAGACATGCCATCTTTAGAGATGCAAAGACCTATGACGAATACAATAGACTACAAGCGATAGAAGGAAACAATTCTAAATTTAGAATATTCAACTCTTTCTTGTCAGAGTTTGCAGTCTTGGGATTTGAATATGGATATTCGCTTGCATCACCAAGTTCTCTCGTAGTATGGGAGGCACAGTTTGGTGATTTTTATAATGGAGCTCAGACTATAGTAGATCAATATATAACTGCTGCAGAAAGTAAATGGCAGCGGATGAGTGGTCTTGTTATGTTGTTGCCTCATGGATATGAAGGTCAAGGGCCAGAGCACTCGAGCGCTCGTGTAGAAAGATTCTTACAGCAAGGAGCGGAGTTCAATGTAACTATCGCCAATATATCGACACCTGCTAATTTCTTCCATGCATTAAGAAGACAGTTGGCTAGAGAGTTTAGAAAACCACTCATAGTGATGTCTCCTAAGAGCTTGCTAAGACATCCGTTATGTGTGTCTGCAAAAGAGGAATTCTTGGGTGATTCTAAATTTCAAGAAGTACTTGATGATACATCTGCTAAAGTAAGTAAAGTAAAAACACTTCTACTTTGTACAGGCAAGATATACTATGACTTACTAGCGAAGCAGATTGCTGATAAACGTGATGATGTAGCCATAGTGAGATTAGAACAACTATATCCTTATCCAATGGAGCAGATGACTTCCATCTTTAAAAAATACAAAGGGGCTAAGGTAAAATGGGTACAAGAAGAACCTGAAAACATGGGTTCTTGGCAATATCTAAATAGCTTCTGGAGAGATGCCTCAATTGATATCGTATCAAGACCGGTAAAAGCATCTCCAGCTACAGGGTTTAAAAAAGTACATGAGAAGCAACAAGCAGAGATTGTAGACAAAGCGTTTGCTTAGAAGCAAAGAAACAACACAGAATCCTCACCTATACAGAAAGACAAGTTGTGATTTTCTAATTATTGGATCATCAACTTTTCTATAATTACTCCTGCTTCCGAGTATAGATGTGTGAGGTACATGCCATCAGACAAGGATTGGAGATCAAGTTGGATGGACGAGTTATTGATCACTTGTCTCATCACTCTCTTGCCACTTATATCATATACTTCTAAGAGATCTACTTTTTCTAATCCATCGATAAAGACAAGCCCACTTGTCGGGTTTGGATATATGCGTGCACTTTGATTTTCTAAAACTGCTATCGTTGGTGTAGTTGTATCTTTTATAAAACTAAGGAGCCATGGCACGCCAACATTGAGTGCTGGTATAGCACAATCAGCATGATCTAACTCTCTTCCATCTGAGACGTCCATAGCAGTAGTGTTGACTGCCCCTCTTAGGTTCATCACAGAATCAGCGATAATGCTGTTTCTAAAAGGTACTTGATCATCAGTCGGACAGTATAGCATCAAGACTGGCGACACTGGAGCCCAATCAAAAACATCACTTTCTCTGAGCGCAACATTAAAAAGGTGATCGTCTTCATTTTCTAAAATGTTGAGTATCGAGTCTTTAAAAATCTGTTTCGGTATCGGAGCACCAAACTCTGTAATTAAGGTCTGTACAATAGTCTGATTCATAAGGCCGAGCCCACTGCCTGTAGAGATAAATGGCTCAATTACGGGTAGAAATGGTTCTTTGAATATTTGCGATTCATCGTCATAAAGAGATGGATAAATCTCTTGTATCGCTCGTGTACTATAAACCAAATACGCTGGGAAGTTATATGGTTCATCTGTGAAAGCCAGGTCCTTCATCACCCCAGAGATGCTATAAGGGCCACTCATCGGCAATGAAGCTGCTACTTGATATCTATCGGGTATAACCTCTTCGATGTACTTGTGAAGTGCCATGGCAGCATGACCTCCCTGCGAATAACCAGTTATAAATACTTGTTCATTCCACGCGATGTCATTCTCACTCATCCATTCTAAACTGGCATCCATCATATCTACTGCAGCAGTAGCTTCTGTCTCAGCATGAACGTAAGGATGAAAACCCCTTGATGTCCCCATGCCAAGATAGTCCGGGGCTAATACGGCCATGCCCTTACCAGCAAATATCGTGGCCAGTGCAAAGTCTGCCTGAAGGTTAGAAGGCACGTCATCTCGTCCGTCAGTTGTACCATGCTGATAAACCAATAGCGGCAAGGCTCCCTCTATATCGTCTGGCAACATCAGTAATCCTGATGCAGTGTCTGGCAGCATATCAGAACCGGTAGCTTCGTAAGTAACTCGATAGACATCTACGCCGTTGTCCAGTATAACGTTGATACCGAACGTAAGTAATAATAACTGTCCTGAAGATTGCGCTACAGTACTCTCCAAATCTATAGTTAGGATCTTTTGACTCTTAGCCTCTTGACTCCAACCAACTATTAAGCAAAGGCTAAGGACAATGGATTTTAGAAAGGTCATGTGCACTAATTATACTCTTTCGATAATGATAGCACTTGCTCCGCCTCCGCCATTACAGAGCGTCGCACAACCTAATGTTGCATCACGGTTGGCAAGTATATGAGCTAATGTTGTTGTGATCCTTGCTCCAGAACAGCCTAAAGGGTGTCCCAATGAAACTGCTCCTCCATTGACATTCATCTTGTCGTAAGAAAGATTACACTCTTGTGCAAATGCCATAGGTACAACCGAAAAAGCTTCGTTAACTTCAAAAAAGTCCATATCTGACATCTGCAATCCTGCTCGCTTTAACGCTTTAGGTGCTGCCTTAGTCGGTGCTGTTGTGAACCACATCGGCTCATGAGCAGCATCGGCATATGATAAGATTTTAGCCATCGGAGTGAGGCCATACTTCACAACTGCCTCTTTGCTTGCTAGTAAAACTGCTGATGCACCATCATTAAGCGTTGATGCATTGGCCGCAGTAACTGTACCTTCTTTATTAAAGGCTGGGCGTAAAGAAGGGATTTTATCAAATCTGACCTTTTTGTACTCCTCATCTTCACTGATGACGATGGGGTCACCTTTTCTTTGTGGTATGGAGATAGGGATGATCTCATTTTTAAACTGACCACCATCTGTGGCAGCTGCTGCTCTCTTGTAGGAGCTAATCGCATATTCGTCTTGGGCCTCACGGCTGATGTTGTATTCTTGAGCTGTCATGTCACCACAGTTACCCATAGCAACTTGATCATAAGCATCTGTAAGGCCGTCTTTTTGCAATCCATCAATCATTTGCTGATGACCATATTTCGCGCCCCAGCGTAACTTAGGCATGTAATAAGGGATATTGCTCATGCTTTCCATCCCTCCAGCAATGATGAGATCGGCATGGCCTAACTGTATGGATTGTGCTCCAAACATGATCGACTTCATACCTGAAGAGCACACTTTGTTAACCGTAGTACAAGGTACGTTGTTGGTCAAGCCTGCTCCTATGGCAGCCTGTCTGGCAGGTGCTTGCCCGAGGTTGGCTTGGCAGACATTGCCCATAAATACTTCATCAACTTGATCTGCTGGTATACCGGACTGCTCCATAACAGCCTTGATTGCTGCAGATCCAAGCTCTACTGCTGAGAGAGAACTAAGCGCTCCACCAAAGCTCCCCATTGGTGTCCGTAATGCTGATACGAGGTATGTTTCTTTCATATGATATATCTTATTGTTAGTGAATTAAAAAGCAAGAGAGATGTATGTCAAGCTTATATTCTTGACAATCAGCTCTAAATCTTAAATCACTTCATGTTCTTAACTTATATTTATGTCCAAAGTTCGATACAAATCTTCATCTTTTTCGTCATAATTGAAACGAACCAGACAAATTAACCTACTAATTATTTAGCACGATCTAAAGATCAACTTATGAACAAGATACTTCTACTATTGGCAATAGTTCTTTTTAGTTTCTCCAGCACTACTGCACAGGGACTAGAAAATGATAACTCAGTTATGTATATGAAAGCAAATGTGCTCTTTGAATCTGGAAGATATGATGAGGCCGTACGCATGTACAATCGCATATTAAGAGAGGACGAAAATCATACTGATGCGCTCTTCATGAGATCAAAAGCGAAGTACGAGTTAGGAGCATTTAAGGGCACTAAGAATGATCTGCTTTTATTTATCGAGATGGTTGGTATCAACAAGGCTGTCATCAAGGTCATGGCAGCAACAGAAATAGAACTGGGTAATGATGCGGCGGCCCTAAACTATGCAAAAACCGCACTTGAGATAGATCCTTATGATAGTGACATGTTTTTGATCAAAGGGGATGCATCACTACACCTTGGCGATCGTAACGAGGCTTGTGAGAGCTACTTCATGGCAGATGGTCTCGACAATGCAAAAGCACAAAGAAGGATGCGCTCATCATGTAATGGTTATAGACCGAAGCATGACAGCCGCATGCCAGATAGAGATACTGCGAGTAAAATGGATGAGGAGGCTCCGATGCAAGACAAGCAGAAAGAACAAAAGGAGGAAATGGAAGAAAAGGATGACGACGGTATCGTCTCTCTGGAAGATATCGTAAATGATGCTAAAGGAGAGCAACAACCAGAATATAATGATGATTATGACAACCGTAGCAAGCAAGATCAGCTTGAGGATCGAGTCAATATGAACGCTACACAGACTATCGAGATTGATAGCAAACTTGATGTTGTAATATCCGAAGGCTTAGGATCACGAAAACTGACTTACAAGCCAAGCATCTTTATGCTTTCTGATCAAGATGGGGTTGTGGTGATCAACTTATGTGTTGATGATAATGGCAAGGTAACAGAAGCAAAGTTTGACAGAAACAACTCTACGATATTTAGAAGCTCTATCACTTCGTTAGCACTTCGTAAATCTAAGGAGTTTGTATTTGAGGGTTCTCGTAGAGCAGATCAATGCGGCATCTTGGCGTTTAAAATAAAAGCCTAAGCTTTTTATATCTCAGAGGTTAGATCATAATCTTACCTCTGAGGTATAAACCAGCGTTACCAGATATAAGTGTTCTGTCAACTTTATAAGTGCAATGGAGATATCCTCTACGATTAGAAAGTTGACAGGCGTTTAGTTCCGTTTTACCAAGTCTCTTGGACCAGTAAGGCGTTAGTGACGTATGTGCACTCCCTGTAACTGGATCTTCATCTATACCTGACTGAGGAAAGAACCCTCTACTTACAAAGTCAAATGTATCTCTGCCTGGCGCAGTAACAAGAACACCTCGCATACCTACAGACTTGAGCAATCCAAAATCTGGCATGAGCTCTTCTACTTGATCTTGAGAATCTACAATACACATAAAGTCATCTCTACCTTTGTACAATTCTGTAATCTCAACATCAAGCGCTTTCCTAAGAGCACTAGGAATCTCAGTCTGTTTTTCTAATTGATCAGTTGGAAAATCCAAGGTCAACATATCACCACTTCTCTTGACTGATATAGGGCCGGACTTACAAGTCAGATGGATCTCATCTCGTTGATGACTTAACTCATTGAATATCACAAATGCAGAAGCAAGTGTCGCATGTCCACAAAGTGCAACCTCAACTGCAGGTGTGAACCAACGTATGTGATAGAGATCATTCTTTTTTACAAAGAAAGCGGTCTCAGAAAGATTATTCTCCTCTGCTATCTTTTGCAAGATCTCATCAGGTAGCCAAGTCTCTAAAGGAACTACAGCTGCCGGATTGCCAGTAAAAGGTCCCTTGCTGAAAGCATCTACTTGATATATGTCTAACTCCATGGAGTAAAGATATACATGCTTTCCCTCTTTATCTATAGCATAGTCAAGAGAACACATCCCCATATCTCTATAACTTTAAAAGTCAGCGTCAGTATAGCGCAGCGTGAACTCCCCTTGTCCAATGTCTACAACTTGAAATTCTACTTGATCGCTACACCACTTTAATTTAGAATTTCTTCCTGATCCATTGGTAGCCCTAACGTACTCAGCAACTATAGAACAGTCATCGGCAGTAGTATTAGATGTAGGTGGGTCTGACTCGAAGTTAATTGTTGAGATAATCTTCTTTCGTTCATCAGGAGATAGGACAATTGTGTTTTCAATGACACCATTTTTGTCTTTATCACTTTTATAAGATAAAGTGATATTGTCATCAGTATCGTTTTTCACGTAGACATCATATTGGTGTGATTGGCTACACGACGCGAGCAATAGTAATACTAGGATTAAAAAGAGATAATTGTAACATTTCATTTTATTATATATTTTTTTGATTAACCAATAGCTGGGGCTGAGACTTTATCACTCAAATAATACCAATCTATCTTTCTTGTAAAGTACATCGTAGCGGTCAGAATCAAAGCGAGTCCGATACTACCCATCAAAAGTGCATAATCAGCCAACTGCAATGTCACAAATAAAAATCCATATAAGGCTGCAAGAATAAGAACCAACGTTAAACTTAGTTTTCGATTAGAAAAAACGCTGAGCGAGTACAAGCCAATCATGAGTATAACGCTAACAGCTGAAACAAGATAAGCAAAGTCAAAATTAGAATGCTCAGTGATCGAAACCAAGAGGATATAGAACAAACAAAGCGCCAGCCCAACCAAGATATATTGAAATGGGTGGATTCTTTTATTATTCATAACCTCTACTAAGAAGAAAACTAAGAATGTCAGCGTCAAGGTCAAGATTGCATATTTAGCCGTACGCATAGACTTCTGATAGTCGTCGATAGGCAACAGTAGATCTACTCCAAAACTTGCGTTGGCTAGCTCATGGGTTACTTCATTATTAGACCATGAGTTTGGAAAGTTTCGGTTAAGTTCTAATGTCTTCCATTCTGCGGTAAATCCTTGATCTGTAATCTCGCGATTATCTGGCAAGATATGTCCGTTAAAACTTGGGGTGGGCCAAGGTGAAGTGAGCTTCACTTTGGTTACTCCGCCAATGGGAACAAACGAAAGATTGCCACTACCATTAAGATTGATATCCATCGAGAATGGAATCTCTATATCTCTATCATCTTCTGATAGAGGTGTAGAGATGGTAATGCCAGAACTTATAACACTACTGATCTTGCTGCCTGGTTCAACATCAAGACTGGCATTGTTCCACAGTAGACTCAGTTGGTTCTTTATACCTCTAAGATCTGATATACCAATGGTTACAAAAGCTTCATCCCATTTTAACTCATGCACATCGGTCAGTTTTTTAATTTCTTTAATTGCAAAAGATCCTGATAGTTTGAGATCAGTGTTGTACACGACGATATCATAGATGCTTCTTTTGAGTTGCTTTGGAGTAACCGATCCATCTAGGTCCAACTCTTCAGGCAGCATATGAAATAGGTGAGAAGTCTCCATCACCTTCTCATCAACGACATAATTCTTGGTATATGGTATAGTCAATATAGGACCATTGACATGCTGGGACTGTGCCCACTTGTCACTTACTTCAAGAATCGCAGAGCGACTCATCGTCTCTCTTTCTTGGATGATGCTTTGTATCATCGCTGCTGGGATGAGTAACAAGAGTGTGATGATGCCGATGATCACCATTTTAAACATCGGAGAGGTTTTTAGTTTTTGTCGAGCTGATGTGAGACGTGATTTTTCAGTCATAGTTATGTTATTAAGATTCACTTTGAATTTCAAAGTGAATGGTCAAAAAAATTAGGTCTTTAATAAGTTTTCAATTGCAGCGACGTGCTTTTTAAAGGCCAGTCTGCCAAGTTTTGTGATGCTATAAGTAGTATTAGGCTTTCGATCAATGAATGATTTTTCAAAAGTGATGTACTCTTTTTTCTCAAGTGCTTTGATATGGCTTGCTAGGTTTCCGTCTGTGACATCTAACAGCCTCTTCAGTTCCTTGAAGTTTATAGAATCATTTACCAAGAGTGCAGACATAATGCCTAGACGCACACGATTCTCAAAGGCCTTATTTAAATCTTTGAGAATGTGTTTCATTGACGATCATTAAGGTGCATGAATATGCCATAGATGATGTGCATCACACCAAATCCTATCGCCCAGAATATCAATCCGTATCCAATAAACCAAGTTGCCAGTAATCCCAATGCAATCTGTATCAAGCCTAAAGTGCGCATGGCATCGACGGCATATTTGCTCGCGTTGACAAGAGCAAGTCCATAAAATATCAAAGTCATGGGTGCCACTAATGTAACTCCTCTTTTGAGCAGCAAGATCAAACAAAGGACACCACCGGTGACAAGTGGTATAGCAAGATTGATCAACATCAACTTCGCTTGCTTATCAAACATACTTTGGTTCATCTTTCTTGCTTTGCGTGTCGTAAGAAAGATGCCACATCCTATACTTAAAATAATCGTAGTGATCCCAATAGCAAGCAACTGGGACAATGTACTTCGAGAAAGTATAGCATCGCGATACTCCATAGAGTATAGCCCTCCACTATAAATAGTGCCATAAGCGAGATAAGCTGCAACAAGAGCAAATGTCCCGGCTAGTACGCCAGAGAGACCACTCAATGAGATAAACTTAGAAGATCTATCCATCATGTCTTTGATGGCCTCGATGTCTTGGATATACTTTTGCTTCTCCATATATCAGAGTACTTTGTGTTTCAAAGCTAACTTAAAAAAGCACCATATCCAACTTCTTGTGCGTATTAACTTTTTATTGGATAGTTGAGATCTTCAGACCGTTGATTCTGAAGTTGTTGACAACTTGGTCATCTTCAAGAGCAGATAACGCGACATAGTCGAGCTGATTCTGACGATCAAGATGAAAGATAAACTCTTGATTAACAAAGATGAGTTCTAAGCCATCTCGCTGACGGATCGTGATATTATCGATAGCCCGTCCATTGGCCCTATCGGTATCCTGTCTGTAATGAAGGATATTGTTGAATCCATCATCCTTTACTCCGATATAATATCCAAAATCAGGTATAATCTGGATATAGTAATTAGCTCCAACTTCTCCCCATTCGAGTGTTGTCCAGATACCTCTTTGATCGATGAAGTCAAATTCTACTTCTACTTCATAGTCATCAGTAATACCTGATAATCGTTCGTTAAGTCGACTGACATTTGGCGTAAGCTGAGAGACCTCTTCTCGCTCTAATGGTATGTCAAAATCAAAAGTTAAGTCACCCCAATCAGGAGTCGGCATACTTTCGTCAAATAGCTCATCGATATAATAGTCCTTTCTAAATCCGAAATAAGGGACTGGCTTTCTAGCATCAAACTCAACAAATGGATCTCCTTTTAAGACACTCTTCCAAGAGCCATCGCTGAACTTATCATTGCGATGTCGTCGATTAAGGGCACAATGGCCGAGCTCGTGAAATAAAAGATAGGATCTAAAAAGCTCACTAAAACTAAACCAATCAAGCTTATCTATCTCGATCCTATACTGACCGAGGAAGCACCTACCATTGGCATTGGTGAGCGGAAACTCAGAAAATTTAATACTTAGTCCAGTCTCTCGAAAATCAAATGTCTGCCCCCTTTTCTCTGCCTCAATAATAAACTCTTGCACATATGGTTCGAACTCTGGATCTACATCATAGATTGCTGGCATCTCGGCAACTCTACCATCATCAGAGCAAGCCACTATGACCAGAAAAGATAAAACTACAAGCCAATTAATCTTCATACACTAAACTTAACGGTTTTACTCATGTAAATAATGTTACAATAAAGACAACAGAATAGTTTTGTCTCAATAAAGATAACACCAAAGTTTGTCGTTTAGCGAGGCCATAAGTAGGATGGATATTATTTGAAGAAACAAACAATCATTATCCTTGCATAAGACCGAGTCAAGCAAGAGAATGGCAGAAAGTAAAGAGTCAGTGTGGTGGAAGGAGCAGATCATATATCAGATCTACCCAAGGAGTTTTAACGACGCCAACGGCGATGGCATAGGAGACCTTAGAGGCATTATCGAAAAACTCGATTATCTTAAAGAGTTAGGTGTTGACATCATCTGGATATGTCCTATTTATCAATCACCTAATGACGACAACGGTTATGACATAAGTGATTATCGAGCCATCCATCCGGATTTTGGTTCATTGGCAGATTTGGAACATCTGATATCCGGACTACATGATCGAGGGATGAAGCTAATAATGGATCTCGTTGTTAATCATACTTCTGATGAACATGAGTTTTTTAAAGCTTCGCAATCTTCTATTGATAATCCGCAGCGAGATTATTATATCTGGAAAGAGCCGGCATCAGATGGAGGGCCTCCTAATAACTGGATGTCATTTTTTGGGGGAAGCGCTTGGGCATATGACAAATCCTCTAACGAGTACTATCTGCACCTATTCACTAAAAAGCAGCCTGATTTAAACTGGGAAAACCCCAAAGTTAGAAATGAGATCTACGACATCATCAACTTCTGGTTAGAAAAAGGTATCGATGGATTTAGAATGGATGTCATACCATTGATATCAAAACGAACGGACTATCCGGATGCGCATGAAGACTCCTTTCCTAAAGTAATCGAAAAGGTATATTCTAATGGACCAAAAGTACATGACTATATAAAAGAGATGGTGTCTAAGTCCATAGCACACTATGATGTTTTAACTGTTGGAGAAGGACCAGGGATCAGCAAA
Source organism: uncultured Saprospiraceae bacterium (assembly GCA_937942435.1). Classification (GTDB taxonomy): domain Bacteria; phylum Bacteroidota; class Bacteroidia; order Chitinophagales; family Saprospiraceae; genus JAJRXG01. The sequence goes on from CALDEM010000007.1 coordinate 72,446, forward strand.
GAAGTTGCACTCAAGTATGTTGGAAAAGATAGAGGAGAACTTAATCTAATCTTCCATCTTGATCACATGTATCTGGGTCAAGGCAAAGATGGTAAGTATACACCTGTTCCTTATACCCTCACGGATGTCAAGCGAATATTTAACGAGTGGGATGAAGCCATAGGCACTGATGGTTGGATCAGCATCTTTATGGACAATCATGATTTCCCACGGATGATCTCTCGTTTTGGCAATGATGATGAATATCGTGTGGAATGTGCCAAATTATTCAGCATGCTCATATTGACATTGAGAGGTACAACCTGCATCTATCAAGGTAGTGAAATTGGAATGACCAATGTCGCATATGAATCAATGGACGACTATCGAGATGTTGAAACGCTTAACTTTTATAAAGAGCAAAAAAACCTCGACATAAGCGATCAAGATTTTCTAATGATGGCACGCGAACACAGTCGAGATAATGCTCGGACTCCAATGCAATGGACCAGCGGAAAAAACGCGGGATTTAGCGAAAGTGACAAGTGCTGGTTAGATGTTAACCCTAATCATAATGTCATCAATGTCGAAGCTTGCAAAAAAGATCCTAACTCTATCCTCTCTTTTTATAAACAGATGATAAAGCTTAGAAAAAACAATAACACTTTTGTCTACGGACAATATGAAGAGCTGAGCAAAGGTCACGACAAGTTATTCATCTATAAAAGATGGGACAATAAACAGACCTATATCGTCTGTCTCAATCTTAGCCAAGACGTTATCGACATATCCGACTATATCACATCTAACGTTACTTGCATGATCTCTAATTATAAAGACGATAATACATCACAACTTAAAGCTTGGCAAGCCAAATTATTTAGGACTATTTAAATTTTAACTATGGTAGAACTCAACTTAACCACACTTGATCTAAGTATTATTATAGGTTACTTAATATTTGTGGTCTTGTTAGGCTTCTACTTTAGCACTAAGCATAAAATGCTGAGTACTACTTTCTTGCTAGAATGCCTAATGATAGGGTCAAAGATTGAACTGCAAAATAAGAAGCATAATTAGCGCAGCTCATATGGACAGATGACACATTTAAAAAAAGAGACAATCGAATTAGCTGACTTGCCTTGGTATAAGAATTATAGATATCAGGGGTTAATGTTAGTGATCATTGTTATTATCATACTGATTGCATATTAGAACAAAAAACAGAAGTCTATTTTTAAATCAGAAATCAATGAATCTAAAAAATCAACGACTACTCACTGGCCAGTCATTTATCAATGGACAATTCATTAATGCTAATAAGCAGAAGACTTTTTCGGTTACTAATCCATACGATGGAAAGCATATAATAGATGTAGCAGATTGTAGCGCAAGTGAGACCCAATCTGCTATCACCAAAGCTAATGAAGCATTTGTATCGTGGCGTCAATTGACCGGAACTGAAAGAAGCACAATACTTAGAAGATGGTTTGAATTGCAAATGGAAAACATTGATGACCTGGCGATGATCCTCACTGTTGAACAAGGCAAACCTCTTGCAGAAGCAAAAGGTGAAATTAGATATGGAGCTTCATTTGTAGAATGGTTTGCTGAAGAGGCAAAACGCGCCTATGGTGACACCATACCTGGTCATCAACGAGACAAACGAATTGTAGTAATCAAACAACCTATTGGTGTAGTAGCGGCCATCACTCCCTGGAATTTTCCAAGTGCGATGATAACCCGAAAAGTAGCGCCTGCACTTGCTGCTGGTTGTACTGTCGTTATAAAACCATCTGAATTAACACCCTTATCTGCTAATGCGCTTGCCGTGTTAGCACAAGATGCCGGCTTCCCATCTGGCGTTCTCAATATAGTAAATACAAGTACTCCTGAAAAAGTTGGAAAAGAGTTAACTGCCAATCCTACAGTGCGCAAACTTTCATTTACTGGATCTACCGAAGTTGGAAAGATCTTACTAAGACAGTGTTCAGATACTGTCAAAAAAGTCTCTTTAGAATTAGGGGGCAATGCTCCCTTCATTGTATTTGATGATGCCGATATAAACGAGGCAGTAGAAGGAGCAATCGCCGCCAAATACAGAAATGCAGGACAAACGTGTGTTTGTGCTAATCGCATGTTTGTCCAAGATGGTATTTATGAAGAATTCACACAAAGGTTTACGAAAGCAGTTCAACAACTCATTATTGGATCTGGATTAGAAAAAGGTGTAGTTATAGGGCCACTGATTGAAGAGAAAGCTGTTCAGTCAATAGAGTTTGTTGTTGCAGATGCTATAGACAAGGGAGCTAACTTATTAACTGGTGGAAATAGAAAAGATAAGGATTCTCTTTTCTTTCAACCCACAGTTTTGACAGATGTCACCCCTGACATGAAAGTTTTTATTCAGGAAATATTCGGTCCGGTTGCACCTATTTTCAAATTTGAAACCGATGAAGTGGTAATAGCTTTGGCCAATGATACACCGTATGGTTTAGCGGCTTATTTCTACGGACGTGATTATGCTCGCATCTGGCGCGTCGCTGAAGCTTTGGAATATGGAATGGTGGGTATCAACACTGGTATGCTCTCTACTCCTGTTGCACCTTTTGGTGGTATAAAGGAAAGTGGATTTGGAAGAGAAGGTTCTAAATATGGAATGGATGATTATCTGGATATGAAGTATCTGTGTTGGGGCGGGATATGATCTTCTACTAAAGAGCTCATTTAAAATTTATTATAAAAAAAGCCCCTACTCTCTTTAAAGAGTAAGGGCTTTATACATTTATATTCTAAGAAATATTCTACTTCTTATTCTGAGGCCTAAGCCCTCTTACCGTTCTTCCTGCTCTCCACATCTCAGACTCTCTAAGTTCAGCAAGTTCTGCTTCTAACTTTACTCTATAGTCTTCTTTGCTATTACTGTCTATCGAAAGTTGCGCTTCGTTTCCAGTCGCAACACTATCATACAACTCTTCAAATACTGGTCTTGTAGCATCTCTAAACTTTTTCCACCAATCAAGCGCACCTCTCTGAGCAGTAGTAGAACAGTTGGCATACATCCAGTCCATACCGTTTTCTGCTATGAGTGGATATAATGATTCTGTAGCTTCTTCAACGGTCTCGTTAAACGCTTCAGATGGGCTATGTCCTCTGCTTCTTAGCAAGTCATACTGAGCTGCAAACAATCCTTGGATCGCTCCCATCAGGGTACCACGTTCACCTGTTAGATCGCTATAAACTTCTTTCTTGAAGTTAGTCTCAAACAAATATCCTGAACCAATACCGATACCCAATGCAATGACTCTGTCATATGCTCTTCCCGTTGCATCTTGGAAGATTGCATAACTTGAGTTTAGACCTTTACCAGCTAAGAAAAGTCTTCTAAGACTTGTCCCACTACCTTTTGGTGCAGCTAATATCACATCTATGTCTGCTGGCGGTATGATACCTGTCCGCTCTTTAAATGTAATTCCAAATCCATGAGAAAAATAAAGTGCTTTACCTTTTGTTAAGTAAGGCTTAAGCGTTGGCCATACAGCTATCTGCGCTGCATCAGATAAGAGATACATGATTGTAGTCGCCTTGTCCGCTGCTTCTTCAATTGAAAAAAGCGTTTCGCCAGGCACAAAACCATCATCTATCGCTTTTTGATAAGAAGCTGATGGACTGCGCTGTCCAACTATAACATTAAAACCATTGTCCTTGAGATTAAGTGCTTGACCTGGGCCCTGCACACCATATCCGATGATTGCGATTGTCTCTTCTTTCAATATATCCCTCGCCTTCTCAAGAGGGAACTCTTCCCTCATGATTACATTTTCTTCGGTTCCTCCAAAATTTAACTTTGCCATGATTACGATTAATTATTCTTAATAAGTTTATATTCTGTTTTTGTTCTAAATATCTTCTGACAGTTCTTCCATTGACTTCAAGTATTTGTTGAGTCGCTCCATAGGTTTCACCACTGCTATCCTACCCGATCTTACAAATTCGTAAATGCCTATCATTCTAAAGTCTGCAAGCAGTGCTTCTGTTTCTTCTTTGTGCCCCGTCTTCTCTACGACAACGTACTCTGACTCTATACTCAAGATGCGAGCATTGTGTTTTCTAATTAAGCTCTCAACACTATCCGAGTTATACATCGCATCAGAAGGCACTTTATAAAGTGCTATCTCTTGATACACCATCTCATCATCTCTATAATAGAATGCCTTCAAGACATCTACTTGCTTATCTATCTGTGCAACCACCTTACGGACCACTTCTTCTGATATCTGTAAGACAATTGTAAACCTATGGATACCTTCTATAGAAGATTGAGAGACGGTAAGTGTCTCGATGTTGATCTTACGCCGCGTGATCAATCCCACTATCCTTGCCAGTAGACCTGATCTGTTTTCACTAAATACCGTTAATGTAAATGTCTCAGTCATAATTTTATTCTAAAACGATTTCATTTACCGCCTTCCCAGATGCAATCATCGGAAAAACATTTTCTTCTTTCTGAACCATCACATGTAAGAGGTAAGGTCCATCAAAAGCAAGCATTTCGGCTATAGCCTCATCTATCTCTGATGCATCAGTCACCTTCCTACCTGTAACACCAAAGCCCTCTCCTATTTTTATAAAATCAGGGTTGGTCAACTCTACAGAACTATATCTTCTTTCAAAAAATAGTTCTTGCCACTGACGCACCATACCTAAGTGTTCATTGTCAAGAAGCAGAATCTTGACCGCAACATTGTGTTGGCTACAGACACCCATCTCTTGGAGTGTCATCTGAAAACCTCCATCCCCTACAATTGCAATAACTTCCAGGTCTGGTTTTGCAAACTTTGCTCCTATGGCTGCAGGCAAACCATAACCCATCGTACCAGCTCCACCTGATGAGACCCAGAGGTCACGACCAAGGTATTCGTAATATCGGGCCGCTGCCATCTGATGTTGTCCTACGTCAGTTGAGACGATGGCCTGACCATGAGTTTGTCTTGACACCTCACGGATCACACGCCCCATGGTGAGATTGCCTTTTTTGTTTTGTTTTAAGTCTCGCTTGATGACTTTATTATATTCTTTCTTATCACATGCATCAAAGCGCTTCATCCAAGAAGGATAATTTTTCTTCTTTACGAGAGGCAGTAGTTTTTCTAAGGCATCCTTTGCGTCAGCGTGAAAAGCTAGATCCACTTTTACATTCTTATTAAACTCTGCTTGGTCTATCTCTATATGGATCTTCTTAGCCTGTGTTGCATAGGCATCCAACCTACCAGTGACTCGATCATCAAATCTCATCCCAATGGCAATCAACAAGTCACACTCATTGGTCATCATGTTAGGACCATAGTTGCCATGCATGCCCAACATGCCAACATAGTTTTTATGATCAGTAGGTATCGTGGAGAGTCCATGGATCGTACAGCCCACTGGTATCCCAGTTTTCTCTACAAACTCTTGAAAAGCGTCCTGACCTTTGGCTATATGTATGCCGTGACCAGCCAATATAAATGGACGTCTGGCCTTATTTATCATTTTAGCCGCTTCCTCAAGATCAGACTTCTTAACTCTAGGTTTAGGGTGATATGATCTGATCTTTTTTCGTGGTGTAGGTTTATAATTACAAGTACCGATCTGTGCATCTTTAGTAATATCGATAAGCACTGGACCTGGGCGACCTGAGTTAGCAACATAAAATGCTTTTGCAAAAACCTCAGCTATCTCATCGGCTTTTGTAATTTGATAATTCCATTTTGTAATTGAAGTAGTACATCCGATGACATCTATCTCTTGAAAAGCATCGCTACCCAACAGATGGCTAAACACTTGACCCGTGATACATACCAGTGGTGTACTATCCATCAAGGCATCACCAAGACCTGTAAATAAATTAGTAGCTCCTGGACCGCTCGTTGCAATTGCAACGCCTGTCTTACGAGTCACTCTTGCAAATCCTTGAGCCGCATGGATCGCTCCTTGCTCATGTCTTGTAAGTATGTGTCTCAGCCTATCTTGGTAATCATAAAGTGCATCATATACAGGCATAATGGCACCACCGGGATATCCAAACATGATTTCCACATTGTGATCCACAAGTGACTCAAGCAGCGCTTGCGCACCCGTCATCTTTTTTGCTCTAACTACTTTCTTAGCTTTCGCTTTTGTAGTCTTCTTCTTCGCCCTCACTTTAGTCTTACCCATTAGTAATTCGTTTATACTTTATCTTAAGACATCTCATCTGTTACACATCCCTCACTCGCTGATGAAACTGTGTATCTATATTTTTTCAATATCCCAGTAACAGGTTTATCAGGTCTTATCCATTCTGACTTCCTCTTTGCCATCTCATCCTCTGATATTTCCAATACTAAGCTATCTGTCTCTGCGTCTATTGTGATCTTATCTCCATCTTTTACAATTCCTAGAGCGCCCCCTTCATATGCTTCTGGAGTGATATGTCCTACGACAAATCCATGTGTTCCTCCAGAAAATCGCCCATCTGTAATCAGTGCAACTTCCTTACCTAATCCAGCACCCATGATCAGCGAAGTAGGCTTTAGCATCTCCGGCATACCTGGACCTCCTTTTGGGCCACAATATCTGATGACCATCACCTCTCCACTATTGATCTCTTGATTTATAATTGCAGTATTACAATCATCTTCACTATCAAAGACTCTCGCCGTTCCAGAGAATCTTAGGCCTTCCTTACCAGTGATCTTAGCAACAGAACCTTCGGATGCCAAGTTGCCATATAAGATTCTTAGGTGGCCTGATTCTTTGATTGGATTACTTACTGCATGGACTACATCTTGATTATCTTTTAAAGGAGCTGCCTCTGCGAGATTCGCCGCTATTGTCTTACCAGTCACGGTCATACAATCACCATGAAGCATACCTTCTTCTAACATCATCTTCATCACGCCGGGTATGCCTCCCACCATGTGCAAGTCTTCCATAACAAACTGTCCACTTGGTTTTAAGTCTGCTAAAAACGGAGTGCTATTGCTGATCCTATGAAAATCATCGATCGTCAATGGTACATCGGCAGCCTTGGCCATAGCAATAAGGTGCATCACTGCATTAGTAGATCCACCAAGAACTGTGATTAGCCTAATTGCATTTTCAAATGACTTAAGCGTCATGATATCTTTTGGCTTGATATCTTTTTCTAAAAGATACTTGATGGCCTTACCTATCCTTTCACACTCATCTTCTTTTTCGCCACTTACTGCAGGATTAGAAGCATTATGAGGCAAGCACATGCCTAGTGCTTCGATTGCTGATGCCATAGTATTGGCCGTATACATACCACCACATGCACCTGCTGCTGGGCATGCCTTTCTTTTTATCGCTTTAAACTCCTCATCATCTATCTCTCCATTTACCTTTTGACCCAACGCTTCAAAGGCAGAAACTATATCCAACTTCTTGCCATTGTGAAATCCCGGCTTGATCGTTCCGCCATAGACTAATATGCTCGGTCGATTGAGTCTTGCCAACGCCATCATAGCACCTGGCATATTTTTATCACATCCGACTACGGCTACAACACCATCATACCATTGGGCAGAAGCAACTGTCTCTATTGAGTCAGCGATGATATCTCTTGATGGCAGAGAGTACTTCATACCTTCTGTCCCCATAGATATCCCATCACTCACTCCGATCGTGTGAAATATTAATCCAATTAGATCTTGCTCGTTAACGCCAGTCTTGATCAGTGATGCAAGACCATTGAGGTGCATGTTACAAGGGTTACCCTCCCATCCAGTACTCACGATACCTATCTGAGGTTTTTTTAGATCGTTTTCATCTAGACCAATTGCATGAAGCATGGCTTGCGCCGCTGGCTGAGATTCATTTTGAGTAACGTTCTTACTATACTTATTTAACATGCTCACTTTCTTAAAACAAAAAAAGGGTCATTCAAATGTTTGAATGGCCCTTTCTAATATATTTTATACCATTCAACTATTATCAGATGACGATAATCACGACGCTAATAATAATTGATGTAGTTGTTGTAAAACTCATGGTTGTCATTCAAAGATGACACTAATTTTGCAACACCCAAACTTTTAATTGTAGAATTAATCATTTAAATGATACTATAGCTTCCTGCTTGTACGCTTTTGATCTTGATTTCGTCTCCTGAGATGATGGCCTGCACGATATCGCCAAACTGACTACAACTATAACTTACTTCAGGATTGAGATCTGGAGTCATGATACTTTTGTCCATGCAAGTATCAATCGCATCATATATATCTTTGGCTTCTTGGTGCAATTCTAAATGATCAAACATCATCGCTACAGAAAGAATCATAGCCGTAGGGTTAGCGATATCCTTTCCCGCCCCTTCTGGAAATGACCCATGCACAGGTTCAAACAAACAACGCTTATCACCTATAGATGCTGATGGCAACAATCCTAATGACCCACCAATCACACTGGCTTCATCAGAGAGTATGTCTCCAAAAAGATTTGCCGTAAGCATAACATCAAATCCTGTAGGATTTAATATTAATTGCATCGCCGCATTGTCAACATATAAGTATGACAATTGAACCTCAGGATAATCCTTAGCTACTTTGTCAACTGTCTCTCTCCAGAATCTTGAAGATTCAAGTACATTGGCTTTATCTACTAAGCAAAGCTCCTTGCGTCTATTCATTGCAGTTTTAAAAGCTGCATGAGCGATACGTTGTATCTCATAGTCGTGATAAGTCATGGTATCAAAAGCCATGGTATTATCTTCATTACGGCTATTTTCTCCAAAGTAGATACCACCGGTCAACTCTCTAAAGATGACGAAGTCTGCTCCTTGTATTCTTTCATTTTTAATTGGAGACAACCCAACAAGTTTGTCGTAGGCCTTTACCGGTCTTATGTTAGCGTACAAGCCCAGAGCCTTTCTCAATCCCAGCAAGCCTTGCTCAGGTCTTACTTTTAAAGTAGGATCGGCATACTTTGGAGATCCGATGGCACCGAGCAATACGGCATCTGCATCCAGCGCAACTTCTAATGTTGCCTCTGGCAATGGGTTGCTGGTCTTGTCTATCGCACATCCCCCAATCATGGCCTCCTTGAGATGAAAGGTGTGTCCATATTTGTCCTCTATAGCTTTAAGCACCTTAACACCTTGAGCCATTACCTCTGGCCCTATACCATCTCCAGCAAGTACTGCTATCTTTTTTGTAACTCCCATTTTAATTAGTATATAACTTGTTCTTTTTCAAATTTCTCTATCTCATTTTCTAATGAGAGTAAAAAGTCGAGATCGTCATAGCCATTGAGCATGCACATCTTCTTGTAATTGTCTATTTCAAAATGAAACGACTGATCAGTACCAAGTATTTTAAATGTCTGTGAAGGGAGATCTACTTCAAATTGAACAGATGGATTTTTTTCAATTGCCTTAAATATCTCATCCATCTCTTCTGTGGCCAACTGCACCGGCAGCAGTCCATTATTCAAAGAGTTACCTTTAAAAATGTCTGCAAAAAAGCTAGATACAACTACACGTATACCAAAATCATATATCGCCCAAGCTGCATGTTCTCTACTTGATCCACAGCCAAAATTCTCACCTGCGACTAAGATACTCCCATCATACGTTGGGTTATTGAGCACAAAGTCTTGGATTGGTTGATCTGCTTTATCATATCTCCAATCTCTAAATAGGTTATCACCAAAACCTTCTCTTGTCGTAGCTTTTAAAAAACGAGCGGGTATGATCTGATCTGTATCCACATGCTCTATTGGCATCGGTATACCCGTTGATATTACTTTTTCAAATTTCTCCATGATTACAATTCACTTCTTACGTCCACAATCTTACCATTGATCGCCGCTGCTGCTGCCATCAATGGACTTGCCAATATTGTTCTTGCTCCGGGCCCTTGTCTCCCTTCAAAGTTTCTATTAGAAGTACTGACACAGTATTCTCCGGCAGGGATCTTATCCTCGTTCATCCCTAAACATGCCGAGCATCCTGGTTCTCTTAATTGAAATCCCGCTTCTGCAAATACAGCATCTAAACCTTCTTCTTTCGCTTGTTTTTCAACTTGCTTAGAGCCTGGTATAATCATCACTTCTACATGATCAGACTTGCGCTTACCTTTTACAAAATCAGCTATCAATCTTAGATCTTCGATCCGACCGTTAGTACAGCTGCCAATGAAAACATGTTGTATCTCCTTACCTAACAATGACTCTCCATTGTTTAAACCCATATAAGCCAATGGCTTAGCATCCGCAGTGGCAGGTATAGAGTCACTTACTTTCATACCCATGCCTGGATTAGTACCATAAGTAAGCATTGGTTCTATATCGGCTGCATCAAAGTGATACTCCGTATCAAACTTTGCATCTTCATCCGTATATAGTGTTGACCAAAACTTCTCAGCTGCCGCAAGATCACTTTGCTCGCCTGACCACTTTGACTTCACATAATCTATAGTTGTCTCATCAGGCGCAATCAATCCTCCACGTGCTCCCATCTCTATACTCATATTGCACACAGTCATACGCGCTTCCATCGATAGATTCTTAATCGCACTTCCTGCATACTCTACAAAGTGTCCAGTAGCGCCACCTGTATCCAACTTAGATATGATGTAGAGTATGATGTCTTTAGATAATACACCGTTTTGAAGTTCTCCATCAATCGTGATGCGCATATTCTTTGGTTTCTTTAGCACAAGGCATTGCGAAGCGAGCACTTGTTCTACTTGAGAAGTACCTATGCCAAATGCAATAGCACCAAAAGCTCCATGCGTACTCGTATGACTATCTCCGCATACTATCGTCATCCCCGGTTTTGTATATCCCAGCTCTGGGCCGATCACATGGACGATACCTTGATACTGGTGACCCAGTCCATATAACTGAACGCCAAACTCTTCACAATTGTCAGTAAGTTTTTTGACTTGCTTTCTACTAAGTGGTTCTTGTATCGGCAGGTGTTGATTCCAAGTAGGAACATTGTGATCTGCCGTTGCAAGATTTTTATTGATTCTAAAGACTTGCCTATCTCTTTTTCTTAGTCCGTCAAATGCTTGAGGACTCGTTACTTCATGAAGAAACTGCTGATCTATATAGATCACTTCTGCACCTTCTACTTCATGCACCTTGTGGGCCTCCCATATCTTATCTACTAATGTCTTTCCCATTTCTTAATTTAAGTAATTTTCTAATTCCAGCAACTCTAAGGTTTCAAGTCCAATAAATGTGGTATCAACGCCATGTTCTTTTTGAAACTTGATAAGTGGTTTTTTCAAATCCTCCAAAAAGTCAACACTTTTACAATTCTGCACGTAACCAATATTTTTCAAGGATTTGCATAGATCATTTTTAAACAAAGTTGAAATATTCAAATCACACATTGCTCTTGACTCCCCCCAAAATCCAAAAGTGGGCTTTTGATTAAAATGAAACTTCACATATTTAAATCCCCTATTGGCAATAGTATCCATAACAACTGGAACCTCATAATATCTTGTTCTGCCCCTTACATAAGTCTGTCCTGTATAAGATCGAAACCCCACATTTTTCCCATAGGTTCTTCGGTCGTAATATTTTACGTCAACGATACTTTCAGTTGGTTCTTTAATTGTTACTAAACAAACATCATTTATAATTTTTGGCTCTTCGCCATATTTAGACACTTGTAAGGTTGATTCAAGATTCTCAAATCTAATAATGTCAGACGAATTTTTATCGAGTTCTGCGTTCTTTTCGTTACTGGGTTCCATTAGAAAATCAGGCTTCTTGATAGTTTTTTTCACTACGGAATTCACTGAGAACATATCTGACACTTTCCAATCTTCACTTACTGGGACTACTATAACTGAATCATGAATTGAAATGGGGGTATAAATTTCTTTGAATACACTAACGAAACAGTAATTTGGTTTTCTTGTATCCTGTTGAATATTGGCTTTAAAGTACCTATTGACATTTGTCGACTTACATCCAATTAGAAAAATTATAAGAATGAATGTGATTCTCATTCTTTATGCTACTGCAACTGCCATTCCTTTCCAGATCACTTTCAAGTCTTCGTCTTCTACTGACTTTTTAGAATCCGCTACTTCTAAAAAGATCTTATATGCTGCATCCAGTTCTCTCTTAGTTAGATTGATTCCTAACTCTTTAAATCTGTATGCCAGCGCTGCTCTACCGGATCTTGCAGTCAATACAATCAACGACTTATCAACTCCTACTTCTCTCGGGTCGATGATCTCATATGTATCTCTTGCTTTGATCACTCCATCTTGGTGGATACCCGATGAATGAGCAAATGCATTGTCTCCGACAATAGCCTTGTTCGCTTGAACGCTCATACCCATCTCCATAGAAACTTCGCGACTAATCGGGTTAAGCAATCTTGAGTTGATACCCGTTGAGAACTGGTCTCCGAGTCTATGCTTTAAGATCATAGCGACTTCTTCAAGTGAACAGTTACCTGCTCTCTCTCCGATACCGTTCATAGTACACTCTATCTGAGTAGCGCCATTTTGTACGCCTGCGATAGAATTAGCTGTTGCCAATCCAAGGTCGTTATGACAGTGGACTGATATCGTACACTTGTCTATACCAACGACATGCTCTGTTAGGTACTTGATTTTGGCTCCAAACTCTTCAGGCAAACAATAGCCCGTAGTATCTGGTATATTGAGCACTGTTGCTCCTGCGTCTACCACAGCTTGTATAACTTGAGCCAAGTAAGCGTTTTCTGTTCTACCTGCATCTTCCGCATAGAACTCTACATCCTCGACAAATGTCTTTGCATATCTCACTGCGCCTACAGCGCGCTCTATGACTTTTTCTCTTGTTGTCCTTAATTTGTCAAAGATGTGAGAATCAGATGTACCAAGCCCCGTATGGATCCTTGGTCTCTTAGCAGAAGCAAGTGCTTCTCCAGCTACTTTTATATCTTCTTTTACGGCTCTTGAGAGACCGCACACTGTCGCGTTCTTCACCAACTTCCCTATCTCTTGTACAGCTGCAAAATCACCTGGACTACTGATCGGAAATCCTGCTTCGATGACGTCTACGCCCAACTCCTCTAGTCTCTCTGCAAGTCTTAACTTCTGATCTCTATCGAGTTTACACCCTGGTACCTGCTCTCCATCTCTGAGTGTCGTATCAAATATTTGTATCTGCTTCATTGCGTTTTCTTCTACTTCAAACTAATTGCCTTATAAAGATATTTATCGCACCTTCATTAGGCGAATCAAAAAAAAATGCTCCTACAATATCTAAGGGGCACATATTTTACGCAAGTACTTGAATATCTGATAGTTACATAATGGTTTTATACAATGCCTAGAAGGTTAACAGACAATCTTATGAAGCTCATATTAAGAATGAGCCCATCTGAAAAGAGGTTATTTAGGCTGCACGCTACTAAAAAAGGTGTAAAGAATGAATTGTTATTTTTAAATCTGTTTGACTTCCTTGAAAAAAAGAAAGAATATAACGAAGAAAAGATCATCAAGAAGTTGCCATCTATCAAGAAAGAACAACTCCCCAATCTCAAGTCCAACCTTTACAAGCAACTCTTAAACAGTCTCCGCCAACAAAAGAAATCTAACTATGCAAGTATCCTGATTAGAGAGCAGATCGACTATGCACTTATCTTGCACAGTAAAGGCCTGTACAATGCAGCACTGGATACGCTTGAGAAGGCCAAGAAGATGGCTCTCGACTCAGAACGAAGCTTATCCATGCTTGCTGCCTTGGAGATAGAAAAACATATTGAAGGTCTTTATATCACTGGGAGTATGTACCCTAAAGCCAAAGTGCTTAAAGATCAAACAAACACGGCTTTACGGCAGGTCTCTGTCAATCATAGGCTCTCCAATCTATCATTATCACTCTATGGGTTATATCTGCAATATGGCTATGTCAAAGACGACAGAGATTTTGATTTTATAACTGATTACTTCAAGAATAATCTCCCTGACGTAGACACAGAGAGTCTTGACTTCTATGGTAAGATCTACCTATATCAATCTCATGTCTGGTACTACAACATGATACAAGACTTCGCTAACAACTATAAGTATGCGCAGCGATGGGTAGACCTTTATATAAACAATCCCGACTGGCAAAAGCGCGAGTTAACACTGTATATCAAAGGCCTACACAATGTGCTCAACTCCTTGTTTATGGCACAGCGATATGACAAGTTTGCCCCTATGTACGAAGAGTTGTTGAGATTAGGTGATACGCAGGTCAGCACTATGAATAAGGACCAGCTATCCACATTTAAGGTGATAGAATATACGCATGGGATCAACCAGTTTTTCCTTACGGGAAATTTTAAAGGGGGTTCACAATATGTCCGTCAAATATCAGAGGCGATTGACAAAAATGAATTTGACTGGGACTTAAATAGGATCATCTTGTTCAACTATAAGATAGCGTCCATATACTTCTGTCATGGGGACCTTGACAAAACCATCTCCCATCTCCATAAGATCACCAATCAAGTATATCCGGACTTTAGAGAAGATATACAGTGCTTTGCACGCATCTTAAACCTCATCGCTCACTTTGATCTTGGCAATGAATCCTTAGTGGCTCATCAGGTAAAATCCACTTATAGATACCTCTCTAAAATAGAGCACCTCCAGCCTGCTCTAAAATCAATCCTGGCCTTTGTTAGAAAGATACCGCGCATCAGTGAAGAAGAATTAAAAAATGAATTCAAAAAACTAATCAAAGAACTCAGGGCTATAGAGCAGACACAATTCGAGAGGAGACCATTCCTATATCTCGACATCATCTCTTGGTTAGAAAGCAAGGTTGAAGATGTGCCGGTCGGCGCAGTAATCGCCCGCAAAGCAAAAGTTATCCTCTCCAAGAATATGTCCATATCTAATGTTGCTTAAGGCATCTCGACTTGATACAAATACCAAGATGTTCTTATAAGATGTTCTCTTATATATTCTTCTAACAACAGTTGCGGTAACAACTTTAAAAAAGAGTCTAAAGTTTGATTATTACGTTTAACCTCATAGCTTTGTATCAATGAGAAAGATTAATACATATCGTTTTAGCTATTACTTTTATTTTTTTAACAACCCTCAACGGTAGGCAAAGTATATAGCTATTACATGTGTTTAGATATAAAGAGTCCTACTAAGTGGGGCTCTTTTTTATTTAGTATCAGCAAGCAGCAAATGAAAAGAAAGACAAAACTTGTAGTCCAAGGTTATCCTGGCAGCTTCCATGACGAGGTTGCACGCAACTACTTTGGTCATAATCATGTAGAGATTGTGCCTGCTGCTTCTTTTAATCTTTTAGCACAAACCTTGTCTGAAGATAAAAGTGTTCATTATGGCGTCATGGCAATCGAAAACAGCATAGCAGGCAGTATACTTCAGAACTATAAAATCCTTAGAGAAAATAGTTTTTGGATATCAGGTGAAGTTAATCTGAGGATTAACCATCAACTCATGGCGCTGCCCGGACAAACTATAAAAGACCTACACACTGTCGAGTCTCATCCGATGGCCATCTATCAATGCACAAAATTTTTCAATCACCACAGACATATAGCACTAAAAGAATCTGCAGACACTGCTCTATCTGCAAAAGAAGTTGCAGACAAAAAACTAAAAGGTGTCGGTGCTATCGCAAGTCAACTTGCCGCCGAGATCTACGGATTAGAAATCTTAGCAGCAGATATAGAAACTTCTAAAGTCAACTATACCCGGTTTATAATTATATCAAGACAAGCAGAGTACACATCACTTGGCAATGCTAACAAAGCAAGCATCTACCTTAGAGTACCACATAGCCATGGCAGTCTTTTAAAAGTCATACAACGTATCGCTGATCACAAAATCAATATAAGTAAGCTTCAATCATTTCCAGTGATGGGTGAGATGAACACTTATTATTTTCATCTTGATTTAGAATTTGAAAAAATAGATCAATATGAAAATTGCATCGAAGAAGTTAGAAATGTTAGCTTAGGATTAGAAGAATTAGGTATTTACACAAAAGCTCTTATCAATGATCATCAAGCCGTCTGAGAGAATAGGAGAAGTAAAGGCCTACTACTTTGCAACTAAGTTAGCGGAGATAGCCGAGATGAATGCCCGTGGTGAAGACGTGCTCAATCTAGGTATAGGAAGTCCTGACTTGTTACCACCTCCACAAGTATTAGAAAAACTCCGCAGTGCTTCAAAGGGAGATAGAGCCAACAGGTATCAATCTTACAAAGGACTACCTATACTTAGAGAAGCGTTTGCACATCATTATAAAAAGATGATGGATGTAGATATAGATCCATCAAAAGAAGTCTTGCCACTCATCGGATCTAAAGAAGGCATTATGCATATCAGCATGTCTTTTTTAAACAAAGGAGATAAGGTACTTGTACCTAATCCTGGTTATCCAAGTTATAGAGTAACTACAGAGTTGGCTGGAGCAATTCCAATCTTTTATGATCTTACTGAAGATAGTGATTGGCTGCCAGACATTGAAAGGTTGGAGCAATCTGACCTAAGTAAGGTTAAGATCATGTGGATGAACTATCCCAACATGCCAACTGGAGCCACCTTGGATCATGGCACATTGAAAAGTCTTGTTGCTTTTGCTAAAAAGCATGAGATACTATTGTGCCATGACAACCCATATAACTTCATCCTAAACGATGAGCCAAGAAGCATCTTTAATATTGACGGAGCCAAAGAGTGTTGCTTAGAGCTATGCAGTCTCAGCAAGTGTTTTAATATGTCAGGTTGGAGAGTAGGAGCTCTCTTAGGAGATGAAAAGTATGTTGATGTTGTGATGAGATTTAAAAGCAACATGGATAGCGGGATGTACAGACCTATACAAGAAGCAGCCGCAGTTGCCCTTCAGTTAGACAACAAATGGTTTTCTTCGCTCAATTCAATTTATAAAGAGCGCAGAAAGGTGGTTCATGAAATATTTGAATTACTAGACTGTGATTATAATCCTAATAGTGCAGGTTTGTTTGTTTGGGCTAAGGCCCCTAGTTATATACAAGACGTGACTGCATGGGCAGATGACATCCTTCAAGAAGCTAAAGTCTTCATCACACCTGGATTTATATTTGGGAGTAATGGAGAGAAGTATGTTAGAATAGCCCTTTGTACTGACATAAGTGGACTCAACGAAGCAAAGCATCGCATAGAATCAAGATTTGTAAAAGCAATAGTATAGATTAATGAGTGAAGGAAAAACAATAGGGGTAGTTGGTTTGGGATTGATCGGAGGATCTATGGCTAAAGATTTTGCTGCACTTGGATATACTGTTAACGGATATGATGCCAATCCTACTCATATTCAAAAGGCTCTTGATCTCAATCTAATTACTGAGGCAATGGAATTAGAAGACTTAGCAAAGTCATCTGATATAATCATAGTAGCCATCCCTGTGAAAATAACGGGATCGGTAATTAGAGAAATTCTAAGTGCCATGAAGTGGCATACAATCGTCATTGATACCGGATCTACTAAAAAGAACATCTGCGAAGAGGTCCGGAGTCATACAAAAAGAGGTCGCTTTGTAGCATGCCACCCATTGGCTGGAACAGAGTTTAGTGGACCACAAGCTGCAATAAAAGATTTGTTCAACGGAAAGAAAAACATCATTTGCCAAGAGCATCTATCTGATGAAGATGCGTTAGAAATGACAGTAGGCCTCATGACTCAATTAGAAATGCAAAGTATCTTCATGGATCCTGTGGAGCATGACAAGCACATGGCATACGTCTCACACTTGTCCCACATTAGTGCATTCACACTCGGTACTACTGTGCTCAATATTGAAAAAGATCAAAAGCAAATATTCAATCTTGCTAGCACGGGTTTTGCGTCTACAGTTAGATTAGCCAAGAGTTCTCCACATACGTGGTCGAGTATATTTGCTGATAATTCCAAAAATCTTACAGAAGCACTGACATCGTATATAGGCGAGTTGGAGAGATTTAAAGTAGCACTTGAGAATAAAGACGAAGAAGCTATGAAAGATATCATCTCCGAAGCCAATGAGATCAAACGAGTACTCAATGGCATGAAATATAACATTGTGAAATTAAGCTAAATATAAATTAGAAAATCATATCAGAAAGATACATCATGGAAACAAATACAAAACATAGAACAAACTGGTTGAGAAAAGGTGCGATACCTGTCGTTATAGCCGGTCCTTGTAGTGCAGAGACAGAAGAACAAGTATATGAGACTTGTAGAGGTATTGCTGCGTCAGGTAAGGCTGACATACTTAGAGCTGGTATATGGAAGCCTCGTACTCGTCCTGGTACATTTGAAGGTATCGGTATAAAAGGATTGCCATGGATGCGTGCGATGAAGATGGAAACAGGTATGCCTGTTACAGTTGAAGTTGCTAAAGCTGGACATGTTGAAGCTGCATTAGAGTTTGATATAGACATACTCTGGATCGGAGCAAGAACAAGTGTCAATCCATTTGCTGTACAAGAAATAGCAGAAGCTGTTAGAGGTGTTGATATTCCAATATTAGTTAAAAATCCAATCAACCCTGATCTCGCACTTTGGTTAGGTGCTGTTGAGAGATTTGAAAGAGTTGGCATAAAAGAAATAGGTGCTATCCATAGAGGTTTTTCTAATAGTGCTGAGAAAATATATCGCAACCGCCCTCAGTGGCAATTAGCAATTGACTTCATGGCCAAGCGTCCAGAGCTGCCGATGATCTGTGATCCAAGCCACATATGCGGAAACAGACATATGCTACAGGAAGTATCACAGAAAGGAGTGGATCTTAATTATGATGGACTCATGATAGAGACGCATCGTGATCCTGACAATGCATGGAGTGATGCTAAGCAACAGATTACGCCTAAAGTATTTGGTGAGATGATCACTGATATGGTTTTAAGGCATGGTAAAGAAGATGATGCTTCGATACAACATAGCCTAGAATTTATGAGGGCAGAGATCAATCAGATAGATACAGACTTGATGAATCTACTTGGAGAAAGAATGGGTATCGCAAGAAAAATTGGTGAGTTCAAAAAGAAGAATAGCATGACCATCTTACAACCAAAGAGGTGGAAAGAAATATTAGATAAGGCGCAAGTGAAAGGAGATAGCAACAATCTAAGTTCTGACTTTGTAAGTAAACTACTTAGAGCGATACATGATGAAAGTATAGATCAGCAAGAAAAAATCATGAAAGGCTAACAGCTACGCTACCAAGATGCAACATCCCTCTTCCTGACTCGATTAAGAAGGGGGATTTTTGTCTCTACCAAAGAATGATCAAAAGGATAAATATCGAAGATGCCAGTATCCCAATATGGTATAGATAGTTTTTATACCAAGGTAATCCTTCTGTCCCCATAGTGATCAAGTCCTTCTTGAATGTGTATAACTCTATCGCTTCTTCACTCGGAGGTGCTGTCGCTCTACTTACGATAATAAATATCAATGTGCTTATAGCCACTGTTATACCAACCGTCATTGTAAAGTGAAGATCCCACAGACCCATCAATTGTAAAGCAAAAAACAATATGCCAATCACAGTGCCTATCATCAAGGTCCAAAAAGCACCATCTCCATTGCCTCTTTTATAAAACACTCCTACTAAGAAAAGCACAACAACAGGAGGAACAAATATACTATACATCTGCTGCAAGTAGGTCCAGATCCCGCCAAACTGTTGAATCATCGGAGCCCATGAAGCTGCTATAACCATCAGCACAAGTGTAGTGATACTGCCATAGTTCTTTAGCTGACGCTCCGTGATATCTGGTTTCCGAGGCTTAATAAAATCGATTACAATTAGGGTTGAAGATGAGTTAAGCGTAGAGTCAACACTTGACATGATGGCTGCGATTAAACCAGCAAGCACCAATCCAATCATGCCAACTGGCAACACCTCCGTTACTAATGTTGGAAATACTGTGTCAGCATTTTCTAATCCAGGGAAAAGACTAATGGCCATCGCCCCAGGAATCACCATGATAAACAATGGTAAAATCTTTAAGAACCCCGCAAAAACAACACCCCATCTTGCATGTTTTATATCTCGGGCTCCAAGTACACGTTGCACGATATATTGGTTAGTAGACCAATACCAAAACCCGAGCAGTTGCACTCCCAATAGTATCCCAGGCCAAGGTAAGGACGGGTCATCTAAAGGTCTCACGACTGAAAAGTGGTTATCCGGTGTAGATGCGAGCACCTTGTCCCAAGAAAAATCCAATTCTGAAAAGAGCATATACGTCAGGACACTACATCCTACAACTAAAATCACCGCTTGGATAGCATCTGTATATACCACAGCTTTTAATCCTCCAAATGCAGTATACAACCCTGCAACCAATGCTAGTGTAAACGAAGCCTGCCAAATCTCGATGGTTGGAAAAAAAGTTCTTAATACTAATGCTCCAGCATACAATCCTCCAGCCATCTCAACCATTATACTAGCAAAGATCGTAGCCAACGAAAAAAATACTTGTGATCTACGATCAAACCTTTTAGAAAGGAACTCAGGTATGGTTGTGATCTTTGATCGCAGATATAAGGGTACAAATATGAGTGCGGCTATAATCAAAGGTATACCAGACATCCACTCATAGACTGATGTAGCAATCCCTGTACTATATGCAGCTCCAGAAAGCCCCATGATAGTGGAAGTACTAACGTTAGACGCAAATAAAGAAACACCTATCAGACTCCAAGAAAAAGTCCTTCCTCCAAGAAACAATTCTTCACTTGTCTTGGTCTTACTAGCAATCCATAATCCAATCCCGAGGACTATGAAAAAATATATGATTATTATCGATATGTCGATGGTTGATATTGCGCTATTCATGTGCTAAGTGTTTAAATATCTATCAGTTTTCAATGTCGCTATGAGCTAATCACTTTTAATTGTATTATTCCATTTGCAGGCACTTCCAATGTATGAACCCCTTCCTCAAAATCCACGACGTCTTTCCAATCTTCTTGACCGGAGCAATCAACGATGACGACCTCTACTTTCCCAAGATCTTCGGTTAGTTCAAAGACAACTTGATCAGACAACTTTCCATTGATTAAGTCAATGTGTCTAAAGCCACTTTGTATTGACACAATCATATCTTCATAGACGCCATAGATGATTTTGTCTTCATAACTTGAAGAAAGCATCGGGTAGTTGGAAGATGGCCTATAAGCTTTAAAATCACCAAAAAGTAATATTTGCTTATTCTCATTCCAATAATGAGTCAAAAAAGCAATCATATTCTTGTGGTCCTGACTTACTTCCTTTAATCTAACAGATAACTGCGGTACAGAAAATAGAATATTTGTTAACTGCAAAGCTGCTACTTCAACTTCTTCATGTGGATGCCAAGCAAACATATCAGAATGCACAATGGTCTCACCCGATAAGAACTTCACATCAGTCGTGCGTATCCTATTAGTGAGACTATCATAAGGTGCATCAAAGGCGCGAAACATGTTACCAAGGGTCTGCAAATAAGGACCGGTATACTTTTGTCTAAACTCTATTAAAACGTCAGGATTGATGGCATAAAGTTCTTGTTTTATCAGATCGATTAGCTTCTTTACTCCTTCATTGACAGAGAGACAATCCTTTCCTCCGCCTTCTCTTAGATCCGTATCCTCGTAAACCTTAAAGTCATCTATAAAGTCTAATTTTAATCCATCTAATTTCCAATCTCTTACAGCTTCTGCATATCGACTAACCAAATGAGCTCTAACCTCAGGGTATCTTGGATCAAACACTGGTGCCCACGGATGGTTTTCAGTCAAAAATTTTCCTTTAAAGGCTTGATAAGCCTTTGACTCTATACCACAGAAAGGGACAGAAAACCAAAACAGGCAATACATGTCCATATTATGTATTTGCTTAACAAAACCATGCACATCATCGATGCGCTCTACTTCCCAATCTCCTGTAAAATTATAGCCTCTATTGCCATCTTTTGTTTGCCAGCCATCGTCTACAATGATACCCTTATAACCCAACTTCTTAGCTGCTTTGCATTCATCCAGAAGCATCTGAGGCTCGAAGTTTTGATGATAGGAATACCATGTAGAGTAAACAGGATAAGTCGTTGCCTCAGGTACATTAGCTATACTCAGGTTGGCTGCCCACCAGGTCGATATCTCACTTATGGCGTCACCGAAGTTGATTCTGTCAGTTGATACTCTAAGCTCACAAGAGTAAGAAGGTATATGATCAGATGCCTCTACCATCAATCGGACGATACAATAGATGCAACCATCCTCCTCTTGGATACTTGCCTCCAACTCTGAGGAGTTGATCACATCTGATATCGCAAATGCAATAACATTGTAGTCGCTATGATCATATACAGTAAGCACAGGGGCATCAACGGATACTCTTGCTGACACTTTAGGCAGCTCCCAATCCGCCAACAGTCTTTTCTCATGCAATGAATTAGTACTCCACACTCCTTTTACGCGAAGGCATGGGATCTTCCATTTAATCTCAACACCTCCTTTTATCGCTTCATCAGTATTGATCTTGATAGTATAAATCTGACACTTATCAACATCACTTACAAGCTTGATATGGCAATCTACATTTGCCGTATAACACTTGGGAACACCATCTATACTGACTGTACGATCTATTACTTTCATAAGTTTTCTTTCTTCGCTTTGCTCAACTATTTAAAAGATGAAGCACATCGAACACTAAGTGTCGCAACATTACCAAAATGTAACTAAGTTTTATGCTTCAATGGAAGATAATCTTGCATTACTGTCAGGTCTATTAGGCTAAAACCTACTTTACGACTAACACGGAGCCTGTCCGTGCTACTCTTTTTATTACGTCTATTTTTTGAGATTCAAAGGTAAGCTCCCAGACATACATTCCACTCTCAACTTCTTGATTATGAGCGTATCCATCCCAGACATCATCTGAGTTTTGAGACTCAAATACTATGTTGCCCCACTTGTTTAGGATACGAAGCTTATAAGCTCTTATATCTACACCTTCTTCAAAGTATACACCAAAGAAGTCATTCTGTCTATCTGCATTTGGAGAAAACACGTTGGGAACATAGAAAGAGCTTTCGCAACCAATAGGCTTTACATCAAGAACAAGCGGTAAAATACCACAACCAAGAATGGCATTTATATTATAGCTGCCGCCTTGAGATAGTGTTCTGTTTGATTGATCAGAACCGTCTTCCCATTCAAATACGGCAGATGACAAAAATGACAAATCGTATAGATTTAATAGATCCACTTCATAAGGTGTATCTGTACAAGCCTCTATACTTTCTTCTACAACTTCTGGTATCTCGATGATCGACAAGGCATCAATGTAATAATAAAAAGACCTAAAGACACCACTCGTCGACATAGCAGCGCAAGGGGGTAGCTCACCAAATGTGCCAAGTGGCAGTATCATCCCAAGAAAAGTTTCTCCTCCTTGAGCAGTAAAACAGGTTGTTACTTTTCTCCATATTTCACTCTTACCTCCTGTTACTTCTTCTGATTCAAAGGTTGCTACTATCGGAACAGTAGTTGAAGCGGTACCATTCGAGAAATTATTAGTGACAACTATGCTATCAGTTGATAGATATATATCTATATGTTTTGTAGGCTTTAATGAGCAGCCAGATATGTCATCTTCTAATCCTTGAAATCCTCCTTGGTTCAGAATATACATCTCTAATAAGTAAGTCTTATCTTTTTCTAAAGGTTGGGTAAGTGAAGTAGCTATGCCTTCTGTAAAATAAGTCTCATTAGAATTCCATCGACTCCATAATCCAACAAAGTTGTTTCCGTCAAAAGACTCTACTGACGAATCCCAAAAAAAGAAATCCTTTTCATCGAAAGAACAATTTCTTGTAAAGAGATCAGGGGTAGCATCGAGGGCATACCAAAATTCGTTTCTATCAAAAGATTGATCAGGCCCGGAGCATTGGTCATTGACTAATGACTCAAAGCTACCATCAGGTATCAGATTTTGACTTCTTAGCGTAATTGAAATACATAAATTGAGAATTAAAATTGTAAAGATCATAGTTGATGACCTTAAGCACCGTTGCAACTCTTTTGGAAAAAAAAGCATAGAACAATCTACACTAAGGTAACTTAATCGCTTTCTCGGATACAATGTTGTTGCCCGATCTCAATTGAACAATGTACAGTCCATGTATCAATGGATCTTCAATATCCCACTGCCAAAAACCATTTCTTGATAACCTGCCATCTCCTTTTAGCAATGTTCTAATTAATCGTCCTTGACTGTCAAAAACACTTATATCAAAAGATTGATCATTAGCTAATTGATACTCGATAATCATTTGATCTGAAAAGTAGCTTGGAAATATTCTTAGTTCGAGCTCATTCTCAGTATCTGACTCCGTTACTTCTTCACGAATGGTTATGAATTGATTAGCAGCGACATTATCAATGACCTGTGAGTTGCCACCTATCCACTTTACAGTAATACTTTCAACCATCTCATCCGAACCCAATCCAAAATGTGCAATTGTAGTACTCTGTGAAGAGTGACTGGATCCACCATCTATCTCTCTAATTAGCAACCGATCATCAGTTAACACTTCTATCCTAGATCCTAATCCATCATTGTCCACTTTTACACCTTCAAGCTTGACCTTTAACCAGTTGCCATCAGAAGCGTCGTTGCGATACAATAGCACTTTGGCATCAGGCAGCTCTCGAGTTGGATCTCTTGGTTCTTGGTTAACAACAAGCAAATCAAGATCTCCATCATTGTCATAATCAAAAACAACAGACCCTCTTCCTACTCTTGGATCAGCCAATCCTTTGCGCTCTCCAACTTCTCTAAAAAACCCATTTTCTTGTTCAAAGAAAAAGTTGTGATTAGGTCTGATCGTAGGATTCAGCGCTCCATTAGCAACAAAAAGGTCAATATCTGTGTCATGATCAAAATCAAAAAAATTAGCCCCCCAGCTAACTGGTATACCATTATAGCCTTCGCTTGTGATCAGGTTGACAGACAGACCATATGCAGACCCTTCTATAAAATCATCTCCCGCACCATTAACAACAAATAAGCTAGGTCCAACATTGGATACAAAATAATCCATATAACCGTCAAAATTATAATCAGCAACAGCTATGCCCATGGCATTCATTCCAAAATTAAGGGCAAGGTTGTTCGCTCGATTGGGCAATGACTTATTTGGAAAGTCATTAACTAGTGCAACATTGGGTGTAGCCTTACGGCCAAAATCATTGGCAACTAGAATATCTAAGTCTTGGTCGTTATCTAAATCAGTAAAGGTGCCAATAAACCCAAATCCAAAATGATCAATCTCATATAGATCAGACGCCTCTACAAACCCTCGTCCACTTACATTTATAAAAAAGAAGTCTTGTGCAGGAGCAAAGGTATTGGTGATCGTTGCGTCATTGAATAAGCTAACACCCTCAGGTGAAGCACTAAAGTAATTGGCTACATAAAGATCTACATATCCGTCAGCGTTGATATCGCCAAACGATGCACCCATACTGTTGCTCTTAAACTTATCTAAGCCATATTGGACAGTTACGTCAGTAAAGGTGCCATCCTGATTATTTAAAAAAAGATAATTTGGTGATAACTGCCGCCCATCTTTAAAATACATAGTGGTGACGAGAAGATCTTTGTAACCGTCCCTATTGACATCTGCAGCACAAGCACCTTGTGTATGAACAGGTATGGTCGCATCAAAGCCCGCTGAGGCAAATACATCCGTAAAAGTCCCATCTCCGTTGTTGCGATATAAAACATCCGAAGTATTGCCTCCTGCGATATATACATCTTCCCAACCGTCATTGTCAAAGTCTAACACCGCTGCTCCTCCTCCAAAAGTGGCTAAGTCAACTTTGAAAGCATGATCGATACCAGCAATATCCGACACCTCCACAAAGTCTTGAGCCCCCACTTGTATAGATAGAAGTGAAACCCAAAAGGTCGCAACGATAGCTTCTATATACATTCTCTTCATAGTGTACTCGGTTTGGTTGTCAATCCAGTTCTAAAAAAAATGTTGGATAAAGCTAAATTGCCAAACCCAACATTTCAAAGAATTTATTTTACTAATTTAAAACATCTTCACTTCTTACGTCTACCAACCTGGGTTTTGAGTCAGGTTTGGATTCTGATCTATTTCTTTCTGAGGAACAGGCCATAAGTTGTGCTTTGGTGCCACAAATACTCTTGAATCTAAAGACTCTCCAAACAATGTCACTGTAGGTATTATGTCTGCTGCTACATTCCATCTGATGAGATCATCTCTTCTTGTTCCTTCCCAAGCAAACTCTACTTGTCTCTCGTGTCTGATGACATCTCTCATTTCAGCTTGACTTAGCCCAGCAGCAACTTCAGGCATACCTGCTCTTGTTCTGATTTGATTGATAGCATCATATACTTCAGCTGAAGGGCCTGATGTTTCATTAAGCGCTTCAGCATATGACATCAATATATCTCCATATCGATATAGGATAAAGTTAGTCTCATTACAAGAACAACCATCTTCTCCCAAAGTAGCGTCAAGATCTACCCACTTTCTAATTGCAAAGAAAGGTGAGAACCCTGATAACGAAGCGTCATAAACATTACCTCTCCATTCGGATACACCTGGTATAAATAGATTAGCAGCCATACGAGCATCTCTATTTGCATAAGGCTCATCTGGATTATATAATGGCGACTCATCAATCGGTAAACCATCAGTCATATAGAATGAGTTGGCTAATTGATCTGTAGGAGTATAAGAACCCCATCCGTTACCTGGCGCACCTTCTGGACCTGGAGCTAAGCCAACTTGCATAAAGTTACCTTCTCCTTGTGTCCCTTCAGTAAACTGAATATCAAATAAAACCTCTTTGTTGTTTTCGTTATCAGCACTAAATACTGACTCATAGTTATCTACTAATCCAATAGCATCAGGATTAGCACGAGACATATCTATAAGCTTCTTTGCTTCAGCAGCAGCTCCTGCAAAATCCGCATTATAAAGTTTCATTCTTGTTTTAACCGCGATAGCTGACTTTTTAGTAGCACGTCCTATATGACCAAACAGTGGGTCATCTCCAAGATTCGCTTCAGCGAAGTCTAAATCTGCTGTAGCCGCTGCGACAACTTCAGCTTTAGATGTACGGGTCACGGATAGACCTTCTTCTCTTGTTATTACATTAAGTATTAGTGGCACATCGCCATAGAAGTTTGTTAATTCAAAAAGAATCATACCTCTTAAGAATCTCGCCTCAGCGATGATAGAGTTCTTGACTCCCGCATCCATTTCAATATCTTCAATATTGCCTAACACCGAGTTAGCACGAAAAATACCTTCATATCCAAAATCCCATTTACTATTAATAAGACCTCCAGATGTAGGGCTGTGTTCTCCTTTTGCTATGGTAGGTATCGCAAACTCCCATGGACAACATCCAACGGCATTATCTGTCATGCCGTCCAAAGAATAGTTATTGTAGAAAAAAGAACCACCCCAGATACTTCCTTGAAAAACGTCATAGACACTATTCAAAGCTCTCACCACATCTTCCTGTGTTTCGAAAAAGCCTTCTACACTTCCTTCATCCAGTGGGGCTGTTTCTAAGAATGAATCACTACAGGCTGTTGTACCTAAAATGTACATAGCCAGAATGAAAGTTACTTTGCTAAATAATTTCATGATTTGATTTTTATTTTCATTAAAACTTAACGTTCACACCAGCGGTGAGAATTTTTAATTGAGGATAGCTCGCAAAGGCATTTGTGCTTCTTGGAGCTCTTTCTGGATCAAACCCGACGTAATCTGTAATTGTTAAAAGATTAGTGCCGTTTACAAAGACACGAGCACTTTGGATAAAGTTATTATCAAACATCTTTGTTGGTAAATTATAACCTATTTGAAGATTTTTAAGCCTAAAATAGCTGCGATCTGATATAAATGCTGAATGGGCGACATTATGATTGACCCCACCCTGTCCAATTGTTATACGTGGTAGCGTAGCATCCGGGTTATCTGGTGTCCATCTGTCTTCCCATATAGTCGACACTCCACCGCTATTAGCGAATGGAGCAAAGATTCTAGATCGCTCAAAAACTTGAGCATCCCCGATACCCTGAAACAAAACTCTGATATCAAATCCTCCAACCTCATAGCCCAAGTTGATGCCATAAAGTAACGTTGGATTGTCTTGACCTAAGACTTGGCGATCATCTGTCGTGATAACTCCATCTCCATTAAAATCTTCGTAACGCAAATCTCCAGGTTGTGGAGAAGCAAATTGGCTCTGATCTGGTGCAGCATCAATCTCCGCTTGATTTTGGAAAATGCCAGTCGATCTAAGCCCATATAAAGCATTTATCGGAGATCCTCTTTGTATGATAAAATCTCCTTGAAATACACGATCAGCTTCACCGGCCAAGGCTGGATCTATAGACTGCACTTCACTATTAACATTGGTTACATTAAAGCCAATTGTAAAAGCCGAGTTTTTGTTGATCACATGCCTATAATCTGTTCTAAACTCCCAACCTTTGTTCTGCACTTCTGCAATATTGACAGTCGTTGGTGTTCGTACACCTGTTACTCCCGGGTTACTTTGATCAAATAATATATCAGAAGCATTACGCACAAAATAATCTGCCTCTATCTCCCAACGACCGTTTAGCATAGAAAGGTTTATACCAATATCTGTCTGAGTCGTCGTCTCCCATTTTATATCAGGATTGCCCAATGATGTCTGAGCTGCCGCTCCAAATATCGCTCCACCAAAAGTGTAAGCAGGAGCAAACGATATACTCGATGCAAATGGGAAATTACCAATATTCTGATTACCCAACTGACCCCAAGAAGCTCTTACTTTGAAGAAGTCTATAAATCCTTCTTTATTGAAAAAGTCTTCTTGTGACACTACCCATCCTACAGAGAATGAAGGAAATACTCCCCATCGATTGTTTGCGCCAAATCTTGAAGATCCATCTCTTCTTATATTCGCTTCAAATAGATATTTATTATCAAAGTCATAATTCACACGTCCAAAGAAAGAACGCAAAGCCCACTCTGATGCACCACCGTTGTTAGTCGATGTCTCGGGATTACCCGTACCAAGTGCCACTAAAGAATTACTCGGTAGTTCTGTTCTTGTTGCTTGAAAAAATCGAGTGTTAGAACTTTCTTGATTCGCTCCAATTAAGAATTTAAAATTATGTTGATCATAAGATTTTTCATAAGTAGCTTGTAACCAACTTGTGATATTTAATGTCTCATCAAAATAGTTAGTCAGTCCTCTATTTTCTAACCATACTAATCCAAGATCACCCGTGCGCCAATCAAATGTTTCAAATCTTCGATTGAAAAACTGATCATCGTTGGTTGTGTTATTTACTGCAACTGTACCTCTGACTTTTAGATTTGGTATGACCTCGTATTCGCCATAGAAGCTACCTAAGAAGTTGTTATCTCTTAGCACTCTGTTAAGAGCTTGTACTTCAGCCAGAATGTTTGGTGTTGATAGCTCTATAGAGTTTATCGTTCGATCTCTATCAGCTAACCTTCCTTGATCATCGAATGCTGGAAAGTTAGGACCCAATCGAGTTGCTCTCGCAAGTACGCCGCCATCTTGAGTTACGTTATCAAGATTAGATTCTTGTCGGCTTATATAAAAGCTACCTCCGATCTTAAACCTGTCATTGACCCGGGTATCTAAGTTGAGTCGAGCATTATAACGCTGACTGCCACCAGTGTTTCTTATGATCCCTTCTTGATCCAGATAGCCCAGTGAGATATTAAAATTAGTATTCGCACTTCCTCCACTTATGGACAGATTATGTTGTTGGATAGATCCTTTTTTCAATATCTCATCAAACCAATTAGTATTTGGCCCATTGGCAAATTGACTTACCACGTCAGCTGGATACAAACCAGGATTTCCTGAGTTTTGATCAGCTTCATTTCTGAGATTCATGAACTGTTGACTATTCCATACATATCCTGGCGTCGACGTCACATCTGTGGATCCCGTGTACCCAGAATAACTAAATGTAGGTTTTTGATTTGGACTACCGCGCTTGGTTGTAACCAGCACAACACCATTGGCTGCTCTGGAGCCATATATAGCAGCAGAAGCAGCATCTTTCAGCACAGTTACAGACTCTATATCATTAGGATCTATATTTCCAAAAGGAGCTTCGATACCATCTACAAGGATGAGCGGATTAGAATTATTCAAAGTACCGATACCGCGTATATTGATAGTTGCAGCATCTTGACCTGGCTCACCTGATGTTTGATTGACCCAGACACCACTCACCTGGCCCTGTAGACTTTGAGTGGCGTTGGTTATCGGTCGAGCTTCGAGTTCAGCTGCACCGACCGTCGAGACTGCACCTGTAAGGTTTGCTTTTCGTTGGGTACTATACCCGACGACAACGACCTCATCTAGTAGTGCAGCATCCTCTTGCATCAGTATGTCAATCGTAGACTGATTGCCTACTGCAATCTCTTGAGAGGAGTAACCGGTATAGGAAAATATCAATACATCATCTGGTGAGGCTTGTAGGGAGTACGTGCCATCGATGTCACTGATTGTTCCATCTCCAGTACCTTTTACAAGGATATTCACACCTATCAAGGGGGTGTTGGTATTGTCGATTACCGTTCCTGAAATAGTGGCTTGGCCTATAGCGCTTGAAGCAAATATCACTCCAAGTAATACCAAGCAAATAGTACATAGTTTATTCATACATGGTTAGTTTATACGGTGTATTAAAAAGTTTTCCGCCATTTATTTGGCAAAAACCTTAAGCGTCAGTTATACACTTATAAGTAATAATAAGCTTTTTTGAGAACAGGAAGAAAGGATCAGAACAATAATTGTCAAAGGTGCGTACTTGTACCGTTTCAATAAAGAAGATTATGAAAGGTTGATCAAGGAAGGGTTCAACTTTGTGATTTAAGATCAATACGTAATCCTTCAATCATCTTAGATTTTCAAATTGGTCATTATAATAGTAGTTTAGTATATCATGTGGATCAGGTATTTGACGAGTCATTTTGTTATTCTTATATGTGTGACTCACGTACTACTCAGCCCTTGCTTTTTATTAGCGCAGATCGATACCTTGTTTATCTGTGACCCACTAGATGAGATAGTGTTGCCTTCTCTGCCAGATCAGCATTCTTATAACTGGACTCCCTTTAGCTCACTTGATGATCACACCATAGCCAACCCAACTGCCAAACCGGTCATAAGCACACTTTATATAGTAGAGCAAGTTGAAGCTTCCGATGCACCCAATCTCATAATCAATCCACACTTTGATGATGGGCCAGAGGGCTTTCTGAGTGATTATCCTTTTTCAGATCATCTTGTATTTACCCAAGGTATTTTTGGTGTTAGCGACAATTCAAAAAAGCTAAACGGTATCTTTTTTACTGAGTGCTATGATCATACGACAGGTGATGGCATGATGATGGTCATAGATGGATCACCCCTACCCGACCAAGAAGTTTGGTGCCAGATAGTATCGGTCAAACCAAATACTCAATATGCTTTCTCTACATGGCTATCCTCAGTTAACCCTCTTAATCCAGCTGTGCTACAATTTTCTATTAATGATGATCCACTTGGTGCAGAGTTTAGAGCGACCAATCAACCATGCAACTGGAGGCCCTTCTATGAGCTATGGGAATCAGGCACATCGGAAGTAGCCGAGATATGTATAGTAAATCAAAACACTGACCCCGACGGAAATGACTTTGCCCTTGACGATCTTGGCTTTTTTGAATTAGCAAAAATAACCTATGACTCTATACAAGTCATGATTACTGCAGTAGAAAGTGCAAAAGAAAGGCGGGTCTATACACCCAATATTTTCTCCCCTAATGGCGATGGCGTCAACGACCTTTTCTACTTGTCCACGGGCAAAGGGGTTAGAGCGATACAAGACTTCAATGTTTATAATCGCTACGGCGAGACACTCTATTCTACTAATTATTGTGCACCTCAGGATGAGACTTGTGGCTGGGATGGATATTATAATGGCAACTTATTGATAGAAGGAGTTTATTCTTATTCTGCCAACATCGTCTACCTCGACCAAGAGGAGCAAGTCATAAAGGGCACCGTACAACTAGTGCGATAGCTAGTATCAGGAGATTATAAGATCGTCAGCCTTGCAGATAGCGCTGCTCCCAGAGTTCCTTCATTTTAAACTTATATTGTTGAAAACGGAATACCCAATCCAAGCGACAGTTCCTGATTTTAAAAAAGATCGACGGTCTATCATTGCGTCAATTTATAAAAATTGCAACTCCTTTCAATTATAAAAATGAACTACATCCTATAAGTGACTCCATCTTTAATGACCAATTGGACATTTCTCAATTTTGAAATATCTTTTGTTGGATCACCCAACACAGATATGATATCAGCTTTCATACCTTTCATTATTCTTCCACGCTCAGATAGACCTAACAGATCTGCATTTACAGAAGTGACACTTTTAAGTACTTGTTCATGGGTCATGCCATAGTCTACCATCATTTCTAGTTCTCTAACATTATCTCCATGCGGGAAGACTCCTACATCTCCTCCTGCTACTATGTCTACACCCACTTCTAATGCAAGTGCAAAGCTCTTCTTCTTCGCTACGATTCTTGAGGGATCTGGATCTACTCCTTTATTCCAACCTCGATATTGCATGATGGCATCGCCTGCCGCTAACGTAGGACAAAGTGCAACTCCATGTTTTTTCATTAATTCAAATACTTCTTTAGTGCCGCCATCACCATGTTCTATCGTATATACTCCTGCAAGGGTTGCTCGCCTCATCCCTTCAGCCGTTGCTGCATGCGCCACAACCGGTCTTCCACTCGAGTTAGCGATTGTAACAATCGTTTTCAACTCTTCTAAAGTAAAGGTTGGCATGGCTTCGCCATTTGGACCCCATCTATAATCAGCATACACCTTGATGATATCTGCACCTCCACCGATCTGTCTTCTAACTTCCTGTATCAAGTCATCACCTCCATCTGCTTCATAAGCACCTAACGGCACACTCACATGTTCACCAAATCCCTTTGGACCATAACTACCGGTAGCTACGATCGCAGGTCCGGCAACTATCAGATGCGGCCCTGGGATAATTCCCTTTTCTACACTCTGCTTTATCCCGACATCGAGATACCCTGCACCTTCAGAGCCAAGATCCCTTAGCGTGGTAAATCCCGCCTCTAGCGAAGCCTTAAGGTGATTGCCAGCTCTCAGTGCCCTTTCGGCAAATGTCTCTTTTAGCACTTGATCATTCCAAGTGGTCTCATTGTATGGATGCAGAAGGATATGAGAATGGCCTTCGATCATCCCTGGCATCAACGTGTGATCAGCATCAAGATATATGACATCGGTACCTGTCGGAACGTCAACAGTAGCAGATGGTCCAGCTGCAACTATAATCCCCAGATCTAACACTACGGTCCAATTATTCTGTATTTGTTCCCCATCAAATAGTTTTGCAGCCTGAATCACCGTAGGTCCTTCTTGACCATATGATCGATCGTTGAGACTGGCGATGCATATAAAGAGTAGCAATATTGGTTTGACCATATTTTTAGCTTAAAGGTTGTTCTTCAAGTGCTTCCCAATATTCTAAAGCTCGCCTTGTATGCGGGATACATATAGAACCACCTACAAGATTAGCCACCATAAATACGTCAAACGCTTCATCTTTTGTAACACCTAGTTCATAGCAAGTACCGATGTGATACTTGATACAGTCATCACATCTTAATACCATAGATGCTACCAATCCCAAAAGCTCCTTTGTCTTTACGTCGAGTGCACCATCTTTATAAGTATTGGTGTCGAGATTAAAAAAGCGGTTGAGATTTTTATGACCATGACCGATCATCTTCTCATTCATCTCCTGTCGATATGCGTTAAATTCTTCTACAGCATTGCCCATAATTACATTTTATACATGCAATCACGCAAAAAAATCTCATAATCTGAAAGTGTATCGCAACTTACTATGTCTCGGCAAACTTGACTTGCCGCCATAAAGATCTAATCATCTTTATAATCATGGCGAAGACACCAAGAAAGCAAGTAGTGCCAGCCAGTACATACTCGATGCGCATGTATTTCATCATCCAACTTTGTTTCTTGACTGATAAATGCCCAACAAGTGATTGAAGTCCTTCTTGATCATTGAATTCTAAAAAATCATGTAGCCCCTCAAGTATAGGGAAGAAGAGTATCGGAGCGATTAAAATCAAGATGATCTTAAATGGCTTTGAATCTGATAGTGGGTGATGATGTAATGAAAAGTTATAACGCAACAAAGTGATAGCTCCAGCGATATATATCACATTATAGATCATCCAAGGAAAGTCAATATTTGCTTGGACAATCGGTAGCATAATAAGCGCAGCAACTACTGCAGTTACCACCCACCAGATCAACTCTAAAGACCACTTCTTTGATGCTATGGACATATAGAACGAAGATAGCTCATGCGCAGATCAACGATAGCACCAACCTTATGTAAATATTATCTATAATGAATCAAAGTTGAGGTCCTGCATCATTCATCTGTCAAAGCACGATTAGCCATCATCTTGCAAAAAACAAGATTTTCACGCTCACAACAAGTTATCCTCCATCCACACCAGATAACAGCACATCCACAACATACTTATAGGTAGATAGACAGACATAAAGTATCTTGTAAGGTCTATGAACGGTTTCTCACCTTGGTCAACTATCGTCATGCGTGCCATTACTATGGCCGTGGTCTTGGTCAGTCAGATCTCGGTATACTGCCAATATCCTCCCATCAAGTCAGATATCTTTTTTAAGAATTATACAGAAGACGACGGTCTTCCCAACCCTACAGTCAATTGTTTTGAAGAAGATAGTAATGGCTTTATATGGATTGGCACCCTTGATGGGTTGAGTAAGTTCAATGGCACAGAGTTCTTGCACTTTCATGACAACTCCGACTCGACGTCTATGCACAATGATGAAGTCAATGAAATTCTCCACCTAGACAACCAGCTTTGGATCGGAACTGCCAAAGGGCTCATACTCATGGATATTGAGTCAGAGACATTTACTGCTTATGATCTCCCGCAGAAGGAAAAGTATTCCAACACCATTGAGTCTCTTGTGAAGATCGACGATACCTTATGGATCGGATATGAAGCCAATGGTAGCCTCTCTGGAGCACTTGCACTATTCTCGCTAACAGATAGAAAGTTTATCAGGGTGAGTTCAGATCCTGGACAGCTGGACAACGTGCATGATGTATACCATGACCCCTTAGACCAAGACAAGGTATGGATAGCGTCATCAGATCTTTATGTTACGGATCTATCGCTTACGCAAATACAATCTATCCCCCTACCTTTTGAGCAATCACCCACCAGAAGAGGGGCCACTCAGATATTAAGATTAGATGAAGATCACATAAGCATAGCTACTACGCGAGGTTTGCACACCTACGATAGCCAACAACAAAAATGGAGCGAAAAAATCACTTATAATCATGGAGAAAGCCAATCAGTCTTTTCTCCAAATTATATCAAGTCCATGGTTAAGCAAGATGACACTACGATCTTACTCAATACATACGATCTTGGTCTGATCATATACAATTATAAAGAAGGAACCTATTCGCGATTTCAAGTCACACCTAACAATCCTTTTAGCATACCGTCTTACAGAAGTCATACCTCTTACATTGATTCAAAAAAACGCATCTGGCATGGATTCTATACAGGTATGAATATCGTCTTGAGAGAATCACAGATTGTTAGCTTGACAGATATTGACATATCAGGTGAGACTTCTATACCTCTAGTTACGGACAGCGGGTATGAAGTTATGATCGACGGCCGTCACTACAACTTATCTTCCTCAACTAAAAAGCTATCCCGAATCACCTCTCCATTTTTAGAAAACTGGCTATATGCACAAGCTGACCAACATGGTAATCACTACTATCTTTTCTCAGATGCACTTTTTAGAACATCTAAAGGATCTAATGCATTTACGAAAGTGATGGACAAGTCTCTCATCACAAGTGGCGAAGAAAATAGACGATGGTTTAAGTTTTTCTCTATCGACAAAGATCAAAGAGTATGGGTGACAACCGAACTGGGCTATGTAGCGCGCTATACATCACCATCTAAAAAAGAGTTGCTCGTCATCAAAGATGATAAGATAGGCATCTGCCAGTCAACCCCCGAAGCATCATATCGAGTCGCCCATGGTGACAATGAGACGATTATCTCTCATGCCTGCGGGCTCTTGATTTATGATGATGACACTGAGATGTTGGTTGACATCAATGACCACTATCAACAGCCTATCTGGGACGCGTCGCTTTGGACCTATGGCATATCTTATATCGGTGAGAATACTTATGTTGTTGGTACTTTTAGAGAAGGGTTTTATAAATTGTCACTGGCCCAACGATCATCACAAAGCATCAGTCCACAATTAGAAAACATCATTATCTCCAATATAACAAGCAATCATAACGGTGAAGCTTGGTGTGCCACAGATGCAGGCATCATATATTATAATGCCGACAAAGATTACAATACCCTGATTACAAAAAAAGAAGGCTTACCACAGGAGTATCTCATCTTTCAAAATCCATACTTTAGCACAAA
Organism: uncultured Saprospiraceae bacterium; assembly: GCA_937942435.1. Classification (GTDB taxonomy): domain Bacteria; phylum Bacteroidota; class Bacteroidia; order Chitinophagales; family Saprospiraceae; genus JAJRXG01. The sequence goes on from CALDEM010000007.1 coordinate 109,108, forward strand.
TGGAGACATTAATATGATGATCGATGGCAAGATCATCGGTATAGATAATGACAAGCTCATACCCTCAGGAGTTACAGACCAAGCTATCGTCACTTCAGTTCATGCCAACAACCGATTGTTATACACTAATATGTATCTTTCTCATGAGGACGACATAACACTTGACCACAATCAAAATGACTTAGAGATCTCGTATAGCCATATCACTAATTTTAAAAATGAGCCCGTATCTTATTTTTATAAAATGATAGGACTCAATGATCAATGGGTAGATGCAAAGAGCACAAGCACAGCTCGCTTTTTTGGGCTGGATCCTGGCAATTATGAATTTCAATTAGTGAGGGCTACTTCTTCTAAAGATCAAAAAAATATGGTACGTATACCCATAAAGATCGATCCTCCTATATGGGCCACATGGTGGTTTAGGATACTCTCTCTATTGACTATCCTAACTACCACATACTGGATGTATAACAACAGAATCAGCAGTATAAAAAACAAGCTACTCCTACAACAAGAAGAACAACAGAATACCATACTCAAAGAACAAAACGATATCATCCAAACACAGAACAAAGAACTGGTAAGACTCAACCAATCTAAAGACAAATTCTTCAGTGTGCTGGCGCATGATCTACGGTCTCCACTTGCTGCCTTTAGTGGTCTAGGAAAACAACTCAACTATCATATAGAAAGAAAGAATCTCAAAAAGGTCAATATGCTCAGTGAGCACATCCAAGAAAGCGCAGAGAGCCTAACTACCTTGGTAGACAACTTACTCAACTGGTCCCTGGTCCAAACTGGAAAGATCCAATATGAACCAGAAGACTTGTCCCTCGGAGAGATCGTAGCATCCATCAAGGGCCAACTGAAAGACGTACTCATCGATAAAGACATAGAGATCGAGACCTGCATCACGCCACATGCGATTATGTATGCAGACAATCAAGCGGTCCATATCATACTTAGAAATATAATCAGCAACGCTATCAAGTTCTCACACTCAAGTTCTATAATCAATATACATGGCAAAGTAGAAGAGCAAAAGATACAAGTGATTATAAAAGATCAAGGAGTAGGTATATCCCAAGAGAGATTAGAATTAGTAAAATCAAACGACGCCCTTTCTTCTTTGGGTACTGAGGGAGAGAAAGGCATAGGTCTTGGGATCGCCCTCTGCAAAGAACTCCTTGAGATGAATAAAGCCACCTTTGATATAGATAGTGTTGAAGAAAAAGGAACCTGCGTTACATTGTTTTTTCCAAAATCAAACCATGCCTAAATTAAAAGCATTTATAGTAGAAGACGAGCCACTTTATGCAGATCAGTTAGAGATCCTCTTAAAGCAAGCGGGTTATTGGCACATAGGCACAGCGGACAATGCTACAGAAGCATATGAGATGGTATCAGCTGTACGTCCAGACTTCATGCTGGTAGATGTCAATATCAAAGGAGACATAGATGGCATAGAGTTAGTCAACAAGTTATTGCGCATCGACCCTGAGTTACTGATCATCTTTGTCACATCGTATCAAGATGAGCGCACCTTTAAGAGAGCCAGTAAAACTGCACCCGTCGCCTTCCTACCCAAACCTATAGATGAAGAACAGATCTTGCGCACACTAGAATTGCTAGTCAACAAGATTGCAATTAAGTCGGTGGATCAAGACACAACAGACAGCTCAGAATCTTTTACAGATCGCTCTGTTTTTCTAAAATCCAATCATGCTTTGAAAAAGGTCAGACTGGCTGATATACAGTTTATCGAAGTTAAAAATCGCGACTGTCTCATCTATAGTGAGTCACATATATATACGATCAGACGAAGCCTAGTAGAACTAGAAGACAAACTGCCCGAAGGACTACTCTCTAAAGTACACCGCAGCTTCTTGGTGAACTTATCTTTTATGGATTCTTATGACACACTAAAGAATAGAATCCTGATCGGAGCGCATGAGATACCTGTCAGCAAAGCGTATAAAAATGAAGTGCTATCATCTTTAGAAATGCTTTGACAAAATCCATTCGCACCTACTACAGGATTATCCACAACAGATAAGGCTCATTCTACAACCAAGGTATAGGATACAGCAGTTGCTCATTATAACTTGTGCCTATAACAAGCAACAGTCAAATGAGGAATACACAAATTATCTCTTTAAGAGAACAACAGATCCTACAATTAATATCGAAAGAGTATAGAACTAAAGACATAGCTCAAGAGCTTTACATCTCTGTCAGCACAGTTGAGTCTCATCGCAAAAATTTACTTTCAAAGCTTGATGTTAGAAACTCTGCGGGATTAGTGAGAAAAGGTTTTGAGTTAGGGTACTTACATCTCTTCCCTTCGTCCTCATCTGTTCTTTCATTTCAGAATATATGAGATATATCATAACTATTT
>CALDEM010000008.1 GCA_937942435.1 uncultured Saprospiraceae bacterium
TCGATGCCGTAGTATTGGCAAGCCGCCACGATCCATGCCTCTGCAAGTTGACTGCGTCGTGAGTTATGCGTGCATACGACAACGATCTTGGCTACTTTGTTTTTAGCTATACTTTCTTTGATTAGATCACCAACTAGTCTCAGCAGTTTGAGACGATCTTCAGAGATCAGTTCTACCTGCCCTTTTAGTTTTTCTATTAACTGAAGTAAGCTTTTGTTTTTCAAATTATAAATTTTGTTAGCGCGAAGTTTAATTCATTATCTAATTAGCTCATTGTCTAATCATCCAATCGATCCCTGCGCCTCGACCACTTCTTCCCATTTGGCGAAAGCCATATCAAGCTCTTGCTTTTTAGAATTGTACTTTTCTAAGACTTCAGCAGACTTAGGGTCGTTATAAAATCCATCAACGGCCATCTTTGTTTCGAAGTCCTTGATCTCGTTTTCCAAGTTGCTGATTTTCCTTTCAGCGTTTTTTACAGCCTTTTCAAGTTCTTTTAATTTGGCTTGATCTTCTTTGCTCAGGGAAGGTTTAGCTGCATTTGAATTATTGGTCTTTCCGCTTTTCTTTCCATTCTTCTTGTTACCGTCATTGCCTTTCGCGGCGGTCTTATGCATCTCAACTTGGCGTAGGTTGTCAAGTTCTCTTTTCTTTAAGAAGTAGTTGATGTCTCCAAGATATTCATACAGCTTTTTATCTCTAAATTCTACTGTTCGAGAGGTTAGGTCAGTCAAGAATGACCTGTCGTGAGATACGATGATCAGTGTGCCATCATACTTCATTAGTGCATTTTTCAATACCTCTTTAGATAGTATATCCAAGTGGTTAGTAGGCTCATCCAGTACAAGTAGATTGAAAGGATTGAGCAATAGACAAGCCAGTGCCAGTCGTGCACGCTCGCCTCCACTGAGCACAGAGACTTTTTTCTCTTGGTCCTCCCCACTAAATAAAAATGCGCCAAGGATACTACGCAACTTTGTGCGCATCTCAGGTGGACTATGGTCCTCCATGGTTTCTAATAAAGTTCTACTGCCGCCTAAAGTCTCTGCTTGATTCTGAGCGTAGTAACCAATGGTCACGTTATGCCCCAAATCTATGCGCCCTTGCGTCGAACTCAGCTGATCAACTATGATCTTAGCAAGCGTAGTTTTACCCTGACCGTTCTGACCGACAAATGAAACTCGATCTTCCCGCTCGATAGTTAAGCTGATATCTTTTAAGACTTCAAGGTCCCCATAGTTCTTAACCACATTCTTCACATCAACGACGATCTGACCTGATCTCGGCGCCGGAGGGAAGAGTATATTCATCGCTCCTACATCTTCAGGTTCGATCTCGATGCGCTCTACCTTATCAAGTTGCTTTTGCATGGACTGAGCCATCTTAGTCTTAGTAGCTTTCGCCATAAAACGACTGATGGTACGCTCTTTTTGTGCTATCGCTTTTTGCTGATTTTCAAAAGAAGCGACTTGCTTCTCACGGCGATCTTTACGAAGTATCAGGTACTTACTATATCCCGCATTATAATCTTGCACACGGCCCAGTTCTATCTCGATCGTTCTCTTCGTACAGTTATCTAAAAACTGCTGATCGTGAGAGATGATGATGGCCGCACTCTGATAGTTTTGTATAAACTTCTCCAACCAGATGATTGATTCTATATCCAAGTGGTTAGTCGGCTCATCCAGAAGTAGATAATCAGGCTTCTTGAGTAACATCTTTGCTAAGACCACTCTCATCTGCCAGCCACCACTGAACTCTTTTATCTTTCTGCTAAAGTCACCTTGCTTGAACCCAAGTCCTTGTAAGACCTTGACCGCATCTCCTTCTGCAGAGTCACCACCGAGGTATGCGTACTGCTCATTGAGCGTAGAGAACTTCTCCAGTAAGTCGAAGTAGCTAGTAGACTCATAATCTGTCCTCGTGGCGATCTCTTCGTTCATCTTGTCGATCTGAGCATTGAGTTCCTGCAGCGCGGAAAACGCGAGCATTGTCTCGTCGATTACCGTTCTGTGCTGCTCGATCTCGATCTCTTGATGTAAGAATGCCAACGTCGTCTGAGAGGGTTGTGTGATGTCGCCGGCCATAGGAGATATCTCCCTTGCCAAGATCTTGAGTAAGGTAGACTTACCAGCGCCGTTACGCCCGACCAGACCTACTTTGTCTTTATTCTTAATGATTACATTGACATGATCGAGCAGTACTCGGTCTCCGTATTGGACAAATATGTTAGTAGCTGTAAGCAAGTCAGATTACATTTATTGATAATGTGTGCAAAGATAGATTTATCGTGGGTCTTTTGTATGATGAGTATTGACTGTTGTCGGACTGGCTTCGGTCGAGCCAAATGTAGGACAGATTATATGGTTAGTATTGGTTTTGTGGTTAAAAACTGTTGCCAAACGGAAATGTTAGAAACTATCATAGCTGATAGCTTTCATCAGAACTTTAGGTCGCTCTCTAAGCGTTTTGTGTTGACAACCTTGCTAACGATACATTATTCGCTTTTTCTCTCAATTTTTAATTTATTGAATGCCGCCACTTCTTCTTTTATTTTACGGATTAAATTTTCAAATGATGGACTATCTCCCGGGATCATTTCTTCTTGCATTTTCTTGTAATCTGCTCTCCAGTCATTGATATATTTTTCTGGTGGTATAGGATTAAGGTTCGGTGGAAAGTTGTTCTTGTAGTCGTATTTATCGCCATCTTCTTTTTTACCAATATGAGTAAATCGTTCTCGATGCGCAATGATGTCTGAGATTAATTGTATATCATGAGTTTTGTCTCTATACTGACTATTGGATATTTGATGTAGATCGTATAGGTAACGACTTAGTCTGTCAACTCTGATTTTTTCTTTTGGTTTTTGGAATTCCTCATGCAACAGGAACATCTTTTCCAAATAGGTTCTTTCTGGATTTATACAAGGAATGGTTATGTCATCATCTGAGTATGGCTGATCAGAAAACTCATCGCTAATAATTGATCTGAATGATCGATCAGTATATGGGTCTCTTAAAGAGCGACTGCCTATCTCTACTTTTACCCTAGGATTAATATATTCGGGATGTTCTATGATAGTTGGATATTGTACAAGTATGGATACTGGATCTTGATCTCCATCTCCTAAGTCTTCATAGTCAAAAGTTAGAGCTTCGAATCCAGCTGTATGGAGCGCCTGCTCAAGTTCTGGTTTGAACTCTTCTGTTATGTAATCAAACGATTTCGTCCGTAATTTGGCAACTTGAGATTTGCTGATAATTCCAGAATCAAATTGTAAATACTCTCTATTGAGCGCTAAATCAATGTCTTCTGAAAATCGATTGATTAGTCCCCATGCTTTACTTAGTGATGTGCCACCTTTAAACAACATATGTTGTCCCACCTTCATTTTAAAAATGGTTCTTAAAGTTTGTACAACCCACCAATCCTTCTCTACCGCATAAGCTGGTAGACCAACTCTCTCGCCAGTTGTTGCGAAAACGGTTTTTTTATCTTTGGGACTTAGCTTATAAAAATCTATCGCTGGCATATTTATATTACTTTAGCCATGATCTCTGCTATCCATTGAGGTGCTAAACCGATATCGTGTTTCAACTTTTTTTTATCCTCCTTATTTAGAAGATTTTGGATTTTAATAATCTCTTCTGGTGTTGCCTTATCCTTTCCCATTTCCCGTAGGGCCTGTACAACAAGTTTGCTTACTTCACCTTTAAGAGATAAGTTTTTTGGAGTTGTTTTTTTAAACTGGATTGTCCTTTTTCCGATCGTGATTTTTCGAGGAGAGCCATCTGTTAGATAAACCAATTTTAAAGGTACTTGTGTGGTTAAACCCAACATATGCATTGCATAACTACCTGTGGGTAAGATCCTTGCTTTGTCTCGTTTAGCGATAGCTTTTGCAATATCTTCTGCTGGGGGTAATACTTCTCCTACCAAATCACTGTGTTTTGGTTTCGCATATATTCCACGTGACAATCGCTTTATTTGCTTTGCTTTTACCAATCTATGCAATGACACATGCACTGCACCTGCAGTCCCTATCCCTAGGAAGTCTTCTATGAATAGAATAGATCCAGGCTTTACCTTTTTTACCTTCTCTTCTATCTTGTAGTCTGTGCTTACCATATCTTAAAGATAAACATTTGTAAGTTATTTTAAAATATATGTAAGTTATTTATGCTATTAAACTTACATGTAAATTATACTTTACTTACTCCAAAATCTATTGGTAAAGTTAGACCCTATAGGGTCCATATATCATTAGTTGATGGTGAATCCATCGTTTTTATTGCCCCACCCAAAAGATATGTGACGTGTGTTTTTGAGTTTTACAAGCCAACGGGCGGTGCTGGCTGATAAACAATAAGCTCACATCAAACTGGCGCCCTCTCTATATCTTCTCTTAGATATCTAGAACCCTTCCAAAAGAGATAAGCAGCCAATAAACTCGCGACCAAGGATAGACTCAAAGACCAGCGCAATGCTTCAGCTCCATAATCGGGATTGAGATAGTCACTGATGAATCCGAAAAAGACTGGGCCCAATCCAAGACCAATGAGGTTGAGCACTAAGAATAAGACTGCGGATGCCAAAGCGCGCATCCTAATGCCAACCAGACTATGTGCCATGGCAATAGATGGTGCCAAGTAAAGCGTCCATAAGATCTTATAGCCTGCTATAGAGCCAAGGACAAGGTATTTGCTTGATGAGAATAAGAATATCAAGGTAAAAGGTGTACTGATGAGGATGGCGATGGCAGGAATGATTAGGTACCATTTCGGCTCGACCTGTCCATATCTATCTCCTAAGTAGCCACCTAACCAGATGCCGAGCGCACCGCCCACTCCAATTGTCAAGGATAACCAAGTCCCGATCTCTCCGCTCTCCATGCCATGAAGTCTTACGAGAAATGATGGTGTCCAGTTGCCTACTCCATAGAGCACAAACGAGTTGAGCCCGCAGGCGATAGCGATATAGATGAACGACTTCCTACTCATCAATAACTTGATCACATCCATCAAAGAAGGCATCTCTATATCACTTGCGGCTATGTTATCAGAGTGACCTCTTTCAGGTTCTTTTACAGTAAAGTAAAAGAGTAAAGCGTATACAATGCCTGGTACTCCCAATACCATGAGTACTTTTCGCCAACCGAAGTATTCGTCTAGCCAGCCACCTAAAAGATAACCCAATAAGATGCCGATGTAGATACCCATGGAGTAGATCGATAGCGCTGTTGCACGCTTCTCCTTAGGGTAATAATCGGAGATCATCGAGTGCGCTGGCGGACTGCCTCCAGCTTCTCCAATACCAACACCGATACGAGCTAATAGAAGCTGCCAGAAGTTAGCTGCCAGTCCTGACAGCGCTGTCATAGCACTCCATATGGTTAATGCTACGGTTATGATGTTGCGTCGTGATCGCTTATCTGCAAGTCTGGCAACAGGTAGTCCGAGTGTCACATAGAATAATGCAAAAGCAAACCCAGTAAGCAAACCCAACTGAGTGTCAGATAAGTCCAGATCACTTTTGATACTCTCTTGAAGGATGACTAAGATCTGCCTATCTATGAAGTTGAAGATGTAGACTCCCGTCAGCGCTAACAGTACATATCTTCTGTAGCTGCTGCTGTACTTTGGATTAAGATCTTGATCAGGAGTCTTCGACAATGTCTTGCTTTTACGTAATATCGTAAACAATAGGGATATTGAGTCTATTGTAAGAGATACTTATGTCACTCATTATTGAACATTCAGAAATCTAATCATATCGTATGACAAATTTCGATTTATCACCTACCGATCGCAAAGCGTTTGTCGAGCATGCCGTAAGGTCTCTTGAAGAGATTTATGCCAATGCCAAAGGTAGACCTGTGGCACCTTCGTTGACTCCACAAGAAGTGAAGGATTATGTCAAAGGGATCAGCTTAGAAGGTTCTGAAGATTATAAGGAAACCATAAGTCAAGTGATCCAAGGATTAGAAAAGTTTGCTGTGCATACGCATCATCCTGGATACTTTGGATTATTTAATCCAAGACCCAATGCCATGTCTGTGATTGGAGACTATATAACTGCAGTCATGAATCCTCAGATGGCCTCGTGGTCACATGCTCCTTTTGCCAATGAGGTAGAGCGCTACATCATAGACGAGTTTGGAAAGCGATTTGGATTTGAAGAGGCTGATGGCGTCTTTTGTGGTGGTGGTGCTGAGTCTAATCTTACAGCTGTGCAGTGTGCGCTCAATTTTCATTTTCCAATTGTATCTTCTAAAGGTGTTTTGACCATAGATAAGCGCCCCATGATATATTGTTCTTCAGAGTCGCATCACTCCATTGTAAAGGCTGCACGTACGATAGGTATCGGAAGTGACTCTGTTAAGTCGATAGGAGTTGCGCAGAATCTGCGGATTGATCTTGCGCAATTAGAATCAGAAATTATAAAAGATAAGGAGCGCGGATATAAACCATTTTTGGTAGTCGCAACTGCAGGCACAACAGGTTCTGGAGCGATAGATGATATAGCTGAGATAGCGGACTTAGCTGAAGAGTATGATCTGTGGTTACATGTTGATGGTGCTTATGGCGCAGCTGTCATAGTAAGTGATCGTCATAAAAGTTTGCTCCATGGTATCGATAGAGCAGATAGTGTCACTATGGATTTTCATAAGTGGTTTTCGGTGCCGATGGGTGGAAGCTCCTTTATAACTCGTGATCCTAAGATCCTATTTCGGACTTACAATATACAGACAGATTACATGCCACCTGATGGGGATCAAACTATAATGGTTGATCCATATCTTCATTCTATACAATGGTCGAGAAGATTTATCGGGTTAAAGTTCTATCTCTCACTTGTGACATTCGGTTGGTCTGGATATGAGGATATGATTGACATGGATATTGCTAAGAGTCATCAACTGAGACAAATGCTCACGGATAGTGGGTGGGTGATAAAGAATGCCTCTGACATAACGATTATAAACTTTTCTCATCCTGTCTTAGAAAGCAATCATAGTCGGGTTAGATCACTTGTTGATAAAGTCGTTGATGCAGGGCGATCATGGGTGTCTGTTTATCCGATACATGGTGAGCCAACGATAAGAGCTTGTCTTTCTAATTATGCTACTGAAGAGGAGGATATGAGAGCGTTGGTTGATGGGTTGAATGAAGGAATCCTTGAGCTAAAGCGGAACGCTTAAGATCAAGGAAAGTGAAGTTGCTCCGCTCTGGCTCATCGATCGTTTTATAATTGATGACCCTATCCAGCGCTTTTGTAATTACTGATTATCTCAATTATGGCGACGCCATACTTTTCTTTCTTTGCTTTTCCGATACCATCAATTTCTGTGAGTAAGTCAACGCGTGTAGGTTTTACACTGCTGAGCTCTTTAAGAGTTTTGTCATGCAGTATGGTGTATGCCGGGATGCCTTGGGTGCGTGCTTGTCCTGCTCTCCATTTTCTCAATATTTCAAATAAGTCGTCTTCTACTTCAATCTCCTTTTTTATTTTAGCTGGTGTGGTTTTTTTCTTTTGAAAGGCGAATAGCGAGACGGGTGTAGCTCCAGTAAGTACTTCTTTAGAAAGTGGCGTTAGTAAGAGATTAGAATTTTTAGTGTAGTCGATGCTGACTAATCCAAGATTGACTAATTGAGTTATATATTCTCTCCATTCTGGGTAACTTAGATCTCTGCCTGCACCAAAGGTCTTTACTTCTGTAAATCCTAACTGTCTAATCTCTTCTTTGTAAGACCCCTTAAGTACATCCATGATCTGTGATAGGGTTGCAGACTGATTGCAACGAGTGATGGCGGACAGTGCTTTTTGAGCAATTATCTTACCATCAAAACTTTCTGGTGGTTGGAGGCAGTTATCGCAATGATTACAGTTTTTGCTTCTATATTCTCCAAAATAATTTAGAATAAAATTAGTACGGCAAGAGAAACTACTTGCAAGATCCCATATCCGATCTAATTTAGAATGTTGTACTTTTTTAAATTCAGCTTTGGCTTCACTCTCATCTATAAATCTTCTGAGTTGCATAACATCGGCCCAGCTATAAAATAAAACTGCCTCAGCTGGAAGTCCATCTCTGCCAGCACGACCAATCTCCTGATAGTAGCTTTCGACATTTTTCGGAAGATTAAAGTGAATGACGTAACGAACATTACTTTTATCTATACCCATGCCAAACGCTATAGTTGCGCATATGACATCAATCTCATCATTTTGAAAACGTTCTTGTATTCTGCTCCTGCTAAGTGCATCCATGCCTGCATGATAGTAGGCAGCCTTGATACCGATCTCGGTTAGCTTAGCGGACATCTTCTCAGTTGACTTTCTGCTCAGGCAGTAGATGATTCCTGATTGACCTTCTTTGTTAATGATAAACTTCTTTATCTGATCTATTCTTCTTTGTCCGGGTAGACAAGTGATCGTTATATTCTCTCGTTCAAAGCTGCTAATTGTAATTTTAGGATTTTGCAATCCTAACTTATTAAGCATCTCATCTTGAGTTGCTTTGTCAGCCGTTGCAGTAAGTGCAACCCATGGTGTATCTGGAAATATCGGTCTCAACTGCTTGAGTGCTGTGTACTCCGGTCTAAAGTCATTGCCCCATACAGAAACACAGTGGGCCTCATCAATTGCAATTAGGCTGATCTGCTTAGACTTTAAAAAGTTGATCATCCTTTCTTGAAGCATGGTCTCAGGAGCGATATAGAGTAGCTTTAGGGCTCCATCATTGATGGCTGCTTCAGTGGCCATCTTTTCTTCATAAGATTTGCCACTATGAAGTGTTGCGGCCTTGGTGCCTAATTGAAGCAGTGCGGCAACTTGATCTTCCATCAATGCTATCAATGGGGATATAACAAGCGTCAAGTGAGGGAGTAACATCGCTGGCAGCTGATAACATAGTGACTTGCCACCGCCTGTTGGCATGATGACCAAGTTGTCCCTGCCATCATCGACTAGTGCATCAATAATCTCCTCTTGCCCTTCTCTAAAGGCATGGTAACCATAGACCTCTAATAGTTTAGTACTTGCCACCTTGCTCATAGGGCTAAGGTAAGAATAGTTAGATGCTCGTTGACTCTTTAGCTTATTAGGATAAAATGTAATAGGCCAATGAAGACCAAGGTCAAAGCTGATCAGTCAGGCTTGACTCCGAGACCTATCGTTGCGTCTTTAAACCATACTTCTGTATAGTCGCCATGCTCATACTGCTTAGCTATATCACCATCATACGTGTCAGCACCAGAGCACCAGACCATATTGGATTTTGGATCCTTTCCGTTAGTTTGATTATAAGCACCTTGCTTAAAATAGTTCAATTCTCCGGCATAGGCAGTCGGCCGTTCTACGCCATCTTGACCAATAGGTACGAATAGGTTTTGAGTCTGCACAGGGATATCAGCAGATGTAGTATAATCTGATTTTAGAAGATTTTTTGTAAAATGAACTGTCTCGTATCCCTCTCTGCTAAATGTGAGATACATGATCCCTTTGTACACATTGATATCATAGCTAAACTCTTCACCTAATCTTACGCCGTCTTCAGGTTCTTCTGGGAAGTCTGTTGAGCTCTCGCCAACCACAGACATGTCATGACCCCAGACTGCGGAAGAGTAATCCCATCTGCCAGAGTTGTCATCACCCGCTGTATTAATCTCGTAATTCCAAAAAACTGATCCTTTTTCATGTCCTGGAAACTTTTTATAAAATATTTTACACGGCTCATTTTCATGCCCTTCACCACTATGTATCTGTCCTATAACTGTTGAGTAGGATGCTGCTACTCGGGCATCTCCAGATGTTGATACATGCATGACTTTCAAACTTCCTGTTAGACGACCCCCTTCTTCTGGAGTCCATTCTCTCTTCTCATGTAATTCACTTCTTGTATTACTAGAGTTTTTAGATGTCACTCCTGAGTTTGGTGTCTTGTAAGCCACCCACCTTCGAGTGCCATCAATGACAGTGTAGAAAAAATCTTCGTTTTCGTACTCAACCAGATCCTCTACGTTTGTGCCATCACCTAACAACATTTTAAACTTATCCATAATTGGAATAACCTCGTGAGGGTATACTGTTTTTTTGCTTAAGCCATCGTTTGCAGCAAAGTATCCATCATTGGATATTGCATCTTTACTAACTTCGATACTTGCGGATTTAAACCAAACCTCGGCATAGTTTCCATCTGCATATTGTTTTTGTAGATCACCTCCATGGGTTTCAGCACCTGAGCACCATACTTTATTTACGGCTGGATCTTTACCATTAGTTTGATTGTAACTGCCTAATTTAAAAAAGAGGCCTTGTCCTTTATAAGCGTTTTCTCGTTCTACACCATCTTGGCCAATGGGAACAAATAAATTTTGAACTTGCTCTGGTATATCTTCCTTAGTTGTATATTCTGATGTGATTAAGTTTTTAGTGAATGTCTTGGTTTCATGTCCTTCACTCATAAATTTTAAATTCATGATTCCGTCCTTGACATGTATTTCATAGGTCAGTTCTTCACCTAACTCTATGCCATCTTGAGGTTCGTCTGGATAGGTGTCTTCGTCCTTAGCTACTACAGAAAAATCATAACCCCAGACTGGGTATGAATAATCCCATCTACCAGAATTGTCATCATCTCCAGCAGTATTGATTTCATAATTCCAAAAAACAGACCCTTTTTTATGACCAGGGAATTTTTTATAAAATAATTTGAATGGTTCATTTTCATGGCCATCAGCACTGTGTATCTGTCCGATGACAACAGAATGTGTAGCAGCCACTCTTGGATCGCCAGTCGGTGATACATTCATTACTTTACAGGATGCAGTCATTTTGCCTCCTGTGGTAGGAGTCCATTTTTTAGATTGTGCCAGTTCCGTCCTTGTGTTGTTAGAAGTTCCATGAGTATTTCCGCCATTAGGTGTCTTGTATACTATCCAGTCGTGGTTGTCTGCTGAAGTAGAGAAAAAGTAATCCTTGTTTTCAAAATTAGTTGGCACGCCCACATTAGATCCATCTCCTAATATCAATTTGAATTGATTTAGAAAGAGTGTAACGTCACTTGGGTAAGTGATGGTTTGTGACACTGTGGCGTCATGCTTACTCGAAATATTAGCGCAGGAGTTTAGAGCTAATGCAAGGCTACATAATAATAGTCCCTGGAATATTTTAGTGATTTGAATTTTCATTTTATCTTTTTTTACCAATTCGATGGTGTCCATCTTCTGATCACAAGATTAGAAGATATTTGCGTGTGTGTATTAAAATTTCAACTATTTTTTCATTGTATTATAGAGAGGTAGTTAGATACACCAGTTTAAGTGATCGATTCTCCTCATTAGAAAAACGATCAGACTTTTTGATCAAGTTGTTACATTCTTTGTTGTATTTGGCTTTCAAAGGCGTGCAGTATTGTCTTTACGCGATTGTTTTTTAGTTTGGTATTTGAAATATCCACTTTAGTGATTTATAATAGATTTTTGTTCGATTTCATGACTACCTTTTTATTCTGCAAAGATTATCCAAAGTCTCAAATGATTGAAGTCATTAAAAGCAATCTATATCGTTGTGATCTTCTGTTTTCATTCTAATGAGGCATATTTCTATATCGTGTTTTAGCTTGTCCGAATATGGAGTTTTTCAGCAAGAGAGAGTAGAATAGGCGTGTTTAGGAGCATAATAACTCTTAATTATCTTTTCCCTGTACTCACTTTTAAGGTACGCGTTGGTTTAAATATTCATCCTGAATTAGCCTTATACAATTCCCTTTCACGGCTATTTTGCCCTATTATTAAGCTGTTGAGTGTGAAAATCCCAACTTTTTTTTGGGTCTCAAAGATCTTTTGTTAGATTTGGTCGACCAATAATTGGATAACCAATTTTTGGTCGACCAAAAGATATACATTTATGCTTGAGAATCTTAATAGAATAGAAGTCGTAAATCCTGTCGATTTGATTATTTCTCAAATCAGAGATTTAATCAGTTCCGGGTCCGTCAAGCCAGGGGAAAAGTTACCTCCAGAGAGAAAACTTGCTGAACACTTTGGAGTGAGCCGAAATCAAGTTAGGGAAGCTATAAACAAACTTCAATTCTATGGAATCGTCAAAGTGCAACCGCAAAGCGGTACCACAGTCACCGGCATTGGAATCGTAGCCCTTGAAGGGTTAATTACAGATATCTTAAAAATTGAGGATTCAGACTTAAAGTCCCTAGTTGATACAAGAATATTATTGGAAAAAGAAGCTGCAAGATTAGCTGCTCTGAATAGAACTAATGATGACTTGGTTCAATTGACCAATGCCTTAAAAGAATATAAGAACAAACTTTCGGCCTCAGATCATGCTGTAGAAGAGGACCTAATGTTTCATATCAAAATTGCTGAAGCAAGCAACAATAAGGTGCTTAAGTCCCTGATGATGATTATCACTCCGGATATCGTAAAGAAGTTTATCCAATACAAGGTTTGTAATGTGGCCAATAACAATCAAACTCTTGAAGAACATCAGAATATCCTGGACATGATTTCTAATCAAGATGCAGCAGGCGCCGTCCGAGCAATGGAAGTCCACTTATCCGATATTAAAAAATTCAGCAACAATAAAAATTAAGAAATAGGAGAATCAAAGAGTTTCTTCATTATTGAATAAGCTATTTATAATGTAATAATCAAAATCGTATGAAATTTAAAAATTATTTAATGATTACTATGATGCTACTCATGAGTGCGTCATTATTCGCTCAAGACGGATACACACTGAGAGGTAATGTGTCTGATGCAGATAACCTTGCACTCATCGGTGTAAATATTCTCATAGAGGGTACAAACAGAGGTACTGTAACTGATCTGGATGGTAATTATCAACTTCAAGTTAATAGTGGAGATATACTGGAGTATTCTTACACGGGATTTGAAGCACAAACCATTACAATTACCAATCAAACAACACTTAATATTGTCCTTTTACCTAATGAAAACCTGCTTGATGAAGTTGTAGTAACGGGTTACGGAACACGAAAGAAGTCGCACAATACAGGTGCTATTGCACAGGTGAAGGGCGCGGATGTTGCAGCCATCCAAGCCAGTAGAGTTGACGAGGCGCTTGCTGGTAAGTTGGCTGGCGTTTTAATCCAAAACCAAGATGGCGCACCAGGGTCAGACCCTAAGATTCAAATTAGAGCGGCTTCATCGATATCTGGTGATTCTAACCCATTAATTGTTGTAGATGGGTATCCTATATCAGGAAGCTTAGCTACAGTTAATCCGAATGATATAGAAAGCATGGAGATCTTAAAAGATGCAGCTTCTGCTGCAATTTATGGTTCTCGAGGTGCCAATGGTGTTGTCTTGGTGACAACTAAAAAAGGAAAAAGCGGAAAACCAACTGTTAGTTATAATGCTTATGTCAGCACATCAAGTAAGTATGTAGGCAATATACTTCAGACAGGCCCTGAGTGGGCACAAACTGCAAGAGCTGAGATAGCAGCAGGTAATTGGGATGTATCTCAGGTAGATCCTACCTTTCTTGAATTTAGACTTGATGCTTATGAGAGATCACCTGGAGTCGTCAGTGTAGAAGATTGGCTTTTTAGAAATGGTAGTAGCATGAATCACGACTTAAGTATAAGTGGAGGTTCAGATGACGTAAGTTATTTTGCATCAGTTGGGTACTTAGACACAGAAGGAGTAGCTATAACTCAAGGTTTTGAGCGATATAATGCTCGTTTAAATGTTGATGCCAAGTTGGGTAAAAAGTTTAAAACTGGATTAAGTTTCAATGGTTTTGTTGGAGATAGAGATATTGTAGGTCATGACATGAGAGACCTTTTGAGAGCATATAGTGTTCATCCTATATACCATACAGAAGAGTCTATCGCTTTTGTACAACAGTTAGATCAAGAAGCCCAAGCTTTAGGTTTAGCTGCATTTGATAATGGATATCGTGGAGGTGATGCTCCTTTCAACAATAGTATCTACACGTTACAGCCAGGAATGACAGCACAAGACTGGCATTACGGAAGAGCTAATAATGGGATAGGAGGATCTGGAGATGCAGGGCCTGCGACAAAGTTGGACAATACGGATCGATTTCAAAAAACATTTTTTGGTAACATAAATACATATTTACAGTATGAACTTGCAGAAGGGCTTAATGTAAAAACTGTATTAGGCGGAGATCTAAGAGATACTAAAGATTTCTTCTGGAGAGGGCTTGAGTTTGACTCAAGAGCTCGTACGAATCAAACCCGGCTAAACCAAAGCGATGTGCAAAGGTCTTCTGTTTTAAGTGAGACAACATTGAACTATAATAAAGTAGTTGGAGCACATGATATATCTGCTGTGGCAGGTGTTGAATTTCAAAACTTCTACATCAATGGTGTCTCATTAAATGGTACTAATGTGCCATTTGGTCAGCCAGCTAATTTTGCAATTTTAGATCCTGCTGATATTTCAATATCGGAAAGAGATGAAACAATCAATAGACAGAGCGTTTTTGGCAGAATCAACTATGCATATGACAATCGTTACTTAGCATCAGTTTCTGTAAGAAGAGATGGTGATTCAAGATTTGGAGCTAATAACAGATTCGAGATATTTCCTGCATTTTCACTAGGGTGGAATGTTCATAATGAGGACTTCTTCACGCCAGGTACCCTAAGTGATATGAAGCTGAGATTCAGCAGAGGATCACTTGGTACGACATCATTCTTAGGAGCTTATGGATCATTGAGTCTTCTCAATCCAACAGCTACTATATATGGAACAGGATTTTTGATTCCATCAGATGTTGCTAACCCAGATCTTACATGGCAGACTAATACTGAGACAAACTTTGGGCTTAACCTTGGGTTCTTAGAAAACAGATTCAGAATTGGGGTAGATTACTACACATCTGAGATTGAAGATATCTTGATTAATCAAAGTGTATCACAAGTGTTAGGTACTAGTTCTATTGCTTTGAACTCTGGTGATGTTAAAAGTTCTGGTTTAGAGATAGAGCTTGGTGCAGCAGTAATCAATACACGTTCCGTCAAGTGGAACATCAGTGCTAACCTATCTACAGTTAATAATGAGATCACTGATCTTGGAGGTTTAGATGAATTGCCAAGAGTACAGTATGGTCAGAGTGGTAGAGGACCGATATTTAGAAATTATGTAGGAGGTCAAATCGGAGAAATGTGGGGATTAGAAACCAATGGATCAGTAGAAGCACGCTTTTTAGAAGATGGCACAAGACATCCTAACAACCGTACTGGTGAGTCATACATTGTAGATCAAAATAATGATGGAGTTATAGACAGGACTAGGACAGTTGAAGAAGGAGGAGACTTAGTAAAGATAGGTCAGAATACGCCAGACTTTTACTGGGGCTTGAATAGTCAGGTGAGTTTTAATAACATAGATATATCGCTTCAGTTTCAAGGGTCTCAAGGAGGAGAAGTTTATAATATAGATCCGCTATACTATGGCTCAGAATGGAGTGGAAGACTTGTAGATGGATTTGGAGAGAATGGTGTCGCTGTTCATAATGGGCAGTTCTTTTTAGGAAATAGAAGACAGACAGACTACGGTATCCAAGATGCATCTTACGTAGCATTGAGAAACTTGACGATAGGTTATACTCTTGATCCTCAAGTACTTGAAAGTGCTGGTATAGGATCATTAAGATTCTATGTGGCTGGCACGAACTTGTTATACTTGTTTGGAGATGATTACACTTCTTATAATCCTGAAGGTGTAGAAATCACAAATGGTGGCTACCTAGGGCCCACCACTTATGGTGTACAAGTTGGGGCGAGTCCAATTGTTAGAAGTATGACTGTTGGATTAAATCTTAATTTCTAAAATTAGACAAATGAAAATTTATAATATAATTCTGTTGGTTTCATTGCTTTGTATCACTTCATGTGAAAGTGATTTAGAGCAATTTCCACCAAATATTGCAAGCTCAAATTCTCTAACTGATTTTACCGGTGTGCTAAATGCAGCATACTTTTATCAACACGCTTCTGTTACTCCCATGGCAGTTATGGGAGACTTTAGAGCTGATAATGCATTAATGGAAGAGGAGCCATATCCATCATTTGATAGATACAATGGTGATTTGGTAGATATGGAAGATCAATTTTTTAGTCCGTTTTATACAGGTCTCTATAAATCTATCTTAAGTGCTAATAATGTAATTGAAAATTCTTCTAATCCTACTCAAGTTGGAGAAGCTAAGTTTTTGAGAGCACTTTCTTACTTTAAATTGGTAAGAGTATTTGGTGACGTCACTATTAATTTGTCAGCATCTCCAAGTACTACAGATTCATCAATATTAGAACGACAACCGGCTAGCTCTGTTTATAATAATGTCATTATACCTGACTTGGTAGATGCAATAGCTGCTCTTGGTGTTAATATTGTAAATGGAAGAGCTTCCAAACTGGCTGCTCAAGGAATGTTAGGTAAAGTCTACATGCAGTTGAGAGACTTCAGTAATGCAGCATCTCAACTGGCCGCGGTCGTAAATGGAGCCGGAGGTGCAGGTATAAGTCTACAAGAAAACTTTGCAGATATTTTTGGTGTAGACAATGATCTAAATTCAGAGATAATTTATGCAGCACAGATTTCAAGTTCAATTGTGGATGAGTATGGCTTTTCTGAGTTCTGGTCTTGGTCTGGTGGATTGGATACAAAATCATTGTTGCCGTTAGATTCAGATTTGATAGCTGCTTTTGACGCGAGTGAAGCTGATGGTGAGACGGATTTAAGAAGAGCGGTTACTATCGATGAGGGCTTAATGGCATCTCCAAAGTTCCCGCAAACAGGCGGACCTGATCATGATTGGATAGAGTTGAGATTAGGCGATGTCATTCTCTTATATGCGGAAGCACTAAATGAAAATGGGGATGCAAGTGGGGCATTGAGAGAATTAAACAAAATCAGAACACGGGCAGGATTAAGTAATTCTACTTCATCAACACAAAGTGAAATTAGAACAGCGATTGCGAATGAAAGAAGATTAGAATTAGCTTTTGAAGGCCAAAGATGGTTTGATTTAGTTAGAACTGGAACAGTCGATGCAGAGATGGGCGAATCTATTGATAGTAGATATCATTTATTCCCAGTGCCAATTTCAGAGGTCCTTGCGAGCTTTGGTGTGATTACACAAAATGATGGTTATTAATCCATGCTATTTTGACTTATACGCTTTGTAAGTGACTAGATTTTATTCACTTACACATATCAGAATTTACTTAAAAAAAACGACATAGTTTTTTCATATTGAATTGATTTAGGGGGCACTTTGTACATGCTCCCTATTTCAATTTATGAGCTATCATAATTTTCACGGTATTCTAAATGGATCAAACAAACATTTCCTCTAATCCTCTGGTGCGATTGCTACTAGCCTTAGGGCCTGGTATCATGGCTATTGGGTACACGATAGGGACGGGGAGTGTTACATCTATGATCGTAGCAGGGAGTACTTTTGGTATGCAACTGCTATGGGTGCTGTCGCTGAGTTGTTTTTTTTCTTGGATATTGATGAATGCTTATGGTACTTACTCTTTAGTAACAGGAGATACTGCCCTTTATGGCATCAAAAAGCATGTTAAGTTTGGCGCAATCATTTCCATTCTAATTATCGTAGGCATCACAATTGGCCAATGGAACTCTCTAATTGGTATACTGGGTATCACCGCCAATGCCTTATATGAGGTTGTCGTTGTATTTATACCCGAAGCAGCATCTTATTCTTATAGTCTTGTTCTGGCTATAGCCATTATGATTATAGGGTTGATGTATCTCATACTATGGCAAGGCAGTTACACTTATATGGAGCGGGTGCTTACCTTTTTTGTTGCCATCATGGGTTTGTCATTTATATTATCGCTCTTTATTGTTCTTCCGGCTCCCGCGCAGATTGCAAAAGGATTGTTACCTACGATACCTGATGTGCCCGGAGGCAAGATGCTCGTAGCGGCATTTGTTGGTACTACTATGGCTGCAGCGACATTCTTGTCACGGCCCTTGTTTTTAAAAGGAAAGGGATGGACGATAGACAACTTAAAAGATCAGAGGAGAGACTCTTTGTGGGCAGCTTTGCTGATATTCTTTATTAGTGCATCTATTATGGCTATAGCTGCTGGCACAGTCTATGGTACAGGAGCCAGTATCACGCGTGTATTAGATATGGTTGGAACGTTAGAACCCATATTAGGAAAGTTTTCAGTAGCCATATTTTTGATCGGCACACTGGGTGCTGGTCTTTCTTCAGTCTTTCCAATATTAATGATCACTCCCATACTCATCGCTGACTATCGCCAAGGAGAGTTAGATATTAAGTCTAGTCAGTTTAAGGTTATTGCAGGATTGGCTTGTCTGGTGGGCTTAACAGTTCCAATATTTGGTGCCAACCCTATCAACGCTCAGATCCTATCCCAAGTCTTTAATGTTTTCGTGCTTCCATTGGTTATTATAGCCATTATAATATTGCTCAATCGAAAAGAATTGATGGGTCAGCACAAGGCCTCTATAATCATGAATGTGGGATTGGTGCTTTCTTTAGTGTTTGCTTGTATCGTATCATATACTGGTATTGTTGCGATCATTGAAAGCTTATGATATGCAGATAAAAAATAATAAAATTATAAAAATACAATTGCCCATTGCTGAGTGAATAGAACGTGCCTCATATCGACTATAATTATACTTGTTTCGATCGTGTCGGTCAAGACAATGGCTCAGATACATCCTAATCTAACGATTACAAAATCAGGTATTAGCTTAATCAAAGCTAATCTCCATCAAGCACCTTTGTTTATCTCGACATTAGAAGCAACCAAACAAGAAGTAGAAGAAGAGATAGCACTTGGCGTGAAAGTTCCAATCCCTAAGGATATGGCTGGAGGCTATACTCATGAGCGGCATAAGAAGAACTTCTTCATCCTGCAGAAAGCTGGAAACCTCTTCCAGATCACTGGAGATAAAAAATACGCGGAGTACATAAAAGAAGTCTTCATGGCTTACGCTGATATGTTTCCCACACTACCGCTTCATCCAACTAATCGATCATATGCAACAGGCAAGATCTTTTGGCAGTGTCTTAATGACGCCAATTGGTTAGTCTATTGTAGTCAAGCATATGATTGTATATATGACTACTTAACAAAAGAAGAGAGACATCATTTAGAATCTAATCTTTTCCGTCCATTCGCTGATTTTATCTCTCTTGAGAATCCTCGATTTTTTAATCGAGTACACAATCATTCTACTTGGGCTAATGCTGCAGTAGGCATGATAGGCTTAGCTATGCACGATGAAGAATTGATAGAACGTGCATTGTTTGGGATACAAGATGATGGTATAGATCCAACAATGGTGGATGATGATGGCGGATATATTAAAGTAGAAGGGCAAAAGAAAGCTGGATTTTTTGCACAACTAGATTATTCATTTTCACCTGATGGTCACTTTACAGAAGGGCCTTACTATCTGAGATATGCGATGTCTCCATTTTTGCTATTTTCAAAATGCTTGCACAATTCAAGACCTGAACTTAATATATACAATTATAGAGATGGCATATTAGAAAAAGCGATTTATTCTATGCTTAATGAGACAGATGCTAATGGTCTGTTTTTTCCAATCAACGATGCGCAAAAAGGTATGTCTTGGTTGTCTCGAGAAGTAGTAGGAGCGATCGATATCGGTTACCATGATTTTGGATTAGATCCAATGTTACTGTCTATTGCCGAAAAGCAAGGCAAAGTATTGTTAGATGAAAATGGTTTTGTAGTTGCAAGGGATCTTGCAAAAGGAATGGCAACACCCTTTGCTCATAAGTCAATAGCCTATAATGATGGAGCTGATGGAAAGATGGGCGGTATCGGCATCCTTAGAGCCAATGGCGATGAGGGTGACGAGATATGCCTACTCATGAAGTACGCTGCTCATGGTATGGGACACGGTCATTTTGATCGATTGGGATATTCTTTATACGATGAGACTGGGGAAGTCATCCAGGACTATGGTTCTGCTCGATGGGTTAACATCGATCAGAAAGGAGGTGGAAGATATCTGCCTGAAAACCAAACATACGCGAAGCAAACCATCGCCCACAATACTGTAACAGCCAATGAGATATCCCAATACCAAGGAAGTGTCAAGAAGGGAGATGCTAATGCGTCTACGCAGTACTTTTTCGATGCCTCAAATGATGATCTTCAGGTTGTAAGTGCCAAGGATGATAAAGCATATCCAGGTGTAGAAATGCACAGAACAATGCTACTCTTAAAGGATGACAACTTTAGAAAACCATTGTTGATCGACATCTTTAAGTTGACGTCAGAGCAAGAAAATCAATACGATCTACCCGTTTGGTTCTTGGGTCATTTATTATCTGCGTCATTTGAATATGAGAAAGAAGCAACATCTCTGACAACGCTGGGAAGTGATCACGGATATCAGCATATTTGGCGTGAAGCCACAGGTCACTCAGATAAAGAAAGTACTCAGATCACTTGGTTTGGCAAAAGGAAGTTCTTTACACTTACGAGTGCGACTGATCCTGAGGATGAGTTGATCTTTGTTAAAACGGGTGCTAATGATCCTGATTTTAACTTGAGATATGACCCAGCGCTGATACATCGAAAGAAAGAGGCCAAAGATGCTTTGTATGTATCAGCTATCGAATCACATGGCCGATATAACCCTGTATCAGAAATATCCTCAGATCCATTCTCAGGATTAGAGAAAATTGAGGTACTTCACGATTCTGTTGATTACACAGTAGTTAAGCTAACAGGTAAGTCGCAGAAGACATGGACGATTGGTGTAGCTAATGTGGATAATGATATAGTGAGTAATCATAAAGTGAAATTAGGGGAGAAGATGATGAGTTGGACTGGGCCAATAATGATAAGTAAAACAATGAACCAATAGTTAAAATATAATAGTCCTTTCAATTAGAAAATGAATAAAATGGAGAGAAATAGCAAAAAGTATATCTTGACCGAGAGCATGTCATGGGAGAACCTTGGAGGTGGAGTTTCGAGAAAATTTCTTGGATATGATAATCAGATTATGATGGTCAAGGTGAAGTTTGATAAAGGTGCTATAGGCTCGCCGCATTCTCATTTTCACACACAAGCGACTTATTGTGCTGCGGGCAAGTTTGAATTTGAAATAGATGGACATAAGCAGATCGTTAATGCCGGTGATGGCGTATATATAGAGCCGAACCTCGTGCATAGTGCTGTTTGCTTGGAGGAAGGAATATTAATAGATACGTTTAGCCCGATAAGAGAAGATTTTATGGACGGTTCTGGAGTTTCATACTTTGGAGATAAAGAAGCTTAAAGGCATCATCAAAAAGCTATTAAATGAATAAGACAAAAGGATTGCGATGGTGGGTTGTAGGGCTTGTAGCGTTGGCGGCAGTCATAAACTACATCGATAGACAGGCATTTGGTGCATTGTGGCAGGACATTGCGGCAGATCTTTTCCCAGGTATGGGCGAGGATGATACCAAGAAAATATATGGCGGCATAATGACTGTTTTTATCTTGTCATATGCGGCTGGACAGACGCTGTTCGGTAAGATCTTTGATTGGATAGGTACAAGACTTGGATTTGCGCTTTCTATAGCGGTTTGGTCGCTTGCTACTTTTCTACATTCGATCGCACAAGGTGCATTGAGTTTTTCCATTATCAGAGGATTGTTGGGTGTTGCAGAAGCAGGCAACTGGCCGGGTGCCGCGAAGGCAAATGCAGAGTGGTTTCCAACAAAGGAGCGTGCATTCGCACAGGGAATCTTCAATTCTGGAGCAGCGATTGGTGGAATAGTAGCATATCCGATTATCGGCGTGTTATCTGCATACATGGGTTGGCAATCCATATTTATAGCAGTAAGTATACTTGGCTTCTTATGGTTGATACCCTGGTTTTACATTGTAAAAGCGCCACCCGAAGATCATCCAAAACTATCAGAGGATGAGAGACAATATATACTTAGTGGACAGAGAAATCAAGATATTAATGAAGATGGTTCCTATGATGATGGTTATAATCCAAGTACGGGTAAACTGTTGAGCCATAAAGAAAGCTGGGGTGTGATTATAGCTTCTGCATCCTTAGATCCTATATGGTGGCTTTTCATAGGATGGATACCGATCTATCTGGATGAAGTGTATGGGATGAATGTTAAAGAAATAGCTTTTACTGCTTGGTTACCGTATGTTGGAGCCATGTTGGGAGCATGGTTTGGAGGCCTCTTGGCTCAAAATAGACTTAGTTCAGGTTGGTCGATAGACAAGACTAGAAAGATCGTAATTACCTTAGGTTGTGTGATCATGATCCCATGTTTTATTCTTTTAAGGGCACCAGGTAGTGCCATTAATGCTGTTGTAATTATGGCTGTTTTATTGTTCGGATTCCAGACTGCCATTGGCAATGTTCAAACTATTCCAAGTGATTTGTTCAGTGGAAAGGTTGTAGGCACCTTATCTGGTTTTGCAGGTACAGCTGCAAAGTTAGCTGGTGCGGGATTGACTATATTGGTGCCGTTTATTACGACTGGAGGAAACTATACTCCTGCGTTTTTAATAGGAGGGGCGTTAGCATTTATTGCGCTAGCAAGTATCTGGTTTTTATGCCCAAGAATCGAGGCACTGCAACCTGACCATTATTAAAATAGAAATACTGATAACACATTAATAAAACAAACAAAATCAACGGTTCAACATTTTTTAGAAATTTGAGCCAATCGTAAAATTTAAAAACGCGTATTTAATGAGTAGTAATAAAGTAGCTATAGTAACAGGAGCTACAGCGGGTATAGGACTTGCTGTGGCAAAGAGATTGGGTAAAGACGGTTTTATCGTTGCTATAAATGGTATCAATCATGAAGAAGGTGCACAGAGAGTCGAAGAGCTAAAAGCAGAAGGCATAGAGGCAGAGTATTACGGATTTGATGTAACAAAAGAAGACGCTGTAAGTGAGAACATCAAAAAAATAGGTGAGAAATACGGAAGAATCGATGCACTCATCAATAATGCTGGTGGTCTTGGTGGTAGATCTAGATTTGAGGAGATGACAACTGAGTTCTACCGTTTTGTTATGGCACTTAATTTGGATTCTGTATTCTTCGCTTCACGCGCGGCGATACCATACCTCAAGAAAGGAGATAACCCTACCATCATCAACTATACTTCCAATGCAGGATGGAATGCGGGCGGTCCAGGTGCTGGCATATATGGAACTTCCAAAGCTGCGGTTCACACCATCACAAGAGCTTTAGCTAAAGATCTTGCAGAGTATGGTATTAGAGTAAACGCAGTATCTCCAGGGACAATTGATACTGACTTTCATAAGCAGATCAAATCAACTAAACCTGAAGTATTCAAATCTTGGGCTAACAATATCATGCTTAAGAGATTAGGGCAGCCAGAGGATGTAGCTGGCGTTGTATCGTTCTTGGTTAGTAGTGATGCTGCTTTTTTAACGGCGGAGACCATCCAAGTGGGTGGCGGTCAAGCATTAGGAATATAATTAGAAAATTAAAGAATAGAAATGAGTCAATTCAAAGGGAAAGTCGCAGTTGTAACTGGCGGTGCCAGAGATATAGGAAGAGCTATATCAGTTGAGTTAGCAAGACAAGGTGCAAAAGTGGTTGTTAATTATAATAGCTCAAGAGCAGGTGCCAAGAAAACATTGGAAGAGATAGAATCTTTTAAGGGCAAGGCTATTATTGTCAAAGCTGATATATCTACAGCGAGAGGGATCAAAAGCCTAAAGACAAAAACAACAAAAGCTTTTGGAAAAAAAGTACACATCTTGGTAAACAACGCAGGTGGACTTTTTGCTCGTAAGACTTTACAAGAGTTTGATGAAGACTTTTATAATTTAGTAATGGACGTCAACTTCAAAGGCACTGTGTTTACAATGCAAGCATTTGAATCCATGATGGGCAAAGGTGGTTCTATCATAAATCTATCTTCTCTTGCAGCTAGAGATGGGGGCGGTGGTGGATCTGCGCTTTATGCTTCTTCTAAAGGTGCCGTGACAACATTCACAAGAGCGATGGCTAAAGAGCTTGGTCCAAAGGGAATAAGAGTCAATGCTTTATGTCCTGGATTGATCGGCACTAAGTTTCATGATGACTTTACAAAAGATGAAGTTAGAAAGATTGTAGCGGGAAAGACACCAATAAGGAGAGAGGGGAGTGCTCAAGAAGTTGCTGATTTAGTAGTTTATCTGGCCTCTAATAAAAGTTCATTTGTAACAGGAGCTAACTTTGATATCAATGGAGGACTTGCGTTCTCATAAAGTATAACTATAAATTGTTCTGATTTATATAAGACTTAGGAAAGGCCTGAGAACTAATTATAGTTCTCAGGCCTTTTTTAATCATTCTTGGTGAAGTAACCTTGATTGGATACAGCTTGGTTACTAACAGATATGTTGATTGATTTCAAATTAGCTTCTATTAGCCCCATTTAGTCTACAATCTGAAAATCGATCTTATCTTCTTACTTTTTCGAAGCTAGCCTTGGATCATCTTTCGATCTTTGTCGATCAGTTGTTTTATTGTTTATGGATAAAGATTAGAAGCGCTTATTTATTTCTCCTTCTATATGATTTATCATCATAAAGACTTATTCTTAAGTTGTAACCGAAATCGTAAGATTTTTAATCTGAATCGATAAATGCAATCTACATGAATAGGTACAAGGCTTTAAGTATCAGAACTTTCATTGGATCTAAAAACTATGAAGAGTCACGAACCTTCTACAAAGAGTTAGGCTGGGAAGAAACAGTCCTCTTTGATAACATGGTTGTCTTTCATATCAATGATAACAACTCCTTCTACCTCCAAGACTACTACGTCAAAGATTGGGTAAATAACTCCATGGTCTTCTTAGAAGTAGATGATCTGGATGCATGCTACGAAGAGATCAAAGCAAAAGGACTAGTTGAAAAGTACAAGTATGTTCGTTTAACAGAGATCAAGATATTTGACTGGGGTAGAGAGTTCTTTCTTCATGACCCGATTGGGGTGTTATGGCATTTTGGGAGCTTTAAGGAGAGCGTTTAAGGTGCTTATGTGATGATGTGATGATGAGTTGATGAGTTGATCTTGATATTTTTAGATTTAGCGATTTCGTTTGTCATGGGTTTTGGTCAAAAACACACGCCAAACGAGAATGGTGTGGGTGTCTATAACCGACAGCTTACGCAGTCGGCTATAGATATGTCGCTACTCTGTAGCTTTCTTTTATTATTGTAATTATAAATCTTGAAATCACCCTTTGATGTCTCCCTCAAGGGAGTTTGGGTTAACAAGGCAGATAAATTGGGAGCTACTCTGAAGCTTTCTTCTGATTTTAATTTTGATTGACATTTTGATTCAAGATTCAATGGGCTAAAGCCACATTGTCAAAGTGTAATGCTGAATGAACTTTTG
>CALDEM010000009.1 GCA_937942435.1 uncultured Saprospiraceae bacterium
ATGGTAATAACAGCAAGTAAAGACTAAAATAAAAAAAGGACTTGATTGAGTTCAAGTCCTTTCTAATGATCTTTATTTTGTCTTAAGCCAAAGCTACAACTCTTTCTTTGATGGCAGCTACACCAGCTATCAGCATAATAATTGATAATACAATGAGACTCCATTCACCAAGTGTAGGAATTGTTGAGGTTGTGACAATAGAAGCTGGTGACATGGTAGCTCCTGCTCCGATCGCTGCTGCTAGAGAACCTGCAGGTCTCATGAAGATGAAGTATGGATCAGCATTATCTTCTGGGACGATACCAGGATCAGTTGTAGAGGCGAATGTCTCGCCCATACAGCTTGCTCCTCCACAAACGAAGTTTTCCAAAATAAGTAATAAGTTAGGAGAGTAGCACTATAATTCTTTAACATATTATATAATTTTATCATGTATATAGAATTAATATTCAGATATTTAAGTAGTTTTTTTAACTCAATACATTATGAATTATAATCTATCAGGTAAAAAAGCACTTATCACAGGTTCTACAGCAGGTATCGGCTTAGCCTTTGCTACTGGCCTAGTTGTAGAAGGAGTGGAGTGTTATATCAATGGACGAACACAGGTCAGAGTAGACAAAGCTTATGAGTTGATTAAAGGTGCTTATCCTGCAGCCGACGTCCATGGTGTTGTTGCAGACTTCGCAAACAAAGCGGACGTTGACAAGATAATCGAATCAGTACCCCAAGTCGATATCCTTATTAACAATGTGGGGATTTTTGAGCCTAAGGAGTTTGCCGACATATCGGATGAAGATTGGTATCACCTATTTGAGGTCAACGTGATGAGTGGTATCAGGCTCTCAAGACACTATATGCCGCTTATGCTTGCAGAAGATTGGGGAAGAATCATTTTTATATCAAGTGAATCGGCCGTTCAGATACCAGAAGAGATGATTCATTATGGGATGACAAAGACTGCTCAACTATCAGTTGCTTCTGGTTTAGCGCGATTGACGAAAGGAACAGGAGTTACAGTCAATTCTGTATTGCCAGGCCCAACCATGTCTGAAGGTGCAGATCGATTCTTAGAAGCCATAGCTAATGAACAGAAGATCTCGAAGCAAAAAGTTGAAGAGGACTTTTTTAAGAATGGGAGACCTGGATCGCTCTTACAACGTTTTGCATCGACGGAAGAAGTTGCAAACTTAGTAGTCTATCTATCAAGCTACTTGTCAAGTGCCACTAATGGCGCTGCACTAAGAGTAGATGGGGGAGCAGTACCAACTATCCTTTAGCTGGTCAGCGAAAAAAATTACTTCATCAAGATACTTATCAGATAAGCGAGTAAAAATCCTGAGATCAATCCTCCTGGTATATCGGCATTAGTCATCTCATACTGAAAGAAGTACTGAGCTATAAGAAGGATGACTGCAAGGGTTATCCATACCCCGATTGCTAATCGGATAATCAATTTAGTATGGACCGGAAACTTTAAGCCAAAGAGTTCAAAGAAATAGTCCTCATCTTCATTATCGTTCATATATCAAAGGTAAGATTTGTGGTTGATCTATGATAATGATTATCTTAAGAATTAGGCGTGGAAAGGATGGAACTGTTTATAATTTATGGTTCGATATCTCATAGAATCCTAACCCTCAAATCTTTCTTTTGCAATAACCTTTGAGGCATATATAAGAGATTATAATTAGTTTGAATATGTGTTGTAATATTCTGATAGTCAGCTGTTTGGGTATTGAAAAAAATTAACTTCGAATCCATCTACTTCAATTTGATAAAATCTATCTTTGTCGCATGCGATTGAAGCGCCTGACCATAAAGGGATTTAAAAGTTTTGCTGATGATACAGTCATCAACTTTAATGAAAATCTGATAGGTATCGTCGGTCCAAATGGATCAGGTAAGTCTAATGTAGTAGACTCCATCAGGTGGGTGTTAGGTGAGCAAAAAACTAGCGAGCTAAGACTCGAGAGTATGTCTGATGTTCTCTTTAATGGTACCAAAGCCCGTAAAGAAGGAAAAGTAGCTAAGGTTACGCTCTCGTTTGACAACACAAAAAATGTACTTCCTACCGACTATAATGAGGTGAGTATATCACGTCTCTTATATCGTAATGGTAACAGCGAGTATCAGCTCAACGGCGTACCATGTAGAAAAAAGGATATCACTAATCTATTCATGGATTCTGGTATCGGGTCTAACTCTTATGCGATCATCAGCCTTAACATGGTTGAAGATATTCTTCATGATAATGGAGGATCTCGTCGCCAGATGATAGAACAGGCTGCTGGGATATCTAAGTATAAAGTAAGAAAGAAGGAGACGCTTAGTAAGCTTAGAAGTACTACTGAAGATCTTGATAGAGTACAGGATCTCTTGTTTGAAATTGAAAAGAACATGACTTCTTTTGAACGTCAAGCCAAGCGAACAGAGCGTTATAATAAATACAAAGAAGAATACAAGGAGATATCCATCAAGATATCACATATAGAGG
This sequence comes from uncultured Saprospiraceae bacterium, assembly GCA_937942435.1. Lineage (GTDB taxonomy): Bacteria > Bacteroidota > Bacteroidia > Chitinophagales > Saprospiraceae > JAJRXG01. The sequence continues at coordinate 2,498 of CALDEM010000009.1, forward strand.
TCAAGGAGTTTAATCTTAAGTATAAAGAGTTAAAAGAGAAGTTAGAAAAAGAGAAGGACCTTAGACTAAAGATCAGTACGGAGTTAACTCAGGATGATGCGACACTGCAACAGTTAAAAACTGACATACTCCAGTATGAAAAGTCATTGAGTGAAGATCAGCAGGCCTTTAATAAGTTGATCGAAGAGTTAGGGAAGATCGAAAACAATAAAAACTTAGCACTTCAGAGATTACAAAACGGAAAGGATAGAGTAGATGAGATAAAGAATAGCGCTCAACAATTATCTGACTCTGTTGGAACTGCTAAAGCAAGCTTCGAAGAAGCTAAAGAGAACTCGGCTAAAATCAAAATAGAATTAGAAAAAGAGGAAACAGCTTATAAAGAACAAGATAAGCTGTTCAAGGCCCAGTCAGATTCTTACAACGACCTACGTGAAAGAGAAAAAGAGATTAAATCAGCTATCAACGCTAAGCAATTGCTCAAAGAGACGTTAGGTCGAGAGATAGAGGCACTACTTACAAAGCAGTCGATGTTGACAACGGATGTAGAAGTGATATCCGAAAGAGTCAACCAACTCTCAGGTAGTGGGAAAGACGACCATCTAAATCTCGCTAATCAACAAGGAGTAATAGATAACTATCTAAGTACCATAAGTGCGGCAGAGTTAAAGACAAGGGAGTTAGAAGAGTCAATCCAAAAGAGCAATGACGACTTAGGTGCAAAAGTAACAGAGCGAAATAAGAAGCAAGTTGAACTTTCAAGTTTGCAGCAAAGGATTAAGTTTTTAAAGAACATAATCGAGAATAACGAAGGCCTTCCAGAATCAGTTAAGTTCTTGTTGAAGTCCAGTGGTTCAAAATATCAAGTGTTCTCAGATGTCATTGAGATCAATGATGAGAAGTATACTAAGATCATAGAGTTGTATCTCGAACCATACTTTCATCACCTCATGGTGGGTTCTCGTACTGAGGCTATAAAGCTATATGAGCAAGTAAGAGGAGCACAAAAAGGAAAGGTCAATATCGTAATTACAGATGAGATCAATACTACAGCGACACCTCAGTCGGCTGCTGAACTGATCCCACTTAGCTCGTTGATCAAAACTGAAAAGCAGTATAGCCCGTTCGTTCAGGCGATCACAAAAGATGTTTTTATCTCCACCCAATCTTATAAAAATATAGACAAGTCTTCGATCAGTGAAGGACAAGTCGTCTTGTTCCCAGATGAGTACTTGGTGCTCTCTCAAGGTCGCTTATATGGTGGCTCTAATACTTTGTTTGAAGGTGTTCAGCTTGGAAGAAAGAAGATACTTGAGAAGTTGGAAAATCAAGTTGGAGATTTTGAAAAAGCATTGGGCGCATTCGAATCAAAAATAGCAAAGTTAAAAGAAGAGACCGCTCAACAAAGAATGTCTCTAACCTCTGAGCGTAGCTCTTTGTCTGAAGTGCGAAGTATGATTGATATCGAGAAGTCTAAGCTCTATCAGATAGAAAGTAAAATAAAGAATCAGACCGATAATATAGCTGAACTTGAAGGGCAAAGACTTTCTAAGCAGACTGAGCTGACGGGTGTGTCGGAGTCATTGGAAAGTAAGAACGTGCGGTATGAGGAGCTAGATACTCAGAAGTTAGATGAACTAAGTGATCAAGAGTTGACACAGAAAATTGAAGATGCGCACAAAGCTTATATAGCTGCAGGTGTTGAACGAGATAAGGCCCAATCTAAATTATTTGAAGTCCGTAGTAGTTATAATCTCGCCTCTAAAGATGTAGAGTTTTATCAAAACAATATAGGCGATATCCTAAGTAGATTAGAAGCCTTAACTAATGAAGAGAAGTCACAACTATCAATAATAGCGGAGTCAGAACTGACGCTCTCTCAAACAAAAGGGTCATTAGAAACACAATATACTTTGAAAGCTGAGTTACAAGATAAGCTGAGCACTTATGAGGATACATACTACAAGGAGAAGGGAAAGATTTTCGAATTAGAAAAGAAGATCGCAGAATTTAGAAACAAGCTATACAACAAAGATCAACTGATCACAAGTCTTAACGAGAAGTACGCTAATGTGGGATTTGAGATCAAAGCTATTCATGAGCGTAACTCTATAGAGTTTGGTATAGAGATAAAGGAGACTGAGTTTCCAGAGGAGTATGAAGGCGAAGACCTTAATGAGCTTAAAACCAAGAAGGCGAAAATACAAGATCGCATCAGAAGCTATGGGGAGATTAACCCTATGGCGATCACAGCATACAACGAGATAAAGGAACGACATGATGCTATCTCCAAAGAACGAGATGATATTTTAGATGCCAAGAAGTCTCTTGAGGAGACCATCGTTGAGATCGAGAAAGCAGCGTCAGAAAGATTTAATGCAGCTCTTTCTGAAATTAGAAAGAACTTCAAGGAGGTGTTCCAAGCATTGTTTTCAGAAGATGATGATTGCAATATCGTTTTGTTGGATAACGACGATCCGCTTGAGGCAAAGATTGAGATTGTGGCTAAGCCAAAAGGTAAAAGACCTAAGTCTATTAGCTTGCTTTCAGGTGGAGAGAAAACACTTACAGCAGCATCTTTCTTGTTTGCATTGTACTTACTTAAGCCTGCTCCGTTCTGTATATTTGATGAGGTAGATGCGCCGCTTGATGATGTCAATGTCTTAAAGTTTAATAAGATCATCAGACAGTTTAGTCAAGACTCTCAGTTTATTATCATTACGCACAACAAGTTGACAATGTCAGAAGTCGATATCTTGTATGGCGTATATCTTAAAGAGTTAGGAGTGTCTGGTGTAAGTGCGGTTGACTTCAGAACGTACGACCAAACAGAAATGGTGGTTTCTAACAATTAGAAGGCATCCAAATATTTAACCACCCAAGTCTACGAGACCTTTATTGATGGCATAAGTGATTAGCTCTACAGGAGAACTGATCTCTAACTTCTTCATGATATTTTTACGATGGGTATAGATGGTATGGATGCTTACATTGAGCAAGCCTGATATCTCTTTGGCCATTTTGCCTTGAGCGATCAACTTAACAATCTCTTGCTCCCGAGCTGTAAGCTCTGTAATCTGTGCTTCCTTCTTACCAAAGGTCTTGCTGATGATGATGTCCAACACTTTGTTACAGTAGTATTTTTCATCATTGCGACAAGCATCTAAAGCCTTAAAGATCTCGTCTTCGCGGCAGTACTTAGTTATATAGTGATTGATCCCACGTCCTAGGACTTCATAGACCCTACTTTTTTCTTCTTCGTTACTGATGATAAGGATCTTGGTGGTAGGAGCGATCTCTTGGATGAGTGAGATAGACTCTAGATCGAAGCGACCATCCTTAGCATAGTCAATAGTTACGATATCATAATTTGATATGTTAAGCTTAGCTTCGAGCTCTTCTTGAGAGGAAGCTTCTCCTTGGACAGTGTAAAAAGGGTTTTTATTAATGATACTCTTGATGCCCTCGCGGCTCAAAAACTGACCTTCACATACCAACACTGTTTGCTCTTTCATCCTTAGCTTCTTTGGCAAAAATAGAACCTTTACTTCTTACATTCTCAAAGATTAAGTGCCTAATTGCACATATAGTTCTCTATCGTCAGTTGAATTACACGATTCTTCGCATTAATCAGGTAGTCATCATATCATAATCTTGTGACATATGAAAAGAATCACTAAGATTGCACTGCTTAAGAATAGAAAGTGTGGCAAAATTGAGACAAAATCATAGTCGAAACGGTAAAAAACCCTTTGCAGGGATGGCAGTAAAGGTATTCTCCGCCTTTGGTGTGCTCGCACTAATGTTTATAATGCTCTTTAGATATCTCAACTCAAACGAGATTGGATCAAAGCAATATCAAGATAATGGACGGTATTACGAAGAGCAAGCGGGGGATCGCGATATAGACTTGGCTTCAAGTTCGGATATGGTCCCTGAAGGAAATCAGTCGGAGGTAATCGAACATCAATATTATACTCTTGGATACAATGAAAAACATGAGCAGCCGGATTGGGTTACGTATAGATTGACAAAGGAGTCACTACAGGTACCCAATGTGAAAAGATCCGATCGGTTTAATGTCGACCCTGAGGTATCTTCTAACTCAGCGAAGCATAGTGATTATACCAGAAGCGGTTATAGTCGAGGTCATATGGTCCCAGCCGGAGATATGGCGTTTAACAAAACAGCTATGAAGGAGACATTTTTCATGTCTAATATGACCCCACAGATCACTGGTTTTAATGGAGGCATATGGCGAGAGTTAGAAGAAACTGTACGGGATTGGGCTTATGAAAATGATGAGCTATATGTTGCTTCAGGGCCTATCTTCTCTGATGTGACCGAATACATCGGTAAGTCGTCCAAAGTAAGAGTCCCTTCTGCTTTTTATAAAGTAATAGTAGATATATCTGGAAGAGAAAAGAAAGGGATAGGATTTATCATGCCGCATGAAGTAAGTAGGCATTCTATATATGATTATGCAGTAAGTATAGATGAAGTAGAGCGAGAAACAGGTTTTGACTTTTTTGATGATTTGTATAATGGAAGTAGCGTCGAATCTAAAGTTGAAAGCGAATATGAGACTTCAGAATGGCCGATAAGTCAAAAGCGATTTAAGAATAGAGTTAATAACTGGAACAATAACTAAAAACGAATATGGATAAGAACGAAGCATTTATAAAGGAGATGGCTGAAGGCTATAAGTTTGAAGGCCCATCTATCATCATGGGAGCTGCTAAGCGAGGAGAAGATGTAGCCAAAGAGCTCTTTATCCGTCTTCCGTTAAAAACGCTCAATAGACATGGCTTGATAGCAGGAGCCACAGGTACAGGTAAAACAAAGACCTTGCAGATACTGGTAGAGCAACTCTCAGAAAATGGAGTCCCATCTCTTGTTATGGATATAAAAGGTGACTTGAGTGGAGTCGCAGTGGAGAGTGGAGGCCATCCCAAAATAGATGAGAGACATGAGAAAATTGGTTTCCCATTTACTGCTTCTTCTTCACCTGTTGAGTTTTTAACGCTCTCAGATGAAAAAGGCGCACGTCTAAGAGCAACCGTTTCAGAGTTTGGACCTGTGCTGCTTTCTAAGATACTGGAACTAAGTGATGTTCAGTCAGGTATCCTATCCGTGCTCTTTAAGTACTGTGATGACAACGATCTACCTCTATTGGATCTTAACGATCTAAAGAAAGTCCTCAACTATGCTTCTACAGACGGTAAGGCAGAGATCTCTGCTGAGTATGGACGGATGTCTTCGCAGTCATTGGGCACTATACTAAGAAATGTAATCGCTCTTGAACAACAGGGAGCTGATCTCTTCTTTGGAGAGCGTTCATTTGATCCTCAAGATCTATTGCAAAAAGATGCCACGGGCAAAGGAATCATATCAATCTTAAGACTGACTGATATCCAAGATAAGCCTAAGTTGTTTTCAACTTTTATGCTCCAGCTTTTGGCTGAGATCTACGCTACCTTTCCAGAACAAGGTGATGCCGAGAAGCCTAAGTTATGCTTGTTCATCGATGAGGCTCACTTAGTGTTTGAAGAAGCAAGTTCTGTCTTGCTCAATCAGATCGAGACGATTGTTAAGTTGATTAGATCTAAGGGAGTTGGCGTATTCTTCATCACACAAAACCCTGCTGACATACCTGAAGATGTCTTAGGACAATTGGGTTTGAAGGTACAACATGCACTTAGAGCATTTACCGCTAAGGATAGAAAAGCGATTAAACTGGCTGCACAAAACTATCCACTATCTGACTACTATGATGTAGAGCAATTGATAACTGAACTCGGGATAGGAGAGGCGTTCATGACAGCGCTTGATGAGAAAGGTATACCCACGCCATTGGTACATATGTATCTCCGAGCACCGCAGTCACGGATGGATGTCTTGACACCTAAAGAGATAGATACGATCTTAGGCGACTCTATGCTCGTAGAAAAGTATAATGAAGTGATAGATCGCGAAAGTGCATATGAGATCTTGTCAGCGAAGATCGATGATGCAAGAACTGAAGAACATGAAGAAAAGCAAACTAAACGATCTGGAGGTGGACGCAAGAGAAGAGAAAAGAGTACAGCAGAGAAAGTCTTAAATAGTACGGCTACAAGACAAGTCGGAAGGACAATCGCGAGAGAACTAACGCGTGGGCTACTTGGAGTTTTAGGAGTACCCACAACACGAAGAAGAAGGTCAAGAAGAAAGACGACTTCTTGGTTTTAAGGAGTCCGTTCTTTTATGATAAAAAAAGGGGCAGATGTGATTCACATCTGCCCCTTTTTTATAGTTCTAAGTTGTTTATTTCTTAACCCTCTCTTTTACTGGAGTCAAAGCTTGGTTGTTTTGTCTAATCCCAACAATTCCTAAAGTTAAGATTAGAATAAACAAAGCAATTAGGGCCCATTCTCCCATGGTTGGGATAGCTCCTCCACCAACTCCAACAGCAGGACAAGCTGGGATTCTGATGATTTGGGGATCAGCACCAGCCTCAGCGAAAGATGTAGCAAATGCATTGCGCAATACAATCTCTGTGTCTTGAGTAGGGTCTCTGATGAACTGAATCTCTATAACACCACTTGCGTCGGCAACAAAAGCGCCTCTGTCACCTGCAGCTTCATCAAGTGTTGTCAGAACACCATTTGTATTGTTTATTAAGTTGCAATTTCTCAAGTCATTGATTGTGACAGCATCATCGCCAGCTACCCATGGAGCTCCATCTGCTCTCGTCAAGGTGAGTTTGATTGTATCCAATGCTGGATCTGGATTGTCACAGGCAGGATTATCAACTGCAACATTCAATTCGCCATCATAACATTCTGCCTCTGGTGGGTCAGCTCTAGTGGTTGCTGCAGCAGTCGTTGTTGCTGCTGCGTCTGCAACTACTCTGCATCTGATTACAATTATTGGATTGCCAGCAAAAGCAACACAGAATTCTGCCATGAATATGGCTATGATTAAAAGCTTTTTCATTCTTAGATCGATTTAGTTTTAACGAGAGCGTAATATAATAATAGTTACGAAACTGCTCTCGCAATATTAGATTTCCTTTGTTTTTTATAACTCGTGCACTCGTATATTTCAATCGGAATGGTCTTTCCTTTAACTGTCAATTCACCTATTGGATTCAGATTGTAGTCCTCGATATCTTTGATTTGAGAGGCAGTATCTTGACTCAAAAGTATGTCTGACTCATATTCCTTTGTTGTACTTTCTATACGAGAAGCAGTGTTGACTGTATCGGAGATAAGCGTAGCATCCCAACGTAGATCATCTCCGATGATGCCCATGACCAAAGGCCCAGTGTGCATACCCATGCCTACTTTGATGGGCTTTATACCTCTTGACTCAAGGATTGTGTTGTATTTGTCTATGTCTTCTTGCATCTGTAGGCAAGCCATCAATGCGCTTGCAGGGTTATCCTGAAATATGGCCATGATACCATCACCTAAATATTGGCTGATAAATCCCCCATTACGTTCTATGATTGGGCCCATTCGTTCAGCATACTCCCGCACAAAAGCAAAGTTCTCTTGAGGTGTCATCCCTTCAGAGATAGTCGTGAAGCTTCTTATATCAGTAAATACGACTGTGACTCCTTTTTCTATTTGGTCACCTAACTTCACATCAGTGATTTTTTCGCGACCTAAGGCGTTTATAAATCCAGTCGGTATAAAGCGAGACATAGCCTTGTTCATGTCTTGTTCATACTTTCTAACCTCTTGACGTTTTTTAAATCTCTGTCGAGCAAAAATACCATAAGCAATACCTCCAAAAATCAAAACCCCTAACCATAGCAAATATTTCTGTCTAGTTAGTTTAGCTTCGTTTTCTAACAACTTAGCTTGGTTTTCTAAATTGGCACTTCGCTCCTCTTCGAGCTCTATGGATTTTTTAGCTATTTCATATTTTGTTTCTAATTCTTTTTGAGCTTTATCTCTTTCTTCATTTCGGATGGTTTCATGTGCACTGAAGTACTGCTTGTAATACTCAACAGAGGACTGATAATCTCCTATCATTTCTGCATTTTGGGCTAGTCGCTCATAACTATCTCTTTCTTCTTCTTTAAAACCAATCTTTTGAGACAGACTCAAAGCTTCTATTAATGACTTTTCAGCGCTACTATTATATCCAAGCTCTTTCAGCGCATTCCCTTTATTAACTAAAGTAAAGGCCATCCCTCTTTGATCTTTAAGCTCTGTAAAAGATTCATTTGATCGTTTATAAAACTCAAGGGCTTTGCGAAAATCACCCTCTATGAGTTCAAGACTTTTACCATCTGCTTTTTTTTGCTCTCCGTTCATTCTGAAGGCCTCACCTAAACCATTGTCTATATATCCTCTATAAGTAGACTTTGTATAATCATCATCTATATACTGTAGATCGATTAAGGCTTTTTCAAAGAAATGACGAGCACTGTCAACTGCATTTAATCTGTTATAACATAGTCCAACATTAAAATATATGGCAGACAGAAGGCCTTGAATTTCCTTGACATCTTTTTGTTCCATTTCAGGAAAGAGTTTGATGATTCCCTCTATTTGATTGGCGTATTCAAGGGCTTTCTTTTCGTCGTCTTGCTCTGTCGATAAAGCCATTAAGTTTATCAGAGAATAAACAATTCCTACCTTGTCATTAAGAGATTCGGAGTGCGCTATAACTTCTTGATATGTTTGGGCGGCCTCTTCATATTGACTTCGATGCTGATAGATAGCAGCAAGATTATTCAGGTCATTCGAGACGGCTTCTATATCTTCTAACTGTCTATTGATCTCAACAGCCTTACTTATGTGTGGAAAGGCTGATTCAGCTTCACCTAAGTATAAATAGTTGCTTCCTAAAGGGCTATGGGACTTTGCGATCATTTTGAGATCACCTATTTTTTCTGCAAGTTTTAGTTGATCCTTCAGTGTTTTGGTGGCTGCAGACCTATCGACTCTAGCAACATGTTTATTTAGTTGTTGATAGAGCCTAAACTTGGTAGTGTCTATTTTTTCAATCGCAATCGCTTCTTTTAAACTGTCTACCTTAGTTTCATAATCATCAGATTGAGCAGATCCCTCACTAGTAAGTGTTACTAAAACGAACAAAAAGAAGAAGTGCAAAAATCCTTTCATAGTCGGGATGCGAATGTTATGCAAGTTAAAAATTGTGAGTTAGCTGTGTATCCCCAAAAATAGGGATTGATTACCCTCTCATACTCTTTGGCTCATATGTTTTATTGCCATTACTCTAAACGGTGGCTGATTGCCATGTCGTTTCAACTATTTAAAATATCTTGATCTCATGAAAGTTGCAGAGTGCCTTGACATCCAGAAAGTAGATATATCGGTCTATAATAAAGGAGATGTAAAGCCTGTTTCTGAAGCAATTGCAGTTGAGAGACCTTTAGAGATACGCCTCTCCCAGAGTGGTTTGTCTTCTATACAGCTCGCCATAACTATGAGAACACCTGGTGACGATGAAGATCTGGCAAAAGGCTTCCTGTTTTCTGAAGGGATAATCGACAGCTTAGAGGATATAATTTCTTACTCTGTGGTAAATGTTGACATAATGAATGTCACTTTGAGGAACTCGATTAATTATCAGATCAGCGATGTCAAGAGAAGACTATATGTCTCTTCGAGTTGTGGCGTCTGTGGTCAGAAATCTTTGCGAGATTTGGATTTTGATACTAAAAGATTACCCTGGTCATCTAAGACAATCATAACATCTGAGATCATATTGAGTCTGCCTGATATCATGAGGCTAAATCAGCGCAATTTTAATGAGACGGGTGGCCTTCATGCTGCTGCACTTTTTGATGTTTCTGGCCAGTTAATGTCTTTACGAGAAGATGTTGGAAGACACAATGCTTTGGACAAGGTGATAGGAGCTAACATACAGCTGGACATGCCACAATCAGTCATACTTGTAAGTGGCAGACTGAGCTACGAGTTAGTGCAAAAGGCAGCAATGTTTGGTGCATCAATTCTTGTATCTATAGGCCCTCCGAGTTCACTGGCCATAGAAACGGCAGATGGAGAAGGAATCACCTTAGTTGGCTTTTTAAAACAAGAGTCCTTCAATATTTATACGCATCCTCACAGGATCAAAACGACTAAAGAATAATCCATGAAAGGTCATAGATACCCTAATGTTACAGATGATTTGAGCTGGGATGTAGCAAAGACTGAGTCTGTTGGGATACCCGCTATCTGGAATTCGCTTAAACACCTTGGCAAATATGTTGACGTGCCCCAAGCCTTGAAAGCTTCATTGAAGATGAATCAAGAAGGAGGGTTCGATTGTCCGGGATGCGCTTGGCCAGACCCTGATGATGACAGATCAAAGCTTGGAGAGTATTGTGAGAACGGTATAAAGGCATTGGCTGAAGAAGCGACAAAAAGGAAAGTAGCTCCTATCTTTCTGAAAAATCACAGTGTTGCAGAACTCATGACTTGGTCAGAGTATAAGCTAGGCAAGTCAGGACGGATCACACACCCGATGTATCTCGCAGCAGGAGCAAGTCACTATGTAGAAATATCTTGGGAAGCTGCATTTGAAAAAATTGGAGAACATTTAAAAAATCTCGCAGATCCAAATGAAGCCATCTTCTATACAAGCGGAAGAACAAGTAATGAAGCTGCTTTTTTATACGGAGCCTTCGTCCGAGCGTATGGTACTAACAATTTGCCAGACTGCTCTAACATGTGTCATGAGTGCAGTGGTTATGCACTCTCCCAGACTTTGGGTATCGGAAAAGGAGCTGTAACCTTAGATGACATTCATCAAGCAGAAGTGGTGATGGTCATCGGTCAAAATCCTGGTACCAATCATCCACGTATGCTCACAGCCCTCGAAAATTGTAAATTAAATGGAGGGTCTATCATTGCAGTTAACCCATTAAAGGAAGCCGGATTGATCAACTATTCTAATCCTCAAAAGCCTTTAAGGATATTGAAAGGAGGTGTTGATCTGACAGATCTTTATCTGCAAGTTCAAGTCAATGGTGATGTAGCACTTTTAAAAGCAATCATGCTTTTGCTGCTGGAAGAGGATGAGAAGAGCGGAGATATAGTTGATCATCAATTTATAAAAGAACACACCCATGGGTATGACGATTTTATAAAGGATCTTAAGAAGGAAGATTTTAAAACTTGCGTTTTAGAGTCAGGAGTAGATGAACAACTAATTAGAAATGCGGCTGATGTTATAGCTAAAAATGATAAGATCATCATTTGTTGGGCGATGGGCGTGACCCAACATGAAAATGGCGTCCAAAATGTCTGTGAGATAGTAAATCTCCTCTTGATGAGAGGAGCAGTAGGAAAGGCTGGAGCAGGGCCTTGTCCAGTAAGAGGTCATAGCAATGTGCAAGGTGATCGCACGATGGGGATATGGGAGAAGATGCCAGAATCTTTTCTTTCTAAATTAGATAAAGCTTTTGATATCACTTCGCCAAGAGAGGAAGGCTATGCGACTGTCCCTGCCATTAAAGCTATGCATGATGGAAAAGCCAAGGTGTTTTTCGGTATGGGAGGCAACTTTGTCTCGGCAACTCCAGATACCGACTACACAGCAGATGCTTTACGCAGATGTGATCTTACTGTTCATGTCAGTACAAAGCTCAATCGATCACATTTGGTACATGGGAGAGAAGCGCTGATACTACCGACATTAGGAAGAAGTGAGATTGATGTGCAATCCTCTGGTTATCAATTTGTTAGTACAGAAAGCAGCATGGGCATTGTTCAAAATTCTAAAGGAGTTTTGCCACCTAAGTCTGATCATCTCAAGAGCGAAGTTGCGATCATAGGAGGTCTGGCTCAAGCAACACTTTCAGATAGAGAAGATGTCAATGTTGATTGGCAATCATTTGTAGCTGATTATGATTTGATAAGAGATAAGATTGAAGAAGTGATACCGGGATTTGATAGATATAACGAAAGAGTTAGAAACGGCCAAGGATTCTATCTGCCCAATGGAGTAAAGGTGAGAGACTTTAAAACAAAAACAGGTAAGGCTAATTTTACAATAAATCCAAGACCCTTATTAGAATTAGAAGATGGATCTTTTAGGCTCACAACTCTTCGGGCCCATGATCAATATAATACGACTCTTTATGGTTTAGACGATAGGTATCGTGGCATCAAGAATGGCCGTGAGATCATCCTGATGAATAAGGCTGATATGGCAGATCATAATCTAAGAGGTGGTGATGTTGTTGATGTTGTTAGTGACTATGATGGAGTCAAAAGGAAAGTTTCTAATTTTAAAATAGTTCCTTACGATATACCGAGAAGGTGTTTAGGCGCTTATTTTCCAGAGGCTAACCCTTTGGTTCCTATAGACTTAATCAATCCAGAAACACATACTCCAGTTTCTAAAAACATTATTGTAAAGATTAGACAGGTTGCGAAGACTTGATGTCGATATTCATTAAGTCGATATGTATATTGAGTATTTGCTTGATGAGCGGCCTTTTGCTATTGTTTAGTATGACGTAGTCGGCAAATTCTAATTTTTCTTCTTGAGGCAGTTGTTTTTTGATGCGTGCCAAAACTTCTTCATCCGTAGCTTTATCACGTAGCTTGACACGTTCGATTCTAACTTCTAAATCAGCATGTACGAGGACGACTTTGTCAAAAGATTTAAATGACCCAGTTTCAAATATCAAAGCGCTTTCTTGGATGATATACTTGTGGCTCTGATTAGCCAGGCACCATTGAGCAAAGTGTTCTCTAACCGCTGGATGTACGATGCCATTCATCTTCGCAAGCAGGAGTTTGTTGCTAAATATTAGAGAAGCAAGATGTCCTCGATTTAGAGCTCCATCTTCAGTATAACTTTCAGAACCAAATATATCAACGATAGCGCTCTTGACAGTTTCGTCTCTAACCATGATGAGTTTGGCCTCTATGTCGCTATTATAGATAGGCACGCCCAGTAGAGAAAATATATCCGCGCAGACTGTTTTTCCTACACCGATACCGCCAGTAAGTCCTACTTTGATCATGTCCACAATTGATTACTCTTCTAATTAATGCCTATATGCACATTAATATTGTTCTTTCTCATTTGGGAAACCGCCAGACTTAACATCAGCGCTATACTCTTGAGCAGCGCCTTTGATGGTATCGTATAGCTCGAGATAGCGACGCAAGAACCTTGGCTTAAAGTCTTTTGTGATACCTAAGAGATCATGAGTAACCAACACTTGCCCATCAGTATGAGGACCGGCTCCGATACCTATGGTTGGTATACTGATGGATTCGCTTACTTCTTTACCCAGTGCCGCAGGGATCTTCTCCAAGACAACGGCAAAGCATCCAGTTTCCTCTAAGAGCTTAGCGTCCTCCTTGAGTTTAGTAGCTTCATCCACTTCTTTTGCTCGTACCGTATACGTACCAAACTTGTATATCGATTGAGGAGTCAAACCCAAATGCCCCATGACCGGTATACCAGCTGACAATATCCTCTTTATTGATTCTACGATCTCCTCGCCTCCTTCGAGCTTAACCGAGTGGGCACCACTCTCTTTCATGATGCGAATCGCCGAGTCAAGTGCCTTCATGGAGTTACCCTGATATGAACCAAATGGCAAATCCACAACTACTAATGACCTCTTGACTGCTCTAATGACAGACTGTGCATGATATATCATCTGATCTAAGGTGATCGGTAGCGTAGTCTCATGACCTGCCATGACATTGGATGCACTATCCCCGACTAATAGCATATCGATACCTGCTTCATCAAGTATACGAGCCATAGAGTAATCGTATGCCGTAAGCATAGATATCTTTTCTCCTTGAGTTTTCATATTACGTATGACATGTGTGGTCATGCGCTTCACTTCCTTAACTGCTGCTGACATTTATGATGGTTTTATGGCAGTCAAAATAGCTGATTTCTTTTAGTACTGACATATTGACTGCCTTTTTGTCATATTAATAATTGTAATCATGAATAAACGACAGGCCAAACGTACAAAAAATGTGTTGGCACATGGATTGACTACTGTAAGGAGTATTCATTCATTTCAGTAAAAAAGAGAAATCAATATACAATGGGTAAAATTATAGGAATTGACTTAGGAACTACTAACTCTTGCGTAGCCGTGATGGAAGGTAAGGAACCAGTAGTTATACCTAATGAAGAGGGGAGAAGAACTACTCCTTCGGTGGTAGCTTTTTTAGATAATGGGGAGCGTAAAGTCGGTGATCCAGCAAAAAGACAAGCCATTACTAATCCTCAAAAGACCATATCGTCTATCAAAAGATACATGGGGAGAAGATTTAGCGAGATAGGAAGTGATGCCAGCAAGGCAGCTTACAAGATCGTTAAAGGTGACAATGACACAGTGCGTGTAGCTATCGATGATAGAAACTATAGTGCACAGGAGATTAGTGCGATGGTGCTTCAGAAGATGAAGAAGACAGCAGAGGACTTCTTGGGACAAGAAGTAACAGAAGCAGTGATCACAGTACCAGCTTACTTCAATGATTCTCAGCGTCAAGCGACTAAAGAGGCAGGAGAGATCGCAGGACTTGATGTAAAAAGAATCATCAACGAGCCAACAGCGGCAGCTTTGGCTTATGGCTTAGATAAGCAAGGCAAAGACTCAACGATTGTAGTTTACGATTTAGGTGGAGGAACATTTGATGTATCTATACTTGAGTTAGGAGATGGTGTATTTGAGGTGAAGTCTACTAATGGAGATACAAGATTAGGAGGAGATGACTTCGATGAAGTGATCATTGATCACTTGGCTGATACATTTAAGCAACAAGAAGCAATCGATCTACGTAAAGACCCAATGGCGCTTCAGCGTCTTAAAGATGCAGCTGAGAAGGCTAAGATAGAGTTGTCATCTTCTACAGAGACTGAGATTAACCTACCATATGTGACAGCTGTAGATGGAGTACCTAAGCACTTAGTACTTAAGTTAACAAGAGCAAAGTTTGAGCAGCTGGCAGACAGCTTAGTAGCAAGAACTTTAAAGCCATGTGCGGATGCTCTTAAAGATGCTGGACTTGGTAAAAATGATATAGATGAGATCATATTAGTTGGAGGGTCCACGCGGATCCCAAAGATCCAAGAAGCAGTTGAAGAGTTCTTTGGTAAGAAGCCAAACAGAAGTGTAAATCCTGATGAAGTAGTTGCTGTAGGCGCATCTATCCAAGGAGGTGTACTTAGCGGAGATGTACAAGATGTACTTCTTTTAGATGTGACGCCATTATCATTGGGTATCGAGACTATGGGGGGCGTGTATGACGTAGTGATAGAAGCTAACTCTACTATCCCAACTAAGAAGTCTAAGACTTACTCAACGGCTGCTGACAATCAACCATCTGTAGAGATACATATCCTACAAGGAGAGCGGCCTATGGCTAATGATAACCGTTCAGTTGGTAGATTTATATTGGATGGCATACCGCCGGCGCCAAGAGGTGTACCACAGGTAGAAGTGTCTTTTGATATAGATGCTAATGGTATATTAAGTGTATCCGCTAAGGATAAAGGAACTGGTAAGGAGCAAAACATTAGAGTTGAAGCATCAACAGGGCTGTCTGATGATGAGATCGCGCGTATGAAGGCGGAAGCTGAAGCAAATGCTGACAAAGACAAAGAAGCACGTGAGAAGGTGGATAAGCTTAATGCAGCAGATACCCTTGTGTTTTCAACAGAGAAGCAGTTGAAGGAGTATGGTGACAAGATACCTGCTGAGAAGAAGGAAGCGATAGAGACAGCCGTGGCTGATCTAAAGGAAGCACACAAGGTGCAGGACATAGCTAAGATAGATGCTGCTTCAGAAACGCTCAACGCGGCGTGGCAAGCTGCGAGTCAAGACATCTATGCGGCACAACAAGCTGCTGGAGGTGCCGAGGGTGCAACGGCCGATGGCGGAGCTGAAGGAGGCGCAACTACAGAAGATGCTTCTTCCGAGGACGTTACAGATGTAGAGTTTGAAGAAGTGGACGACGAGAAGTAGTCGCTTCTACGATTATAATATAAAGGGAGGCATATATTATTTATGCTTCCCTTTTTTGTTTCAGGTTTACAACTTAGAAACTAGGTGTGCTTTGAATGCTTGAATTGCTCTACCTCGATGGCTGATTGAGTTCTTAATCTCGCTTGATAGTACACCAAATGAAGAAGTATATCCCTCGGGTATAAAGATAGGGTCATATCCAAATCCACCTTTGCCTGTTTTAATATCAGCTATGGTACCTCTTATGACTCCTTCAAAACAATGCTTCGTCCCATTGATATAGACGGCAAGTACAGTTCTAAACTGTGCATGACGATCATTAGCCTTAGCCAGAGCTTTAAGCAGCTTGGCCATATTAGCTTGACTATCTTTTGCTGGTCCTGCATAACGGGCGCTATAGACCCCGGGAGCACCCTCAAGAGCATCAACTTCAAGGCCAGTATCATCTGCAATCACGTATTGATACCCCAGATTGTACAAGTAGTCTGCTTTTATCCATGCGTTGTCATCTAACGTCTCTCCATCTTCGATGATCTCATCATGTATACCTAAGTCAGATAGTGAAGTGATTGAGATATCGAGGTCACTTAAGATGTCTCTGATCTCATCTACTTTGTGCTGATTATGACTTGCAAGTACAAATGTTTTCTTCACAAATTATAATATTCTTTGAGTGAAGTCCATAGTGCTCTTTTGGCTTCAGGATCTGCTGGAAGAGCAGCTAATGCTTTAGAAAACAAGAAGGTTCTTCCAGATAAATTAAAAAGTACATTCTGGCGTTTGTCTAATTGCAAAGAGCATTCATTTGGCGTAAGCCCAAAGACAAGAACTAAACTGTTGACATTAGCATCGCTAACTTTAAAATAGGCCATCTGGTCCTCTTGAACGATATGTAAAGTAGCAGTATCAAGTTGCTGACCAACTGACATCAATATTTTGCCGAGTAGCGTTTTAGCCGCATCATTATAGTCTCTCTTTTTGACAACGATGTTGATGCCAGGAGATAGTGCTATCGCTTCTTTTTGACTGTCGTCTGTGACTTCGTATATCGGATAATTAAAGAATGACACTTATACGCATTTATACGGTAATGTTATGAAATAATCGTCGTTTTAAAGCCCATTAGATATACATAGTACGATATCATCAATTTCTATAGGGGTAAGACCGAGTTTCAGACTCTATTATTATATAACTTTGATGTAACAATCTAAAGCTATGAGTATCACTATCCAACAGATTAAAGAGTCCAGACTGCCTCAAATAGATTTTAATAATCTACCATTTGGTAAGATCTGTAGTGATCACATGTTTGTTATGGACTACAAGGATGGAGCATGGCAAGAAGGACTCATCACACCGTTATCCAATTTTTCTATTCATCCAGCTAATTTGACGCTTCATTATGGTCAGTCCATATTTGAGGGGATGAAAGCTTCCGTGGATAAAGATGGAACACCTATGCTTTTTAGATTGGATAAGCATGTCGAACGGATTAATGCTTCGGCTGATCGTATGTGTATGCCTCACATCCCGGCTGATATTTTCAATAGTGCGATCGAGACTTTAGTTGATCTTGATAAGGCATGGATACCTCCTACTGATGGAAGTGCTTTGTACATAAGGCCTTACATGTTTGCCACTGATGAGTTCATAGGGGTGAGGCCCTCTGAGACTTATAAGTTTGTGATTTTTACTTGCCCAGTTGGACCTTATTATGCGAAGCCAGTGAGCTTATTAGCAGCAGATGAGTTTGTTCGAGCTTGTGATGGTGGAGTAGGAGAGGCTAAGACAGCAGGTAACTACGCAGCGTCATTGTATCCAGCAAAAGTGGCTAAAGAAAGAGGATATGATCAGGTGATGTGGATGGACCCCGTAGAGTTCAAGTATATCCAGGAAGTAGGAACGATGAATATCTTTTTTATCATGGATGGTAAAGCCTACACGCCAAACCTTAACGGATCGATACTAAAAGGCATAACAAGGGATTCTGTAATCAAAATCATGCAGGATAGAGGCATAGAAGTAGTTGAAGCTCCCTTATCTAAGGATCAAGTGATCGACTCTTATGAGGCCGGTGAGTTGCAAGAAGTATTTGGTACCGGTACGGCAGCCGTCGTGTCTTATGTCAACAAATTAGCCTTTGGTGATAAGATCTTAACTGTTGATCCGGATGCTTATGAGATAGGTCCATACCTAAAGAGTTACATAGAGCGTTTGCGCTCTGGTGATCAAGAAGATAAGTTTGGTTGGATAAAGAAAGTAACCCAACTCCAGTTGGTTGGATGACGATATAGTAGGAGCTTAGATGTAAGCTTTTAAAAGAAAGTATTAAACCCCTTAAACCCAAGAAAATCAACCATACCAAAAACGACGTTGACATATTAAGAAAATTTGGCATGTTTTATGTACCCATAAAATGTAACAAAACTCAATTTATGTCCACTCTACTCACTTTCACTTACAGTCTACTTGCATTTTTTGGATCAACGATCGATCAAAGTGCACTTATTGCTCAGACGGTTAGTCTCGATATTAAAGTATATCTCGAAGGCCCTTATGACGCATCAACAGGTTCTATGAGTACCACACTTTACGAGCTTGGCTACTTACCAGGTATGACACCTAAGGCATTTTTTGCAGAACCAGTGCCATTTTTTGATCCCTATGACGAATTTTACGATCAAACTCTCAAGTCATCTACGGATGATTCTGACGTCTATAATAACAAAACTGTGGACTGGATCTTTGTCTCAATAAGAGAGGAAGATACTGGCAACACTGTGTCCAATCAAACGGTATTGCTCAACGCTGATGGTACTATCAATGGTGGTTCTATACCTACTGAGAAACTAAGCACACTTAAGAAGTATATAATAGTGCTAGCTCATCGTAATCACCTTCCCGTACAGAGTACACCGATTAAGCTCAACAAAGGAAAGTTATCATTTGACTTTACAAATAGTGATGTGATCGGTCTTAAGGAGAAGCACAAGGTCAAGCTTATGATTGCTGGTAACATAGATCAAACCAAGACGAGATCTACTCGAGTGATTAATATGGAAGATGTCGATACATGGCGTTCTGCTAATGGGAAGAACTCGAGTTATCTTCGTGAAGATATCGATATGAATGGTGATGTCTCAGTACATGACCAGTCAATCATACTTGAGAACTTAGACCTTTCTACTTCTGTAAATATTAATGAATAGACTTACCCTTCGCGCAGGTAAAGAAGCCTACGAAAAGATTAAAAAAGATGGATTAACACCTGAGATGGTCACAGGTGTTGTAGCTGCTGCCGGTGGTCCTAAGTGGTTCACAACTTATGGCTTAGTAAGATACATCATAGGTGAGTTCTTAGAGGATGCCCACCACCCTTTGCACTTTTTGGGCGCGTCAGTTGGATCATGGCAGATGACTGCGGCGATGACATCCCATCCCATGAGAGCCATAGATAGACTACAACAAGCCTACTCAACAACAATCTATAGTGATAAGCCTGATGAGAAAGAGATATCCCTGGCCTGCCAAAAAATGATTGAGCATGTGATTTTAGATGAGTCTGAGCATATACTATCTCATCCATCTCGATGTCTCCAGGTAGTAACTGCACGAGGTAGAGGTTTATTAAGTCACTCTAATCAAGTCTTAAGAGGCTTAGGCTTTGGCGCTGCTTTTATATCCAATATCGTCGGCCGTAGGTATATGGCCATGGCTGCAGATAGGGTCGTTTTCAAAACTAAAGGTGATCTGATGTTTCAATCGGAGAAGGATATTCTACCCACTAAGGAAGTGGATTTAACAGCGGATAACCTTGTTCCTGCTTTAAGAGCAAGTGGGACTATACCCTATATGATGGATGCCATCAATGATATACCGGTTGCACCTCGAGGATATTATTGGGACGGCGGTATGACTGACTATCATATCTCTTTGCCATATCGAGGTGATGGTATTGTGCTGCATCCTCACTTTTTAAATAAGGTCCTACCTGGGTGGTTTGATAAAAAACTACCATGGAATAGGAGCGCTCATGAAAGCTTGATGTCCAAGGTCTTGTTGATTACCCCTTCTGAAGCCTATATAGAAAGCCTACCCAGAAAGCAAATCTCAGATATGAAAGACTTTAAGCATTTTGGTCAAGCCCAAGATAGACGTATAGCATATTGGTCTGAGATCTCAAGTAGAAGCTTGGAGTTAGGGGAAGAGTTGTCTGATTTAATCCGCTCTGGTCAGATAGTCGATAGGATAGAGCCTTATACGCGATAGTAAACTCAGTGTTAAATAAAAATTGCCCAACTCCTGAAAAAGGAATCGGGCAGTCGTCATCATGAAAAAGGTATTCTTAAGTATTTTTTTTCTATAGCAAAGAAGAAGAATAATTTTGACTCTTCAAACTAAAAGTCTAAATAAAATAGTCTTCTAAGAATTTTATTGGTTATGAGTATTCGTTTGCTTTAATATGTATGTTATTAAGAGCTTGATCGAAATAATATAATTTGATCAAATCAAGCTTAAACAGGCTTGGTGGCTTGGCTTTTAGCTGTTGCTCCATCTTTTCGATTCTTGGGCGGAGACTTCCTATGACAAGATCTATAAGCCCTAATTTCTTTACCCAATGGTAAATCTTGATCAATTTAGTATCCTCGATACTCTTCTTAAAGTATAGCTCAGCTAAGTTATTAATAGCGCTCTTCTGGTCCTTCAGAAAGTCATCAGCTTCTTTTAGACCACGATGGATCGTTGGGTTATCTATGTGTCTTATTGTTATACCTGCCTTGACAATCTGCTCGCCCATCGCGAGGTCCTCATATCCATAACCTTCGATTGATTCATCAAATGGATGAGCCAATGAGATCGTCCTTGTTGTACTAAAGTTGTTGGTATGAAAGTATCTTGCTGGGTTTCGATTTCTTTTTTTTGCTGATATGGCTTCTCTCTTTCTGCCATATGTCCAGTGAAGAAGTTTCTTCTTGTTCTTAGGTGGCTTTTTGTCGTACATCGTGCCTCCGATTATAGCTTCACTTTCGTCAAATACTTCGACATAGTTTTTTATAAACTTCTTACTTGACACCTTGGTATCACTATCCAAAAACAAGAGCCGCTCATACCTTGCCAGCTTTGCTAACCTGTTCCTGATACGGGCTCTTCCTATGTTTTCTGAAAGCTCTACATAGTTAACACCCATTAAGCCATTGACTACTGCATTTACTGTTTTGAACTTTGGTTTTGAGCAGTCATCTAAGCAGATGATCTCATAATCTATCTTAGCTCGCTTGCATTGATAGATTAGTTCATCAACAAGCTTTACTACTTTATCATTATGTATAGGTATTAGTATAGAGAGCACTTTAGATTTTTTCGAATTGAGTTACGGTCTTTTCATCGATTACCTCTCCAGTATGCTTTGTTGATCTAGGTTCAAAGAGCATAATCCAACATTCTTCCGTTGCCACCGGTTTATGCTCTACTCCACGTGGGACAATAATCATCTCTCCAGCTTTGAGCGTTTTTATGTCATTTTCAAAATGGATATCCAGAGATCCTTTGATTATGTAGAAGAGCTCATCCTCATCTTTATGATTATGCCAGACGAATTCGCCTTGCACCTTTGCTATTTTGACATCTTGACCATTGAGCGATCCAATAACACGCGGGTTCCAGTGATCCTGAAACATATCGAACTTCTCTGAGACCTTAATTACATTCATATGACTTGATTTAGACGACGCTTACTTTACTGATATTTTTGTAATAGCGTTGGTCAAACTTATGTCATATTTCTCAGGGCTTTTAAGAGTGAGCACGTATTTATCTTTATTATCTATCATTACTTGATATAATTGGACTTATCGCTGGTTGATTGACTACTTTTGTCACTGTTATAACTAAACCGTATCGTTAGCTTTGATCAGCTATTTTGAGAAATATAATGGAGTTCTAAAGGAGTCTTCTCCTGACAAGGCCCCTTGGGTTCATGTCACGGCGCCCTTAGATCATTCTGAACTTGAACATCTTGCCGGTCTCGAGGATGTCCCGTTAGACTTTTTAACAGATTCGCTGGATATAGATGAGCGTTCTCGTTATGAGAGAGAAGATGACATCAAGTTGATAGTGATCAATGCTCCTGTGATCAACACAGATGAGAAAGAGAGTGATGCCCTCTATATCACAGCGCCCATAGGTATCATCCTAAAGAAGGGTAGGGTGATTACTATTACCGCTTCTGGTAAGCCTGTCGAAGAGTTATTTTTAAAAAAGAAGTTCAGATTACTTAGCCTTACCGATCATAGACATTTTGTTCTTTTGATCTTTGAGAAGATCGTCTGGCAGTACCTCGATGTGCTGAAGAAGCTTAATTTAAAGAGGAACCTGATCGAGCGAGAGCTATACAACTCTAGCCGTAACAAAGAGCTGCAGCAATTATTAAGGATAGAGAAGTCACTCGTCTATATGCTCAACTCTCTGAGCGATAATGATCTTCTTAAGCAAAAGATGAAGAGAACCGATTTTCTCAATATTAGGGAGCTTGAGGATCATCAGGACTTGTTTGAAGATATTATTATCGATAATAGTCAGGCACTCGAGATGGCCAATGTCCATACTAATCTACTCAATGGAACCATGGAGGCCTATGCTTCGATTATATCTAATAACCTCAATATTGTCATTCACAGGTTGACTACGATTACGATAGTCCTCATGGTGCCTACTATAGTCTTTAGTTTTTATGGAATGAACCTCGATTTACCACTTGAAGAGTACAGTTGGACACCATATTTGATGATACTTATTTCTTTAGTCATTGTTGTCATGCTAATAGCGATTTTTCGTAGATCAAACAAAGTTTAAAGATTTATATTACCATTCTGCATAATGCGTTAACCTCTTGTTATCAACGTTTTGTGAGACTTACTAACATTTTTGGAAATTGGTAATTTACATATGTGGCTGATTTATAATGTGTTAGCAATCTTACCAACACCATGTTAATAACTCTTGATCCTTAGACCACTCGTATTAGTCTTTTTTTGCATTTATTTGTCACACGATTGAGAGACATTGTAGGTGACCGTGAAATTTTACTTTGCATCATTCTCAATCGTAAATAATAGACCATATTTTAATTAACCTGTAAGACATTTGGTTGGACCAAGTGCCTACTTTTTTGTCTTCACTCTAAACTGAGCGTAACTATGACCCAGAATGTTGAGCCTATCTTAAAAGAAAACCCAAACAGATTTGTTCTGTTTCCAATAGAACACGATGATATATGGTCATTCTATAAGAAATCAGAGGCGAGCTTTTGGACGGCTGAGGAGATTGATCTGCACCAAGATATAAGCGACTGGGAGAATAAGTTGAATGATAACGAGAGACATTTTATAAAGCACGTTCTGGCATTTTTCGCAGCCAGTGATGGTATCGTTAATGAGAACCTTGCTGAAAATATGGTAAGCGAGGTCCAGTATACTGAAGCGAAGTTCTTTTATGGGTTTCAGATCATGATGGAAAATATCCACTCTGAGACGTACTCACTCTTGATAGATACATATATCAAGGATAACAAAGAGAAGAATTACTTATTCAATGCTATAGAGACACTTGACTGTGTTAAGAAAAAAGCAGAGTGGGCATTTAGGTGGATAGATAATGGATCATTTGCCGAGAGGCTGATTGCCTTTGCTGCAGTTGAAGGAATTTTCTTTAGTGGATCATTCTGTTCGATCTTTTGGTTGAAGAAGAGAGGTTTGATGCCAGGTCTGTCATTCTCTAATGAGTTGATTTCGAGAGATGAAGGTATGCATTGCGACTTTGCTTGCTTACTCTATAACCAACATATAGAAAACAAACTTCCGAAGGAGAGCATCTTGGAGATGATCACTAGTGCAGTGGAGATCGAAAAGGAGTTTGTATCTGATGCGATCCCTGTTAATCTTATAGGGATGAATGCAGAATTGATGTGCCAGTACATCGAGTTTGTCGCTGATAGATTACTGAGCGCGTTGGGCAATGAAAGAGTGTACAATGTTGAAAATCCATTTCCATGGATGGAGCTGATCTCATTACAAGGAAAAACCAACTTCTTTGAAAAAAGAGTAGGCGACTATCAGAAAGCTGGAGTGATGGCCGATAAGGAGAAGCAAGTCTTCTCCGTGGATGAGGATTTCTAAGGAGAGACCAATTCTAAAATTTAATAATACCAAACCGACACCGAGACAATACCAAATTAATGCGGATTCAATCTGAAGATTCGGATTCGCTATAAACACAGAATACATATGCAGGTTGTAAAGAGAAGTGGAAAAACAGAGTCAGTTAGTTTTGACAAGATCACTGCAAGGGTAAAGAAGCTATGTTATGGTTTAGACCCAAACCATCTTGATTCTATCGAGATTGCTAAAAAGGTGATCCAAGGACTTTACGATGGCGTTTCAACCACAGAGCTTGACAATTTAGCTGCTGAGACGTCAGCTTCAATGGCAGCATATCACCCTGATTATGCCATACTTGCTGCGAGAATAGCAGTGTCCAATCTTCATAAGAATACGGACAAGTCGTTCTCTTCGACGATGGAGGCACTATACAACTATATAGATCCAAAAACCGGAGCGCAAGCAGGTTTGATTGGTGATGCTACCATCAAGATTATTAAGGAGAATAAGGATCTTCTGAACTCTGCGATCATCTATGATCGAGATTATGATTTTGACTATTTCGGCTTTAAAACGCTAGAGCGATCTTACCTATTGAGGATGGATGGCAAGGTGGTGGAGCGCCCGCAACACATGCTCATGAGAGCAGCAGTGGGAATCCATGGAGAAGATATAGAAGCAGCGATAGAGACTTATAACCTGATGTCTGAGAAGTGGTTTATACATGCAACTCCTACATTGTTTAATGCAGGTACACCTAAGCCTCAACTGAGTTCATGCTTCTTGTTAACCATGACAGAAGATAGCATCTCAGGTATATTTGAAACATTATCTCGTTGTGCAAAAATCAGCCAATCGGCTGGTGGGATAGGATTGAGCTTGCACAACATTAGAGCTAAAGGAAGCTATATAAAAGGTACGGGAGGAACTTCTAATGGCATTGTCCCTATGCTTAAGGTCTTCAATGATACTGCGCGCTATGTAGATCAAGGCGGAGGAAAGAGAAAAGGAGCATTCGCTATGTATCTCGAGCCATGGCATGCTGACATCTTTGACTTTTTGGACTTGAAGAAGAATCACGGTAAAGAAGAAATGAGAGCACGTGATTTGTTTTACGCAATGTGGATATCTGATCTCTTTATGAAGAGAGTTAAAGCAGATGAAGAGTGGTCCCTGTTTTGCCCAAGCGAATGTCCTGGTCTTGATGAGGCTTATGGAGAGAAGTTTGAACAGCTATACACAACTTATGAAAGTGAAGGTAGAGCGATGAAAACTATCAAAGCTCAAGACTTGTGGTTTGCCATCTTGGAATCTCAAATAGAAACAGGTACACCATATATCTTATATAAGGATGCATGTAATGAGAAGTCTAATCAGAAAAATCTTGGAACGATCAAGTCAAGTAATCTCTGTACAGAGATCTTAGAGTACACATCTCCTGATGAAGTAGCAGTATGTAACTTGGCATCGATATCTCTTCCAAAGTTCGTCAAGAATGGTGTCTTTGACTTCGAAGAGTTACACAGAGTGACACGCGTGATCACGCGTAATCTCAACAAGATTATAGATATTAACTACTATCCAGTAAAAGAAGCAGAGAACTCCAACTTTAGGCATAGACCAATCGGTATAGGCGTACAAGGTTTAGCAGATGCTTTCATTTTGGTGAGAGAACCATTTGATAGCCCAGGAGCGAAGCAGTTAAACAAGGACATCTTTGAGACGATCTATCACGCATCAGTATTAGAGTCTAACATTTTGGCTCAAAAGAACGGGGCATACGAGACATTCAAAGGATCTCCAGCAAGTAAAGGTATATTACAGTTTGATATGTGGGGAGTTAAGCCTTCAGATAGATATGACTGGGCTGGCTTGAAGAAAGAGATAAAGAAGACAGGTATGCGCAACAGTTTGTTGCTCGCACCTATGCCAACGGCATCTACATCTCAGATACTCGGTAACAACGAGTGTATAGAGCCTTATACTTCTAATCTTTATTCGAGAAGAACACTCAGCGGGGAGTACATCATAGTCAACAAACACCTTCTTAAAGATCTAATCGAAAGAGGTCTATGGAATGAAGACATGAAAGAACGACTCATGATGTCTAATGGATCAGTACAAGACTTCCCTGATATCCCCCAAGATCTCAAAGATCTATACAAAACAGTATGGGAGATTAGTCAGAAGGTGATTATAGATCTCGCAGCAGATAGAGGGGCTTATGTATGTCAGAGCCAGAGTCTAAATCTCTTTGTAGAGAGTCCAAACTTTGGTAAGCTTACCTCCATGCATTTTTATGCTTGGCAGAAAGGTCTTAAGACAGGTATGTACTACTTAAGATCCAAGGCAGCAGTTGATCCTATTAAATTTACGATTAGTGCAAAAAATCAAAAGACAAGCGTTAAAGCTGCAGAACCCGTAAGTGGTGAGATGCAAGAGGTTGTAGAGGGCGAAGTATGTACGATGGAGGATGGATGCCTCATGTGCGGCAGCTAAAATGTTGAATTAAATCTCTATTTAATATATCAGAAAGAGGCGGTTAGAATAAGTTCTACCGCCTCTTTAACTTTTGTTCCTGCAGGGCCTTTAAAGATGTGTAGTCTGTCTTCTTGTCGGCTCAATTCATAATTTAACTGAGGGTTTGGGTCCACATAATATATTTGAGCATACTCTGGTGCATATGCAGTTAGACTTGCAGCAGGGTAGACCTGCATCGATGTGCCTATAATCAGGATGTGATCTGCATCGATCATATGCCCGATAGCCTCTTCAAGTTTAGGAACCGCTTCTCCAAACCAAACGATATGAGGCCTAAGTTGACTACCCAACTCGCATCGGTCGCCTTCGTTGAGGTCCTTTTCCCACTCATAGATCAGCGATGGATTTTTCTGACTTCTCACCTTTGAAAGCTCACCATGGAGATGAATGATATGCGTACTACCTGCTTTTTCGTGGAGATTATCTACATTTTGGGTAATGATAATGGTGTCAAGGTGCTCTTCTAACTTTAAGAGCGCTCTATGCCCCTCATTTGGTTGGACCGTCCGTAGTTGAGCTCTTCTCTGATTATAAAACTCCAATACCAACGACTGGTTCCTTGACCATCCTTCTGGCGTAGCAACTTCTTGTACGTCATGCCCCTCCCACAACCCATCAGCATCACGAAATGTCTTTATACCACTTTCTGCACTGATGCCCGCACCAGTTAATACACATACTTTCTTCATCTGATTGTATCTTTTAAAGCAAGATCTATATAAGTTATCAAATCAGTAGGCCCCATTGTCATTTCATCATGAGATTGGACATAGAGGTCAGCCGCATGTCCGTGTACAAATGTGGCAATAAGGCAGCTGGTATAAGCATCGTAACCTTGTGCCCTGAGTCCAAGTAACATGCCAGTAAGCACATCCCCACTTCCTGCTTTGGCCATGGCAGGGTTGCCTGACTGGTTATAATAAAGTTGGCCTTCAGGAGTAGCAATGGAGGTATATCGTCCTTTCAAGATGATATAAATGTTATGGTGCATAGCTTTGCTCCTTTGTAGCTCTATTCGATCATGATGAGTATCTGTTGCGCCAAAGAGTCTGTTAAACTCCCCGATATGAGGGGTAAGTATGCTGTTAGCAGGGATGCTACTTAACCATTGTTCTGATGCTATTATATTCAGCGCATCTGCATCTAATATTAAGGCTCCTCTATATTCATTCAATAGCCTGTCAAGTAATGTAACAGCCTGCTCAGACTTGCCCAAACCCGGTCCGATAGCCAGAGCCTTGATAGTGTCTAAAAAGCCATTTTTCAGTGTTGGGGCTTTAATGAGTTCTGGTATCGCATAGGCATCAGAACTCTGCAGTCGACCGTCGTCAAATATAAATGTATGACCTGCTCCAATCTTCGTACAAGCAAGGGCAGCCATGATACCAGCTCCTTTCATATTAACATCTCCTATTATTTGTAGTGCTCTGCCCATTAATCCTTTATGTGCAAAAGAGATACGTCTTTGTATGAGAGAAGCAACATCGCTTTGATCAAATAAATACGTGTTAGTTGTTGTGGTTTTGATGGCTTGATGACTTAGACCGATGCTTCCAAATTGCCACTCACCAACAAACTTTTCATGTTCTGCGGCGAAGAATGCTTTCTTTGGAAATTGAAATGAAAATGTTCCTTGACACTGCATGGCTATGTCTGTTTGATGTTCATGAGATAAAAGACCCGAAGGAACATCGATAGCAAATATTTTTTCATATTCGCTATTAACATATGTGACTATTTCATATAAGAAGCCGTCTAAAGGGCGATTGATGCCATTACCTACTAACGCGTCAATGACAATCGTCACCGGCTCTTCCATTTTGACAAGTTGATTTATACTCTTTAGGTATATGTGCTTTATGTCTTGTCTATCTAAGACTTTTTGTAGAAAATAGCGATTTTCAGATGAACGTTTAGTTGGTTCATCGAGTGATGCAACGATGATATTGAAGCCACGATTAGCGAGATGTGTACTGAGGCAATATCCATCAGCGCCATTATTGCCACTTCCACAAAGAATGAGGAGTTGTTGTTCTTGTGATATTAAGGGTAAAAGCCACTCATAGAAGCGGTCGGTAGCCTTAAAAATGAGCTCGCGCTCGGATGTCCCAAGGACGATGGTCGCTAAATCAATTGATTTAATAGATAAGTTATCATATATGTGATACATACATATGAGAGTTTTATATATATATTTAAGCTTTAATCTATTAATTACTCATGTGAAAAGTTCAATATTGCGTACATTTACGTCTTGAATTAGACACGTGAGACTTACTTAATTAGGGTAAGCACTAGAAACTGAGACTTATAATATCATTTCTTTTGCTACCAAGTGGATTATCCGCGTCTGTTATTCTGTGAACAAACCATAGCCTGAGATGAGAAAAAGTCTACTCTACGTTTTATTCTTGCTGTTAGCAGGATCTCTAAGTGGTCAGGATATACATTATTCGCAATTTTACAATTCGCCCTTGAATGTAAATCCAGCGAAGACAGGTATATTCAACGGAGATAAGAGGCTCAACCTAAGTTATCGAAGCCAATGGCGATCAGTCCCAGTTCCATGGACAACCTTTAGTGGTTCATTTGATCGCAAGTTTTATCCAAAGTATGGAAAGCAG
This sequence comes from uncultured Saprospiraceae bacterium, assembly GCA_937942435.1. Classification (GTDB taxonomy): domain Bacteria; phylum Bacteroidota; class Bacteroidia; order Chitinophagales; family Saprospiraceae; genus JAJRXG01. The sequence goes on from CALDEM010000009.1 coordinate 31,804, forward strand.
CATTTTTGGTCTGCTGGAGTTTTATTTAATTATGACTCTCAAGGAGACATCGCAGACATCAATCTTACTAACTTTAATGTAACTGGAAGTTGGACTAAGATTCTTAATGAGAACAATCTTTTTACCATTGGTGGGATCTTGGGTTATGCGACTCGAGGTTTTGATTTTAACTCATTGACTTTTGATAATCAGTGGAATGGTCAAGAGTTTGATAGCAATCTATCTGCAGAAGAGAATTTTGATACAGAAAGAACATCCTTTATAGAAAACGGGTTAGGCTTAAACTATAGGTGGCAAAAAACGAGTCGGACCAAGTTAGATCTTGGTGTGGGTGGTTACCACCTGATCAGACCTGGCATTTCTTTTAGAGACGATGATGATGTCAAACTATCCAGAAGGATCAGTTTTACGGGTGTAGGTAGCTTTGAGTTATCACGTAAGCTTGATATCCAGGTTAACGGATTATATCAATTTCAAGAAGATTCTAATGAGCTCATCTTAAGTGCGCTTGGGAAGTTATATATCAACCAACAAAGAGGAAAAGAATTAGTCTTACATCTGGGTATCGGATGGAGATCAGGAAAGTCCCTCTTTCCAATTGTTGCTTTACAGCATAGACAGATGTATGTCTCGCTTAATTACGACGTAGACCTCACGGATTTTGCGGAGATACACAACCAAAGAAGACCTTCATCTTTTGAGATGCACTTCAATTATATCATAACCGATGTGAAACCTAAAGTTAAGGTCTGTCCAATATTCTAAAGTGATGAGCATGAAACAATTATACATATTGGCCTTCTTGCTTCTGTCCTCTGTGATGTGTCAGGGACAGACGCGAAATGCCTTCATCAAAGCGGCGGAAAGGGCGTTTGCGGATGAAAACTATTATGCTGCTATGGACTACTATCTGGAGACGATCCAGTTTGACAGTAGTGACGTGGACATGTATTATAGAGCAGGGGAAGCAGCTCGTAACTTTAACTCTTACGAGAAAGCTGAAGAACTTTATTCATTTGTCATTGCAGAAGACAATGATGCTAACTATCCATATGCAACTTATCATCTGGCTCATATGCAGCAGATGCAAGGTAAGTATGAGCAAGCAAAGACTAACTACCAGCTGTATCTTAGCCAGTTTGAAGGTGATAATCAAAGATTTACTGATAAGGCGAGAAAGGAGATTTCTTCTTTAGAATGGTCAAGTGATATGATAGCAAAGCCTGAAGAAGGCATAACTGTTACAAATTATGGCGAAGGCGTCAATACACCTTACTCTGAGATAGGGGCTATTTTAGATGGTGATGATGTTGTTTATACTTCCGTGAAATACTTTGCAAAGGATAGAAAAGAATATTCTGATAAGCATATAGGAAAGGTTCTTTCTCATTCTGAGACTACACCCGCGATGGAAATTAAAGAGGACTTTAACAAGCCTAATCTCCATACAGCTCATGTGACTTACAACATGAATAGGTCAAAGGTGTTCTACACAGTTTGCGAATATGTTAATGATGAAGATGTAAGATGTGATATATACTGTCGTCCGGTTTTAGGAGACGGATCGTTTGGTGATGAGTTGAAGTTGCCAAGCCATATCAATGTTGATTCATTTACTAACACTCAGCCTAACATTGGTTTTGACAAGAGTTCAGGTCAAGAGATACTATACTTCGTTTCAGATCGAGAAGGTGGATCTGGAGGAATGGATATTTATGCTTCTAACATCACAGGTGTAGAGTCATTTGCTAATCCAGTTAATCTTAGAAATGTCAATACGGGTGGTGATGATATCACTCCATTTTTTCATAAAAACTCACAGGTACTTTACTTCAGTACGGATGGAGATATGTCGTTAGGTGGATATGATATTTACAGAAGTGTAAAAGAGTCATCAGGTTTTCAGAAGCCAGAAAATGTAGGAGCACCAACTAACTCATCGTTTAACGATGTCTTCTATACACTTAATGATGATGGTGACAAAGGATTGTTGTCTTCTAATAGACCAGGATCTTTATATATAGATGACAACAATAAGTCTTGCTGTTATGACATCTACAAAGTGGATATCGAGCCATTGGATATCAACGTGAATGCACTGACATTTGACGCCAAGTCACTCGATAGCTTAGAAGGTGTAACAGTACAATTAGTATGTGTTGAGTCTGGAGAAGTACTCAATACTTTGACTAATTCTATGGCCAATGACCATACATTTCAATTAGAAAGAAATAAGGATTATCTGTTGATCAGTACTAAGAAGGGATATCACCCTGACACACTCCCGATCAGCACAAAGAATGTTTTTAAATCGGAAGACTTAGTTAGAAAAATTTATCTCGAGAGAAGTACTTTGGAGTTAGACGTGTTCACTTTTGATGATATATCAAGAGAAGCTTTGCCAGGTACAACAATAGAGTTGTTAGATCTCACTGATAATACGATCCAAACGATTACAGTGACTAATGAAACGGCTAACGACTTTCATTTTGACGTAATACCTGGGCATAGTTATAGACTGATCGCTTCGAGAGATCGATACTATGAAGACATTGTAGAATTTGTAGCTAAAGATGATGATGGATCTGGAAAGATTACAAAAGAGCTTTATCTCGTAAGAAGAGACTTAAACATCTATCTACCGTTGGCATTGTACTTTGATAATGATATACCAGATCGAAGATCAGGTGTGTTAGCAGCTGGTGCAAAGAACGGTTCTGGAGCAGAGGCACGATCTAACAAATTGACAACTGAGCTTAAGTACTCAGAGACATTTGATGACTACGTGGTTAGAAAAGATGAGTTTAAGAGTAGATTCTCTCGAGGACTAAAAGCTGATGAGAAAACAGTGGCAGAAGGAAGAGTTGAAAGTTTCTTTGAAGAAGATCTTAAAGGAGGCTTTGATAGATTTACAAGATTCTTAGATTATATCAATGGACAACTTCAAGACGGATATTCATTTGATATATCAGTTAGAGGTTTTGCCAGCCCAAGAGCAGATACACGTTACAACTTAGCGCTAAGTCAACGAAGAGTTGTGAGCGTCCAAAACGAAATACGAGACTATCAAAACGGATCGTTATTGAAATATATCGATAATGGCCAACTGAAAATTACAGAACTATCATATGGAGAGAGCCTAGCTCCTGACAATGTTAGTGATGTACTGTATGACCGACGTAATTCTATCTACAGCCCAGATGCCTCTAAAGAAAGGCGTGCTGAGATAGTAGAAATTAAGCAGGGATCGTTTTAGTAAAATTTAATTAGCTCATCATAATTATATGACAATGAGTATGAACATGAAGTATATCAAACATATAGTCTCGATACTGGTCTTATTAATGACCGTAGGTATCGTAAATGTCAATGCCACGCACATTGTGGGTGCAGATATGACATTTACTTGTAATGGAAAAGAATGGTATGAGATCCATCTTACAGTCCGTAGAGATTGTCTCAATGGAGATGAAGAGGCAGACTTTGATGATCCTGCATTTGTAGGTATTTTTGATGCATTTGGAACACCACTTAATTGGTTAGGTTCTCTTGGCGCAGTTAAGATGGAATTACTAAGTGTCAATGATGTCCCTGGTGAACTTGACGAATGTACACCGGGTGGTACAGCTATCTGTGTATCAGAGGCAACCTATACAGGACAGGTATTCTTACCTTTAAGAGAAAAAGGATATATACTAGGATATCAGAGATGTTGTCGTAATCAAACATTGAGTAATATTGTCAATCCACTTGAGACGGGTAATACTTCCTTTGTTTGTATAACAGAAGAGTCAATGAATGTCTGTAATAGTTCTCCGAGCTATGATGCATGGCCTGAGTTGTTCGCATGTGTTGGCGATCCGCTTACTATAGATGCATCAGGTACAGATCCTGATGGTGACCAACTAAGCTATGACCTTTATATACCGCACAGAGGAGCATCTCTTGCTACACCTCAACCTATCCCACCAGCGGGACCTCCATATGATGAAGTAGAATATGCGCAAGGGTTTTCACTTGATAATGTTCTGGGTTCAGGAGAACCGTTGACGATAGATCCTAATACAGGAATTATCACAGCTGTACCAGGTGCCATAGGTCAGTTTTTGGTAGGTGTTATTATGACAGAAAGTCGTAATGGTGTTGAGTATTCTAAAACAAGAAGAAACTTTCAATTAAACGTATTAGACTGTAGTGGATTGACAGGGGTTAACTTTACAGCGCCTTCAACACAGTGTGAAGGACTTACTGTAGACTTCATGAATACTTCAAATGGGGCGAGCAGTTTCAAGTGGAACTTTAACTTTCCGTCTACTGATATGGTATTTATGTCAACTGACGAATCTCCATCATTTACATATCCAGCTCCGGGTACTTATACAGTTCAGCTACAATCCACTGGAGGAGAAGACCTTTGTAGAACGGAGACTTTCAGACAAGTAGTGGTTGCAAGTGGATCTTCGGGAGGAGCAGCATTTACAGCACCGGGCGTGCAATGTGAATCACTTACAGTTGATTTTAACAATACTTCTAGCTTAGGTGAAACCTTCAAATGGAACTTTAACTTTCCATCAGAAGATATGGCGTTTATGTCGACCGAAGAATCTCCATCATTTACATTTCCAGCTGCAGGTACATATATAGTGCAACTTCAGACTACATCAGGTAATGGAGCATGTACGTCAGAGACTCAAGGGACCATTATCGTTGGTAATGGCACGCTGACGCCTTCATTTGATAATAATGCGCCTGAGTGTATAAATGACCTGATAACTCTGGACCTTTCTTCAACTTCTTCTCAGACAGATCCTAACGAATCCATTACATCAACGAGATATGAAGTTCTTATAGATGGTCAAGTTTTTCCATTTGATGGAGCAACCACACAGGCGATTGTGCCATGTGCAGAAAGAATAGATGTAAGACTCATAGTTACATCTTCTGGTGGATGTACTGCCGAGACAACGAAGACTTTTGATAATATACCTGGTAGTACACCAGGGCCTACAATTGAGTTTATAGGTGGAAATGAAGTGACTACATGCCCTGGGCAACCTATCCAGCTTATAGCTAATCCTAATAGTTCTTGGACATATACATGGACGCCGACGACTGGGCTAACCTTTACGAGTGACACTGATTTTTCTAATCCGACAGCTCATCCGACAGAAACAACTACTTATACTGTGTCCGTATCTGACGGTATGACGACGGTCACTGACCAAATCACGGTGATAGTTGCAAGTGAGTTTTTAGATGTTTCGATTGCAAATAATACAACGACTTGTTCAAATGAAGTAAATCTGACAGGTTCAGCGTCAAATGCTGGTGCTGATAATATAGTATACGATTGGTCTTTTGATCCTAACTTCTCAACCGTAGTTGCTCGTGGTCAAACGGTTAATATCCCGCTTCCTGCAGGGGTTTCGACTATTTATATGAGAGCTGGAGGAGGTTTGTTCTGTGGTAGTAACGTGCCAAGTATAACAGTATCCAATGATGGAGCTTCTACGATATCAGCACCAACTTCGCCACTCAATACATGCGTCTCTTCGGATGGATCTGTGTCCGTAGTAAGTAGTGATCCTAATGAGACATTCTCAGTCGTATGGGAGCCAAGCTCAAATATTACTTCAGGCTTGACAGGTCAGACTGTTAGCACGACGGCACTCGATGGACAGACGGAAATCATGCTTACTTATACAGCTACAACAAGCGGTGGATGTGTAAGAACAGAAACAATAACTATCCCTGTAGTGAGTGACCTCATCATGGATATCTCTGGAGGTGGTGGCACTGGATGTGAGTCTGATGGTACCTTTGAGGCTCTTTCTAATGCACCTATTGATTTGGTCAATGTAGAATGGTCTTTAGATCCTAACTTCTCAACAATTTTGTCAACTGATAGAGTTGTAACAGGTGTGCCTTCAGGGTCAACTTTGTACCTAAGAGGAAATACTGCCAATGGCTGTATGAGTGAAGCCGTTTCACGGATGGTGCAGCCTAATGATATGTCACTTGAAGTGGATGCACCACGCAGAATATGCCTTGGCGATACTGCGGATATAGATCTTATCATTCCTGATGGTGAAAGCTTTACCGTTGTATGGAGTGCTGCTACTGAAGTTATATCGGGACTAAACGATCCAAAAGTTATAGTAGTAGGTATGGATACAGGAGCTGATGCGATAGTACTATCCTATACAGCCACGAATGATGAAGGATGTGTGATCACTGGAACAGTAGAGGTTCCTTACAGCACTGTGATACCTACTAACTTTGATCCACAAGTAGTTTGTGGGACTAATAGCTTGGCTTTATCAATAGATCCAATATATGAAAACGGAGATGTCTTTTGGGATTTTGGTCGTGTTGGGACGAGTACTGATGCTAATCCAACAATTGATTTTGGAGCAGCTGGTACTTATACTGGGATCTTGTCATCAACTATGGAGACATGTAACTTTGATGCCATGGATTTATCAGTTGAAGTCCCGGAAATATTAGAACTATCGACCGATCAAGATACAGACCAACGAAGCTGTGAAGGAGTAACCGAGCTCAATCTTGGTGTGGATGGTATGGGATCAGAGGTAGTATGGACAGATCAAAATGGCAATGAGATAATCGTTGGCGATTCTCTAATGTTAACAGATGTTGAGGGACTAGAGACCGTTACTGCAACAGTATCTGATACTTTTGGATGTACTGAGGCTATAACATTTGACGTGGGAGTTTTCGAATTTGATATTGATATAGAAGGTCCAGGTCTTAATGGTGCAGATCCATCTTGTGGCGAACCAATAGATCTTACTGCTACTAACAATAGTGGATCGGATGTGACATATATGTGGGTATCACAATCAGGAGGAGTGATAAGTGGTGGAGATACAGCTAATCCTTCTATCGATCCAGCTGGAGCTGATGATCTTGTTCTAATTGTGACTAATGAAGAGTTTGGATGTTCTATGGAAATCCCGGTGGACGTAGATGGTTCATCAGGAATCATGGCAACGATCAATGCTACTCCTGGTACTACGATTACTGAAGGAGAGTCAGTGACTTTAGATGTTGTAACGGATGCTGTTGGAGAGACATATCAATGGGACGATGGCAATACTCAAGGTTCACGTGAAGTGATGCCTACCGAGACAACAACTTATACTGTGCTGGTTACTGATGAGAATGGTTGTACAGCTGAAGCAACTATAACGATCACAGTAGAAGAAAGGCTTTGTACGACATTTGATGTTCCTACTGCCTTTACACCTAATGGTGATGGCCAGAACGATGAGCTAGTTGTGAGAAGTGATGGAGATCTTGACGAAGTTGACTTTCAGGTGATAGATAGATGGGGTAACGAAGTGTTTAGAACAGCCCGTCAGAATGAAGGATGGAACGGATTTCATCAACAAACAGGAGCTGAGATGGCACCAGATGTATTTGCTTACTGTCTCAAAGTAACTTGTGATGGAGAAGAAACGGTACTAGCCGGACACGTTACATTGGTTAGATAAATAATAATAACTAAGATATATAAATGAGGCCATTGCTATGCGATGGCCTTTTTTTATAGCTCTATTTTGTACAAGACATGACTCGCCATAGGGTGATCAGGATCCAAGTTTGGATGCATAAAATCTCCTACGTACGTCATACCAATTTTTTCCATGACTTTATAAGAAGGCAGATTAGACTGGGTCGTCAAAGAATAGACCTCTCTTAACCTAATGGTATCTCTGGCATATTCTAAGATGGCTTGGGCTCCTTCTGATGCAAGTCCTTGTCTCCATACGCTTGGTATAAGTCGCCATCCGATCTCGACACAAGGAGTAAAATGACTTTTAAAAGTAGGGTGGTACAAACCATTAAAGCCGATATACTCGCCAGTAGACTTGAGCTCTACTGCGAAGAAGCCATAGTCCCATCTTTTAAAATGCTCCTTCATGGTCTCTAGCCCAGCAAGTGTTTCTTTTGCACTTAAGGTTTTGGGGAAGTACTTCATCACTTTTTCATCCTGGTTCATCTTGATGAAAGTATCCGCATCGCTATCTTTCCAAGCTCTGAGGATCATTCGTTCTGTCTCTATATAGATCTTAGACATACTTGTTTCCCAATATTATTATCTTACTTAAACTTACTCAAACATAACTTAGCAAAATGCGCTTTCCAACTTATTTAGTCATTGTTATTCTTCTTTTTGGGCTTTATGATCTTTCAGCTCAGGCTCTTGATCGTCCTGAGTCCTCTGATCTTGATTCGTTATTCGAAGGCATAAAATTTAGAAATATAGGCCCCTTCAGAGGAGGGCGAAGTGTAGCGTCATGTGGCGTTATAGGAGATGACCAGACTTACTATATGGGATCCACAGGTGGTGGCATATGGAAGACTAGCGATGCAGGCATCACTTGGAAAAATATATCAGATGGCCAACTCCATACTGGAAGTGTCGGGGCTATAGAGGTTGCTCCTTCAGATCCCAATGTCATCTACGTTGGTATGGGAGAGCATCCAGTAAGAGGAGTGATGACCTCACATGGTGATGGCATGTATAAATCAGTTGATGCAGGTAAGACTTGGGATCACATAGGACTTCCTAACTCCAGGCATATAGCTGAGATCATCATACATCCTTTCAATCACGATGTTGTCTATGTGGCTGTACAGGGAGCTGTCCATGGTGATAGTGAAGACAGAGGAGTCTACCAGACTATAGATGGCGGTGCGACATGGGTTAAGGTACTTTATGTAGATGCAACGACGGGAGCTGCTGATATAACAATGCACCCGCAACGCTCTGACATACTGTATGCATCCATGTGGGATCATAGAAGATATCCTTGGCAAGTGAGAAGTGGTGGCCCTGGCTCAGGGATCTACCAAAGTACTGATGCAGGTGCATCTTGGTCTAAAGTAGAAGGAGGATTACCCAGCGAAATGGGGAAGTCTGCAATCACATATTCGCCAGCGAACCCTGATGTCATGTACGTCAACGTAGAATCTAAAGGAACCAAAGGTGGCGTATATAGATCTAATAACGGAGGGAAATCATGGAAACAAACAACGAGTGATCGGGTTACAGTGGCTCGGGCTTGGTACTATATAGAGATCTTTGCAGACCCTGAAGACACAGAGACTGTTTACGTGCTTAACGCACCTATGTTAAAATCAACTGATGGTGGCAAGACGTTTAAGCCAGTAAGTAACCCTCATGGAGATCAACATCATCTATGGATTAATCCAGATAACCCTGAGAATATCATACTATCAAATGATGGTGGTGCATGCATCACATTTAATCGAGGGGCTTCTTGGTCCAGTCAAAGTAATCAACCGACGATACAGTTTTATAGAGTCATTACAGACAATCTATTTCCGTATAATATCTATGGCGGCCAACAGGATAACTCCTCTCTGATCACGGCTAGTAGAACTACAGGTGCAGGTATCACATGGAAGGATTGGGAGAGTGGCCCTGGTTGTGAAAGTGCTTTTTTAGCTTTTGATCCTAACAATCCTCAAAAGATATATGGTGGTTGCTATCAAGGCAATATTTCAGTAATGGACAGAACGACACGCGAAGAAGTAGACATCATGGCTTATCCAGTAGCTGGACTCGGATGGACTCCAAGTGATATGAAATACAGATTTAACTGGAATGCTCCGATCGTGGCTTCACCTCAAGATCCCAATACGATCTATCATTGTGGTAATCATGTTCTGGTGACTAAAGATGGCGGCGAGACGTGGTCGGAGTTGAGTCCTGACTTGACACGCAATGACAAAGCAAAGCAAGTTGTCGGTGGAGCACCCTATACCAATGAAGGAGCAGGAGGAGAGGTATACAATACGATCAGCTATCTAGAAGCATCACAGCATAGCGATCAAGTCTTATGGGCTGGGAGTGATTGCGGTTTGATACATGTCACTACAGATGGAGGCGCTAAGTGGTCCAATGTCACACCTGAAAACCTTGGCGAATCTTTGATCAATAGCATAGATGTTTCGCCACATAATCCTGCTGTTGCCTATGCCGCAGTCACAAAGTATAAGTTTAACGATATGTCTCCAATGATCTATCATACAGCTGATTATGGTAAGACTTGGAGTAAGATTGTCAATGGTATTGATAATAATCATATGATCAGAGTAGTACGAGAAGATGAGCGAATAGAGGGACTCCTTTACGCAGGTAGCGAAAGCGGTCTTTACATCTCAAACAACAATGGTGCTCAATGGCATAAGATGAACTTGAACTTACCTGTGTGTCCTATTACAGATCTAACCTTTAGAGATAATGACTTAATTGTTGCTACCTCAGGGCGTTCATTTTGGGTGTTGGATGATCTGAGTGCTATCCAAAAAGGATACAATATACAAGCAGATCAAGGCTTGCACATCTATCAACCAAAAGAGTCCTACAGGGTGCGAGGCTCAGGGCGATCACGACCAGGAACAACTATGGGCCAAAACCCAGCATCTGGCGTTATCATCGACTATTATATACCGAGTGATGCATCCGATAGCTTGACATTAGACTTGGAAATCTATAATAAGGATGATGAATTGATGGCTTCGTATAGCTCTAAAGTAGATAAGGGGTTTAAGTCTTATCCTGGAGGGCCTTCCAAGCCAGCAGTGCTTCCTATGAAAAAAGGAAGTGTAAATCGCTTTAATTGGAACATGCGAAAAGATCCTATAACTGGTGTATCAGGAGTTTTCTTGTTGGGAGGTTATAGTGGACCGATGGTACCTCCTGGTACTTACAAGTTAAAATTGAGTCTTGGTGATGAAGTAAGTCATACAATGGCTGTGCTAAAGGCAGATCCAAGATTAGATGCTACACAAAGTGATTATGAGGCTCAGTACCAGGCGATCACTGAGGCTGAGCTAATAGTGAAAAATATCCAAAAAGATGTCGCTAAGATGAGAGCGGTAAAGAAAGATGTAGCCTCTGTACAGGGCTTGATAGAAGGTCGTGAAGAATATGCACACATAGACTCATTGGCTAATCAAGTGACCGATGAGATCGATGAGTGGGAATCAGGATTGATACAACCTGATCAGAAAACCTTTCAAGATGTAATCAACTTTCCTAACAAGCTAAATGCTGAGGTAAACAACTTAATGGGTAGAATGGGCGGGATGGAACCTGTAATCACTAACGGTATGAAGCAAAGACTAAAGGACCTTCAAGATCAATATGAGGCGGTAGAGAAAGAAAAAGAAAGAATCATTAGTCAAGAGCTGAAGGCTTTTAATCATGCTTTCAAGAATGCAAATGTCGATATTCTTACTTATCCAGAGGATTGACGTACTTAGCTCTTAAGTGCTCAGGCATGCTTGCTTTGGCTTGATCCATAAGGCTACCATAGAATTGAACAGCTTCCATAGTAAGGAGGTTGCCATATAGTGGTTTTTCATCTTTGATGAATACTTGAAAGAGGCACTGTTGAGAAAAGTAGAGATCAGCCTCTAAGATGATCTCCCCATTGCCGAGATATATCTTTCTGGCCATCGGAGCACAACCTTGAGGGATACCAGCTATAGGAGAACTTGATATATATAACATATCTGTTCTGATCGCAGAGTTTTCTGTTTGATTCATGCTCAACGGGAGTTCATGAAAGATAAAATCTATATGGTCGCCATTATTAATCAACTCTAATAGAGTTTCTTCGGGTATACCTTGGTCAGAAAAATCAGCCGGAACATGAAGCGCAGCATCTTGAGCTATAGTAGGAGTCTCAACTGAGGTTGGAATGTCTTGCGGGTTTTTACAGGCGAAAGCAGAAAGCAATATAAAAGACGCAAGGGTGCAAAAGGTATAAGATCTCATAATAGACCGAAGGTATGACTCTTTATCAAGAATCGAGAAACGAGAAATTAATTAAAGACCTGAATCTTTCCTGTTGATTTAACACCTGACTCAAATGTTACTTCGACGAAGTAGATACCTGACCTTATTTGGTTTTGAAGATTTACTTCAAGTGTGGCGTTGTCAGTTGGGTTTTCTTCTATAAAAACAACTTTGCCAGATCTATCAAAGATAGAAAATGAGGTTGCTCTTTGATCTGTGAGTAGATCGATATAAAAGAGTCCATCACTTGGATTAGGTGCTATGATTATCTCAATCTCTTCTTGATTAGGTGGATAGATGGGCAGAGGTCCTTCATAGAGCCTAAACTTATCAACACCTCCTTCAACCAGATGGCCCTCTGCAGTGTCATCAGAAACTTCTATCTGGACGCTTACTTCTTTTGTCCGCCTGTTAATGGAGTCCACCATTATAACAACTGGTTCGAGCCAACGCCCTGGTTCTCCTTCCGTATGGACGATCTCTTGGACCAGTGTTCTGGTTTCGTCAAATAAGACATAGATACTCATCTTATCATTGGCTATACTATTACCTCCATCATTAAAGAACCAAGGGGTTATTTCTATGATGGCATTTTGAAATTGATCAATATTGATAATTGGCGAAGTCAGAATCGTAGTTCCATCATCGACGTCATCTGCGCCAACAGAAGCATTGTCATTGCCTGTTACATAGGCGTATGCATTAAGATCAGTATCCACATCTACATCTGGATTAGAGTTTGCACCATTGAAGAAGGTGCCTTGTGGTATAGCTCTTTCCCACGCGCCCGTTCTCGCATCCCCACTCACGGTCCATCCTAAGTCAACGAAAAAATCATCTTCATATCCTTTTTCTAAGACGATAGACTCGAGTTCTTCTCCTTCTATATCTATGGTAAGTCTCCTACCTTTATATCCCCATGCTGCGACATAAACGTCATATGAACCAGTCACAAATAAAGACTTGTAAAAGCCATTAGCTTCTGAAGCAGTTTCTTCTTTTCTGAACTCACCTTCAAATATGAGTTGGGCATCAGATATCGGGTTGCCATCTTCATCAATAACAAAGCCACCTGCGGTAAATATGTCTCCTCTTTGGATCAGTCTAACAGTAAGATCAAGCACTTCTCCTTGAACAAGTTCTACTTCAATAGTCTGCGTGATATAGTCAGGGTGACTGATGGTAACATCATAAGTACCCGTTAACGCAGTACCGGTCTTAAAAACGCCATCAGCTCGACTTAATTCGATATTTTGATCTACATCAGATAAGACTATTTGCGCACCATTGATAGCTGAACCTGTTCGAGCGTCGTCAACCTGTCCTTCAAGGTAGGCTGCTCTCTGATAGTCAGGTTGAAAAACAAAGAGTCCACTAGCCAGATCACTTGCCAATACAAGCCCTGAAGGGAGAAAAGGATATGCTCCCCAACATCCGCTAAATCCCGATCCTTCCGGTAAGAAAGTATCATATTGTCCTACCTTGACTAGATTGTCTGGTCGGTGGGCATCTAAGATGATTACTCCTTCTGTATACCATGAGGTAACTAAATAGCCCTTGTAGTAGTGAGTATTATGAGGTATGATGGCGAGATTTTCAGTTGGTCTGTATTGATCTATTCTAATTGGACTTTCTAACTCAGAGATATCATATGCGTCGACATAAGAACCTCCTCTTTCATCAGTAGTAAAGACAAACTGTCCATCGTCAGAATACCATGCATTGTGTGTAAAGTTAGAAGAAGTACTGGTCCGACTGATGACCTGAGGGTTTGCCTTGTCAGAAATATCATAGATACCCAAATTACCTTCATTAATCTCTGATGAAAACAAGGTGTCACCTCTTGTTACTACATCATGACTATATCGTCTACCGACTGGGCCAATGAAAATAGGATTAAGTGGATCAGTAGCTATATCTAACATGATAACTGCTCCATTAGCTACATTGCACCCTGCTAAGTATGCGATGCCTTGGGTGGTATCTATGTAGATGTTGTGACAAGTCTCAAGGGTTGTAGTCTCCTCATCAATTGTGAGTTCTCCTTTGTACAATGTTGAAGTGATGACCTCTGGTGCTTGGGTCATATCAATGATGGTCAATCCATCCGACCCTCTCTGAGTGATCTGATAGATGTACTCGCCATTGGTCTTAAAATCACGCCATATGGATTGAGCTCCGCTCACTGTTTCGATCAACACAGGATTGCTAGGATCAGTGAGGCTATATATTCGACAGTCTTGCTCAGTGCCAATCACAGCATACTCTGTACCATCAGGAGCCACGTAGCCCCATATATCATTGGTCTCGACATTAGCATGCTCGCGTTGCGCTAAAAGCTCTAGGTTAAAATCACTTTGTGCAATGATGGGAGCAACACTCCAGATACAAAACAACCACGTAATAATCTTCTTCATATTTATATCTGATCCTATAACGAACTATAACCTAAGTTTAAAGAAATAAACGCTTGGGATATTGTATGTGATGCTTTTTATTGGTCTCTTTGTAAATCAAGAAACAACATTGAGTTATTTCTTATTTACTCTTGAAGATATCTCTTATGAAAATGTACCATAACCCGCGTTGTCGAAAGAGCAGAGAAACCTTGGCTTTGCTCCAAGAGAATAACCAAGATCCAGAACTTATCCTCTATCTCGAAGACATCCCTACTCAAAGCGAATTAAGGGCGGTCATTAAGAAACTCGGAATCAAACCACAAGAACTCATTAGAAAAGGGGAACAGATCTACAAAAGCGAATACAAAGGCAAGGAACTGACGGATACTCAATGGATAAAAGCAATGGTCAAATATCCAAAGTTGATAGAAAGACCTATCGTCATAAAAGGTAAAGAAGCGGTCATTGGTAGACCTCCAGAAAATGTACTATCGCTGCTATAGCTTACCAGCCAAACATGTTCTTTAGTACACGCGACCCATCATCTCGTGTTCCACTATTGTTCTTTTTAACGCTGCAAAATCCACCTCCCCTTGATGGCTATAGACAATATGGCCGCCTGGCTCTATAAGCATGGTGTAAGGTAACGCTCCGTTCCATTCAGGGTCAACAGCTTCGATTAAAGCATATTTGTCATCATCTACTGCTATGTAGTTCTGTAGTGCAGACTCTTTACGTTGTAGAAACTCCAATGCTCGATCTTGATTAGCGATCTTATCGCCAGATATAGATATGAACTCAAAGTCTCTTGCGCCAAACATGCGTTGGATCACTACAAACTCTGGATATTCTATTCTGCAAGGAGCACACCAAGTGGCCCAGACATTAATCAATCTAAGTTTTTTACTCGGATTGCTCACGACATCCTTTATACCTGTTAGTTCTATAGGCTCGAGAGTAACTTCCTTTTCGGCCCATTCTTTATCGACGCGCTCTCGCATGTCAGTCTTCCATCCCCACTTAGTTGAGCAACCAAACGTCTTGGTTGTGGGCTCCGTAACCTGCTGTCCAGCCAAGACCTGATCAATCGCTCTACGTATGTCTTCAGCTTGAGCACTACCAGGTTTTTCAGATGGATCAATTCTTCCTTTATAGCGCAGCTTGCGATCCTTGTCAAATAAGAAGCAATGTGGCGTGGCAGCAGGGCCATATGCTAAAGAAACCCTTTGGTTGTCACCATCATAGAGATATGGAAAGTTGAATCCTGCATCTTTGTTCTTGATCAACATATCTTTGTAAGAATCACCAAGATCAGAATATCCCAGCTCTTCATGTAGTAGACCTAATGGGCTATTGGGTGATATTGCGATGACTTGGACATCCTTGTTTTTATAATCTGTAGTCAACTTCTTGAGGCGCTCTTCATAAGCTTGGGCTGTAGGACAGTGATTACAAGTAAATACAATAAGTAAAACTTCTGCAGATGCATAATCTGATAGTTGATGATAATATCCATCTACACCCGGAAGATTAAAGTCGGGAGCCACTGCACCCAATGCTAAAGTCACTACTTCTTGCTTAGGCACTTTGACAGGCTTGGCAACGAAAAGTTCAGCTGTCTTTTGCTTGACTTTTGATTTGTCCACATCTTGCTTACAAGATGAGAGTAAGGCAATAAGTAAAAAAGGAATTAGAATCTTTTTCATAGCGACCTGATAATAGATTCTAAATATACCGATTGTTATATAATTGTTGCCTCTCTCTGATCTGGCTAATAACTGGTATAGCGCTTACACCCTTGCCTTCGATGCTCAATGATGCCGCCGCATGCGCGAATGACGCTGCTTGATTTATATTATGGATATGTGCATACTCGTATAAAAAAGCAATGCTGAATATATCTCCGGCTCCAGTTAAGTCAACAGGCGTTGATGGGTATGAAGGGAAGAAGTAAGTCTCTCCCGATTGAAAAACCTCGGCCCCTTTTGCTCCTTTAGTCAACACTACGATGTCGACTAACTCTATAAGTTGCTTTAACAGATCTTTTTCAAATCCAGCAATATCATCATCACTCATAATAATGATATCAAGATTAGAAAATACTGAAAAGTTGGGAAGCGAAGGAACGACAAGACCATCCGCTTCAAAATCTCTAAGCCATCCTTGTATCGTTGCGGCTTTGAGTCCTTTGTAATTGGTAAGCACGTGCTCTTCGACTAAAATCTCATCAGTGATCGGACAAAGAAAGAGGATGTCGGTTTGGTTTTCTAAGGTCGACTCGCCTACATGTAGATCATCTGCTTTACTATGTAGATACTGAACTCTCCCGGTAGGAGTATATGTGTTTTCAAAGATCGTTGTATCGTTGCTTTTTATAATTGTGGAGACTATCTCTAAGTTGTCAAAAGTATCTGCGAATAAAAAGTCTGGGCCATAACTGGTCAGTAGTCGTACATATGGACAAAGCATCTTTGCAAATATAGAACAGTAAGAGGCAGTGCCTCCTAGGATATATCCTTCTTGGACTTTGTCGTGGCAGACATGGCCTATGATTTGGATGCGATTGACTAAGGACAAGTTTCTATTTGTTCTCTTATAGATGTGATAGGCAAGATACTTTGATCACCCCACTCATGACTAAGATAATTAATCAGATTGCTTATCTCTGCTTCTCGTAGATTACTAAATGAAGGCATGACTACAGTCGACAGGTGGCTACTCTGTCTTCCTGTTCTTATCAAGCATGTCAGCTCATCTAACTTACCATATAGGTAGACAGACTTCTGCAACGATGGATATATTTGGCCCAGACCGTTACCATCATCCATATGACAATTACTACAAAGTGCCTTATAGATCCGCTTGCCCTGTGTATACTTCTCTGTTTGACAAGAGAGACATATTGAGATCAAAAGTATGAGAACGACAATAGCCTTATTCATAAGTGCCTCGTAAGTAGTCTATTGTTTTTATAAACTGAGTGACTGACTCTGGGTCCATGCCGTCGCAAAATCCCCGAATTTTAGCATCCTTGTCAAGAAGGATGATCTTGCCACTGTGGTCAAATCCACCTGGTGCATCTTCATCTTCGAGCGCTGCGACAAAGTAGTCTTCGTTGGCGATCTCTATGACATCGTCCTTTGGTCCTCTTAAGAAGTGCCATAGATCGTGATTAGCACCGATCTTCTCAGCATACTCTCTCAGGACAGGTATACTATCTCTTTTTGGATCTACAGTGTGAGAGATGAGCATGACGTCTCCATAGTCAGCTACATGATCCTGTATCCGCTTCATCTGGGCTGCAACATATGGACATATGGATGGGCATGATGTGAAGAAAAAATCCACAACATGGATTTTGTTTTTGTAAGTCGCATTCGTGACCTGCTCGCCATTTTGATTAGTAAAAGAAAACGGTCGGATCTTATGGATGATCTCATTGCCATCGGGGTCAACTCGATCACCTATAAACGGAAGAGGCCCGATATCACCTTTGCTGCACGAGCTTAAGCCTACTAAGAGGATAACAGCTCCTAAGATTATGAAGTATATTTTATTCATGCTATTGCAAATATTTTTTTGCGTTATCGATAGAATTTAACATCGCGTTTTGCATCTCTTTAACGTCGACCATCTGTTGGTTAAGATAAGCTTTATAGTTTTCGTCAGATGTACTTGGCTTATCATAACCAGCCATCCAGTCCATCATAGCTTCATCAGCATCTTCGAGCCTTTTTATTAATATCTGTACCTCCTCTGATCCAGAAGACTTCTTTAGTTCTTTTTTAAGTTGGTAGATATCTTTCATGAGCGGCATCACTTCGTCATGTATCACCATAATCTCATCATGTTTTTGGTTGATCTCCAATTGCTCTGGAGTGGGTGGTTTGCACTGGTTCAATGAAAGAACCAGAACAGCTAAGGTTATTATCTGCTTACAAACAAATGATCTTTTGCTCATGATTTATACTTTAGCGATATAGGACAAAATTAATCTTTATCGAAGTACAAACTCTTTAAAGAATATTGTGTTTATCCTTTAGAACAAGTATGAATAAGAAGAGAGTCATCGTTTGGTTTCGCAGTGATCTAAGAGTTCATGATAATGAGGCTTTGCATGATGCGCTTAGTTCTGGTGGAGAAGTATATCCAGTCTATGTTTTTGATATACGGACCTTTAAGGGGACGACCTCATATGGTTTACCCAAAACAGGTAAGTTTAGAGCTCGATTTATCCAGCAATCAGTAAGGCAACTCAAAGAGTCATTACAGTCATTAGGTACAGACCTGATCGTAAGAACGGGACATCCTGAAGATGAGGTATTTGCATTAGCGAAGCAATTAAAAACCAGTTGGGTGTTTTGTAATCGTGAGCGGATGGACGAAGAGCTGAAGGTGCAAGATGCACTAGAAGGACACCTGTGGGAAGTAGGTCAAGAGGTTAGATATTCGCGGGGCAAGATGTTATACTACACTTCGGATCTTCCTTTTCCAATTACACATACGCCTGAGTCTTTTACTCAGTTTAGAAAGGAGGTTGAGAAGATTGTTCAGATTAGAGAACCTATCCCAGTTCCTGAGGAGATCGCAAAGTTTGGACAAGATATAGATATAGGTACCATACCTTCTTTGTCGGATTGGGGCTTTACTGATGAAGATATCGCGTCTCTCGATTGTGTGCACATGGCTGGAGGAGAAAAACCCGCATTGCAGCGACTCCAATATTATCTCTGGGGTACGGATAGTGCTGCTACATATAAAGAAACACGTAATCAGCTTTTAGGGCAAGATTACTCGACACGCCTATCTTTATATTTGGCACATGGATGCCTGTCTCCCAAAGTGATCATCCATGAATTGAAAAAGTATGAAGCGGAGCGTTCTAAAAATGAGAGTACGTATCATATCTTTTTTGAGTTGTTATGGCGGGACTTCTTTAGACTGATGGGGAAGAAGCATGGTAATGACATATTTAAAAAGGGTGGTATAAAAAGAGAACTGAGAGAGGATCTAACTGAGGACGAGTCTTTATTTAGAATCTGGTGTGAAGGACGTACAGGGATGCCTTTTGTTGATGCAGCTATGATAGAGCTCAATTCAACTGGTTATATGTCTAATCGCTCAAGACAAAATGTGGCAAGTTTCTTAGTCAATGACTTAAAGCTTAACTGGCAGATGGGTGCTGAGTATTTTGAGTCTCAGCTTATAGATTACGATCCTTGTAGCAACTATGGAAACTGGAATTATATCGCTGGCATAGGCAATGACCCAAGAGAAGGAAGATACTTTAATATGATCACACAGGCCAAGCGCTATGATCCTGATGGTAGCTTTGTAAAGCATTGGATACCTGCATTAGCAGATGTGCCTTCGGACAAAGTCCATCAACCCTATCTATTGAGTACGGAAGATCAGAAGTCATACAACTGTGTGCTTCAAAAGGACTATCCTGATCTGTGTATAAAAAAAGAACTCTATAATTAATACTTAGTAGTTGATCAGATAGATACTATCTACATTCAGTCTTTTCTCCAGATATGCCGATAGTCTTTTGTTATTCTCCTCTTGAGCAAGAGCCCCTCTTTTCCAATTAACCATCAAAGTTGGCAGATCATGAGATGTATTAGAAAAGTTAGTATTGTGGATGTTGGCTAAGCCAAATTTTTTTATATCAGGATAAAGTGCTTTGACTTCGTCTCGTATCTGATCAAATGTTAGGCTGTCGATATGAGCGTCTTGGTAATAAGAAATCAACTGATCATTGGTAATCTTTTCTTTTTGACTTTTTTCTAATTCGGCTGTAATGGTCTGTAGATTTTCTTCTATCAGTTCTACATCGTCTAACTTGACCTCAGAGGTAGAGATAACTTTTATGTGGAAGTCTTTTAGCCCTAACCCAGCTAAACATTCTTCATATCCAGGCACCTGTTCTTCAGAAATCACATCACCGTATACTTTTAGATATAAGGTAAGGTGTCCTGTTTCTTTAGATATCCCATGATGATAACTGTCAAGATATATTTCATTTTCTTTTAGGCACTCTTTTTTAAATGTGTTCAAGCCTGTCTTTAGATTATGATCATGCAATACATCCTTGAAGATTAAGTAGCTAGGTATGATTAATGCTAGACTTGAACAAATGATCAGAGCAATGTTAAGTCGCTCTTTTTTTAGATCTAAGTAGTGGCGATATGGAAAATCTAAATACCGAACAATTAGATAAGTAGATAAGGCTACGAAAAATGTGTTTAAAAAGAATAAAAAGAAAGATGCAGAAGCTGTTTCCCACTCTCCATGTGCAAGTCCAAAACCCGTAACACATAGTGGAGGCATCAACGCGGTAGCAATCGCAACACCTGGAAGGGTAGTAGACACGTCCTTTCGTGCGATACTGATGATGCCAGCAAATCCGCCAAAGATAGCAACGAAGATATCTAAGAATGTAGGCGTTGTTCTTGCAGAAATCTCAGATGTGAGCTCATCAAAAGGTGTTAGTTCAAAATATATATAACTTGTAAGAACTGCAATAACAATCGCAATCGCAAAATGAGAAAGTGAATTACGCAGTGTCACCATGTCATTAATCCCTATTGATACACCGATGCCAAGTATCGGAGACATGAGAGGGGATATCAACATGGCACCAATGATCAATGCTTGAGAGTTCTGACTTAGCCCGATAGATGCTATAACAATAGAACACATAAGCATCCAAGCATTAGCACCTGCTAGCGAAGAATTTTTCTTTATATCTGCTATGGTAGCTTGAGCGTCAACACCTTTTTTAAGGTCTATGACATCTGCTAAGTATGATTTTAGGTATTTCGGTATCTCCGAAAACTTAAATAGTAGAGGTTCTCCTTGTGTAGTGTTGCCCTTCTTAGGCGAGGTCATGAGCTAGCTGTTTGTTACTAAGGACCAGTGTCCTGTCACAGCGACTTGCAATATCCTTACTATGCGTCACTAAGACAAAAGTCTGATTATAATCTCTACGCAACTTAAGCAATAATTGAAATAAATCCTCAGAAGTATGATCGTCAAGATTGCCTGTTGGTTCGTCCGCAAAGACAATGTCTGGCTTGTTGATCAGTGATCTTGCAATAGCGACTCTCTGTTGTTCTCCACCAGATAGTTCATTGGGTTTGTGAGTCAGTCTACTGTCAAGACCAAGGTAGGCTAATAACTCCTTAGCTCTTGCAATAGTCTCATCTTCATCTTTACCATAGATGAATGCAGGGAGACAAACATTTTCTAATGCTGTGAACTCTGCTAACAAGTGATGAAACTGAAAGATGAAACCTATCCTTTGATTGCGAAAGTTGGCTAACTCTCTTTCGTTAAGACTTGTTATATCCGTGCCCGAGATTGAGATGGTACCTGAGTCAGGTGTGTCCAATGTACCCAAGATATGTAAGAGTGTACTTTTGCCACTTCCACTTTTGCCCACGATAGCGGCTATCTCATTTTGCTTGATCTCGATATCGAGATTATCAAGCACATTGAGATTTCCATAAGACTTTGATATGTTCTTACCTATGAGCATGGGGTACAATTAAAAACGGGACAAATCAAAGATACAATAAACATTATATTAAAGAAATATTTAATATGTAGTTTATTGTCCTTTAACACATATCCTAAGTGAAATGCGAAATTTTAGCTATTACGAATACTAATTGGGTGGGTAAACCCTTGATTTATGAAGGATAGCTAAATCTTAGAACTTTAAGTATCCAAAAAGAGTGAGGTTACCATTAGTCGTTTTGAATGCTCCACTGATCTGTTCTTCTTTTGCGATATTAGAAAGACTATTACTATAGTTTATGCCAACTCCTAAACCTTGCAACTCTATGGCTCCTCCAAAGTTGATCCCCCAATCAGACTTGTTTAAACGATCATCCAAGTTGTCCACAAATCCTGAGCTCGTATTGAGCAGATATCCAAAGTATGGACCAGCCTCACCAATTATACTGAATGCATCTCCACCTATCTTAAGTGCTAGATTGACTGGCACTTCAAGGTAGTGTAGATTAGTGTTGCCGGTTGCTCCGGAAGTTTCTCCTTTTCCACCCTTAACGTGATAAAGTAACGCAGGGCGTAGTCTCAGTCCCGCCAAAACAAAGTCTCCTTGCAGTCCAAGATGATAACCAATTTTGGATCCCGATCCAAAATCAACATTACTGCCGTCAACTGAAACATTAGAATAATTGAGACCTCCTCGTACGGCCACTTGGCTATAAACAAAGGTAGAAAAGAGTAAGAAAGACATTAGTGCAAAAAATCTAAGGATGTTCATCTCTTTGTGTTTTGATTGAAGTAATTTTTCAAGATCACAGATTAAGAACTGACTTATAGTGAAGCCGACAGTGATTATAGCTGTGATACTATCGAAACGAATAAAACGAGATGGATAAGGTTATTCTTGTGTTAAGGCGATTTAGTTTTTGGAGCATTGCCTTCTTGCAATTGGTATACTGATAAACAAGGCTGCTTCTTGTCAGTGTTTTATATCAGAAGGAGACTTTGGGTTTCGTCTTACTTGGCGTGATATTAAGACTATTGCGTTGAAGATCATTCGTTCGTGCTCAACTCTATTATGAGGTAGAAAAAATAAGAATATTAGGCAGGTACCTCAACTTAATGTATCATGGAATCGCTAAACAACTCGAAAGCAACTAAAAGAAAATATGTAATATTTCCTTTGCACTTTTGTGGTAAGTGAACATACTTCAAATAACTAAAAAACTTCCTTTTCCTTTAACATCAGGAGAAGCTTGGGCAGTTACTGCCTTGGCAGAAGGCCTGCATAACTGCGGTGTGGTGCTTGACTTATTTACGATCTATCCTAATAGAGGAGATAATGTCTCGAATGAAGATGAAGAGATCCGCCAGAAGCTGAGAACACGTAAAGTTTATAGTGAGGTTGAGATCGTTGATACGATTATAACCACCAGTAGAATAGGGGCATTAGAAAATCTGGTTTCACGTGGGTCATACCATGCTGATCGTTTTGATCAAGAAAAGGTGAGAAAGTCTCTTGAGTCATGGATGCAAAGACATCGGTATGATGTAGTACTCGTTGAGACTGTTTATATGATGCACTATGTGCGTACGATCAAGAAACTCAATCCAGATATCAAGGTAATCCTTAGGGCACATAATGTCGAGCACGTTATATGGCTTAGGTATGCAGAAGGCTTAGGGGCTATGAAGTCGTGGTATTTTAAAGATCAAAGTAAGAGATTGAAGGCTTGGGAAGCTGAGGTTATGGCTCAAGCTGATCTGGTTTTGCCGGTATCAGGTCATGATCAGGACGTAATCAAGAGATTACTTAATAACAATGAAGAGGTGGCGATGTTAGTCGCACCAATAGGTATGAAAGTGGCAGATCAATCGAAAGTTGCCAAAAACGACGTTGAGAAAAAAAAGGATTCTCTTATCCTGGGTTATATAGGGTTGTTAGATTGGCGACCTAATGTAGAGGGACTACAATGGTTTTTAAAAGAAGTATGGCCAGATCTTAAGAAGACTCATCTTAATGTTGAGTTAAAGATAGCAGGAAAGAATGGTGAAGATTTAAAATTACCACGGTCCGAAGCTGTACAAGTCATAGGAGCCGTTGTAGATAGCGACGCCTTCTTAAGATCTGTTGATGT
Organism: uncultured Saprospiraceae bacterium; assembly: GCA_937942435.1. Lineage (GTDB taxonomy): Bacteria > Bacteroidota > Bacteroidia > Chitinophagales > Saprospiraceae > JAJRXG01. The sequence continues at coordinate 55,719 of CALDEM010000009.1, forward strand.
GATGATCGCTCCACTATTATCTGGTAGCGGGATCAGAGTTAAGATCTTACAAGCCCTACGACTACAGGTGCCAGTGATCAGTACGAGCATAGCAAAAGAAGGGTTGGCACTTGAGCATCGCAAGGAGATTCTAATAGCAGACACAGCAGAAGAGTGGCAAGCATCGGTGAGATTTATAATAGGAGATGGGCCTTCAACAAGTTCTTCACTCGAGGACATGATAGTCCAAGGCAAGCAATATCTTGTGCAGCATCATGACATTGATCAGATAGCACAATCAGTGATGTCAGCGATATCATCATTATAAGCCATGCACGAAGCCACTATGAGGCCCAAGATTGTCATATTAGGATCGAGGTTTCCGTTACCATTGATTAAAGGCGATCGCTTGCGGTTATATCATCATATCAGAGTGTTGTCAGGCTGTGCTGATATTCACCTGATCTGTATAGAAGAGGACTATCCGAGTGATGATGACTTGGAGCAGCTTAGACCATTTTGCAAAAGTATGAATATCCATGTCTTGCCAGTGTCTAAGAGAAATAAGAACATCGCGCGACACATGGCTTCCTCGATGCCGATGCAAGTCAGATACTTCTTTGATCAGTCTATCAGACAACAGGTCCAATGGCAGATCAAAGAACTACATCCTAATCATGTATTTGTGCAGCTGATTAGGATGGCGCCTTATGTCGAGGGGCTTTCAGATACACTCACTGGGCCGCTATCTGACGACGGCTATAGAGGCCGTGTCAGTTTGAGTATCGACTATATGGATAGTATGGTTCTTAATGATTTGGCGGGTAGCTATCTCGATACTGGTTTTAAGAAGTTGCTACAAGGGCGAGAGAGACGATTGGTTCAAGCTTATGAGCGTCGAGTCTTTGATTGGTTTGATCATCATTATATTATTTCCGAAAGGGATCAAGTCCATCTACATGAAGAACATCGTGAACGGGTCAATATAATGAGCAATGGAGTGGATACGAGTTATTATACGCCGCTCACTCAAGGTAAATCGACCACTTATGATGTCCTGTTTTGCGGCAATATGTCCTACCCACCCAATGTGGCAGCTGGACTATTGATAAGGGATGAGCTCTGTGGCTTGAGTGCAGAATATCAGTTTGTGATTGCAGGTGCCAGCAATGATCAATTGTCCAGTAAAGGTATGCCAAAGAACTGCGCGATATTAGGCTATCAAGAGGATATGCGCGATATGTATCATGCAGCGCAGCTGATGGTAGTGCCGATATTTAGTGGTTCTGGGCAGCAGAATAAAGTGCTGGAGGCTATGGCTTGTGGACTACCTACGATAGTTACTTCGTTTGTCAATAAAGCCATAGGTGCCGATGCGGGCGTAGAAGTATTGATAGCTGATGATATAGTGACTTTTGGTAAGTGTATAAAATCACTACTTTCGCAGCCAGAATTGTATAGGTCTGTCCAAAAAGCAGGTCGATCTTTTGTTGAACAACGATTTGATTGGAACGTTAATAGCAAGGCGCTGGTAGAAGCGCTTCAGAAGATATAATATGAGTGATATAGTACTGGATTCGATAAGTGATGCGATACAGGATATCCGCATGGGCAAAGTGGTCATCGTTGTCGATGATGAGGATCGTGAGAATGAAGGAGACTTTATCTGTGCTGCCGAGACCATTACCCCTGAGATAGTCAACTTTATGGCGACTCACGGCCGAGGGCTTATCTGTGCGCCGATCCTTGAAGAGAAGGCCGATGAGTTAGATCTTCCACTCATGGTAAATAAAAACACTGCACTTCATGAGACAGCATTTACAGTTTCCATAGACCTCGATGGCAATGGTGTGACTACTGGAATATCTGCGAAGGATAGAGCGAAGACTTTGCAAGTCTTGGCCAGTAAAAATTGTAAAGGAGAAGAGTTTGCTCGACCAGGCCACATATTCCCATTAAGGGCAAAAAAAGGAGGCGTATTACGGCGCACTGGGCATACAGAAGCAGCTGTAGATCTTGCTGCTATGGCAGGGCTTCAACCCGTTGGTGTATTGGTCGAGATTCTCAATGAGGATGGTTCAATGGCGCGGATGCCTGATCTGAAGCAGATTGCTATTCGTCATAACTTGAAGATCATCTCAATAGAAGATCTTGTAGCATATAGGATGCGGACTGAAAGCATCGTCAAAGAGGTATATCGAACTAAGCAAGAGAGCCCTTATGGAGATTTTTCAGTACATGCATTTGAGCAACTTACCACTGATGATATACACTTAGCACTTGTAAAAGGTAATATCACATCTGGAGAAGGTGTCTGTGTAAGGATGCACTCCTCATATGCAGGAGAGCAGGTTTATAACCTTTTGACAGATTTCTCTTCACCAGTGAAGCGAGCACTCAAGCACCTTAAGGATGAAGAGAATGGTGTCATTGTGATCATGAGACAAGAAGAACGTAACATGAATCTCCTTGAGCGACTCAAAGCCATGGACAAAGGTGTAGAAACCAAGAAGACCACCAGCGAGATCCAAAAAGATTATGGTGTTGGGGCTCAGATCTTACGCCAACTGGGTGTAGAGAAAATCAGACTTCTTTCTAATAACCCTAAGAAGAGGATTGGGTTGGATGGCTATGGGTTGGATATAGTTAGTTATGAAGCGTTTTAGATTGTGCAAAACATAAGTTCAATAAGAGAACTTAAATACATACACTGAGATACAAAAACACTTGCTTAAAATTCTGGGCAGATGCGATCTTCGTTTTCATGCTCACCGATGAAGGATATAGTTAGTTCAAAAGAGTTTTGACCAAGTGAAGTGCCGCTCAATTGTCTAAGGTGGTAGTCATAGCTAAATCCGATCAGCAAGCCACGTTGTTCAAAAGCTGCTGAGATGATGAAGTCTGTAGGTTGAAAGGTAGTAAGGTTGTCTGTGGCTCGTACCCAACCTCCTAAATGTAAGGCAACTCGATCCGCATCTATAAAGTTATACTTTAGGTTAGTTCCGACGATCGTTGTGGATGCTTCTCCTTGTTTTATAAAGATGGCTCGTGGTTGTATCGCTAATAACTCGCTCCGTCTTACTGAAAATCCGCCATGCAGTGTCAACTTAGGATCTACGGTAAAAGGTAAGAACTCTTCTCCAATAGATAAGTCACGATCGAAGAATGAGATATTGGGCTTGTTAAAGTGATGGAAAGCAAATCCTAAGTAATAACCTCTATCAGTGGCTGGTTGTGATCCAATGTGTAAGCCCAAAGAAAGATCACCATAACCTACAGAGTTAGACGGCAATGTCTCTCCTGTGGGTTGAGTAAACTGGCTGACGCCATTAAATTGATCTTGAAAGGTTAAGTCTTCATAGTTGATGCCACGTTGGCCTAAGCCTAATTGAAATCCTCCACTCAGATAAGTACTTGCTCCAAGTAACTTATGATATGCGCCAAAGGCAGATAAATGATGCGTGTTGTAATCAAATAAGCGCACACGATCTGAAAAGAACTGTAGACCAACAGCAGCGCGATCATTGCCTCCGCTGTATGATCCTTTCTTATTACGTATCGTAAACTTGACATCGCCTCCCGCACTAAATGTTGTAAAGGGTTCTTCAATCGCACCATTCCACTGCGTGCGATAACTGGACATTAATCTGTAGGTGCCTGAGTGAGAACCTGTGAGCGCTGGATTGAGATAGATGGGATTGCCATAGAACTGGCTAAACTGGGCATCTTGTCCTTGCAGTATGTTCACACTGAGCATCAGAATGATGATCCAAAAGCCGCTCTTCACTATACGATCCACAAAGTGCATATGGTCCTTAACGATTGTTATTGTTTTGTAGTATGGCTGTGGTCGTTTCAGCGCGAGGTACTGATGATGGTATGTTGCTGTGTTAGCGAGGTAAGCAAGGGGTTAAAGCCTCCTTGTCAAGTGGATGTATCATCCTTCGCAAGAGGAGTTGACAACGGGTTTCAGCCCATTGCCTTTTATTGTGCTTAAGGTAAACTCAAGGACAGCAAGAGGCTAAAGCTGCCTTGTCAAGTAGATGTATCATCCTTCGCAAGAGGAGTTGACAACGGTCTTCAGCCCATTGCCTTTTATTGTGCTTAACGTAATCTCAAGGACGGCAAGGGGCTAAAGCCGCTTTGTCAAGAGGATGTATCATGCTTCGCAATAGGAGTTGACAACGGTCTTCAGCCTATTGCCTTTTATTGTGCTTAAGGTAAACTCAAGTACAGCAAGGGGTTAAAGCCTCCTTGTCAAGAGGATGTATCATGCTTCTCAAGAGGAGTTGACAACGGTCTTCAGCCCATTGCCTTTTATTGTGCTTAACGTAATCTCAAGGACGGCAAGGGGCTAAAGCCGCTTTGTCAAGTTGCACTGGCGAAAGACGTTCTTCTTTGTCTTTGTTAATAAAGAGGCTGGGCTATGGAAAAGTATACAGTCCGCGCTGATATGGAATGTAAGAGGACAGATAGATTCATTAAAGTAAGAGTTCATATCTTGGTCAAACCAAGTGATCTAAGATTGAAAGGTAAGGTAACTACAGTTCTAACAGTGTGTCCGTTACGGGCGAAGCCAGATGATGCTTCAGAGATGATTACGCAGCTATTATTTGGCGAAAGCGCAACTGTCCTCCAACAACATAAAAAGAACTGGACGAAGATCAAGCTGGATTATGACGGGTACGAAGGATGGATCGATACGAAGCAACTGACTAAGATCAAGGAGCGTAAGTCGGATGTGAGTGCTTATAGTCTGGAGTTATTTGATACGATATTTGCTGATAAGAAGAGTACATGGATTACGATGGGGGCGGAGTTGCCAGCCTATGATGGGATGACCAGTAAGTTGGCGGAGGTCAATTATCGATTTAGCGGGCAAGCGATTAAGACCAAGGATATGCAGGTGGATGGCGAGCTCATCGAGAAGCTGGCACGTCGACTGATCAATACACCTTACCTCTGGGGAGGAAGGACGCCACTGGGTATCGACTGCTCAGGATTTACGCAGTTGATATATAAGTGTGTGGGATTGGCCATCCTACGTGATGCTAAGGATCAAGCGACCCAAGGAGAGACGATTGATTTTGTGACAGCGGCACTCCCTGGCGATCTGGCATTCTTTACCAAAGCGACGGAGAAAATCACCCATGTGGGTATCATCCTTCCTGATATGCAGATCATCCATGCGTCAGGACAAGTACGGATCGATGCGATGGATCACTATGGCATCTTTAATCGCGAAATAGAGGAGTACACCCATAGGCTTAAGATTATAAAGAGGTACTTTTAGCAACATAAGAACAACCTATGTACCACAACCCATTTATCTACTGCCCCAAGTGTCGATCTGAGATGGCACCAGGACTCAATAACTATAACTCTTGCAGTTCAGAGACATGTAACTTTGTCCAATATGAGAATCCTACACCTGTTGTCGCGGCAGTAGTGGAGCATGGCGATAAGCAAGTCGTCTTAGGGCATAACGCACTTTGGCCTAAAGGTTGGTTTGGATTGATCACAGGATTCGTTGAGATGTATGAAGATCCAGCTGGGACGGTGATCAGGGAAGTGAAGGAAGAGATCGGCCTCGATGCTGAGATTGTATCATTTATAGGGCACTATACTTTTAAGCGGATGAATCAACTGATCATCGCTTATCATGTCAAGGCAGAAGGAGAGATCGTCTTGACAGATGAGATAGATGAGGTTAAGGTGGTCCCTTTCGATCAAGTCAAATATTGGCCAGCTGGCACGGGTTATGCCCTCAGAGATCTACTACAGTCATTGGGCTACGATCCTGAAGAACGCCCCTTTAAGTAAGGAGTGAACTCTTTCAAGTAAAACGGAGTTAAGGTTGATATGAGCAACTTCAAATTAGCAACAATCGGTGGTGGCTGCTTTTGGTGTACGGAAGCGGTATTTCAAGATCTCAAAGGTGTAGAATCTGTCACCTCTGGATATGCAGGAGGGCATGTTGAGCATCCAACCTACAGACAAGTATGTGGTAAGATGACCGGTCATGCAGAGGTGATCCAGATCGAGTACGATCCTGAGGTGGTTAGCTTTGAGACATTGCTTGAAGTGTTCTGGACGACTCATAATCCAACCACACTCAATCAACAAGGCGCCGACAAAGGCCCTCAATATAGATCAGCCATCTTCTATCATGATGAAGAGCAAAGAGAAGTGGCCGAGCGATCAAAAGCTGAAGTAGCACCGACCTTGTGGTCCGATCCTATCGTCACTGAAGTGACGGCATTTTCTAATTTCTATGCTGCAGAAGCAGAGCATCATAACTTCTACAAACGTAATGGTAGCTTTCATGGCTACTGCACAGTTGTGATCACACCTAAGGTGTCTAAGGCTCGACAGAAATTTGCTGGGTTGATGAGGTGATCTAATTGGATTTGATCTTCTATTGTCGTCAGAAATTGAAGCTTGTTGTAGATGAGGATAAGTTTAATTTGAAAATATACATATGAATTTAGGACTTGAGTATAATGGAAGTATTGTTAAGTGGATTTATAAAAACCCTATAAGAATAACTAAGAGTCAAGCCTTTTTAAAAAACGTTGTTCATGACAAACTCAACTGGCTTTTCGTTCTTATTAGCGTCTTTTTAGTTTCGGCAAGA